>NZ_OX458329.1:1477352-2216029 GCF_949769255.1 Mobiluncus massiliensis | reverse complement strand
ATATTGGGGGGCGGGGGGGGCGATGTTGGCATTTTCCCCACCCGCGAGCTGTTTCGCTGCATCGGGCAGTAAGGCGCGGACGGAATCTTTTGCGGTTGACATAATGACAATATCCACACGCCTGTTGAAAGCCCAAGCATCCTGACCGTCCGTAGCCTCAGTCTGGTGATCGGCTCCATACGAAATCGTCCGCAGTTTCGC
Source organism: Mobiluncus massiliensis (assembly GCF_949769255.1). GTDB lineage: Bacteria > Actinomycetota > Actinomycetes > Actinomycetales > Actinomycetaceae > Mobiluncus > Mobiluncus massiliensis. The sequence continues at coordinate 2,215,828 of NZ_OX458329.1, read as the reverse complement.
CCCCGGCACTCCACCGTCCTTTAGCGCAATCAGCACCTCAATGGCACGAGCTGAAGCCAGGTGGTAGTTAGAGGGGAATCTCGCGTTAGCGATTGGTTGCGGATCGGCATAACCTTCGATGGCAATGCTTTCTTCCAGGGACGCCAAAACCGGGGTCACCGCACTGAGTACCTCACGAGCGGTGGGCTGAATCGTCGCCTCTCCAGTCTTAAAGTAGGTGTCGTTGGCAACCATGCCCAGCACCAGCCCCTTGTCGGTGATTCGCATCGCCAAGGCGCCTTCCTTGCCAGCCGCTTGCAATTGTTCTTCAACCTGTTTCTTGATGGAGTTCAGGTGACTGGCTTCCCTCATAGCCTGCATACGTTCGGGCTGAGATTGAGGATTTTGGTTGAGGTTACCCATCAGACTGCCCAGCTGCACCGCCGAGGTGGAACCGGCTAAAATCCCCAGTCCCCCATCGGTTTGGAGCGGATTGGCAATCTGAATGGTGGCGTTGAAACCGGCCGCCAGGGACGTGCGCAGCTTGGCCAATTTGCCCTGATCAACCTGAGAAATCGCGTACAGCACCAGGAACAGGCACATCATGACGGTAATCATGTCCAGATAGGATACTGCCCAACGCTCGGTGTTGTCAGGTTCCGGACATTCATGCTTACGCTTTGCCATACAAGTTCCTCCTCTCGGTGTTTGCGGAAAAGTCGTTTCCTAACGACTGGTCAGGCCTAGGCCGCTTTTTCGGCCTTTAGCTGGTTCGGCGGAATCAAGGAACGCAGACGTTCGCCAACCTGACGCGGGTTCGCTCCGGACTGCAGACTGATGAGCCCTTCCATGACGATTTCCATCCGAGCCAACTCCAGATTGGAGATTCTCTGCATACGGGAGGAAATCGGCAGCCAAATCATGTTCGCGCTGAGCAGACCCCACAGGGTAGCCACGAAAGCCGAAGCAATCAGCGGACCCAAAGTCTCGGGCTCGGACAGCTGCGTCAGCACGTGCACCAGGGAAATCACGGTACCGATAACGCCAATGGTCGGGGCATAACCGCCAGCGACGTGGAACCAGGCATAAGCGGTCTTGTCTGACTGCTTGCGAGCCTCAATTCTATCCGTCAGCATGGAGCGCAAATCTTCGGGATCCATGCCATCGATGGCAGCCATCAAACCTTCACGCATAAACGAGTCCTCAATGCCTTTCGCGGCGTCTTCCAAAGCCAACAGACCTTCGCGGCGGGCTTTTTCAGACAGCGACACAATCGTGTCAATCGCGTCGGTAGCATCGGGGACCTTGGCCGTGAAGGCTTTCGGAACCTGGCCAAAAGCATAGAGGAAGTCTCTCATGGTAAAAGACGCCATGGTCGCCAGAATCGTCCCCCCAAAGACCAGGGTCATGGGCGGGGGCAACAGGATGTTTGTAATCTCGGCACCCTCCATATACAGCATGGCTACTACTGCCGAGAGCGCGCCAACGACGCCAACGATTGATGCGGGATCCATACTTAGTCCTCCGAATCTTTCTCAATGTTCACCACGGTAAGCCTCGCCGCAGGCGTCGAAGTCCGGGAATCGTCTTGGATGAGTTCCTCAACGCGAGCCAGCAGGCGGGCGCGGTCCTCACGGATCAGTTCGATGACTTCGGTCACGGTTTGGGAAACCACGTAGCGAGTTGCGTCCACCATGACGATAATCGTGTCAGGCGTGGACTCGACGCGCTCAATCAGGTCAGGGTTTAGGACAAAGTCCGACCCGCCCAAGCGTGTCAACGCAATCATGGTTCCTCCTCTGCGCGGTTTTCCTTAACTTCGGTGTTTTTTCTGAAATTGAAAGGCTTTTAGGGATTTTTCAAGGAATTTCTCGGGTTTTTTCACCCTGAGTTCAGTCCCGGTTTACCCCTGGTTTAGCGCTTCATATTCACCAGTTCCTGCAGGATTTCATCCGAGGTGGTGATAACGCGGCTGTTCGCCTGGAAACCGCGCTGGGACAGAATCAGGTTCGTGAACTCGGCGGCCAGGTCTACGTTCGACATTTCGACGGCGCCGCCCGTCATGGCGCCGCGCTGGCCGGTGCCGGCTTCGCCAATCTGGGGCTGCCCGGAGTTACCGGATTCCACGAAGTAAGAGCTGCCGGCCTTTTCCAAGCCCAGCGGGTTGGCAAAACTGGCCACAGCGATACGCGCCAACGGCCGGTTATCCCCGTTCGAGAACGTGCCACGAATCGTGCCGTCAGCCTCGACCGAGTAACCCGTCATGTAGCCCGCCATATTGCCATCGACCTGCTTTTGACCGAAGTTATTAACCCCGCCGAAGCCGGTCATCGCGGACAGGTCCAGGTTTACCGGTTGCTTAGTAACATCCGGGGTGAGGATGTTTGTCTCCTTCGGGGTTTTTGTTTGGTCCACGTTTATTTGATCCAGCTTGAATTTAACAGTCTTCAGAGCCTTCTGAGATTCCTCGTCCAAGGTGCCGTCGGTCTTAAACTTGAACAGCAATACGCCATCGGTATCTGCAGTTTTCACCTTTGAACCGCCGACGCTGACCGAACCGCCGGCAGTAACATCCAGCTTGATACGCGCCCCCTTCTTATCGGTGGTTAATTCACGCTGGGTTTCATCTAGCTCTTTATACGCGTTTGCGTCATAAGCACGCAGCTCCCACACCGGTTCCGAACCAGGTTTGGCAAAATCGTTACGCGCGAAAGTCAGCAGGATGTCGTGCGGGTTGCCTTTGTCATCGTAGGCGTGCACGATTTGGGAACGCTGGAACGCGTTATCCGGCGAAGTCTTGGAACCGGTCGGATCCATGTAAATCTGGTCAGCGGGAATGTTGCCGCCATAAATGACCTTGGTAGTCGGTCTGCCCTCTACCGTCTGAGTTAGCGGCAGGGTGATATTGCCGGGAGTACCCGAAGCGTTAATGGTTCCGTCCTTGTCGCCCATCCAGCCCTGCACGAACGAGCCGTCCGCCGCCACGACCTGGCCTTGGGCATCCAAACCGAAGGAGCCGTTACGGGTGTACACGCTGGAACCGTTCGTTTTGCGCAGGACATAGAACCCGTCACCATTAATCATGGTGTCCAGGTTACGGCCCGTCATCTGGGCCGCGCCGCCGGTGAAGTTTTGGGTGATGGACTGGAGCTTCACACCCAAACCGACCTGCGCGGGGTTCATACCGCCGCGCTCGTTCAGTCGAGGCGCCGCCCCCGAACGCACCAGCTGGCTGAACGTGTCCTCAAAACGAGTCGACGCGCTCTTAAACCCGGTGGTATTGACGTTAGCGATGTTGTTGGAAGTGACATCGAGCATGGTCTGGTGGACACTCAAGCCCGAGATTCCGGTAAATAGTGAACGTAACATTTTCTCTTTCCTTTGCTCTATGAAGCCGCGGGGGCTGGAGTGTTGTTTCCTTGATTAGTGGTCTGTGTAGCCGGGGCGGGAGTGGCTCCCGGCTGGTTCGGGGTGGTTCCAGTGGCAGTTCCCGAAGCCGCCGGCGGGTTATTGGGTTCGGTGGCCGCGCCTGTCTTTTGGCCTGCCTGCACGGCATCCTTGATGGCCTTATCCAAAGGCGTGTCGTCAGTCGGGTCGGCGATACCGAGAATGTCGCTCATATCGACCTTTTGGTTGCCGATGTGGGCCAGGACCTTGCCGTCAGCCAGGAACTCCACGGCTTCAATCTTGCCCGCGGTCGTCACGGCGTTGCCATCAGCATCAACGGCGTCATACACGGCCGTCTTGCCGACCATGGTCGTACCCTGGGCGCGCTGCTGAGCCTCAAAAGACTTCTTGGAGGCCTCGGTCATCTGAATCATCTGTTCCATGTTCGTCATGGTCGAGGTCTGTTCCAGCAGCTTCGCGGTATCCATCGGCTCGGTCGGGTCCTGGTACTTCAACGTCGCCAACAGCAACTTCATGAAGTCGTCCTTGCCCAGCTTGCCGGGGTTTTCCTTCGTTTGAGCAGCCTTATCGGTCTTTTGTCCCTCGTTCATTTTCTTAAGGAACAGGGCCTGCTTTTCGGCATCGCTCATTTCCTTGGTGGTGGCGAGGGTTTTCGCGTCCTCTTTCGCTTTGGCGTTCGCCCCGATTGTGTAGTTATCCACAATCGGATTGGCGCCGGCGCTTACTGCATCAACTGGCATAGTGTTCTCCTCACAATCACGCGAACATATCCACCGAACCATCAGTGCCGTCCTTCAGGACGTCACCCACCTTCGGCCTGGACACAACGTCTTCTGGTTCAGTTTCGGATCCATCCGTACCGGCTGCGCCCGCCTGGCCAGCCTGACCGGTTTCCCTCTCGGAAGAACCGGTTCCAGCGCCCGTGAACTGGGCAAACTCTTGGGCGTTTTCCGCCACATCCAAATCCGCCTGCAACCCGGTGGAAGCCAGGTCACGGCGCAAGTCGCTGAGCACTTGGCGCAGCTGGTCGCGCGCCGCCTCCGAAGCTCCCAACAGCTGCAGATGCACGGTGCCGTCAGCGTGGAAGTTCGCCGCCACCCGCACCGGACCAAAGGTCTCGGGGTTGATGGCTAACTTCAACTGATGCTGACCCTGACCCAACACTTTCAACCGCGACAGCTGGTGCTGCATCTGGTCAAAGAGCTGCTGGCTCAAGTTCGGGGCGTAAGTCGGGGCGGCTTGGGCCACCGGGTTCGGAGCGGAGGCAGCCGGAGCAGCGGCCGGCGCGGCAGATGCCACGGGGGTGGTCTGAGCCGAGGTGCCGGACACGGCGCTCACCGCGGAGCTACCCGCATTGGACGCTCCCGCCGCGGTTGTATTCGCGGTGTTTCCAGCTGTTTGCCCGGCCGCCGCCAAGGCTTCGGACATTAATGCTGGCTGCTCGGTTGCTTCGGGCACCACCGGAGCTGCGACCTCAGGTTTTGCCGGAATCAGTGACGGGGCTTTCCCGGATTTCAGCTGGGCGGCGATGTCTGCCCCGTCTATCGGTTTTTCTGTCTGCGGCGTCTGGGCCACGGTAGCGGAGGGCTCCGGAGTGTCCGGGGCGGCCTCGGGCTGGGTCAAAGCCGGTTCCTCAGTTTCGGGCGCCGCCGTTTCCGTTTCTAGAGCTGGCGCTGGGGTCTGCGCCGTGGTTTCCTCCGGGGTGAGGGGGACGGCAGATTCCTCCGAGACCACTTCCGGGGTCGTTTCAGCGGTTTCCGTCAGCGTTTCCACAATTTCTGCGGCCATATCCGTCCCGGTTTGCGGCGCAACCACGGTATTCGCGGCGGTGTCCGCAGCGGGGGTGGTTTCCGCAGTCTGTTCAGTATCGGCCGATTTCGTAGTGTCCTGAGCCGGCTCATCGGCCGGTTTCGCTTTATCAGCGCGGTCCTTTGGGGTGGTCGAGTCCTTCGCCGCAACTTTTTCGGGACGCCCCGGGCGTTCCAGGCGTTCGGGACGCTCGGGCTTGTCGGCCCGGACATTGCCAGGTTGACCAGGGTTGTCATGACGCGTACGGGACGGACGAACCGACGCTCCCGGTTCAGTCGCCCCGACACGGGAAGGCTTTGCCGGAGCAGGGCGGGAATCACGAGCCGAGCCGGGGTGGTTTTCCCCGCGGCGCGCCACGCCTTCATCGGGAGTGCGAGCTTCGGTCGCCAACGCGCTCATGAGGGACTCAAAAGCGGTGGTGTCGGCTGTTTTCGCACCTTGCGAAGCCATTTGGGCAGCCACCGCGGCCGCGTTCGTGTTCTTAATATCGATCATGTCACACCCCCAAAGATGAACGTAGGGCGCCCAACGCACTCAAGGACGACGCGGTATTGCTCAAGCTCGCGTTGGCTCCCATCGTGCCGCGGTTCCCGGCCAAAGCCCCCAAGCCACCGGCCGCGTTAGAACCGTACAGTGAGGAGCCGCCCAAGAACTGGCTGAGCAGGGTCGAACTGTAAGAATTATTCGAGTTCGCGGTTCCCATCAAGGCGGCCAGCGGATTCGCACCGGCAGTGCCCGCTCCCGCTCCTGACAAGGCTCCCACCAGCGCGGCAGCCAGGTCTGCGGACGGATTGCCCGGATTCGCCGCACCGCGGTTAGCCGGGCCAGTAGCCGCGTTATTTTGGGCCAAAGCCGCATTACCCAAGGCTCCCAGCAAGCTCACCAAGCCCGCCGCCACGGCATCCGGCGAAGGCGCCACCGCGCTACCGTTGTCTCGGAAAGCCGCGTTCGCGGTGACCCCGGTCGGGGCTGCGGAGTTATCGGAATCTTCCACGGACGGGGTGACGCGGGAAGCGGCCTTGGCAGTATCCGGAGCCGTCGCCGCGTTTACAGTCGAAACGGGTGCCCCCGGAGCGTCTCCCGCGGAGGGCATCACGCGGCGAATGGTGACAATCGGACCCAAGTCAGAAACGTTGGCTTCCGTTACGGTCTTGCCGGGGCGCGGCGCGTGAATCGCCTTGCCGTTGCCGACATACACTGCCACGTGTCCGGAGTTGCGCAGAATCAGCAGGTCGCCGGGCTTCGCATTTTCAATGCCGTCAACTTCCACGCCGGAGTGCTGCTGATCGTAAGTGACGCGTGGCAAAGTCACGCCGACTTCCCTAGCGGCAGTTTGCACTAACCCGGAACAATCCAGCCCCTTGGCGGGGTCAGTACCGCCCCACACGTAGGGCACCCCGATGTAGGACCGAACCTTTTCCACGAAAGCCTCAGCGGTTCCGGGAGCTCCTTGGATCTGCCCTTTACCGGAAGTCCGGGTGGGAGTGGCCTTATTGGCCGCAGAAATTTGGCTGGCCAACTTGGTGCTGAAGTCTCCCGTAGTCTCGGAATTTTTAGACGTTGATTTTGCCGCCCCACTCTCGGTCACCGAGACCGGTGGACGGCCGTTGTTATTCAACGCATTAATCATGTCTTGAATCGCACTGATTCTTGACTGGACACTAGCCAGGCTCACAATTGACCTCCCTTGGCAAAAGCGGGGCTTTGCTGACCGGTTGAGCCTGTCGCAGACTCACTCGGGAGCGTTTCCCTTATCGTGCGAACACGCGGTTCCGCACCGGTTTTGCCCTCCGTGGCACTGCCAGTGTTGCCCATGTGAGACGCAAGCTCATCAAGAACAACCTGTTCCTTATGCAAATCATCGGCAATAACTTCTTCCGCATGACGATTTTCAAGTTTTTCTAAGGTTGCAGTGAGGCGACGAGCCCCCTGCCATTCATCCTGACGCCGATCCACCACCGCTTGCGCGTACTCTTTTCGAGCAATGCCCTCCTGAATCTGCATCATTGCCGCGTTACGCATCGCCGCAGCTACAGCCAGGTTTGTGGCCCCGGTAGTCTGCATGGAACCGAGCCGGGCACGGGCTGAGGACAGCTGCTGATCCGCGTGGTTTAAGTCCGCGTGAGCCGAGGCCAGACGACCCGCCGCCTGATCCTCTTGGAGCTGGCGTAAATTGAGTAAACCCTGAAGACGGAACGCGCGATCTACCATTGACTACACCCCCTATGCCGCTTTCTCAGACTTGAAAGCCTGATAGAGATCAAACAGTTGCGACCAAGCCGCGTCGAATTCGACCTTTTCATCGGTCTTTTGAGTCAGGAACGCTTCGATGTCGGCGTCATATTTCACAGCCGTGTCCACTTCGGGATTCGTGCCCGCCTGATAAGCCCCCACATCCAGCAGGTCCTGGACCGAACGCTTCGCCCCCATAATCTGACGCAGGGCGGTAGCGGCCTCCTTTTGTTCCCGTGTAGTGACTTTGGAAGCCACCCGGGAGATGGAGCCCAGGGCGTCGATAGCCGGATAGTGTCCAGCCACCGCCAGTTTCCGATCCAGCACCACGTGCCCATCCAGAATGGAGCGCGCCTGGTCAGCGATGGGTTCGTTGTGGTCGTCCCCGTCCACCAGCACCGTGTAGATGCCGGTCACGGACCCAACCGAACCGGAACCGGCCCGTTCCAACAGTTGCGCCATCATCGAGAAAGTCGAAGGCGGGTAGCCGCGAGTGGCGGGCGGTTCGCCTACAGACAGGCCGATTTCGCGCTGGGCCATGCAGGTACGGGTCAGGGAATCCATCATCAGCAGGACGTGGCGACCCGCGTCCCGGTAGTACTCAGCGACCCGGGTGGCAGTGAAAGCGGCGCGTTTGCGCAACATCGGGGACTCGTCAGAAGTCGCCACCACCACGACAGAACGGGACAGACCCTCCTCGCCCAAGTCGTCTTCCAAAAACTCCCGGACCTCCCGCCCGCGCTCGCCCACCAGGGCGATGACACAGACTTCGGCATTCGTGCCGCGAGCAATCATCGACATCAAAGTCGATTTGCCGACCCCGGAACCGGCAAACAGGCCAATGCGCTGGCCTCGCCCCAAGGTCACCAGGGTGTCCAAAACCCGCACCCCCATCGCGACGGGCATATCAATCCGAGCACGCTCCAAAGCGTTGGGAGCCGCCCCGTGAATCGGCACCCGGTCAGCCGCATAGATAGGGCCTTTACCGTCAAGCGGGCGACCCGCCGCATCAATGACCCGACCCAACAGAGCCGGACCGACCGGAACTGTGGCCGGCAGACCGGTACCGCGAACCGGAGAACCAATCCGCAAACCGTCCAGATTGTCCAGGGGCATACACGAGGCGATGCCCGCATCCAGCGCCACCACTTCGGCGGGAACTCCCGGATCATCGCCAACCAACACGACTTCACCCACAGAGCATTGCAAGCCGCGGACCTGCACAGACAGACCCACAACGGACTCCACCTCACCGACCCGTTGGGGGCGCGAGGCGTTCAGCAAACTCACAAAAGAGGGTAAAGTTGCCAGCTCCAAGACGCTCACTCCTCGGCTGCTTGAGCGGACACCAGAGCCTCTCGCGCACGCCGCACAGCCGAAGTCAGCCGGGCATCCAGCAAACCCTCCGGCATGTAAGCCACTGCGTCGCCCGGATCCAGTTCCGAATCGGGAACCAGCTGTACCGGGCAATCCACGCCCAAGCTGGTCAGCGTAGCCACATCCTGTGGGTTCATATTGACCTTCACAATGTCTTTCGGGTCATTCATCGACAAAGCCCGCTTTAACGCCGCCTTGGCGCGAGTCGGTTCATCGGAAAGCTCCGCCCCGATCAGGGCTTCCGCTAAATCCACTGCCGCTTCCATCAGCGCGGCTTTCATGTCTTCGATGACCAGGGCGTCCCGGGAGGAAACCGCATCGGCAATAGCCTGGATTTCATCCATCGCGTCCACATAAGCCTCGGTACGGGCTTCTTCAGCCAGACGCGCGTCCTCGTTGAGGATGTTGCGTTCCTGTTCAGCTTCACGAGTCGCCCGTTTTTGACCGGCAGCCCACCCGGAAGAAAAGCCTTTGGCGTATCCGAAGGCCTGAGTGGATTTGTCGTCGCCTTTGGCTTGGTTGGAAGCGCCTGCCAAACGGAACGCGCCCGCCGTAGCCGACCCGGCCGCGGTGGATAGCGGCACCGGATTGGGCGCACCGCCGCGTCGCTGGTTTTCTTTGACCTCCAAGAGGTCCTGGTCAAGCCACATATTCGTCTTCCTCCTCGCGGCGGATGACGATTTGGCCAGATTCCTCCATCTTGCGGATCAGCTGGACGATTTCGGAACGAGCTTCCTGAACCTGGCTCATGCGCACGCTGCCCAGCATGTCGATTTCTTCCATGACATTCTGGCGAGCACGCTCGGAAAGGTTCTTCATCAAGCGAGAACGCAAATCTTCGTTCGTGCCCTTCAGGGCCATCGCCAGGCGAGCCCCGTCGACCTGACGCAGCACCAGCTGAATACCCCGATCTTCGAGCATAACGATGTCTTCAAAGACGAACATCCGGGAGCGGACTTCATCAGCCAGGTCCTCGTCACGTTCTTCCAGCCCGGTCAGAATCATCTTTTCAGTACCCGGATCGGCCCGGTTGATGATGTCGACCAGCGGTTCGACACCGCCGATAGCTTGCATTTCTTCAGAGTTAATGACCTGCTCAGCCTTCTTTTGCAGGGAAGCAGCCACCAGGGTAACCATTTCGGGGTTAGCCCGTTCCATCTGGGCGATGCGCACTGCCACATCGCCTTGAAGTTTCGGACCCAGACCAGCCATGACACGCGCGGCGTGATCCGGACGCAGGTGCGCCAGCACCAGGGCAATCGTCTGGGGGTGCTCGGAGGAAACCAACGTCACGATTTCACGCGGGTCGGCGGACTTCAGGAAATCGAAAGGCTGCCCTTGCATGCCCTGCATCAGGCGTTCCATGATTTCCGCAGCTTTTTCCTTGCCGAAAGTCTGTTCCAGAACTTTCTGGGCGTAGTCCAGGCCGCCGTGGCCCAGTTGCAAACTTGCCGATGCTATGGAGTTTTCATAGAACTCATCGATGACGTCCGCGGTGATTTCGCGAGGTACGTTGGTCATCCGCAAGATTTCAGCTGACAGCGCTTCGACCTCATCGTCAGTCATTTCGCTCATGACGCGAGCAGCGCGATCCTTACCGATTTGAATCAGCAGCAAGGCGGCTTTCTGAAGCCCGCTCAAAGTCAGTGCTTGTGACATTACCATGATTAGTGACCTCCCATCCAGGCGCGCAGCTGCTCAGCAACCAGTTGCGGTTTGTCGAGAGCCAGTTCGGCAATCTCCTCACGCTTGGCTTCAATCTTTAGCAGGATTGGATCGGGTTCGGGCTCCGGTTCAGGCTCGGGCTCCGGTTCAGGTTCCGGAATCGTGGCCGCCTCAATCTCCAGAGCTTCTTCCTCCGGAGCGCTCAAGGTGTAAGGATCGGGCAGCTGATCCAGCTCGCCGAGGTCCAAAGCCTCACGTTCGCGAGCCTTGGCACGTTTCTTGGCCACCGCCGCGATAATAATCAACAGCAGGATAATCAAACCGGCAATGACTGCCTGACGGATGAGGGAAGCTGTCTTGGCTGCGGCTTCGGCAGCGGCTTCTTCGGCAGCGGCTTTTTCAGCAGCTTTCTTTGCCGTTTCGTCAAATGGAGAGCGGGAAATGTTCACCACGTCGCCGGTAGCAGCATCAATACCGGTAGCCGCCGCCACCATGTCACGCACTTGCGCCATGTCCAAGCGCCGGGCGGTATCTTGATTCAATACGACCGACACGGACTTGCGCAACGCCGCTCCAGGAGCACGAGTCGACTGGGTCACTTCTTCGTTGACCGCGTTGTTTTGCACGTTTTGGGTGTTGGAGTAGTTACCGCCGTTATTGCCGTTCAGCTCATAAGGGTTGGCAATATTATCCGGCCCCAAGATGCCACCGACGATGGCCCCGCCGCCGCTGTACTGTTCGGCCGCGTTCGAGGCGGACAACTGCTTAACCCCGCCCTCCGGATCAGTAAAGATACGGGTGGTCTTTACCTGGTTATCTTGCGAGAGGTCAACTTGCGCCGAGACACGGGCATTACCGACCCCTACCAAGGGTTCCACTACCGCCAAAGCCTTGGCGACCAAACTCTTTTCCATTTCCGAAGCCGCGGCCGTACCGCCTTCGACCTTGTCGGACAGGCTGTTACCCAGCGTATCGACCACGGTCACTCCCGACTTGTCCAAGTTCGGCACGGAAGCGGAAACCATGTTGATAACGGCTTGCACCGTGTCATTGGAAACGTCTTTGCGATTCTTCGGGGTGATGGTCACAGAAGCGGTGGTAGCAACGGGTTTCTTCGGGTCGGCAAATACGGATTCCTGCGGAATAGCCAGGGCGACCGAAGATTTTTCAATATCGTCCATGGTGTCAATGGTCTTGGCTAACTCGCCTTCCAAGGCGCGTTTCTTGGCCATTTGCTGTTGGAAGTCGGAAGCCGCCACGCCCAGGTTATCCAAAACGGCATAACCGGCAGTGGGCTGTGCGGGCAGGTCGGCGGCCGCCAAGCTCATGCGTGCGCTCTGCACATCTTTCGCCGGCACCTTGACCACGCCATTGTCAGCGACCTGATATTTGATGCCTTGCGAATCGAGCTGTTCGGTGACGGCGGCTTGATCTTTGTCCGTCAAACCGGAGTACAGGGTGGTGTAGTCGGGACGTGCCACCCAAGAGTAAAGCACCACGCCGCCCAAGATGAGCACGGCTACCCCGATAATCGACAGGGTCTTTTGGCCTAAAGAAAACTGGCCGACGGTACTTTTGACTTTATCTACTGCGTTTACGATGACCGGTGGCATTATGCTTGCATCCTCATAATCTCGTTGAACATGTCAACTGCCTTGTTCCGTATAGTGGAGGTCAGTTCCATAGTCAGCTGGGATTCTGCGGCTGCAATAGTGTATTGGTGGACATCATTGAGTTGCCCGGTCAGGGCCTGCACACCCAGCTTCTTGGCGGTACTCTCACGTTGTTGCATGTTGTACACCGCATCGGCAAAAACGTTGCCGAAAGAGGTTTCCGCGACATCGCGGACATCTCCACCCAACGGGGTTAGACCGGTGCCAGTCGGGACGATGTGCGCGGCATTGGTGCCAAGACGCGACGGACCGGCTTGGGTGGCTGCGGAACGTGAGAACCCAAGGGATTGTACTAAGTTATTGGTCAGCTGCTGGGTTCCGGTCAAGGAACTGGTCAGGTTGCTACCAATACCATCTACAGAGTAAGGCATAGCTTACTCACCTCCCGATTTGCAATGCTGCTTCGTAGGTGGACTTTGCACGGTCCACCACGGCAGCGTTTGCCTGGTAAGCCCTTTGCGCCATAATCAACTGGGTCATCTGTGATCCCAAGTCAATATCAGGGTGGCGGACATACCCTTCTTCATTCGCGTTCGGATCGCGGGGGTCGTACACGATCCGGCCGTCGGTGCCACCGAGCGCAATGCCCGATACCATCGTGCCTGCTGGACGCCCGTAATCAACAGCCTGAGCCACCACGTAGCGGGCCCGGAAGGCCTCTTCGTTCATGGGCTTGGTGGTGTTGATGTTGGCGATGTTATCCGAGATGCAGTCCAACCACTTGCGGTTGACTGTCATGCCGGTTCCAGCGATACCGATTGCTCCAAACGTGGTCATGATGTCGTCCTCATGGCAGAGCGAATGTTGGCGTATTCCCCACTGATTGCTTGGGTAGCCAGCTGAAAGCGAAGAACCGTATCCACGCTGGAGATGGTCTCAGTGTCCAGGTTGACATTGTTACCGTCTATACGAGTGGGCTCCAAAGAGCGAGCAGTGGCGATATGCGTGGTGGCAGGGTGTCCGAACTCGACGGCGCGAGCCAGTTCACTTTCGAACGATACCTTGCCGGACAAGAATCCTGGCGTCTGAATATTGGCAATGTTGTCGGCGATGACTCGCTGACGCATAGACAATCCATCCAGCGCGGTTCGCATTGCTACGTAACCAACAGAATCAAACATGACGACCTCACATGTTCTCTCGCTGGATCATTCCTTCGATCCTCATTACCCGCATAACTTCCTGCTAGCGGTTCAGTGCTTTTTGCGCTGACATATTCAGTATCGGCAGTTCCCAAGGAATTGTCGAGGAGTTTTGTTAATTTGTTTTGGGGTTCATGGGAAGTTTCTGCGAACCCCGCGATTTTTACATTAAGTAGGTTTTTGTTAGTACAAATGTTCGAACTATATGCCCTGGTAAATAGGGTTTCTGGAAGATTACACAGCTGTAACTTATCGTATTTTCAGCATCATATTTTTACCACCTTGTCAGCTTTCAAATCGGCAGGTTTCGTTCACCAAAAGTTCCTATATCCATAAAGCTAAACGGCGCCTCGTTCAGTTTCTTTTCAGCTTATTCTGCGACCCGTTCGCGCCCCGACTATTTCTCGCGCTGTCAAAATGTCGCCAATTTTGTGTATATACACGTGAAATTCCCCCACGACCAGCTCAAATACAAATTCATTAGAGCTGGTAACATTCTGAGGTTTAGCTGAGTGTTAGGGTAAACTTCCCCGGTCGTACAAATTTTTGCTAGCTTGTAGGTTTCGACACAAAATTAATTCACTAGCGTTCATAGGCTGAACATAGTTAGGACTTTCATCCTGGGTGTGATGTTGGTCACACTACCTAATTTGTACGCATTTACACAGCTGTTTTACTGCTCTTTTGCCCAAATACTAAGGGAGCTTTCAGGAAAACGTCGTTTCCTGAAAGCTCCCCGTGAACGCAAACGGCGGCGACACCTTGAGTGGAGCCCCGCGCTTCTACCCCTCTAAATCTAAATACCGGGGACCTGGTTCGATTTTCTTTTCAGGAGGAATCTTGCGGAGCTTATCGCGTTCTTCCCCGGCGCGGCGCAGCTCTTCTTGATTCTTACGCATGGCAGACGTGACCTGTTTCCCTAGCTCCGACAAGTCCTTTTGAACCCGACGCGCTCGCGGAGCCAAATCCGGAGGCAACGGCCCCAACCGCGGGGGCTGCCAACCCGACTCATCGGAAGGAATCTGGCCGGCAGCCAGCATCCGGCTGTCCGCAGCAATCTGGGCTTCCAACCGATCCAGTTCATCCTCCCAGCCCGAGGAGTTATCGCGTTTAGCCGACACCCAAATCACCTCGTGAATTGCGCTTCACCTCACCGGGCTTAGCTACGCCGGCAGACTTTGCTTCCTCCGCTTCCAACTGTGCGGCCGCCTGTTTCCACGCGTCCGCCAGCGGTTCAAACAACTCCCGAATCTCTTGAGCTTTATCAGCGTCACCCTGTACGTTGGCATTGACCAGTTCTTTCATGGCATACACATACAAAGCCATCAAACCCTCAGCACCGTCCCACACGTCCATCCGCAGGGACGACATCAACTCGGCGATGATGTCCTGAGCATGAGTCAGATTTTTATGCGCTTCAACCCGGTTCTGACCGCGCAGGGCTTTCTCAGCCCGTCCAATATCAAGCAGCAGCCGGTCGTAGAGCATCGTCAATAACCTGGCCGGCGAAGCCGTGACAATAGAGTCCTGCTGGAACCTATTAATGGCGGTCTGCATACTTTCCTCCACTTAAATAAAACGTACCCTTTAACCATACTTCGGCTGGGTTCACAATGTATGAAACCCAGCCGAAGAATGTTAGATTATGCGGTTTTTACTGGCCTCCCAGCTGGGCTAACTGTCCAGCCAACCAAGCCTGCTGCTGTTGCATCCGAGCCAGCATCGTCTCCAGAGAGGAATACTGCTTGTACAGCTGGGCTTCCTTACGCTCCAGACGATCAGAGTAGTCGGAAATCCGGTCATCATAGTACGAGACGGTCTGCTGCCGCGACTCGATGACCTTGGTCAACGACCCTTCGGTAAAGTCAGAGACCTTGGAAGCCATGTCCCCGACCTTCTTGGAGAACTCCACCATGACCTGCTGCACCTTTTCGGGGTCGCTTTCCATGGCCTTCTTAAACTTCTCGGCGTCGAACTTCAACTCCACCTGAGAACTGTGGAACTTACCGTCTGCGCCTTTCTCGACACCGCCCCCGAGGCTAATCCCAAACGAGGACAGAGAATAGGTCTGTGACTTACCCTCGGCATCAGTGATGGTTACTCCGCTGGAAACCAGGCTCATAATGTTGTTCTTAAGCTCGCGGCCTTCCGAGTTACCCAGCGGACCGGCAGCGGTATAGGTGAAACGCTTGTTGGTTAGCGGATCAATAGCTTCCTTGGTGACGCTTTGCATCCCTCGGTTCAAGGTGGTCAGGGCATCCGTCAGGGTACCCATCATCTTTTCCATCTTGCCCGCGGCTACATCGAAGTCCCGCGTGGCGTTAATCTTGACACCTTTTAACAGGGCATCGGTATAGACCGGGGTGCCATCAGCGTTCGTCTTTTGCACCACGTTGGACAAGTCAATTTTGACGTTATCCATAATCTGAATCTGGTTCGATCCGTAGGTGCGTTCCTGGCCGAGCAGGCGAATCTTGGCATCCGAAGATTGATGGATGATGTTCAGAGCCTGTTCCTTAGCACCGGTATTCGCCACGGCGGTAGCCAAAGCGGCAGCGTCCTCGTAAACGTACTGAGCCGAGTTAGTGGCCGCGTCCGTCTTGGAAGTTTTGGCAGTCAGTCCCAGACCCTGCGTGATGTCACCGGCGAAAATCTTGTAGTCGCCCTTG
This sequence comes from Mobiluncus massiliensis, assembly GCF_949769255.1. Taxonomy (GTDB): domain Bacteria; phylum Actinomycetota; class Actinomycetes; order Actinomycetales; family Actinomycetaceae; genus Mobiluncus; species Mobiluncus massiliensis. Next base: position 2,199,874 of record NZ_OX458329.1, on the reverse strand, counting down.
TTGGCTCCGGTTTCAGTCCCGTTAATCTGAAGCAAGTATTTGCCCGTACCATCGGGATTGTCGCCGATACGCACCGCCGTAGCGGTCACTCCGGAACCAGAGGCCGCATTGATAGCCCTGGCGAACGCCGGGGCGTTGGCCGAGGTCGGGGAAATCGTGGTGATTTTGTCACCAAGCATGATGGAAATCTTGGGCGGCTCACCCTTTGCCTTGGCGGCATCGTAGAGGCTCTGGATAGCGTCCTGATCCAAGGTTGCCTGCTTCGACTTCGCCACCTGCAGAACGTCGAATTCGACCGAGCCAACTTGGGCTCCGGGCGAAGTGGTCACTCCCACCATCGGATCGGAAGACGTCGCCTTGGCGGCTTCCCAGATTTCTGAAGTATTGAAACGGACGCTTTCCTTTCCGGTGCGCCCATAAACATCCCAAGCCGCCCGCTTAATGTTGGCGAACTTGCTGTTCATGTTTTGGAAAACTTGAACCTGAGACTTGTATTCACTTTGCTTTGTCTTCAGCTTGCCCAGCGGAATCTGCTCCAGCATCATCAGCTTCTCGACAATGCCCTGGGTATTGAACCCGCCCAGTCCTGGTAATGCAATTCCCATGATGTGCTCCTTCCATGGAATAAAGAGGTGTTATCCCATCCTGAGATAACGCCGAGGTTCAGAACACCGACAGGTGTCCCACTGACACTACCTCATGCTTAATTGTCGGTCATTATCCCTGAGAATTAAGGGGAAATTATTTTTTTCGTCGATTCCGGCGCGCTTCCGCCCGCATATTCTGTTGTCGAATGGACAATCCTCCCAGGTAAGAGGTGGTTGGTGGGGTCGGTGGTTTTTCTTCTTCCGCCGGGAGTTCCGCTTCGGATTCCCCACCATGTAAGTGGGCTTTGTCTTTACTTTTAGGTTTCTCGGCGGCTTCGGCGGCTCGCTGGGCTTCTTGCTCCGCTTCGAGACGAGCCTTTGCCTGCGCCGTGCCACGGGCGTGACCAGCGAGGAAGCTCTTGGTGGAAGTACCCGGCGCGACCTCGGCAGCGGACTCTTCCGACTCCTTACGGCGAGACGACCCCGCAGACGCGCCGGACGAAACTTGTGACAACGAATCACGCAGAGACGATGAACGAGGACGAGGTGTCCCGGAAGAATCCCGCGGGCGACCCCGTGCTGAGGAAGAGACGGGGGGCGCAATGAGCGTGTCCTCTATCTCCAAGTCCATGTCCGGGTCTCCACGCAGCATCTCATCGGCGTGATCTTCAATCTTTTGGAAGTAGCTCTCGCGGCGTTTCTTAACGATGCCGGTGACTTCCTCGTTTTCTTCCGCAGCCGCTTCGGGATCGAGGTGGCGGTTCATCCCCTCACGCATCAAGGTGAGGGCTTCGGAACGCAGCTGAGACACTCGAGATTGGGTGACGCCCAGCTCGTCAGCCACATCTTGAATCGGACGTTCCTCAAAAAATACCTGCTCCACCACGTAGCGCAGACGCTGCGGCAGGGCGCGAACCGCGGCGCGCAGATACACCAGTCGTTCGTCGTCCAGCAACGTGTCTTCCGGGGAGGGACTTTCATCGGGGACTTCCAAGGTCCGGTCGTCCTCTTTACCGGCGGGTGCATCTATAGAAACGACGCGGCGAGCGGCATCTTGCTGAGCGGACTCCACCGACTCTACGTCCACCCCCAGAGCCGAAGCGAGTTCCTCTTTCGTAGGGGCGCGTCCCGCAGCAGCGGTGAGGGTAGAGGTCATTTCCTCCAGCTGTTTGGTGCGTTGACGAGCCCCGCGGGTCGCCCAGTCCATGGAACGCAGTTCGTCCAGCATGGCTCCGCGAATCCGGTAAACCGCGTAACGATGGAACGGCACTCCGGTCTTTGGGTCATAAGAATTAGCGGCTTGCACCAGAGCCAAGGAACCCGCCGAAGCGAGGTCCTCGCGCTGCACAAAAGACGGGACACGGCGCAACAACTCCGCCACTTGGTAACCAACCAAGGGGAGGTTTTTTTCAATTAGCTCGTTGCGGTTCACTTCGCCGAGTGAAGCCTCCACCGTGTCTCTCCTCAGAAAAAATTGCAGGTGCAGTCCCAGTCAGTTTACCTTTTAAACCATTTAATTAGCGGTAGATTAATGAGGAATCATCAGGATTGAGTGATTGGCAATTTTGCGGGTAAGTTTAGCTAAAGAGCCGTCAGGCTTTGACGATTGGGCTGACTGAGGAGGAGAGCGCTATGTCGTTAGACGCATTGTCACGTCAACTGTGGAAACAACGTGAAACTCTGGAGGTCATGCTGTTCAAGCTGGAAGAAGAACGTTTGATTACTTCCACAGCCTCGTCCCGGTGGCTGCCACGCGCCACTCGTGAGCTGGAAGCCGTCATTGCGCAGGCTCAGACGATGGAACTGGAACGCTCCATGGAATCTGAAGCCGTGGCGGTCGACTTGGGACTGCCCCCCGAGGCATCCCTGAAAGAAATTGCTGAAGCGGCGGACGAACCGTGGCGGACCCTGTTGAACCAACATCGCGAAGCCCTGATCTCCCTGACTTCTGAAATTGCCGATATGTCCAAGGCGAACCAAGAAGTCCTGTCCTCCCTCCAACGCGCCACCCAAGAAACCCTGATGAGTATGCAAGGGGCGGAAGAAACCTATGGTGAGGACGGGGGAATCCACGCTTCGGGAACGGGCGAATCCACCATGCTTGACACTTCAATGTAAGAACAAGAACACGGGGTTTTGAAAAAAATTCTCATATCCGAGCCTTTCAAGCCGATGAGCTTAAACGTGGACGCGTGAGGCGTCACAAAGATTGAGTAAGCACACAGGCTAGGGAAAGGACACTCCGATGGGTTCAACGTTTTCTTCGCTGAACGCCGGATTGACCGGTCTTTACGCAGCCCAACGTCTCATCGAGGTTTCCGGGCAGAACATCAACAACTTGAATACTCCTGGGTACACCCGCCAGCGTGTCGAACAGCGGGCTCTCGGTATCGGTTCGGAACCGTCTATCTTTGCAGGTTCCGTGCCCCAGGGCGGCGGCGTAGAGATTACCCGTATCCGTCGGCTCGACGATTTCTTTTTGGATGCGAAACTGCGTTTAGAGACCGGCCGTGCCGCCGGCACCAAAGAGACCAGCATCGCTTGGAAAGGCATCGAGTCCGCGATGGACGAACTGGGGCGGATGTCGGTTTCCGATTCCATGCGTACTTTCTTTAAGTCTTGGGGAGACGTCAACAATAACTCCGATAACCGCGGGGCGCGCGCCACCACCTTGGGGGCCGCCGAAGCCTTGGTCACCAATATTAAGACCGGCTACACGCACATTAACGACCTGTGGAAGAACGGGCGCGAACAGCTCGACGCGCTGGTGGCCGACTTGAACACCACGATGGATTCTGTCCAAAAGCTGAATGACCGCATCCGCAAGGCTACCGTGGCAGGCGGCAACATTAGCGGCGCGGTCAACCACCTGAAAGATGAACGTGACCAGCTGATTCTGCATATTTCCGAGCTGACCGGCGCTACCGTGCGGCAGGGCTATTCGGTGTACACGAAAGAAAACGCACCGCACCCCAATATGATTGGCCAGGCCTACGACGACGGCACCGTGGAAGTCATGCTCGGCGGGAACTCCCTTGTCGGCAAAGATTACGTGAACCACTTTGAGGTGGAAGGCGCCCGCGATATGGCCGGCATTGACTCGGCTCCACGAGACAAGTACAAGGCCGCGGTTGATGCCCTGGCGGCCGGGGGTAAGGGTACCGATACAACGTTTGACTACCACGGCCAGAAAATTCAGCAATATCAAGCGCATGTGCAGCGCTACGAAGTCGGCGACAAGATTCTGGACTCTGCCGGCAACGTGGTAAAGACCCTGGGCTCCGGCGATCCCGAAGTCGGCACTAAGTACGTGGCGTTTTACGATATGCAGGCTGTCCAGAAAGACGGCAAGACACTGCAGGAAGCCAAAGTAGGCGGCACCGAGCAAGGCTTTACCGAATTCACGTTTATGAAAGATGAGGGTCCGGTGCGCCTGCGCTGGGCGCTCGGCGGACACATGGTCGCCATTGAGGACGGGACTATCGGTGGGTTGATGCAAAACCTGAAGCCGGCCCAGTTCCCCGGCATTTCCGGCACCATCGGCAACGGCGGGGCTTGGGCGGAAACCGGCAAGCTCTACAACGACTTGGCGACCAATATCGCCACCGAGATTAACGCGATTCACGCCAACAACACCGGCGAAGGCGGGACGAATAACACCAAGACCCTGGTCACCAAAGAAACCAAGTTCTTCAAGGTAGATTTGTCCGAGCCCGAAACTATTGAAAACCCCCCCGGTTCGGGTACTTTCGTGAAGAACCCGAACCGCATGACTGACATCGGTACTCCGCTACAGCGCAGCGATTTCAAGACTGACGAAGCCTACGATGCGGCTGTTAAAAAGGCCGTATCCGATTTGGAAGTTGCGAATCCTGGCTCTGCCATTGTGTACGAAAACGTAAAAGAGGACGGCGGAGACTTCTTTAAGTTCGCTGCCACCGACAACAGTCTGCCTGCCGCCATGCGCTTGTCCGTCGCCATCAAAGACCCCCAGATGATTGCTGCCGGCCAGTACGTCAACGGGGTCTATGACGGCTCGGTTTCCCTGGCTTTGGGCAACCGTCAAGACGCGCCGACCTCGGCTATGAACGAATGGTCCAAGTCGGTGGTGGACATTGGCGTACACGCCAAGAGCGCCGACGACAAACACACTTTAGCGGAGCAAACGCGACTTATCGCCGAACAACGGCAAAAGTCGCAGAGTTCTGTTGACATGAATGAAGAAGTTATTAACTTGATACAGGGCCAGCACGCCTACGCGGGCGCGGCACGCATCATGAGTACAGTTAACTCGATGCTTGAGGCCCTCATCAACCTAGGTAGGTGACTGACATGATTACCCGCATGACAACCTCTATGATGGCTGGCACTACGCTGGCTACGATTCAGCGCAACTTTAACCGCCTGGCTGATGTAAACAAGCAGCTATCCTCGGGCAAGCGCATGTCTTTCGCCTCCGACGATCCGGCCTCCTCTGTCTCCTCTATGCGCCTACGCAAGGAACTGGCCGCGACCGAGCAGTTCAAGCGCAACATCAGCGATGCCAACTCCTGGCTGGCGACTTCGGACGCCGCCATGCAATCCGTTGCGGATCGCTACACGGAAGCCCGGACCTTGCTGATTAACTCTATTGACGGGGCCTTGGGGGACAAATCCCAAGGCGCTCTGGCTGCGCAACTGCGCAAGATTGCCGAATCTATCATGTCGCAGGCTAACTCGACCTACCTGGGTCGCACCGTTTTTGCCGGTAACTCGGATAAGGGCCTGGTGTTTAAGACTGGCTCTGACGGGCACGACACGATTTTCCTCGCCGCCGAGAAAGACGAAATCACCGCTAAGACTGTTGATCGCCGTATCGATGCGGACACGACTGTGCAAGCCAACGTAGACGGCAACAAACTGTTCGGCACCGGCACTATTGAATGGGATGGCACCACCCTGAAAACGGACAACAACCCGTCAGTCATGAACCTTCTGATTGAGGCTGCCAAAATTTTGGAATCCCCGACCGGCCCGGTAGGCGAGAACCGCCAGAAGATTGAGTCCATCCAAAAGGAACTGGGCGAACGTTTCGCGAAACTCCAGGAAGCGCAATCCGCGGTCGGCGCCCGGCACAAGCAGGTTCTGGAAGCGCAAAACAGCGTCATTTTTGACCTGCAACAGGTCAAAGGCCAGATTTCTGACGTAGAGGACATCGACATCCAAAAGGTCACGATTGACATGTCCCTGGCTTCGATGGCTTATCAAGCATCTCTCAGTTCAACGCAGCGTGTCGTGCAGCCAACTTTGCTAGACTACTTACGATGAGCACTAACGACGAAGTTACCGAAAACACTGAACAAGCCGGCGACGGCGAGGAATTTCCGACGCTCAAAATCCGGATGGTTCGGCCCATGCCGGGCCTGGAAAGCCACCTGGATTTTAGCCTCTCCGCGGTTGACGAAACTGGAGTTTTGTGGACCCTGAAGTCCATCATTGACCCCAATGTTCGTCTGTTCGCGGTCCCCCCGGTGGCATTCTTTGACGGATACACCCCGATTATTCCCTCCTCCGCGAGGGAACGTGTCGAGATAAAAGACGGCGAAGAGCCCTTTATCCTGGTCATTGTGCACCCGGCATCCGGTTCGTACCCCCACACGGCAAACCTGCTGGCACCCCTGGTTATCAACCCAGAGAACATGAGTGCGATACAGGTCGTGCTCGAGGATCAGGACTGGCCGTTGCAGGCACCTATCGGCGACCCCAAGGAATCCTAAAATTCGGTTTTCGGTACCACGATGACCTTTCAGCGCCCCGGCATGAGCCGCGGCGCCACAGTGGTTTCAAAACTCGGCGATGTCGGTGCGGTAGTGCGAATTCTCCAGGTTGATGCTCTCTAGAGCCCGATAAGCGCGCTGCCGGGCTTCATTCAAGTCACTTCCCCGCGCGACTACTGACAGTACCCGCCCCCCGTTGGCAACTACCTGACCGGAATCGTCGACCTTCGTACCCGCATGAATAACGTGAACCCCAGGCACCTGACTCGCGGCCTCTAGACCGGTGATGACACCGCCCTTCACGGGTGCCTGCGGATAGCCGGAGGCAGCCAACACCACATTCACCACCGCCTCATCGCTGACCTTGAGCTGTTCAGCCGCCGCCAGGTTACCGTCTGCCGCCGCTGCCAACAGCGCCAACAAATCCGTGTCCAGACGCTCCAGCACCGACTGGGTCTCCGGGTCTCCAAACCGAACATTAAACTCAACCACCCGCGGACCGCGCGAAGTCAACGCCAAACCTACGTACAGCAAACCGATAAAGTCACAGCCCTGGTTAGCCAGCACGTTACACACCGGAAGGGCGATTTCTTGGGCCACCCGTTGCTCCAGGTCCTCTGGAGCCCACGGTAGCGGCGAGTAAGCACCCATGCCGCCCGTATTCGGCCCCTCGTTACGGTCATAGGCTCGTTTGTAATCCTGGGCAGCTGGCAGAGCAATGGCCTCGTGACCATCACAGATACAGAACACCGAGGCTTCGGGCCCGTCCAGAAATTCTTCAATCACGACGGCGGGCTCGTGGGGATTCGCCATCGCCTCAATACAGGCGGCGGCATGGGCCACGGCGGTATCAAAGTCAGACGTCACCACCACGCCTTTGCCGGCAGCCAAACCATCTTGCTTCACCACGTAAGGAGTCCCGAAACGCTGCAAGGCATCGCGCGCCTCGTCCAGAGTGCGGCAGGCTACCGAGGCGGCGGTGGCGACCCGCGCCTGGCGCATTATCGTTTTCGCGAATGCTTTCGAGCCCTCCAGGCGGGCGGCCAGACGTCCGGGACCGAAAACTCGGTAACCCGCCTCACGCAGGACATCAGCAACCCCTTTGACCAGCGGGGCTTCCGGCCCAATGACCACCAGGTCGGGACGCAGAGACTGGGCCAGTTCCAGCACCTGTGCCGGGTCATCAGCCACGCATTCCACGTTTTCGCCCACCGCGGCGGTACCGGGATTACCGGGGGCAATCCACAGTTTCTCCAACAGATTTGATTTCGCAATAGCCCTGGCCAACGCGTGTTCACGCCCGCCGCTTCCCAAAAGTAAAACCTTCACAATTTCAGTTTAATAGCTTTTTAGGCTGTTCAATAATAGGAGTAAAATTTTGCTTTCGGGTCGACTGTTAGGATGTGGGTATGTCGTTTACAGAAGCGCTCGGAATGGGCGAGTTTCGCCCGCAAACTAACGTTGATTTTGGCCGCGTGGCCGAAATTCGTCCCACCCAGGGTCTGTTTGTGGCGTTTGAGGGCTGCGACGGAGTGGGCAAGACCACCCAGATCGCGCGGGCTGCCTCGTGGGTGCGGGAACAGGGCTGGGAAGTCGTCGAGACGCGTGAGCCCGGCGGGACCGACCTGGGGGTGGCCTTGCGCCAACTGCTGCTGGACGCGGGGGACGTATCGGCTCGCGCCGAGGCGCTGCTGTTTGCGGCTGACCGGGCCCAACACGTGCACAAACTCATCATTCCCGCTATTAACGACGGCAAAGTCGTGATTACTGACCGCTACCTCGCGTCCTCTATCGCCTATCAGGGTCACGGGCGGGAACTCGGAGCCCGGGAAATCCGCGATTTGTCCATGTGGGCGACGGGGGGATTGGTTCCGAATCTAACGGTGCTGCTGGACCTGGACCCTGAGGTCGCGGCGGCTCGCCAGGCTGCCGATGAGTCCCTGGGCAGCCCGGACCGGATGGAACGCGCCGGACTCGACTTTCAAAAGCGCGTCCGGGAGGACTTCCTGCGGATGAGTGACGGCCAGGATACTTGGCTGGTCATTGACGCGAGCCTCCCGGTAGAGGAAATCGCCACCCAGGTGCGGCTACGCCTGGCTCAGCTCCTGCCGGTCATCAAGTCCTGGTGAGCCGGAAAGTGGCGGTGAACCCATGAGTATAAACCCCAGCGGCGGCGTGTGGGCCGAGGTAGCCGGACAAACCCGAGCTATCTCACAGTTCTCCCAGGCAGCCGTGGCCGCCCGAAACCTGATTGCGGCCCCAGACCGCCCTGCTGACTCCGTAACCTCTGTGGAAAACGCCGCGCCAGCTACGCGGACGGACGCAGGCACCAACCTCGCGTCCATGACACATTCCTGGCTGGTGGTCGGCCCGCCCGGATCGGGACGCTCCACCGCCGCCAAAGCCTTCGCGGCCGCCTTGGAATGTGAGGACCCGGACAACCCCGGCTGCGGAATCTGCGCAGCCTGCCGCGACGTGCGCCAAGGCACCCACGCTGATGTCAGCGTCATGACCACCGAAATGGTCGAAATCAAGTTCGATGATGTGAAAGCCCTGGTCCAGCAGGCCTACCGGCGGCCCGTCCGCGGACCGTGGAACATCATCATCATCGAGGACTACGACCGCATGAGCGAATACAGCTCCAACCTGCTGTTGAAATCCATTGAGGAACCGCCCGAACGCACCATCTGGGTGCTGTGCGCCCCCAGTGCCGCCGACGTGCTCTCGACCGTTCGCTCCCGCACCCGCCTGGTGCAGCTCAGCCTGCCCAGCCCTGCCGCCGTGGCAGAACTGCTGGTTCGTCAAGACGCCTCCATCAGTCCCGAATTAGCGGCTGAAGTCGCCGCGGCTGCCGAATCGCACGTGGGACGGGCGCGGGCCCTGGCTTATGACCCGCAGCTACGTGACGAAAGGGTGGGGATGCTGCGGATGATTGCTCAGATGAACTCCAGCGCCGAAGCGATATGGACCGCCGCCGCCCTGGTGAAACTGGTAGAAAAACAGGCCGAGGCCCTGCGCGGCGCCAACGACCAGGAAGAACGCGCGAAAGTCCTGGAGGCTTTCGGTTTGGCAGCCGACACGCCCGATTCCCGACTGCCCCGGGATGTGAAGTCAGCCCTGCGGGGAGCTAAGCTCAGCGAGACCGATGCGCACCGGCGAGCCCGGCGGGCCAGCTTTGACACTTGGGACCGAGTTTTGGGCGACATTTCGGGTTTTTACCGCGATGTCATGCTGGCACAAGCGGGGTCGACCCAGCCGCGCATCAATCTGTCTCGACCCGCCGGTGAGCTGGTCGATGCTTACGTAGCTCGCGTCGGTACCGGACCGCAGCCCCTAGCCCAAACCACAGCCCGGTTGGAGGCGATTCGCAGGGCTAGGCGCCGCCTGATGGGAAACGGCAACGCCACCCTGGACATCGAGGCGCTTTGTGTGGAACTGGTGGACCGGAATAGGGCAAAATGAGCTTAGGCGAACGGAAGGAAGACATGAACAAGCTGACAAAAGGCCTGGGAATCGTGGCCGCCGTGGGACTGGCGCTAGCGGGATTGGCAGGCTGTGCCCCACAGAAACCCCTGGCGCAACCTTCCAAACCGCCCAGCCCCACCCAAACTGTGGACCAACCGAAACTCGCCGAGTATTACGCCCAAGACCTGCAGTGGAAGAACTGCGGCGGCGACTTCGAGTGCGCCATGCTGGAAGTGCCCCTCGACTATGACAATCCGCAGGGCGAACACGCCAAAATCGCGATGAAACGGCTGAACACCGCCAATCGTGAGACACGTATCGGAACGCTCATCATGAACCCCGGCGGTCCCGGCGGCTCGGGACTGGAAAACATGAAACCCGAAAACGTGGCCTATTTCTTTAGCGACACGGTGCGGAACTACTATGACGTGCTGGGATTTGACCCCCGCGGAGTCGGGGCTTCCCAGCCCGCCATCGAATGCCGCACCGACCAGGAACTCGATGAGGACAACTCGACCTATTACGACCTGTCTACCGAAGCCGGACGCGCGGCCGATGTCGCCGACTATAAAGCTCTGGGGGAAAAGTGTCTAAAGAATTCCCCACAGATGACCCGCTTCGCCAGCACGGAATATACGGCTCGCGATCTGGATATTATGCGGGCCGCGCTCGGCGATGAAAGACTGTACTACCTGGGATTTTCCTACGGGACTTACCTGGGTGCGATTTACGCGGACCTCTTTCCCTCCCGCGTAGGACGCATGGTGCTGGACGGGGTGCTCGACCCGTCCTTGAACATGAACGAAGTTTCCGCCCTGCAAGCCAGCGGGTTTGAAGCCTCCCTGCGGGAATTCGTGGCCCAATGCCAGCAAAAGCACGCCAAACAATGCCCACTGCACGGCGACGTTGATTCGGGGATGGCCCAAATCAAATCCCTGCTGGACTCCCTGAAAACCAACCCCATGCCCGCCAAGAGGGGGCGCGAACTGACCGTCACTCTAGCCTTCACCGGGCTGATTGGCAATATGTACAACACCGCCTCCTGGTGGCAGCAACTGTTGCCAGCCCTGGACCAAGCCCTAAACGAGGCTGACGGCACCGGCCTTCTGAACAGTGCAGATTATTACAACGAACGCAACGCGGACGGCACGTATGACAACAACTCCTCCGATGCGTTCGTGGTGATTAACTCACTGGACTACGAGCCGATCGGTGATATGGCGCAATGGGAAGCGGACGCGGCAAAGCTGGAAGCGGATTATCCCACCGTCGGGGAATTTTTCTCATACAGTTCCCTCGGAGCGGAAAACTGGCCAGTTAAGGCAAAGACCACGGCGAAACGCAAGGTCAATCCCCCTCTGGAAGAGGACATCCTGCTGATTGGAACCACCGGAGACCCCGCTACTCCGCTGAAAATGGCTCAGCACACTCGCCAGATGATGGATCATTCCAAGCTGTTGACTGTGCAAGGCTGGAACCATACGGCCTATAACTCCTATGCGCCGGGCTGTGTCAAAACCATCACCGACACTTACCTGATTTCGGGCAAAATTGAAGCCGCAAACAGCGGAACCTGCCAGTTGGATTAGGCACGCCCGCATCGCGAGGGGACAGGCAACAGGGTCTGTCACCGACCTGTCACCGGTCTGTCACAGTTTGGAACGACCCATGTTTCAGGCTAAAATGAAACCCGCGCATTTTGCGCACCGCCGCCTTAGCTCAGTCGGCAGAGCGATTCACTCGTAATGAATAGGTCGAGAGTTCGATTCTCTCAGGCGGCTCCGTTTACACAGCGGCTCAAGTTAATTCTCGAGTCGCTTTTTTCTGTCTGGAGCTCCACCTAAAACAGTCCACAGGACTGTTTCTTAACGGCTCCGCACCCCGCGCGAGCGGCACACGCGCTCCGCGCTGCCGCTCCTCTCTCAGGCGGCTCCGTTTACACAGCGGCTCAAGTTAATTCTCGGGTCACTTTTTCTGTCTGGAGCTCCACCTAAAACAGTCCACAGGACTGTTTCTTAACGGCTCCGCACCCCGCGCGAGCGGCACACACGCTCCGCGCTGCCGCTCCTCTCTCAGGCGGCTCCGTTTACACAGCGGCTCAAGTTAATTCTCGAGTCGCTTTTTTCTGTCTGGAGCTCCGCCTAAAACAGTCCACAGGACTGTTTCTTAACGGCTCCGCACCCCGCGCGAGCGGCACACACGCTCCGCGCTGCCGCTCGTCTCTCAGGCGGCTCCACACCTTTCGTTGATATTCCAACGAAAACCGCTTTCGATTAAGTCGAATAAATCAAAATGCTGATACCCAGCCGATAAGAGATTTAAATGCGCTGCGGTATTACTCACCAATCCCACCAAAAGGCACCTCCTGCCGTTGTAGACCCGCAACAAAAACCTTGTAAAACCGCAACGCGAGCACTGTAAAACCGCAATGAAGGACTTGTAGAACCGCAACGCGAGCACTGTAAAACCGCAACGAAACGCCCTCTAAACCTTGATGACGTGCTAGAATAGCTTCATGATTACTTCTGCAATTCCGCGAAATGCGAGAGTGTTGGCTGAAGAGATTTTAAGCGACACTCCGGTGCTAACAGTATCGGGTGCACGCCAAGTCGGCAAGAGCACATTGGTATCTCAACTGTTGCAAAATCGGAGCTATCGTTTACTCAACCTGGATAATGCCGCAACTTTACAGGCGGCCCAGACAGATCCTGACGGTTTTGTGCGACAGTTTCCGGAAGGGGTTGTGGCAATTGATGAAATCCAACGAGTGCCGGCATTACTTCGCGCGATTAAGGCAGCGCTCGACGAGGATAGGCGTCCCGGCAGATTCATTGTTACTGGTTCGTCTAATCTGATGAACCTGAAAGGAGCGGAAGAATCGTTAGCGGGACGTGCGGAAACTCTGCGTTTACGCGGTTTTAGCAGGGGGGAACGCAAGGGAATCACAGAAGATTTTGCGGCAAATGCCTGGAATCCCCACCCCCAGCTACCAGCGTCCGATTTTGAACGCATCGACTATCTGCGCATGATTACCGAATCTTCATTCCCAGAAATCGCGGAAGCTACTCCGCGGCGGCGCGACCGGTGGGTGCAAGCATATGTGGAACGAGTACTAACCAAGGACGCTACCGACCTGTACGGGATTCAGTATCCCGATCGGCTGCGGGTTTTACTTGGAAAAATAGCCTCGCAAGGCGCCTCAGAATTTGTCGCGGCACACATCGGGAGGGAACTGAACATTCCAGAGCGGAGCGTTCCCGGATATCTAGATGCCCTAAAGAACGTGTTTTTAATCGATGTTTTACCAGCTTGGGGCACTAATCAAACCAGGCGAGTGATTTCGAAGCCAAAAGTGTTCCTGCAAGATCCTGCTACGGCGGCCAGCCTCGTAGGTGTGGATGCCGCGTCCTTGGAAATGCAAATCTCCAGTTCCTTCACCGGTGGGCTACTTGAATCTTTCGTGGCCACCGAACTCCTGAAACAACAGGAGTGGTCAGCGATACCTTTCAAGTTGTTCCACTTCCGTGACTCCACCGGCAAAGAGGTCGATTTGGTCATGGAGTCACGCAACCGCGAGGTCGTAGGAGTGGAGGTCAAAGCCGCAGTCAGTTTGCAGAGCAAAGACTTCTCTGGGTTGCGTCACCTGCAAAAGTTAGCAGGCGAAAGGTTTAGATGCGGAATCTTGCTCTATGCCGGAAAAGAATCCCTGCCGATGGGGCCGGGTCTGTGGGCAATGCCCATCTCTGCTCTGTGGAGCGTTTAGCGCCCTGGGGTGTTTCATCGCTCACCTGGTGCCGGATGGAATCTAGGTGTGTGAGGTAGCGAGGGCTTTTTTGAGTCCTATGGCTTTCATGATTTATGTGATTGACGCAGAGGATGGGTAGCCGTCATTGCATAATGATTTGTAGAGATTCGCGGGTGAGCTGACTCATGCCGTATGCGTGAGCAACATGCAGCCAGGATTAAGGGTTGCTTACTAGGATTTAAGCGCAGCTAGAGGCAAGACTAAAACGCCATCGTCACGCCTATATGCTGCTTGGGTTCCCGTGAGCACAAGCAAAAACGCCGGTTCGCCCTCGTGATTGGTATTGATTCGCTGCGCGAGTTTCTTGAGATGTTCGGCTGCTTGGTCAATTAAATGTTCCCCAAGCTTCACTTCCACTAAAGCCCAGCGTCCGTCATCTAACACCAGAACGGCGTCGGCTTCCAGTCCGGTTTTATCGCGATAGTGATATACGCGCCCACCCAGCGAATCAACGTAAACACGAAGGTCATGAACGCACAGTGATTCAAAAAGAAACCCAAAGGTTTCAAAATCTGTCAAAAGCCGTTTCGGAGTGGCGTTGAGCATGACAGCAGCTAACGAAGACTCGCAAAAATATCGCGTGGGACTGGTGCGAACTGCCGTTTTCGAGCGTAGACGAGGGTTCCATGCGGGTAAATCTTCGAACACAAATGCCCTATTCAAGGCGTCCACATAATCGGAAACAGTGTTCCGCGTGGGTAGCTCACTTTGCAAATCTTGCCTAATGGTGGCAAGCGTTGCTTGCGAAGCAGTATTGCGAGCATAGGAACGCAAAATAGCTTGTGCCCAGGTACGATTTCTGTTTATTCCATCAATCTGTGCAATGTCGGTATCCAACAGAAGGCTGATATACTCTTTCGCCATTTCAAGGGCGCTGACATCATCTTTTTCCGTGACGGCTTCAGGCCAGCCGCCCCTACATATCGCAAAAGCAATCCTCTCGATATCGAAATCAACTAAAGCTCCGATGTCGTGGTGTCCGGCGAAAAGATCAGCCAGAGAGACCGCACCACTTGATTCCCGAGTTTCCCAAAGAGACATGGTGCGCATGGTGATGCGCGCAAATCTGCCTACACCTGAATGGGTCGGCATTTCAGATAGCCGAGGAGTAGAAGAACCCGTCAAAATAAATCGACCGCGCCCATGCTTCCTATCTACGTCATAACGCACCGCATCCCACAGCTGCGGAGCCATTTGCCATTCGTCAATGAGGCGAGGAGTTTTCCCCTCAAGAAGAAGAGATGGTTTTGAAAGCGCAAGTTGTAGATAGTCAGCGGAATTATCAGGATCTTGCATGTAAATAGCGCTAGCTGCTGCTTGCTGCGCGGTAGCCGTTTTGCCGCACCATTTCGGGCCTTGAATCTGCACTGCCCCAGCAATCTTGAGTTTTCGTGTCAGGATTTCATCCGCTACCCGAGGTAAATAGGCTGATTGCGACGAAAAACCGTCCATTTCATTCCTCCCTTCACTCGCGCAACCACATTCTAACACCACTGTTGTGCAAGTTGGACCGTTTTTATTGTGCAAGTTGGACCGTTTTTATTGTGCAAGTTGGACCGTTTTTATTGTGCAAGTTGGCTTTTTTTGAATGCTGCTGTTGCTAAAAATGCGTCTATCTCCCACACCTGTCCGTCACGAGGTCCACTTGACGGAACAGCAGAAAATCCGAGCTGAGCCATGCCGTAGGTTTGCCCCTTTCGAGCTGTAAAGTTATGCGATACACTTAAAAGGTGATTGTCAGTTTTAAACACGCATGATTGCAGCGGTTTTATGAATCTGGAGTGAAATCGGGCATAAATCCCGAGCACACTGACAAACTTGCACGGATGCTTTCGGTGTTGGATCAGGTGCATAGTCCAGCACCACTGCTAACTTTTCCGGGAAATCGTGCGCACAAACTGACAGGATCTTTCGCTGGTTTTTGGTCGCTTCGAGTCAGTGGGAACTGGCGATTGATTTTTCGATTCGCGGGTGAAGATGTGGAACTTGTTGATTACCTTGACTATCACTGAGGAGGATGAAAAATGAGCCGAGGTCATTTTAATAACTGTATATTGACACAGTGAGAAAACTCCAGTTTCCGCACACCAGCTCGACAGCACAATCCCTGAACTCCGGGAAATGCTTCCAAGGGATAAACCAATCCTCTCAAAATACTCAAATTCATGACCTGGGACTTACCTTGTGGCACAATTTGCATAACGGAGTAGGTTATTCAGGTTTATTATGCATCCAAGCACAATTGTGCTTTGAAAATTTGTTACCCCCGCCGGTTTGAATTATTTATTCTTCGATGTCTAATATAGAACCGTTCATCCACTCATATTTTTGGAGGGCGCCATCATGGCCAAGAAAGTAAAAACCATCCTCATTGACGATATTGACGGCTCGGACGCGGTCGAGACAATCACCTTTGGCTTAGACAACGTCAACTACGAAATTGATCTAAACGAAACCCACGCTAAGGAACTGCGCGACAGCCTGGAGCGCTGGGCCGATGCTGGACGTAAAGTTTCGGGCCGCCGCCGCCGCGGAACTGGCCCGGCGGTCAATAACGAAGTACGCGAACTCAACCGCCGCGTGCGCGCTTGGGCTGGCGAAAAAGGAATCCCGGTCAATGACCGCGGCCGAGTTCCGCAAAAACTCATCGACCAATACCGCGCCGCCACCGGCGACAAGTAAAGGCTATTCCGCTTAAAAACTTCACAACATGTAAGGACTGACCGTCCGGCCTTTTGCGACGAAACGTTATTCACGACGCAATAAACAAATTGCCAGGGCGGCCAGTCCTTCCTGATTCCCCGTAAAACCCATGCGATCAGTCGTCGTGGCCGAAAACGACACCGGCGCGCCCAGGATATTCCCCAACGCCGCCTCGGCTTCAGCGTAACGCGGACCGAGGCGCGGCTCCTGACCGATAACGGTCACGCCAGCATTAACCACCGCCCAACCGGCCTCGTGCAACATCTGCATCGCCGCGCTCAAAAACACTTCCCCGCCGGCTCCGGCAAACTCCGGACGAGACACCCCAAAGTTCGTGCCCAAGTCGCCCAACCCGGCGGCTGAGAGCAGGGCATCGGCCAAAGCGTGTGCGGCCACGTCTCCGTCCGAATGCCCCTCCAGCGGCGCATGCTCAGGAAAAGACAGGGTCCCCACCTTGAGCGGGTGGCCCGCCACCGGCTCACCGGCAGCAAAACGATGCGCGTCAAAACCCTGGCCAACTCGGAAATCCATGAATAGAATCCTAATTGGAATGTTGGTGGTATTTAACCCATTTGGGTGGTGTATTCCCCTGACCAGCACTTTAGTCTGGGGAGAGTAGCGAATTTTGCTCATCCCCAAGCGGATACAAGCTAAGGAGGCCAGTCAATCGTGAGCGATGTGCAGCTAAAATGTCCGTCCTGCGGTGCTCCCATTAATTTTGATGTGCCCAGCGGCAAGATGAAGTGCAGCTTTTGCGGGGCTTCATTCACAGTCGAGGAGGTAAACCAGTTCAACGGTATCTCCCAAGCCAACGCGGAACTCGATGCCGCGCACGCTAAACAGGCGGGGACAACGGGGGCCACCGGCGGGGCCGGAACCGCTGCGAGCCCGGAAACGCAAATCTCCACCACTCCTGCCGAGGGTCAACCCGGCTGGGTCGAGCCCCCGCCCACCTATCTGGACGAAGCGACCGGACAGCAAATGGCTCAGTTCCAATGTAATTCCTGCGGTGGGGAAATCATCGGTTCGCCCGATATGGTCAGCGCTCGGTGTCCTTGGTGCAACAACAACTTCGTGGCGACCGGACAGCTGACTAGCACCCGCGTCCCCGACCGGATGATTCCTTTTGCGATGACCAAAGAGCAGGCCCTGGATGCTTTCAAAGCCGAAATGCGGAAGCTGAAGCTCATTCCCAAAGAGTTTAAGCAGGCCAGCGTGGATGACATCCAAGGCGTTTACGTGCCTTACTGGCTGTATGACGCAACGGTCGCGGGCGAAGGCAACTTTAGTTGCGAAAAAATCCGCACCTGGACGGATTCGGACTACGAATACACCGAGCATCAGGAATATCAGGTGTATCGCAGCGCCAACGTCGCTTTTCTGGACGTGCCGGTGGCGGGCACCACGAAAGTCACCGATAAGCTCACGGAATCCATCGAACCTTTTGACTACACCAAGTCGGTCCCGTTTTCCCCCGCCTACCTGACAGGCTTCATGACCAACAAATATGACGTGGAAGCACAGGACGCGAACCCCCGCGCTTTGGAACGCATGAAGAAATCCACCGAGGAGGTACTGCGAAACTCAATCAGTGGCTACGACACAGTCTCGACAGTCAACACCTCCATCCAACCGGCTTTCGGGGAACTCGAATACGTGTTCCTGCCGATGTGGCTGATGAATGTCAAATTCCAGCACAAAAACTACAACTATGCGATGAACGGGCAAACCGGCAAGTTCGTGGGCACGTTCCCGGTATCCGAGCGCAAGTACTGGACCGGCCTGATAGGGATTGCCATCCCCATCGCCATAATTTTTGGCGCCATATTTATTCCGTTCCTGATGCCGCTGATTTTCGATTGAGGTTAGAAATCATGAATATGCGTAAAAAATCCTTTTTTCCGCTGGCGCACTAGCGGTGGCGTTGGCTCCGGCGGTTGGTTTCGCCCTGCCCGCGGCGGCGGGCGCAGAAGTCAGCCCTACCGCAGTTTCCGGGTCGACCCCGGAGCGCGTGGTGCGGGGCGAAACGTCCAATACCGAGTTTATCTATGACGACGCGGATTATCTGGAAGCCAATCAAGAGGCGAGGCTGACAAACATCGCGAAAGCGGTATGGCAGACTTCCGGTCACCGCATTATCTACATTTCCACCACCGATCCGGCTATGGAGGACGACCCCGATGCCTGGCTCGACGATTACGCAAAGGCCCACAATATTTCGCTTGACTCCGTCATTTTGGTGGCCGGAGGCGTGAACTACACCACCACTGACGGGCAAACCTCTGACGCGATTTCTGACGCGGACTGGGAACAGTTGCTGAAAAAGTCTAAAACCGCTGCTGACACGCATACCAAGCGTGCCGACAGTTTCTTTATGACTTTTGCTGATTATCTGAACAAGCATCCTTTGGAAAGGGCGGGTAGCCCCGCGGCGGCGTCACAGCCGACCGACCAGACTCCGCCTCCGGAGGAGTCAGAAACCCCGGAGGCCAGTGAAGAACCGGCTGATTCCGCGGAACTGACTCAGACCGAATTCGGCGACATCATCAAATTCCCTGATGAGGGACAGGTGCCTTACGTGGGCGGACAGCCGGACGTGAAATCCGCAGCGCCTTTCATCCGTGACCACTCCGGGGTGTTTAGCAAGTCAAAGATTGCCGGCTGGGAAAAGCGGATGACCGCCCTGGCTGACAAGTACGGGATTGCACCCTATATCGTAACCGTGGACGATTTCAGTGATCAGACCCCGCAACAGTGGGGAGCGAACTACTACAACGCTAACCAGCTTGGCCTGGGGGAAAAGGACGCCAACGGGGTAATCATGGTCATTAACCCCACCTCACGTGATCTGTGGTTCCTGGGTCACGGGGACGGCGAAAAGGCCTTCACCGTCTATGGCACCGAGAAGCTCTATTACCACGTCAAACAGCCCTTGGGCGATGACGACTGGGACGACGGCGTAGAGGTCTACCTGACCCAAGTGGCGGATTACCTGGAACAATGGAAAGCCGGGACGCCCTACAGTGAGAGTCATCCACTGCCTCACCCCATGACCCTGGAGTCCACCGCTGCCGGTGCCGCCGGGGCGGCAGCCCTCGGTGGCGGTGCCGGGACTCTGGTGATGCGCCGGATCAGGAAGAAGCACAATACGGCGCAGCTGCAGTCGGGAGCGACCTATTACGTCGTGCCTGGTTCGGACCAGATTACGGGCTCTAACGATGTCTTTGTGAACGAATACACGACCCAAGTCGCGCGTCCCAAGAGCGACGACAGCTCCGATTTCAGTGGCGGCTCGTTTAGTTCCGGGGGCACGTCGTTTAGTTCCGGGGGCGGTAAGTTCTAAGTTCACGGCACAAGGGCGGTGGCGGGGCGTACCCAGCTATGTTACGTGTCCGGTGGCGCGGCGGCCCACCGGCAACCGCCACACCCGCGAACTCCGTCACCGACCTTGTGAACAGGCATGACACGCACCGCGCTGGCAACGCCCCTCATAACCGACCTAAGATTGACACGTGAGTGAGGTTCCGGCTCCGCGGCTAACCCGCAACCAGTTTTTTCGGCTGGTTGCGGCGGTGGTCTGCGTTATCCTCGCCGCGCTCATCGCCCAGCAGTCCCTCGCTACCGTCAAGGGACAAAACTTCGACGGCCTGACCCGGTTTGCGGTCAGCCTCGGCAAACCGTTCCTGTTCGGGGCAGATACGGCCGCACTGGACACGATTTCTATGGGGGCTCTCATCGCGCTGACCGGGGTGGTATTTTTGATAGCTGCCGCCCGGAAACGGCGCGAACTGGGAATTCGTGTGCTGATTTTGGTGGCGGGAGCGAACGTGACCACCCAGATCCTGAAGCACTGGATTATTCACCGCCCCGCGCTGGGCGTCGATTATCAAGGTTTAGCAAACTCGCTGCCCAGCGGACACACGACAGTAGCGATGACGGCCGCGATTGGAATCGTCATGGTCGTCGTGCCCAAGTGGCGTTCCGTAGCCGTGTTTATCGGCTGGCTCACCACCAGTTTTGTCGGTATCGCCGTGATGCTCAACCAATGGCATCGCCTCTCCGATGTACTTACCGCCATTCTCATTGCGGCCGCCTGGGGCTTGGTGCTGACTCCCCGGGAGGCCACCGACCGCCGGTTCGGCCACACCCACCGCGTTACCCTGTTGGTTTCCCTGGCCGCCACCCTCATCGGGGCTATGGGAATTGGTGTGATTTGGCTGCGGATGACCGACATTCCCCTGTCCGAGGCCGCTCTACAAGCAGCCTCCAGAACCCCGCTCGGTTTGGCGACCGGGTGTGCCTCCGTGCTGACCATCATCGGCCTGGCCGGCCTGGTCCTAGCGATGGTCAACACGCAAGCCCGCCATTAAAACCGACCGGGACGGTTTCACCCTTTTGGGTGGTTACTCGCCCGCGGCGCGCCGATACCCTGTGAGGGTCCGTTCTATCAGGAGGTAACCATGAATATTTCTTTCCCAAGTTTCCCCTCTCGGTTCAGTCGGGCCGGAGCAGGATTCGCGGTGGCGGCGTTGGCTGTCGCCGGTTTGTTGGTACCCGCGGCGCAAGGCGCCGACACCGGGGATACCTACGCTGCTAATAACTGTATCGCGTGGGATCGCCTGGGCGGGGCGAACGCAATAGAGACTTCCGACCTAGTGGCCAATCGCGCCTACCCGACGGGTTCACCCGATTTCCTAGTGGCTTCCGCGCGAAACCCGGTTGACGCGTTGCCCGGCGGCGCCTTGGGCGTGGGACCCATCCTCCTCACCGATGGAAAGAGCTGGAACCTCGAGACTCTGGCAAAATATCAAAACGTGACGATACTTGGCGGCTACGGGGCGGTCGAGGAGCTGGCAGAAACATTTTTTGACGAGCACGGCATCTCTAGCTCCCGGCTACAAGGCCCTGACCGCAATGCCACCGCCTCCGCTATTGCCGATCGCTGGGTAAAAGTTCACGGCCAACCGACCCATGTCTATGTCACCCGCAATACCGGGGCCGGTTCACCCGATGCCGTAGCCGCTTCCGTGGTCCGAGACGGACCTATCTTGACCTTTACGAGTGCTGCGAGCTTGCAAGCCGCGGCCGCGAAAATCCAGACAATGCACCCCAGTCAGGGCGTAGTCATTCTGGGTGGTGAAGCGGTAGTGTCTGCCGCCGAGGCAAATATCCTGGCCGGAGGCTTACAGCTGAATCGCCTCAGCGGGATGAATCGTTACGAAACGTCCCGGGTCATTGCGAGTTGGGTGGCGCAAACCCGCCCGGTTCACCACATTTATTTGGCCAGCGGTCACGCTTTGAAAGATGCGATGGTCGCCGGAGCCTTCAATGATGGGGTTATCCTGTTGACCCCGCCGGATGGTTCGGGAATCAGTGAATGGGCGCGGATGATGAACGCGGACGGCATCACGGTTGTCGGTGGACTTGGTGTCGTTTCTGACGCAGCAGCCCAGATTGCCGCCTGCGGTGAAACTGCTGGAATCACCAATTCCCTGGTCCAGGGGCTGCTGTATCCTCTCGGCACCGATCAGGCCTGTACTACCGCGAGTTGGAACGCGGCGGAATCTCGGGGCCTGATGGAACAAATGCCGAACACTGAAAATGCCTGCTGGCAAAAGCCGACGGGTACACACATCAGTATTCAACACCGTGGAGACTATTTCTCTGACGGTTACCCCGATGCCATCGTCTATGTCAGCGATGTGGACGGAACGATGGTGTTCCTGGTGGTTTATAACCCCGCAAATCCGAGCCAGCCCTACGTGTCCTACCTGTGGGGCGGCAATGGAGACTGGGGTTTCCGCGTGGTGGAAGAATCTTCTTACCCCCTGTTTGAACTGCTTTCCGACGGGCAAGTAGTCAAGCAGCTTTCCGTAGCGGATAATATCGGCGGCAAGCCGGAAGTTGCGCTGCCGGTCAGCTAAAACTGGCACTGTAGCGAAAGCGTTGGTGGTGGGGAACCTCGTTGACTCCCCACCACCAACCCGTTTCTAACTGCGGGATTCCGCCAATTTCACCCTTATGGGTGATGATTTGCGGGATTAGCGCCGCTACCTTGGTGGTATTCCCTGTACCCCCAAGGAGGTCACCATGTTCTCTACGCTCCACCGTTCCAGTTTCCGCCACGGAGGCCTCACCGCCGGTGTTGCGGTAGCCGCCCTGGCACTGACCGGCTTGATGGTTCCGCTGGCACAAGGGACGGAATCGGGTGCGACCCAGACCAATCTCGGTTGTCTCGCCCAGGATCGCCTGGGAGGCCAAAACGCCATCGAAACATCCGCCCTGGTAGCCGCCCGGGCCTATCCTGAGGGCTCCGAAAATTTCCTGGTGGCCTCCGCGCGCAACCCCGTTGATGCTCTGCCGGCCGCGGCCCTGGGTTGGGGTCCCGTGCTGCTGACCGATGGTCTCAACTGGGATTTGCACACCCTCGCCACCCTGAACACTGCCTACATTGTCGGAGGCCCGGGAGCAGTACCAACATCAGCGGAAATGTTCTTTACTGAACATGGGATTGAACACCAGCGGATGCAAGGCGCGGACCGCAATCAGACCGCCGCAGCTATCGCGGATTCCTGGACTTCCACCAATGGACAACCGGAATACGTGTATGTCACCCGCAATGCTGGCGCTGGTTCCCCGGATGCCGTGGCGGCTTCCGGGGTGCGTAACGGACCGATTTTGACTTTCACCAATCCGGCTAGCCTGCAAGCCGCGGCGGCAAAAATCCAATCTCTGAAACCGCAAAGCGGGGTGGTTGTCCTGGGCGGTACCGGTGTGGTCAGCGCTGCCGAAGCTCAAGTCTTGGCCGGTGGGCTGCCCTGGCAACGCTTGGGCGGTCAAGACCGTTACGAAACGTCATGGGTCATCGCCAACTGGATACTGCAATCTAAATCCCGCTCCCATATCTATCTGGCCAGCGGTCATGCTTTGAAAGATGCCATGGTCGCCGGAACCTTCAATGATGGGGTCATCTTGTTGACGCCACCCGATGGTTCCCGCATTTTCCAGTGGGCTAATGAAATCAACGCCGATGGCATCACAGTTATCGGGGGACGAGGCGTCGTTTCTGACGAAGTTGCACATAACGCGGCTTGTGGCAAGACGCCGGGAGTGGACGAAAAAGTGGTCGCAAACCTGCTGTACCCGTCAACGGAACACGTTTGCTCCACGGAAACTTGGGATAGTCTGAACAGCCTGGGATTGATTCCGTCCATGCCCTCTATGCCCGATGCGTGCTGGATGCCTCGCGACCGGCTCAACCAGCAGGTGAAAATTGTGCGCCAATCCGATTTTGACCAAGACGGTTTCGGTGATGCCGTAGTCTATCTGTCCGGCAACGACGGAACCTCAGTTTACGTGGTTCTATACAACGCTTACGATCCAGCACATCCCTACGTGGCGTATCTGTGGGGAGGCAATGGCGATTGGGATTTCCGCGTCACGGACGAACCCTTTGCCACGTTTGACCTGATTGCCAACGGTGAGCTGTTCCGCAACCTAGCTGTCATCCGTAACAATGGAGTCCCCCAAATGTTAGAGCCGGTAGGTTAGACGGCGTTGCGCTGAAGCCCACCGCGAGCGGTAGCTCGGCTAGGCGTGGGTGGTGGGGATTCTCGGAGCCCCGCCACCTTTCGCGGTAATTCGAGCTAAATCCTCGGTGCGCCCTGATAAAATTTGCACACAACAGACGGCAGGACTTCGCCCGGCCACAGACAAAAAATCTGAAAGGGAAAGGCTATTGACCCGGATAACCATTGTGGAGGATCAGACTATCCTGTTGGATTCCCTCGCTTCCGCGATTGATGCCGAGGATGATTTTACCGTTGTCGACAAACTGAGCGATGCCGCCGCGATTCACGCTTCGGTGCGGATTCACCCCGTCGACCTGGTGTTGATGGATGTGGTGACGGAAAATTCTTCTGGCCTGAGCGAATCGGCCAAACTCAAGCGGGACCACCCCAACCTCAAGGTCGTCATCTTCACCGCCATGCCGGACGCGGCTTTCGTACAGGAAGCTCACGAGGCCGGGGTCGATTCTTTCGTGTACAAAAACATTTCCACCCCCGACCTGCTGGCTGTACTGCGTTCAACCATGCACGGGGACTCCAGTTTCCCCGGAGCCACGACCCTGCCCAGTTTTGGTGCCAACGAACTGAACCAGCGCGAGATGCAGGTGCTGCGCCTAGTGTGCGCCGGTTATGCGCGCAAGGAAATCGCGAAAAAGATGTATTTGAGCGAAAACACCATCAAGTCCTACATCACCCAGCTGCTGGCGAAAAGCGGTTTTTCTTCCGTGGCACGCCTGGCATTGTGGGCGGTTTCCAGCGGCTACATCGTGGTCCAAGACAATGACGCGGACTGTGACTGAATCGGGATTTCATGTCTGCCTCGCCCTATCCGCGCAATAGGTTTCCCAGTTCGCCTTCCGTAGTTTCGGTCGGACCGACCTGGGTACACGACTGGCTGGCGCATTTGAGCGTTGCGCTCGCTTTGGGATTCATTGCGGTGGTTTTGATTTTTGCCCCGCTGCGCACGATTTCCTTTCAAACCGAATACACCATGGCGGTTCCTACGAGTTTTGACCAACGCCTGACGGATTACTATCAACGAAACGGAGTCAAGGTCGAGCCTCACAGCGAGTGGTCACTGCTGAAACTGCTGCGTTCGGGGCCCGCTTACGTGATTACCAGCGAAGTCATGGCCAATTCGGCACAGAAGTCCGAACCGGAGGGGCGGTTCACGAAACTTTATCCCGAATCGATTGTGCTGGCCTCGCGCTCGACGAAAGCCCAATCCATCACCGATTTCCAGCAACTAGCCAAAAGCACCAAAACCGTCTATCTCGATCAAGGTGTTTCCCGGCTGGAACTGATGAGCGCCCTGGCATTGCGTCACGACTCCGAGGGAACCCAAGTTTTCTCCGCAGCTCAAGCGAAACGACTATTGAATAACATCAACCGCCAGGGCAGGCTACAGACCGGAACCTCCCCGCAAGATTTAGAACAGGCGCTTCGCCGCGGCTGGTTTTGCTTAACCACGGATCGGCGCGCGGCCCAATCCACCGTGAGGCACTCAGTTCATTACGCCCCCGCCCCCACGCTCACTGCCCAAATCGGCATCTGGCAGCGCAGCCCTAACGGCATTCACGGAACCTTGCCACTGGCGACGGTACCCCACGGCTTTTTCAGCCCCGTCGACTACCCCTCTACAGACCCGGCTTTTCGGGAACAAATCCACGCCGAAACGGTAACCCATCTGGACAATTACGAGGAATTTGTCTGGAACGCCACCCTCTACAACGACACCTACGGCGGATCTTGGGGATGGGAAAACACCAACGAGGCCTACGAACTGGGAGGATTCGTTGCCCTGCTGGTTTTCCTGAGTTTCTGGGCAGGGTGGCGGTTCTGGACAGCGACTTTCACCTACGTGCGCTGGGCGGTGCTGGTGCAGGCGGGGATACTCGCGCTGTGGATTATGGCGCGGATTATCAAGCACGCCTCCCTCGGGGTTTTCGAACGTTATACCTGGTACTACTACTACGTCCCCATCTATACGACCTGCGCAATCTTGTTCTTTGTCATGTCCCACTCCAGCCGCGGGCGACCGCCGGGTTACCGCTTCTTGCGTGCCTCGATTATCGGGGTCGGCGCGGCCGTGATTCTGCTGGTATTCACCAACGATTTGCACCACCTGGTGCTGCGCTTTGGTACCGGGCAGTCCGGGGTGGATTACAGCTACGGTCCGGGATACTACCTGTATTACTCGGCGGCGCTGCTGGTTTTCGCGGCGGTCATTTACGCCGGTTCGTGGTCGCTCCGGGGACATTGGCTGCGTCTGGTGGCGGGAATCGGGATACTGTTCCTCGCGGTGTTGTTCTATTCCGTGGCGTACACGTTGCGCATCCCGCTGGTTCGCACCACCGAAACCGTCCAAATGTATTGCGTGATTTTTGTGTTGGCATGGGAGATTCTGTTCTTTATCGGGGCAATTGGGCAAAACCGCGGGTATCTGCGTTTCTTTGAGAAATCCCAAATACCCATCGAAATTGTTGACCGGGATTGGCTTCCTCATTACCGCACTTCCCAGCCTCTCAATCTGAACCAGGACACTCGCCAGCAGCTACGGGACCGCCAGGAGCCCCTGCTGGTGACAGACACTTCGGTGCAGCCAAACCGAACCGTGTACTGCCAAACCCGCCCGGTGGACGGAGGTCACGTCCTGTGGGAAACGGATGTCACCGCGGTGCAGGATTTGGAGCGGGCTTTGGCGGCGCTGCGTGCCCGCGAAACTCACCAAACTGAAATTCTGCGCGCTGAATACGAAGCCACGTTAAACATGGAGGAGTCAGCCGATGCCCCCATCCTCTTTGACCGGCTCGACGACTTGATGAACGCGTCCCTGGGGCGGATTCAAGCCAACACCGCTCGGCTCAACGTCCAGCTGGACGAAAGCGAGCGCTCCGATATTTTACGCAACATTAAGATGGACTTGGGTTACGCCAAACGCGCGGGTCTGTTGACTTTGCAGAACTTTGAGAACGAAACTGTTTCGGTCAATGCTCTGACGACGTTCATGAGTCAATCCTGTACCGATTTTTCCTATGCAGGAGCGGTGGCCGGCTTGCACGGCCCGACCACCGGCACTGTACAGCTCCAGGTGGCGCTGTGGTGTTTGGAAGGGTTGCACCGCACCTTGAACCAGCTCATTGAGGCGTCAGAGGCGGCCGTGTTCGTGAACTTCGAGGTTTCACCAGACGGTAAGTCTGCCCGGTTGAACTGGATTATTGACCTGCCCGAAGAGGACCTTCCCCTGCTCGTTCCGCTCTTGACCTGGCCGCGCGCCCAAGTCGAAATGTTTGTCGAGGATGACACCTGCCACCTGAACATGATTATCAACGCCGTCGAACCCGCTTCGGCCCAGGAGGCGGCGCATGAGTGACCAGCTCTACAATCTCACTCCCGTCCAGATGGGAGCCGCGACCGTCCTCATGGGTATCGGCTTATTGGCGGCGTGCCTGCTCACGATGGGGCAATGGCTCATTCACCGGCGGCGTTTAGCCACGGTATTCCTGTTAAGCGTGGGGATTTTGCTGGCGTTCTATACGTGGGCGTTCGCCACCGTTTTTATCCATTCCCAGACCGGGATTTTCCTGCTCAAAGACCGAAACATGGGGTGGTTTGTGGTGGTCTGCTTGGTGCTGGGGGCGGCGACAATGGGGACAAACTACCGCTATGCCGAGATGCCCCTGCTGGTGACGCTGACCCCGGCAATGCCTCCCTTCGTCACTGCCGGAGGAGTCTGGATACTGCTCACCTCCGGGGCTTTAACGACCTCCTGGCTGTGCGTCCAGGTGTGGCGCGACTGGCAACTGCTGCATTCTGAGCTCAGTCCTTTCAGTGTCAAAGGGGCTTTGGACCGGCTGGAACACGGGGTAACGTTCGCCAACTTCCGGGGTCGCAGCAAGTTTGCCAACGTTGCGATGGAAGGGCTTTTGGGGCGTCTGGGGTTGACGTCATTGACGAACATCGGGACGCTGGAACGCCAACTATGTCAATTCAGGTTTGAGACAAAAAGTAGCCAAGCGGGCAGTGATTCGCCGAACTGCTGGGAAGCGAACGAAGATGGAACCTCCCAGCTGCGGATTAAGGAACCCGATGGGCGGACTTGGGTGCTGACCCAGAGCCGGATTCGAGACGGCCGGCGGTCTTGGATTCAACTGCTAGCTGTCGATGTCAGCGACTACATGACGCTCAGTTACCGGCTTTCAGCAGAGATTGACGCCCTGCAGGCCCGCCAAAAACGCCTGGTCAGGGAGACTTCGCGGCTCGATGAAGCCCTGTCACGCCGGCTCATTTTATCGACCCGGTCCACCATTCACGACACGCTTTCCCAGCGCATTTCTTTTGTACACCGCTTCCTGGAGGACGAAGTGTCGGATGACGAGCGCCTGCGCCGCCTCCAGGGTCTGCTGGAGGATCTACCCTCTGACCTGAGTAAGGACCGCGTCACCGCCACCCCCGAAATTTGGCTGGAAACCCTGCAAGATTTAGCCTCGGCGGCCGAACTGGAACTGCATATCTCCGGCGACCTCCCACCCCAGGCGGACAAAGCCCGGATGTTCACGGAAGTGTTGCGCGAAGCCATCACGAATGTGCTGATTCATACGACTTCCAACGAAATGGAGGTGCGTCTGGGCCAGGACGCCTCCAGCTTCTGGATGGAAGTTTCTAACCCCAGTACCGTGGAAACCACGCTGACCTACGGCACCGGCCTGAGCAACTTGGAATCCCGGTTCGAAGCCCTCGGCGGTTCCCTGTCTGTGTTCACCACCCCGCGTTTCACCCTGCGCGCCCGTCTGCCGCGCTGAGCGGGAATCGTCTCCCCACTGGCCTAGCAATCACAGCTGGTCAGCAATGCTTGCCAGCAGGGCTGCGATGGCGGGGCGGAACGCCGGGGCATCGAGCAACAGCGATACCGACACGACTGAGGCAAAAGGCATATCGAAAAAATATCCCGGCTGCACGGTGATGCCACGCTGGGCAATCATCCCGGTGATGAGCGCGTCCTCGTCCACGTGGGCGGGAAATCGCAGCAGCGCGTTCCAGCCGCCTTCGGGTTCCAGCAGGCTCACGGTTCCGCTTGGTTCCGTGCGCACAAGGTCCCTCAAGGTGGCAAGGTTCTCGCGGCAGCGTTGCCGGGTGGCGCGGGTCGCGGCGGGCACAGCAGCCAGGTATTGCTCCAGGTGCTGCGCCAAAACATCGGAAAACGGCAGGTAGGCATCCGCGATGACGTCCAGCCGGGCCAGCGCCGCCGCCACGTCTGGCTGCGGCCCGGACACTTCCAGCCACGCGATTTTCAGCCCCGGGGCGCTCAAGTTTTTACTCATTCCGTCCAGGGCAAAAGTCAGCACTTCCGAGGTTCCCGCCAAGCGCTGGCGATCAGCGGGTCGGGTGGGCGCTCCGGGCAGGTCGAAGTCAAAGAACACTTCATCAGCGATGAGCGCTACCTCGTGATTCACACAGTAGTTGAGGAGCCGCTGACGATCCTCCCCGTGTACATAAGAGCCGGTGGGATTATTCGGATTGATGGCCACCACCGCGCTGACCGCCCCCGGATTGAGCTCGCCCAGCTCCCACCGGGACCCCACCCAGGTCAGGGGATAGAAATCGACGCCCACGTTCTCCAACCCCGCAATCGTTTCTACCAACGGGTATCCCGGGGTCGGA
Source organism: Mobiluncus massiliensis (assembly GCF_949769255.1). Taxonomy (GTDB): domain Bacteria; phylum Actinomycetota; class Actinomycetes; order Actinomycetales; family Actinomycetaceae; genus Mobiluncus; species Mobiluncus massiliensis. The sequence continues at coordinate 2,170,329 of NZ_OX458329.1, read as the reverse complement.
GCAGCAATCCGCTCGCCAGGGTCGGTCGTCAACTTCGTCAACCACGCATAGCCCTGGGAAGTAGAACTTAAGAGATAGAGATGGTCGGGGTTCACGGTGCGTTTGTCACGCGCACTCAGCCAGGCAGCCAGCACCTCGCGAGCCGCCCGAGGCCCCCGCGGATCAGGTTCATAGGGCGACAAGCCCGGTGTGCCCAACCCCCAGCGGGTCGGATTAGAATCCGCTAGATTCACTTTCAACGTGCCGTCACGTCGGGCCGCGCGCTGGGCCAGAGTCACGGCGTTGGGTTCGTTCAGTTCCACCCGGTGAGAAAATTTCACCCTCCTACGATACCGCGACACGCACAGCGACGAATCGCCTTAACCCACAGACCTGGGCAAACACAATATGTAGTGGTAAAATTGAGCAACACGCACAATATGTAGTTGATTTGGCGAAATACCTCCCTAGAGTAATTTCTTGTGTCCCCGATACTGGGAGATGAGGAGACGAAAGGAAGAAGATGACTGCAACGAAGCAAGAGCCGACCCCCGTTTTTGAGACGAATCCGCGCCACCACACGGTTGACCCCATTGAGACAGTGGACGAATACCTGAGCCAGGCCGACTGGCGGGTCAACGCCAACGCCAACCAGGGCTACTCAGTCGGCGGCCTGATTTTGAACGCGGCGGGCAAGATGGTGGCCAACTACTGGCTGGACAAGGTTTATCCCGCCGCGGCCGGCGCTGCCCACCGCGACGGCGACCTCCACATTCATGACCTGGATATGTTCGCCGGGTACTGCGCTGGTTGGTCGCTGAAACAGCTGCTGCAACAGGGTTTCAACGGGGTCAGCGGGGCCATTGCTTCCAATCCGCCGCGGCACTTCAGCTCGGCTTGCGGACAAATCGTGAACTTCCTGGGCACGCTGCAAAACGAGTGGGCCGGCGCCCAAGCGTTCTCTAGCTTCGACACCTACATGGCGCCCTTCGTCCGCCTGGATAACATGACGTATGCCGAGGTCAAGCAGTGCATGCAGGAACTCATCTATAACCTGAACGTCCCGAGCCGCTGGGGCAGTCAGTGTCCGTTCACGAACCTCACTTTTGACTGGACGTGCCCGCCCGACCTGCGCGACGAAGTGCCGCTCACCGGTGAGGAACTGTGCGACTTCGCCTACGGGGACCTGCAGGCCGAGATGGACATCATCAACCGTGCCTACATGGAGGTCATGACCGAGGGAGACGCGGACGGGCGTGTGTTCACCTTCCCCATTCCGACCTACAACATGACCAAGGATTTCGATTGGGATTCCCCCAACGCCAACCTGCTGTTTGAGATGACGGCAAAGTACGGGCTGCCCTATTTCCAGAACTTCATCAACTCGGAACTAGACCCCGGCCAGATTCGCTCCATGTGCTGCCGGTTGCAGCTCGACCTGCGGGAGCTGGTCAAGCGCGGTAACGGGCTGTTCGGTTCGGCAGAACAGACGGGGTCTATCGGGGTGGTGACCATCAACTTGGCGCGCCTGGGTTATCTGCACAAGGGCGACGAGGACGGTTTGCGCGCCCGCTTGCGCGAACTCATCGAGTTGGCTTCGGTGACTTTGGAACGCAAGCGCATCACCATCCAGTACCACATGGACCACGGCCTGTTCCCCTACACGAAACGCTACCTGGGGACGCTGGACAACCACTTCTCTACCATCGGGGTCAACGGCATGAACGAGCTGATCCGCAACTTCACCGACGACGCTTATGACATCACCGACCCGCGCGGACACGCCCTGGCGGCCCGGATTCTGGACGGGGTGCGCGACCAGATGATTGAACTCCAGGAGTCTACCGGACATATGTACAACCTGGAGGCGACCCCGGCCGAGGGCACCACGTACCGCCTGGCGAAAGCTGACCGGAAACGCTTCGGGGACAAAATCCTGCAGGCCGGCACGACCGAAAACCCCTACTACACGAACTCCTCGCAACTGCCGGTCGGGTTCACGAACGACCCGTTCCTGGCCGAGGAACTGCAGGAGGAACTGCAGACCAAGTACACCGGCGGCACCGTGCTGCACCTGTACATGGGCGAGGCCGTGTCCAGCGCGGAGGCTTGCAAACAGCTGGTGCGCCGCTCGCTGACCACCTGGCGCACCCCCTACATCACCATCACGCCAACGTTTAGTATCTGCCCGACGCACGGCTACATTTCCGGCGAACACTTCACCTGCCCGCGCTGCGAAGCGAAGGGCCGGCACCAAGATTGCGAGGTATGGACCCGCGTCATGGGTTACTTCCGGCCGGTTCAGTCCTTTAATATCGGCAAGAAAGGCGAGTTCGCTGAGCGGCAATATTTCAGCGAGTCGGCGGCTGCCTCTCACGGTGAGCTGCACTCGCGCTTGGCAGAAGCGGCCTTGGTCTAGGGACAGATTCGCGATTCTCGTGGTTTCACAAGGGTCGTGGGTCGGTCGGGTTCGCGGGTGACAGTTTTCGGACGCCACCCGCGGACCGAGATTTTCCGTACTTTTGGGTGATTACAAGCCTTATCCGTTTGCTTAGGCTGTTTATCAATCCGGGGCAACCAGCCCCCTCAGCCTGACAAATGGAAGGAATACTCATGAAAAAGTTACTTGCGTTGACGGGCGCGTTCGCCCTGGCCCTGAGCCTGTCCGCCTGCGGCGGTGGGGACGAGAAACCCACTGCGGACGCCAAAGCCCCGTCCGAGGCGCCCGCTGCTGATCAGAAACCCGGCCTGATTTCCACCACCGAGGACGTGGCCATACCTGACCAAGAAGAAGCTGAGGAAAAAGTCAACGATGCGGACGCATTGGAAGACAAGTGGGAAGCGGAAGGCGAAGCGTTCGCGGAAGGAAAGGGAATCGAGAACACCAGTTCCCACGTTTCGCCAACTTTTGCCAATTTCGATAAAGACAAAATCTCTAGCTACCGACTGTACCTAAACGCTAATGACGATTGGAAGACCGGAGACAAGGTCAAGGTCACTTTCTATTGTCAGACTGTTAAACCCGCGAATATCAAAGTGTGGATTGCTCCGCAGATTGAGGACGCAGGCGACGATCAACCAGGTCAACTCAGCGAAGTCGCTTGCGGTGTGGACAGCCCAGCCGAAGCCACTTGGGAATACACCTTGCCAGCGGATTCATCTAACCTGATGTTCGTGCAATATCAAGTCCCGATTGAAGGTTTCATGATTACCGACTACGAAAGAATCTAAGTTTATAGCTTCCGGGAAGCCCCATCTCGGGGCTTCCCGGGCATTTTTAGCAACGATTAGAAAGACCCACATCGTGAACACAGGCTGCATTGATGACCAGAATGAAACCGATTGCCCGCTCACGGGTTTGGTTATCGCCGGGGTGACGCCGTTTTCCACGGTGGATTGGCCGGGGAAACTGGCCGCCAGCGTGTTCCTCCAAGGCTGCCCCTGGAACTGCGGATATTGCCAAAATTTTGCCATCATTGACCCGCGGGCGCCCTCCGGTTACGAAGAGGCGGACCTGTGGGAGCTGCTGGGGCGGCGGCGCGGTCTGCTCGACGGGGTCGTGTTTTCCGGAGGGGAACCGACCCGCCAAGCGGCGCTGGTGCCCGCCGCCCGGCAGGCGCGTGACCTCGGGTTTTTGGTGGGGCTGCACACCGGAGGGGCCTATCCGCAGCGACTGGCGCAGCTGTTGGATGCGGGGTTGCTAGACTGGGTCGGCTTGGACGTGAAAGGCCTGCCACAAAACTATCCACAAGTGGTAGGCCGTCCCCAAGCGCACCGGGCCGGCACGGACGCTTGGCAGGCGTTGGACCTGGTGTTGGCGGCGTACCGGGCCGGAACCCTGCCAGATTACGAGGTACGCGTCACCGCCTACCCCGGCACTGACGCGGGCGACACGAATCCGTCAGCCCTCCCCGCTTTGGCTCGTGCCCTGCAGGAGCGCGGGGTGGAACGCTTGGCGCTGCAGCAGGCCCGTCCCGACGGGACACGACCGGAATTTCAGGAACTTTACGCAGCGGACCAAAACCAATCTTTTGCGGCTGACTTGGCGGACCGGGCTGGGGAGCTCAAGGCAATGTTTACGCATTTTGAGTTTCGCGGTTCCGCCGATTGACCCCACCGCCCGTAAAAACCACAAGTAACAGGTGGAAAGACGCGAATTTGTGGAATAATGACCGTATGGATGAACTGCGTGCCCAGGCTAGTGACCCGTCTACCCCCGGCTTGGATTTACAACAACTGGCGACCAATGTGGAACTACGTCCGTTAATTGCGAAAAACCCCGCAGCCTACACCGGACTGCTCGACTGGCTCGTGAACAAAAATGAGCCCGAAGTCCTCGCCGCTCTGCGCGAGCGCCAGGCCGCTTTTGAGGCTGGCCAGATGATGCCCATGCCTTCCCTCCCCCTTCCCGGTTCATCAGAAACGCCGACCCCCAGCGAGCCGGAAAACCCCGAAGCACCCGCGACAGTTGTCCCTACCGAAACCGACGCATCGCAACCGGAAACCCCGGCGACACCCGACTCAGCGGCAACCCCCGCCACCGAGGAAACCCCCGCCGTGAGCCCCAACCGCACCTCAATAATGGGACAAAACCCGGCCGAAACCACGGTACTGCCCCCGCTGAACACCCCCGTATCAGCTCCGGTGCCGACCTCCGGTCTGCCCCCGTCTTACCCGCCCAACGCCGCACCAAACCAGAACGCGGGCATGGGAAGCTATGGCACCGTACCTCCAGCCGCGACACAAACCCAGTACATGGCTCCCGTCACCGGCGGTATCCCGATGATGAGTGCAGCTCCCACCCCTTATCCGCCGATGGCCGCGAAGCCAAAATCCAACACCGGTTTATGGGTCATTTTCTCAATATTGCTCGTTGCTGTGATTGGCATGATTGTTGCGATCGTTTTGGTGATGACCGGCGTTATCGGGGGAGACGACACCCCATCTGACGCTGATTCCCCGAATGCTGCCGGCAATACCGCGAGCGAAACGCCCACACCCAAGGATCAGGATAAAGATAAGGATGAGGACAAGGAAAAGACTCCGAGCACCGAATCACCGCATCCGACAATCGCTCCGGCACCGGCCGGCGCCCAAAATATCCAGTCTTTTGTCACCGAAACCGGGGACTCGACCTGCCGGGTAAACGGCGATGAACTCATTTGCCAGGTCCGTAACCTGGTCAACCCCGTGGGCGGCTGCGATACTTATTTCGAATCTTTGGTCATCAGCTTGCGGGACGGCGACCCGTCCATCTATTGCCAGCCCAATGTTGATTACAACTCCAGCGGCTCGGTGATTCCCCACGATTCAGCCATGACCTACGGCGATTTCGCCTGCCAATCGACCTACAGCGGCACCGGATGTTGGAACACGGTCACCGGCAAAGGCTTTTTCTTTGCCAAACAGGACTACCATCAACAAGACGCCACGCAACACTAAGTCACCATATTCAGGAGCAACATGCCCAACTGGGAGGAATTCGACACCTGGGAACCAACCCAGGACTACCCTTCTGCTCCTCCGGCGCGCTCTTCCTCTCTGGGTAAGCTCCCCAGCCGCCGCCTGCCCCCAGTCCCGGATTCTGACCACAACCCCGACCACAACCCCGCGGATACTAACGCTGCCAACTTTTTTGAAGAGTTTTCCGCCGCTGCTGAAGCAGCAGGAGCGGCCAGCGCGAACCAGGTACCCCAGCTCCCCTACGGGGACAATCCGGGGATTGCCGCCCTGCTGGCGAATGCCCAAAATATGTTAAACGCGGACGGGCCGGAACAACAGGATTCTCACTTGTCCAGCCCAACTGAATCGAAAACCCCGGAGCTTCCAGCCACGGAAGTCCCCGAAGCGATGCGCGAGGTTTTTGACGCCACCCTCGCCCCGGGGGAACCCGCCACCCCGACCACGCCGCCGGCACGAACCGGGAGCACAACCGGGCAAGGGCGCAAACCCACCCAACGCCGCCCCGAACCGGTCCATTCCGAGGGATGGAAGTCTTTGGTGTCCGGATGGGACGACCTGGGCGCGACCAGCGCCGCAGCCGCAACACCACCCAAGGCAGATGCCCTGGGGACCGGCGCAAATCCTCTCGCTAACACGCCGCAGCGAACTTCCAAACGAGCAGCGGCACACCCGGATGCAGACTGGGAACACCTCCACTCGGTCTCGCCGCGCACCCCGCAGAGCACTTTGGGCACTTCCTCCACGCGAGCGGATTTGTCCGAACCGCACTGGAAGTCCCTCACGGCCCAAACCCCGGAAGGACCGTCCAAGTTACGGTTGCGCCGGGTGGGCACAGGAACCCCTGAACCGCGGCCGAACGATGGGATTTCACCGCTGGTACTCCTGGCCGGAGGAATTATCCTGTCCCTGGTCAGCGTGGGCATAGGGGTCAGTGTGGGCATGAACGTGGTGCCGCACCCAACTGTGACCGTCACGGCTACCCCCAGCGACTTTGCCGAACCGAACCCAAACAATCCCGATTCCATCGGGAACGCCAAACCTTCCGAAGACCCCGAGGCCGGGGCGGCCGGAGGCCTGAAAGGGCTGAAAGTCGTCCTCGATCCGGGGCACAATGGCGGTAACGCCGCAGCTTGGCAGCAAATCGGGGCGAATGTTCCCGATGGGCGCGGCGGCCAAAAACCTTGCAACACCACCGGCACCGCTACCGCTGACGGCTATACCGAACATGAGTTCAACTGGAAGATTGCGAACACGCTTAAGACCAAGTTGGAGGCCGAAGGAGCCACCGTGTTCCTGACGCGCGACTCGGATCAGGGAGTGGGGCCGTGCGTGGATGCCCGTGGCCAGTTTGCGCAAAAGGTCGGGGCTGACGTCATGGTTTCCATTCACGCCAACGGGACTACGGACACGGCTCAGCACGGATTCTTTGTGATGATCTCCGACCCGCCATTGAACGAGGCCCAAAAGCAGCCCGCCTCCGATTTGGCTGCCAAACTGGTCAAGGCTTTGCAGGAGGGGGGATTCGCGCCGCAGTCCGGAGGATCTATCAGCAGCGGAGTGTGGAAACGTTCCGATTTGGCTACATTGAACTCTGCTGAGGTGCCCGCCGCAATGGTGGAACTCGGCGAGATGCGCAACCCAGCTGATGCCGCCCTGATGAAGTCGGATACCGGTCAGGAACGTTACGCCCAATCCTTGCTCGACGGCCTGAAGGCGTGGGCGGAGGCGGCCCGACCGGCTGCCAGTCCGGCGACTTCTCCTGCGACCTCACCGGACGCCCCGCAGCAGTCTCCCGCCGCGGAGTCCGCCTCCCCGGCCGCCCCCACGGGCGGACAGTAGCCGCCCGGCGGCATACCGGGCTTCCGCTATGCTTGACTCAAGGAAGTATTTGGAAATATGAGGGACAATGAGCGATAAGGACAAATCTGTGGAACGTAGCGCCGCCAATGTGTGGGCTTTGAAAATTATTGGCGTCCTGGCCATTGTGGTGCTTTTAGTCATCGCGTTTTTTGTGGGGCGCGCCACGGCTCCGGGAGCAAACAACCCGGCAGCCTCCCCCAGTGGACCTGCGACGGCCAGCGGCACCGCTGCGGGCGATGGGCAAAAGGCCGTGGCGGACTTTGTGGCGCAAACGGGCTTGGTCCCCGGTCAAGACTTCGCCTCCTCGGTCACGAACGAAGGCGGCCTGGAAGCCATGAAAATCCTGCGGGACGGAGCCGATGAGCCCGGACGCACCCTGGGGCAACCCGATGCCCCGGTGACGCTGACAGTTCTGAGCGATTTTTCCTGCCCGATGTGTACCAGTTGGGGCAACGATACGTTGCCGAAACTACAAAAATATGTCGACGACGGCACCCTCAAAATTCAATGGCACAACATGGTGATATTCGCTGACCAGTATCGTTCCGACGTGGCTGCGCAGGCTTCGATTGCAGCGATGAAACAGGGCAAACTGTGGGATTTCGTGCGGGCCGCCTACGGGACCGCGCCCGAAGGTGAACACCCCACTTATGACGAAAACAAGGTCATCCAGATCGCCCAATCCGTTGGCATCACCGACTTGGGACAATTCAAGTCCGACATGAATGCCCCGGAAACCCAAGCTACCGTTTCCGAGGAAACCGATTCGGGACATTCGGTAGGAGTCAACGGCACCCCGTTCTTTGTGCTGGGGGATTCCACAATTTCTGGGGCCTACCCGATTGAGTACTTCGAGCACTCTATCGAGTACCAAAAATTCTTGGCCACAAAGTAGGTCCCGGCAGCTGGCCACGTCATTTTTCAAACTCACTGCGGGAGATAAGCCCGCGGGGAAGGAAGCGGAATGGACTCAGTAACCTTCGCGGTGGCGTACGCCGGAGGGATTCTGACCCTGTTTTCACCCTGTTCGGCCCTGCTGATTCCGTCATTCTTTTCTTATGCTTTTTCCTCAAAGACGAAACTGGCGTCCCGCACCGCCGTGTTTTTCCTGGGGCTCATGGCGGGATTGCTGCCCACCGGGGCCGCTTTCGGCGCCATCGGAGCGGTGCTAAACGCGAAACTGCGCGGCCTGACCGTGTGGGCGGGGCTAATCATCGTCCTGTTCGGGCTGTGGCAGGCCTTGGCACTACCGGTACCGAACTTTGGGAGCCTGCAAAGCCGGTGGCAGCTGTGGAAACAGCGCCGCGCCGCGCAACGCGCCACCCGGCGAGCCCCGGTTTCGGGCGAATCCCCGCGGGATGTGAACACCCCGGTCGAACGTACCTCCCCGGCAGCGATTTTCCTGCTAGGACTGACATACGGGGTCGCCGCGACCGGCTGCCAAGCCCCGATTTTGGGCTCTATCCTCGCTTTCAGCGTCAGCGGCGGCTCCCCGGTGACCGGATTTTTTACCATGTTTGCGTTCGGCCTGGGGATGTTTACCCCGGTCGCCGTGCTGTCATTCTTGTGGAATCTGATTCCGAATCGGGTACTGCGCCCTCGCCCCCTCAAGGTTTTGGGTCGGGATTCCACCGTAGGGAACCTGGTTTCCGGACTATTGATAACCCTGTTGGGGCTGATAATGATGCTGTCGGGTCCCGGCGGTCTGGCTACTTCCCTGCTGTCCGCCAGCGCCCAGTCCAATCTGGAGTTCGCGGTGCAACGCACCCTCTCCGGGATTCCCAACTGGCTGTTCTGGTTGCTCGCGGCGCTGCTGGCCGCTTTCATAGTGGTCTACCTGTGGGGAAAGCGCCGCCCCCACCCTTCTGAGGACACCGCGCCCGACCCCGCCTCGTGAAGTTTCCCACCGCTACCGGCACAAACAGGTAGGATTTACACGTGAGCAGAGACGAAGTGGAACGCGTCTTCGTGGGACGCCTAGGGGGAACCGCCGTGTTCGATCCCATTGGGGATCCGGTGGGAAAAGTTTATGACGTGGTGGTTTTGCTGCACCGTCGGCCGCCTGTCGCTGTCGGTTTAGTGGTGGAGGTAACGCGTGCTCACCGAGTTTTCGTACCCATCACCCGGGTCACCGCCATCAAATCCGGTGCCGTCATTACGACCGGGCTGGTAAACCTGCGCCGTTTCCAGGCCCGGCCCTTGGAAACCTGCGCGATTCAAGACGTGCTGGATCGGGTTGTGACGCTGAAGGACGGTTCGGGTCAGGCTCAGATTCTGGACTTGGGTATCGAGCGGCAAAAGGACCGGACCTGGGCTGTCACTGAACTTTACGTGGCTCGGTCCCGCCGGGGGGCTTTCCGCACCAGGCTTGGGGAAACCTTGCATGTGGGAATCGAAGAAGTCACCGGTTTGACCGTGGGGGGCGCTGATCAAGCGGCGGATTCCCTGCTGGCCACGTTGGGCGACATGAAACCCGCCGATATGGCTGACGCCCTGCACGATTTGTCCGATTCGCGGATGCTTTCGGTCGCTTCCCAGCTGCCCGATAGCCGCTTGGCTGACGTGCTGGAAGAGTTGGAGGAGGACGATCAGGTTAAGATTGTTTCCTCCCTGGATCCGGCGCGAGCCGCCGATGTTTTGGATGTTATGCAGCCTGACGATGCCGCCGACCTGGTGGCTGAACTGCCACAGGAAGTCGCGGCGAACCTGCTGGAACTGATGGAGCCGGAAGAGGCGAAAGACGTGCGGCGTTTGCTGGCCTACGATGAGGAAACGGCCGGCGGTCTGATGACCACCGAACCGGTGGTGCTGGCTCCGGACGATACAGTCGCCACCATGCTCGCGCACGTGCAGCGCCGAGACATTCCCCCCGCTCTGGCCGCTATCGCGATGATTGCCCGCCCGCCCCTAGAGACCCCCACCGGAAAATTTATCGGGGTCGTTCACCTGCAGCGAGCTTTACGCGAACCGCCCCACATCATGCTGGGAAACATTGTCGACACTGACCTGGAGGCCGTGACTCCGGATCGGTCGGTAGACTACCTGACGCGTACCATGGCGACCTATAACCTGACCGCTATCCCGGTCGTGGGACCCACCTCCGGTTCCCTGCTGGGAGCTGTCTCGGTTGACGACGTTTTGGACCACCTGCTGCCTGACGACTGGCGGTGGGATGACCGCGCCGAAGCCGAACAAGCCGCTATTGCGGAAGCCGAAGCCGCCGCCGGAGACGAGGAAACACAACAGGACACCGCTTCTGCCTTGGCCTCTGACGATGCGGAAGGCGCTCCCGGCGATGAGGACGATGACCCCGCCCTTCTCCACCCGATGAGCACCGTCTCGGCAAATTCGGCCCGTCCCCCACAGACACCCCAGGAAACAGGTAAAGAAGCAGGTAAGGAGGTCAGCCCCGATGTCTAAGGGATTGGAGACCCCCACCGAAGGACGCCGCGGAGTGTTCGGACGCCGGCGCCGCTCCCAAATCGGCGCCCAGGATCGTTCGCTGTTTACTCGGGTGGCGGAAAGCACCGCCCGGTTCATGGGTACTTCCAAGTTCATTTTGTGGATGACGGTTTTCGTGGCGGTCTGGATTATCGCGAACCTGATATTGACCCAATCTCTCGGGGATAACCCGTGGGATCCCTACCCGTTTATCCTGCTAAACCTGATGTTTTCCACCCAAGCCTCGTACGCTGCGCCGCTCATTATGTTTGCGCAAAACCGGCAGGACGACCGCGACCGGGTCATCGCCGAACAGGACCGCCAGCAGGCCGCCCGGACTTTGGCCGATACCGAATACCTAACCAGGGAAATTGCCGCCCTGCGTTTGGCGGTGTCCGAGCTCGCGACCCGCGATTTTGTGCGTTCGGAAATTCGTGACCTGCTCGACGAGCTGGAGCAGCGCACCGCTGACACCTCCGAAGAGTCAGACAACACCCGATCCGCCTCAGATCCTAACCAACGCTAACGACCTGCCCACCCCGGGAACACCGCGAGTTTGCGCCCGGCAAAAACACGTTGGGTAAAATGGTCGGCATGAGTCCAAAGAAATCTGCTTCACACGCCCCGAAAGGCAGCGGCGGGGTCCGCCGACACCGCTTGAAAGGCAAAGGGCCGACCCCGAAAGCCGTCAATCGCCCTTACCACCAGGCCTATCGCGACCGTCTGGAGGCGGAACGCAAAGCCACCCACACCTCGGGGGTGACCCAGCGAGCGGCCGCGAAAAACAAGTACCGGCCCGCAACCGCTACGGACAGCGAAATCATTTTCGGACGCAACCCGGTAGTCGAAGCCGCCGCGGCCGGAGTGCCGCTAAAGCGCCTGTTCGTTTCCGCCACGCTCATGAAAGACGAGCGCCTGTCCAAAGTGGTACAGCGGGGGGCCGCTTCGGGGGCGGAGCTGCGAGAATGCTCCCCCGCCGACCTGGATCGCATCACCGCGGGAGGAACCCATCAGGGAATCGCGGCGGAAATTGCGGCTTACGAATACGCCGAAGTCATGGATTTGTGGGACCGGGCGGTGACTCGGGCCAAATCCGAGCCGCAGCGTCCCCCCTTGTTCATTGTGTTAGACCAGGTCACCGACCCTCACAACCTGGGGGCGACGCTGCGTTCCGCGGCGGCGTTCGGAGCTGACGGGGTCATCATTGGCGAGCATCGTTCGGCTTCCGTCACCGCGGCCGTGTGGAAAGTTTCGGCGGGGGCGGCGGCGATTGTGCCGGTCGCCAAAGCGCGGAACTTGACTCATGCTCTGCAGCAGCTGCAGGCGGAGGGGGCGTTCGCTATCGGCTTGGACGGCGGAGGAGAAGTGGATTTGCCCGCTTTGACCCTGGCGGATCAGCCCCTGGTGGTCGTGACCGGCTCCGAAGGCAAAGGGATTTCCCGGCTGGTGCGCGAAACCTGCGACCAGATTGTGTCCATCCCGATTGATAAGCGCATGGAATCCCTGAACGCCGCTGTCGCTACCGGCATCGCCCTGTACCAAATCGCCGCCCTGCGCGGCTAGGCGAGGCGACTGTCGCGGATTTCGGGTTTGCCTGGCACGAATGACCGATTTCACTGCGTTTCGAGACAACTGCCACGAATTGAAACCGGTCTTACCTGCGGTTTTGCACCCCAGCCGCCCGGAAAAACCCAAAATCTGGTTTACAATCGGTCACTCGTGCATTTGCACGATAACTACTCCGCGCTGGGTCGAGCCAGTAGACTTAGCTCATGAAGATTTTTGATTCCGCCACGCATGAAGTCCGCGACTTTGAGCCGGTCACGCCGGGAAAGGTGGGGCTCTATCTGTGCGGGCCGACAGTGCAGGGGGCTCCGCATCTGGGGCATTTGCGCGCCGCGCTGAACTTTGACGTGCTGGTACGCTGGCTGCGCCGGCAGGGATACGCGGTGACCTACGTGCGCAACGTCACCGATATTGACGACAAGATTTTGACTAAATCAGCCGCTGCCGGGGTGCCGTGGTGGGAGCTGGCGGCCCATTTCGAGCGGGAATTCGACTTTGCTTACCGGGCTTTGAACACCGTGCCCCCGACCGTGACTCCGCACGCTACCGGGCATATTCCCCAACAGATTGCGCTGATTGAGCGCTTGTTGGAGCGGGGTCACGCCTACAGCGACACGAACGGCAACGTGTACTTCTCGGTGACGTCCCTGCCGGACTATGGCGCGCTGACGAACCAACCGGTCAGCGAACTTGCTTCTACCGAGGACGAATCCCAAATCGACACTGCAACGGAGGCGGGCAAACGCGACCCTCGTGACTTTGCCTTGTGGAAAGCCGCAAAAGGCGACGAACCCGCCGATGCGGCTTGGGACGCGCCCTGGGGACGCGGACGTCCCGGCTGGCACCTGGAGTGCTCCGCCATGAGCCAGGCTTACCTGGGCGACACGTTCGACATTCACGGCGGCGGGCTCGACCTGCGCTTTCCCCACCATGAAAACGAGATGGCGCAGTCTCACGGAGCGGGCTGGGGATTTGCCCGCTACTGGATGCATAACGCCTGGCTGACGCTGAAGGGCGAAAAAATGTCGAAGTCGGTCGGTAACGTGGTCGGGGTGCGCCGCCTGTTGGAGGATTGGGATCCGGCGGTGGTGCGGATGTCCGTGGTCACCACGCACTATCGCACGAATCTGGAATACTCCGAGGATTCCTTGAAACAGGCGGCTTTGTTGTGGGACAAATTCACCAGTTTCCTCCAGCAAGTTCCTCGGTCCGTCCCGGCGGGGGCGGTGGTTCCAGAGGTTTGCAATATCTATGGCGATGTCGAGCCGGACCTCGCTCGGCAACGCGAACTGGCCGCGGTCGAGTTACCCGATGACTTTGTGGCGGCTTTGGACGATGACTTGAATGTTCCCGGTGCCCTCCCGGCACTGCACCGTACCCTAAAATCCGGCAAAGCGGCCTTGGCCAGCGGGGACACGCCTGCGGCTCAGCAGGCCGCCCGGCAATTGCGCGCCATGCTGGACGTGTTCGGTTTAGACCCGGCCGACCCGGCTTGGGCCACGCCAACGCCCGCAACCGAGACTCCCGGCGCCACCCCAGACTCCGCAGAGTCCTCGAACGATACCTTGGAAGCGCTGGTCACCGCCCTTTTGCAGCAGCGTGCTGACGCGAAAGCCCAGCGGGATTGGGACCGTGCCGACGCGATTCGCGACCTGTTGCAAGCCCACGTCGCCCCGGTGGTGGACACCCCCGCCGGCGCCCAGTGCGGCCCGGTCACGTTCGGTTAGCCCCGTAAAGCAGGTCAAACTGTGACAAAACACGACTTTACCGCGGGAATCAAGGCGGGACTTCCCATCGGGCTGGGATATTTCGCGGTTTCTATCGCCATCGGCATGTATTGGGCGCAAGGCAAACTGCCGCCCCTGTCCTCGGCCGTCTTTTCCCTCACCAATATGTCCTCTACCGGCCAGTTTGCTGGTACTACCATCATCGCCGCCCAGGGCGGCCTAGTGGAGCTGGCCGTAACCACGGCGCTGGTGAACCTGCGCTACCTGCTGATGAGTACTTCCCTGTCCCAGCGCCTGACCAGTACAAATCCCCGCCCAGTCGGCAGCCTCAAGCGGATGGTGATGGCGCTGGGGGTCACGGACGAGATTTACGCTATCAATATCGGGCGGACTCACGTGGGTTTCGCGCATTATCTGGGTTCGATGATTCTGCCGATTCTGGGCTGGGTGTCAGGCACCCTGGTCGGGGCGTTCGTGGGCGAGGCGCTGCCCAAAGCGGTGGAAAACGCGGCGGGAATTTTGCTTTACGCCATGTTTATCGCCATCGTCATGCCTCCGTTTAAACAGTCCTCGCAAGTAAAAATCGTGGTGGCCATCGCGGCCGGAACTTCAGTCGCCCTCGCTTTTGCCCCGGTCGTGTCCCAGCTGTCCCCCGGCTGGCACATCATTATTGCCACCCTGGTGGCCGCAGGGCTGGGTGCGACGTTCTTTCCGCATCAAGAGCCGGCAACCGGCCCGGAACTGTCCGGCGGCGAAGCGGAGAAAGCGGGCGAACTATGAGCTACCTGGCCACAGCTATCCTGGTGACTGCGCTGGTCACATACACTTTGCGCGCCCTGCCGCTGCTGGTGTTACGCCGGGACATCAAGTCTCCGTGGATTAATTCTTTCCTGTACTACGTGCCGTGGGCGGTGCTGGCCGCGATGATTATTCCCGCCGCGTTCCTCTCGACCGGTTCCCTAATTTCCGCAGTGTTGGGCATCGGAGTGGCTCTGGTGCTGTCGTGGCGAGGTCAGTCGCTGTTCGTTGTGGCTGTCGCCGCGGCACTGACGGTGTGGGTTTGTGAGGTCGCACAAGGGTTCTTGCCCGCCCTTTCGTGAACACTCACCAATGGCGTGGCACACCAGAAAACCGGGACCAAAAGCCCCTATGACTGGCAAAGGCCTGTGGAAGAATGAAACTATGACGTACAAACTTGTGCTGCTCCGCCACGGCGAGAGCGAATGGAATGCAAAAAACCTGTTCACCGGGTGGGTTGACGTGCCTTTGAGCGAAAAGGGCCGCGCCGAAGCTACCCGCGGCGGCGAACTACTTAAGAAGGAAGGCATCCTGCCTGATGTCCTGCACACCTCCCTGCTGCGCCGCGCGATTATGACCGCCAACCTGGCGTTAGACGCGTGCGACCGGCACTGGATTCCGGTGCGCCGCTCGTGGAGGCTGAACGAACGGCACTACGGCGCCTTGCAGGGCTTGAACAAGAAGGCTATCCGTGACGAATACGGCGAGGACCTGTTCATGCAGTGGCGTCGGTCCTATGACGTGCCGCCGCCCCAGATTGAGCTTGGTTCCGAGTTTAGCCAGGACGCCGATCCGCGTTACGCCGGCGAGCCGATTCCGCGTTCGGAATGTCTCAAGGACGTGCTGGAACGCGCTTTGCCCTACTGGCAAGACGCGGTCATTCCAGACCTTAAGACCGGCAAGACCGTCATGGTGGCGGCTCACGGCAACTCGTTGCGCGCCATTGTGAAGCACCTGGATTCCATCAGCGATGATGAGATTTCAGGCCTGAACATCCCCACCGGGATTCCGCTGTACTACGAGCTGGGTGAGGACTTCAAACCTGTCGCCCACGGCCGCTACCTGGATCCGGACGCGGCTGCCGACGCCATCAAAGCGGTGGCTAACCAGGGCAAATAGTTCATTTTAAACATGTGTGGGGCGCTTCGGTTTACCGAGGCGCCCCATGTAATTGCCGGTCGTTGCGGATTCTAGAACTCGGTGCCGCGCGAAGGCTCCGCCAAAATCCCGTGCCGCCGAACCTGATAGACCGGCGGGTCGAGCAGTTCCGCTTCGACTCCGTGCAAAGCCGCTACATCCGCGGCTTGCGAAGCCACCACCCGGCGTGCCGCCTTGACTGCTTTCCGCTTTACCGGTGCGTTTGTTAGGTCAATACCCTGCTTTTTTTTACGGTCGGACTTCTTTTTTCTTTTCGGTTCAATCATTGTTACCTCGGTAAAAATTCGTGCTACGGGGGGCATTTTTTCGCGCCATTGCGCCAAAAGTGAGCGTAGCTTTAATTGCTCTTTACCACAAAATCGTGATAATATAAGTATATCCACCTCAAAAACGGGAGATTTTCAATATGACATTTAAGGTTGGCGAAACCGTTGTTTATCCCCATCATGGGGCCGCCACGATCGAAGAGATCACAACCCGCGTTATTGGAGGTGTGGAACGCGAATATCTCAAGCTCCGTGTCGCGCAAGGCGACCTCACCATCCAGATTCCGTCTGAGAACGTAGAGATGGTCGGAGTGCGCGACGTGGTTGATGAAGCCGGACTGGAGCACGTCTTTGAAGTGTTGCGCGCCAAGAAGACCGATGAGCCTTCCAACTGGTCGCGCCGTTACAAGGCCAACGTGGAAAAAATCGCTACCGGCGACGTGGTCAAGGTGGCCGAAGTTGTGCGTGACCTGTCCCGCCGTGACTCGAACCGCGGACTGTCCGCCGGCGAAAAGCGGATGCTGACCAAGGCGCGTCAGATTCTGGTTTCCGAACTGGCCTTGGCTGAGAAAACCAACGAAGAGGACGCTTCGTTGCGTCTGGATGAAGTCTTGGCTTCCTAAGACACCATAACTTTTGCAAATAATAGTTGGAGGTTTCCTCCAACTATTATTTTTTGCCCGTATTATCCCGTTTTGTACGCTTCGGACACTTTGGAAGTTTCGGACGCTTTGCCGGTCCTACTCGGTCGGTTGGTAAAGCCCGCGCACGCGAACCGTGTTTTGCACGAAAACAATGCCGTTTCCGGGCTGGCGCAATTCCAGAGTTTCATAGATGGTTTCCACTATCTGCGGGGCTTTCGCCTGGTCGGCCAGGATTATCACCAGCTCTTTTTCCGGTTCAATCCCCAAACCGAACAGGGTGGCGGTTTCGTGGACTCCAGAACCGCGCGCATTAATAATCGTCCCGCCGTGCGAGCCGGCCTGCACCGCCGCGTCGATGACCTCTTCGGCGTGGCCTTTTTCCACAACGGTCAATATCGCCTGAATCATGAGTTTTCCTTCTTTCCGTGGCCAGTTTCAGCCGGTTGATGCCCTGCCGAGACGGCAGCAGCGCGGGGGGTGGATTTCGCATCAGCAGAGTGGGTCGAGTTGCGGTTGGTTTCACCAGTCGGGGTGGAGCTCGCCCACGGGTCGCTGTTCCGCAGGTTGGTGCGGCGCCGGGCGCGAGCCTGGAATACGACACCGAGCAGCTGTAACACAATCGGGGGCATCAGCGCGACCATCGTGATCAGTCCCAAACCGTCCTCTACCACGTCTGCAGTAGGGGTGCCCGCGGCCGCGCCCTGGGCAAAAGCCAGCACAAACGTGGTCAGCATCGGGCCGGGCGCGACCCCGCCGCCATCAAAAGCCAGCCCGCCGAACAGTTCTGAGGACACGAACGTCAACCCGACCGCCACCAGATATCCCGGCAACAGCATGTGCCACAGCTCTAAACTGGGTATCACCAGACGCAACGTAGACAACAGAACTGCCGAGCCCACTCCTAGTGCCATCGCCGCCATCACGGCAGAGGCGCGCACCGACCCGGAAGTGACCTCCTGCACCTGCTCGGTCAGGACGTGTACCGCCGGTTCCGCCAGCACCGCCAGGAAACCCAGCGTGAAAGCGATGGCCAGCAGTAGCGGCGCACTGCCGCGCAGCGCCAAGCTCACCCCGATAGTGCGGCCCACGTCCATGAAACCGCCGTTTGCGCCGGTCAGGAAGAAAGTCAGACCCAAGAACGCCATGACGATACCCGCGATGACGCTGCGGCGCGCTGACTTGTGCAGCCTGAACACCGTGACGTTTCCAATCAGGAACAGCGCCAGCAGCGGGGCGAGGGCGAGGCTGACGCTGCGGGCTTCCATCGGAAAATGTTTCACCAGCGGTTCAAAGAGGTGGGTCGTGTCCGGAGTCAAGGTCGGTCCGGTGGTCGGCAAGGCGCCCAAATGTAGCAGGATAGACGTGATTTGCAGGGCTAAAATCGCCCCCACGCAAGCAATCGCCACCAGCCCGAACGCGTCGGATTCACTGCGGGACGAGTCGCGTTTCATCGACGCTACCCCGGTGGCAAAAGCCAGCACGACCGGCACAGTCAGCGGCCCGGTCGTGGCGCCGGACGCGTCAAAAGCAATCGCCAGATACTGCATGGGCGCGACCAGCGCCAACAGCGCCACCAGGCCATAAGACGCCAGCAGCACCCAGCGCAATTTCCAGCCGCGCAAAATCCGCACCATACCCAGACACAGCAGCACCGCCAGCCCTGCGGAAACCACCACAATCAACAGAATTGAGGACACTATTCCGCGGGTCAACGTGTTGACCTGCGCCGCATAGATGAGAATATCCGGTTCCGCCATGGTCAACAGGAAACCCAGTACAAACGTGAGCGTCATGACCACCGAAATCCGCCCGGACTTGACCACGGTCGAGGACATAATCCGTCCGATGGGGGCGATACCGACCTCGACCCCCAGCAGGAACAGCGACAGCCCGGCGATAATCGCGATGGCACCCAGACCGAAACGCGGCAGCAGTACTCCCGGCAGGGGAACGACCGTGAAATGCACCAACACCACAACACCAGCTATGGGAAGGACCGACTTGGTCGTTTCCCACAGCTTTGCGGTTAAGGTATTCATCTACGCTCCCTGGTACAGCCCACTGACAGCGACCACGTTTTGGGTGAAAAGGATGCCGTGGTTGGGTTTTTCCAAATCGAGACGCTGGTCGATGGCATCCTCTATCTGAGGGGCGCTTTGCGCGGAGGCCAGCATGAACACAATGTCCTTTTCCGGTTCGATTTCCATGCCCAACACCAATTCGGTTTGGGCGACCCCCGAGCCCCGACCGGCGATGACGGTGCCTCCGCGAGCTCCGGCACTTTGCGCGGCGTCCACCACGTCCTCGGCCCGGCCGTGCTCCACGATGATGGTGATGAGCTGCCACTGTGCCGGTTGCACGGCGTGGTCCGCAGGGGGTTCGGGCCAGCGTTCAATGGCAGACGTTCCCGCGATGCCCTCCATCTCAACCGCAAAAGCGATACCCCGGTTGGGTTTCTCGAAGTGGAAACGTTTTGCCAGCGCCTGCATCGCAGTTTTCGCGGTGGCGGTGTCGGCACCCATAATGAGGACTTCTTTGCGGGAATCCACCACGCCGATAGCGTTGAGCCACTTGTTCTTGATGGTGCCGCGTCCCAGCATCACCGTGGCGCCGCGAATCCCGTGTTTTTTCGCTTCGGCAATGACTTTGGAAGCCATCTGGTCATTGACCACAACGTAGAGCAGCACCGCGTCCTTGTGCCATTCTTTCTCAAGCATGGGAAACCTTCCTTGTCTTAGAAGAATATATTAGTCCGAGAATTTGGATGGTAATCAGCGGTGTCATGGCGACCGTTGCGATTACCCCTAGTCCGTCCACCACCACGTTTGCTCCCGGTGTCCCGGCCGCAGCTCCTTGGGCAAAAGCCAGCACGAAAGTGGCGGTCATCGGCCCGGACGCCACCCCACCGGAATCAAAGGCGATGCCGGTAAACAGCGGCGGAGCGTAACGCATCATGATAACAGCGACCACGTATCCCGGCAGCAGGATGTGCCACAGCTCCAGTGCGGGCACGAGGACCCGCGCGGTGGACAGCACGACCGCCACGCCCACTCCTAGTGCCAGCGAAAACATCACCGCTTTGCGGTGCACCGCCCCGGCCGTAACGTCCTCGACCTGGTCCATCAGTACGTAGACTGCCGGTTCGGCCAGAATCGTCACGACCCCCAACAGGAACGCCACTGCCAGCAGCAGGGCGGGGGGTTGGTTCGCGGCCAGCGTTTCGCCGATGGTGCGGCCCACATCCATGAAACCCGCGTTGACCCCGGTCAGGAAGGTAACCAAGCCGAGGTAGGAAAACACCAGGCCCAAGATGATACGGCGCAGTTTTGCTTTAGTCAGGGGGAAAAATTTTGCTACAGCTCCTACCACGAAAGCGGTCAGTATCGGAGCCAATCCGAGCGCCACGTCCCGAACCTGGCGGGGAGCCTCTTGCGCCAGCGCCGCCACGGGGCTGAGATCCAACACTTCCGGGGCCGGAATGTCGCGAGGAATCTCTCCCAGCTGAAAGATGACGGCGGTAACCAGCACCGCCAAAATTGCCCCCGCGGAAGCAATTCCGACCAGCCCAAACGCATCAGCCTCACCGCCACGGGAGTCCTTTTTCATCGCGGACACCCCCGCCGCCATCGCCAAGATGAACGGCACGGTCAACGCTCCGGTGGTGGCTCCTGAAGCATCGAAAGAAATCGCGAGGTACTCGGTGGGAGCGAAAAAGCCCAGGACCGCCACCAAAACGTAGGCGCCCAGGAGGACGAATTTCAGAGAGATGGAACGGATGATGCGCACCATGCCGATAGTCAAAAGCGCCGCTATTCCCAGGCTCACTACCAGCACCAAAAAGAGCTTGCCCAGTAACCCGCCGGTAATTAGCTCAACTTGACCGCCGTAAATATGCAGGTCAGGCTCCGCTACGGAAACGAACAGCCCCAACACAAAGGTTGCTGATATCACGACCGAAAGCCGGCCTGACCGAGCGATGGCGTGTCCCAGCAGCTGCCCGATAGGGGTCAGGCCAATGTCTACTCCCAGCAGGAAAATCGCCAAACCCACGATAATTGCGAATGTGCCCAAGGCAAAACGCGCCGGTAGCGAGCCTTCCAAAGGAACCAGCGTGAGTGCCAAAACCACGACAATCCCGACAATCGGCGTCACAGAGAACAGCGTCTCTTTCAGCTTTCGCAGCGGTGCAGAAAAATCAGCAAGCAAAGTGGCTCCTCACATCGGTGCGTTTTTATGCCAGTTTATCAAGTTGTCCAACCGAAGCGAGCCTGCCGGCCGCGCGAGGTCTGGCGGCGCCGGTATGCCCGCGAGGTCTGGCGGGGCGTGTGCGGATTTTGGCTGAGTTCGGGGGGTCGCGAGGTCTGGCGGCGTTCGGGGGGATGCCTCTCAGTCGCAGAAATGGGGTCCCGTTCTGTTTTTCTAAGCGGGCAAGCCGCTAAGAAAAACTACGAACACCCATATGCTCCTTCGAGGTCCCCCCTCCACCACCGCCCTCGCGTATCTGGGCGGTGAGTAAAAGTCGGAAAAATCCGGGAACATAAGGCCGAAAAAACGGAGGATACTCGCCGGGTTGTGCCTAAAGGGGGAGAATAGCCGGGTAGCTGCCATTATTGGCAGCTACCCGGCTATTCTCCCCCTATAATCCCCGCACACCCCGAAACTCGGTAACAAACAGCCCCGAAATTCCCCGAATACTCGCAGCCGGGATCCCGAAACCGCCCAAATTTACCGGAATCAACACCCGGAGATTTCTATTACCGACCCAACGCTATAGAGACTTGAAAATTGCCTCTGAAAATGCATCGCGAATCTCACTAAACCGCTTCTGTTCCCGGTAGGATTAACTGCAAAATTCAGCGAGTGTTCCCTATTTATATGAATAGGATTTACCCACAAAATCGTGAACAGAACCTCTTGAACTCAAAGGAGAATGCATGGCTAGTGTAGAGATGACTGGCATTGAAATCGTCAAGGATGAAGAACGGACAGCCAAACCGAGGAATCTGTTCCTCCCTTGGTTTGCTTCAAACATTTCGGTGTTTGGAATGAGCTATGGCGCGTGGATTTTAGGATGGGGGATTTCATTTGTCCAAGCCACCCTGGTGACGATAATTGGCGTGATTCTGTCCTTTATGATTTGCGGCGTAATCGCGTTGGGTGGCAAACGCGGGTCAGTACCGACTATGGTCATGAGCCGAGCTGCCTTCGGTGTAAACGGTGCAAAAATTCCAGGCATTATCTCTTGGCTGACCTCAATAGGTTGGGAAACTTCTCTGGCTATTACTGCTGTTCTGGCTACAAACACGGTATTAAACCGCTTGGGGTGGGTCGGTGAAGATTCCACCGGCGTAAAGATCGTGGCTGCTGCGCTGGTGGCGGTGCTGATTGTGCTAGGCGCTGTAGCTGGTTATCACATCATCATGAAGATGCAGGCCGTATTGACTTGGGTTACTGGAATCACCACGATTATTTATGTCATCCTGGTAATTCCGCACATTGATTGGGATGTGTTGATGTCGATTCCGCACGGCTCGGTGGCCGGAATGATTGGCTCCATGGTTATGGTCATGACAGGCATGGGTCTGGGATGGGTCAATATCGCTGCTGACTGGGCTCGTTACCAAAAGCGCGAAGCAAAAGGCAGTCAAATAGTGTTCTGGAACACTCTGGGAGGCTCACTTGGGCCGGTCGTTTTGATTACTTTCGGTTTGATGTTGGCTGGTTCAGACGCGAAACTTGCAGAGAACGTGGGGCTGGATCCGGTGGGTGCACTGGCTACCATCTTGCCAACCTGGTTCTTGATTCCATTCCTGCTCACGGCCATTTTGTCCCTTCTCTCAGGAGCTATCAATGGTATTTATTCTTCCGGGCTGACCCTTCTGACTTTGGGAATCAAGATTCCTCGCCCTCTCGCTTCCCTGATTGACGGCACTATCTTGACCCTCGGCACGATTTATGTGACTTTCTTCTCTCCGACTTTCATCGGACCCTTCCAGTCCTTCCTGGTGACTTTAGGGGTGCCGCTAGCTGCCTGGGCTGGAATCATGATGGCTGATATTACGCTGCGTAAACGCGACTATGACGAGCTCGCCCTGTTTGAACCGACAGGACGCTACTCCAGCTTCAACTGGACTTCCCTAGTGATTTTGGCAGTGTGCTGCGTGCTGGGTTGGGGTTTGGTTATCAATGGATACTCCGATGCTGCTTTCAACGATTGGCAGGGCTACCTTTGGCCTTTGTTCGGCGGAAAAGATGGGGCAATGGGAGGTTCTAATATTGGGGTAATCTTGGCTTTGGCCATCGGGTACGTAGCCTACTTTGGGCTGTCCGGGAAACGGGTTAAGTCTCAAGAGTCTGATATGTCTGTTACCGGAGTATCCACAACTTCCGAAACCTCGGCACCGAGCGTTGAGAAAACTCCAGAGGCCGGGGAAAACTCTGCGCCGGGTAGTGTTGAAAAGACTGAAGCATGACGTCAAAACGGGAACAGGCCCTGGACTATTGCTTTCAATCACAACCCCAGCTGGTCACGCCCATTAAGAAAGGGGCACGCCGCATAGCCGAAACAACCGGATTGAAACATCATGACCTGCTGGTTGTACTGGGTTCTGGATTACTTGAAGCAGTAGTGGGACTGGGCACAGTTCGTGCCCGGATGCCCATCGCAGACTTGGACACAGTACCAGTTCCCACGGCCCAAGGACACGGAAACGAACTGCTTTCGATTGATGTACCTGTCTCGGCAAAACCACACGCGGCAGGACAGTCCGAGGTAGCCGTCAAACACATTTTGGTTAGCACGGGACGCAGTCACCTCTACGAGGGCTGGAGTCCAACCGAGGTGTGTCAAATGGTACGTACTGCCGCGATGACAGGGATTGAGGCTGCTTTCCTAACGAACGCCGGTGGAGCGCTGCGCGAGTGGGAAATGGGCGATGTCATGGCCATTACCGACCACATCAACCAAACCGGCGAATCTCCATTTATCGGACCCGCTTTCACCGATATTTTTCAGATGTGGGATCCTGTTTTGACCGCTGCCTTGCGTATGCACACCCAGCGCGAGGGGGTGTACGCCATACTGAGAGGGCCAGAGTATCAAACCCGAGCTGAATCCCTGATGCTTAGAGATTTAGGGGTTGACATGGTTGGTATGAGCACCATTATGGAGGCTATCGCTCTGCATCAGCTCGGAGTACGAGTCTGCGGGGTGTCCGTTACTTCTGACCTGTCGTTTTCTGACACGGCTACTGTTCATGAGGATGTTATCCGGGCAGTCGTTTCGGCCTATCCTAACGTGCAAAACTGTATTCTCAGCGTTTTAGAGGCTCTCGATTCATAGAGGTGACATCAACTTACTCACCCCTGAGAAATTCTGTCTTTAACGTGGCGGTTTTGCCAGGATTGTTTGCAAAACCAGGGGAAAATTTTGGGGGTAAATTGGCAGGGTGAGACTTTTTGTGGTGTTGACTGCGGCGGGGTCAGGAACTCGGCTCGGCTGCGATATGCCCAAAGCGCTGGTTCCCGTAGCGGACCGCCCATTGCTGGAGTGGGCTTTAAAAGGTCTGCCTAGCTGCGATTTCGTCGTAGTCAGCGCCCCTTTGGAACAGGTAGACCGTTTTCAGTCGGTGGTTTCCGGTTGTGGCATCCCCGCTGCGGTTGTCCCCGGCGGTTCTTCTCGACAAGGCTCAGTGGCGGCAGCCATACGAGCACTGGTAAACATGGTTGAC
Source organism: Mobiluncus massiliensis (assembly GCF_949769255.1). GTDB lineage: Bacteria > Actinomycetota > Actinomycetes > Actinomycetales > Actinomycetaceae > Mobiluncus > Mobiluncus massiliensis. Next base: position 2,145,697 of record NZ_OX458329.1, on the reverse strand, counting down.
CCGGTGCAAGATGATGACCTGGTTCTGGTTCATGACGCGGCCCGCCCTTTCGCTCCGCCCGCAGTGTTTGACCGCGTGGTGGCGGCTTTACAGGACGGTCATCGGGCCGTTGTTCCCGCCCTGCCCGTCACCGACACAATCAAGGTCGTAGCTCCGCGGACCCGTCCCGACGAGCCGGTCGAGGTCGTCACTGCCACCCCAAACCGCGCGACTTTGCGTGCTGTACAGACTCCACAGGGCTTTTACCTGCACGAATTGGCAGCGCTGCACCAGCGTTTTGCCGAACGCTCGCTCGCGGAGTCCACGTCTTTTTCCGATGATGCAGCGCTCTATGAAACCGTGGGCCTACCAGTCGTGACCGTAGACGGCGATCGCTTAGCCTACAAAATCACCACACCCGCTGACCTAACTCTCGCCGAATTCCAGCATTCCCCACACCACTAACGTCCCCACCCTTGTGCAACGAACTATCACCAAAACATAATGAACGCGACTTGGCGGCGTTCGGGGGGATGCCTCTCAGTCGCAGAGATGGGGTCCCGTTCTGTTTTTCTAAGCGGCAAAGCCGCTAAGAAAAACTACGAACACCCATATGCTCCTTCGAGGTCCCCCCTCCACCACCAAGCCACCACCCTAAAAACAAACGAACAGCTACAACCCGAGCTACCCGCTTGTGCAACGAACACCGTAGATAACACGAGAGAACTTAACAAATCCCTAACGTAAAACCGGTAGGTTAACAGTAAAGTCATCAAAGGGGAGAAACAATGCCAAAACAAGGCGGATTCATACAAAAACTAACTTGGTGTATGGGGGCGCGATGGCAGCGCGAAGCGCATGAGCCATCGCGGGCCGGGCGCGAAGGCGTTAAAAAACGGTCCGGGGGACCGTTTTAGCCGCAGCTCCACAAACAGAATCCAACCAGCACACAGGAGAAAACAATGCCAAAACCAGGCGGATTCATCCAGAAGTTAACGTGGTGTATGTGGGACGCCGGCGGCGCCTCTGTCAACGCGGTCGCGACCACTTTCGTGTTCACGGTCTACCTGACTGGGGCCGCTTTTGGCAACCAAACTGCCTCTTCACAGGCCGTTTCAACCGGGATGACCATCGCGGGGATTATCGTGGCGTTGACCGCCCCCATCACCGGGCAGCGCGCGGATCGGCGCGGCAAAGGGACGTTCTGGCTGGGGGTGTTTTCGGCAATCATCATCGCTTGCCTAGCGGCGATGTTCTTTGTAGCGCCGCACCCGAACTTCCTGTGGCTGGGGGTAGGCCTGCTGGCGTTGATGACCATGTTCTTCGAGTTCGCCACCGTGAACTATTACGCCATGCTGACCCGGATTTCCAACGCCGACAACATCGGAAAAATCAGCGGTATCGGCTGGGCCAGCGGGTATTTCGGCGGAATCGTCCTGTTGATGTTCCTGAACTTCGGGTTCATCTCGGAAAATAACTTCACCGGCTTGGACACTTCAAACGGCATGGGGGTGCGGGTCGCGATGCTGGTCGCGGCCGCATGGTCGCTGATTTTCTTTGTGCCGGTGCTGTTCACCGTGCGCGGACGGGTCGTGCCGGGCAGCGAAAACCTGCCGCACGAGTCAATCTTCACTTCCTACAAAAAGCTGTTCCAAACTATCGCCTGGCTGTTTCGTAACGCCCCGAACGTGCTGTATTTCCTGATTGCCTCCGCGATTTTCCGCGATGGGCTGTCCGGCGTCTTTACGTTCGGCGGCATCATCGCCGCGGTGACCTTCGGTTTCTCTCCCGGAGAAGTCATTATTTTCGCGGTCGTCGCCAACGTTGCGGCCGGTATCGCCACGACGTTGATGGGATTCTTTGACGATAAAATCGGCCCCAAGAAAGTCATGATTTTCTCCCTCATCATGCTGGTAGCCTGCTGTTTGGGGGTTTTTGCCCTGCACGCCCAAGGCAAAATCATCATGTGGACTATCGGGCTGTTCATGACGCTGTGGGTCGGCCCGGCCCAGTCGGCTTCCCGTTCTTTCCTGGCGCGGCGCATTCCCGAGGGTCACGAGGGCGAGGTGTTTGGGCTCTACCAGACGACGGGTCGCTCGGTGACGTGGCTGGCTCCCCTGATGTTTACCCTGTTCATCAGCCTGGGCCAGCACTTTACCCCGTTTATTCCGCCCGCTTTGCTGTCCGTGACCACGGGTCCGGGCGGCCCGATGATGGCGATTCACGAGCAGGCTCAATACTGGGGCATCCTCGGGATTGGCTTGGTGCTGCTGGTCGGGTTGCTGATGCTGCTGCCGGTGCGCGAGGATCACATGGTATTACGGCGGGCGACTGAGGCCGCGCCGAACGTTTCCGCTCCTGCCGCTGTTTCAGGCGACCCCACAAGTCTTGAGGGGGACGTTTCCGGGTCCGTTTCGCCCTCCGGGCCGGGCCAGCCGGTCGAACTCCCGGCGGAAACGCCGACGGAGGACTCCTCACCCGGGACTCCCCCGCCCAGCACGCCAGACCCCACACAAACCCCCGGAGGTGCCCAATGAAACGCCAGCTTATTTCGATGATTGCCGCGGCCGGCCTGGTGACGCTGAGCCTAACCGGGTGCGCCTCAGATCAAAGCAAAGTTGACGCGAAACCGGCGCCCGGCTCTCCTGACATCGGCGCGACGGCCGCCATTTTTGCCGACCTGAAACTGGCGGGACACTCGCTCACACCGTTCAACGAGGACGAATCCACCCAGCTGCGCCAACAGGTTGACCTGGCCGGGGACCAGGTACGCGACCTGAAAAACCCGGCCGGACTGAAGTTTGAGCCCGCCGGTTCTGGCTGCCAAGCCATGATGCGCAATTCTTTCAACCTTCCCCTGCTACACTGGCCCTCCCTGGCGGCCCAAGCGCCTGACGGAAAGGCCGCAGCTCAGGTGTTCCTGGCCCCCTCCGAGCAGGATGTGCGGTCGATGATTAACGACCTGGACACGATGACCAGGAACTGCGAGGAAGTGACGGTGAGCGCCCCGACCGGCACCGTGAAGATGACCCTCAAGTTCAATGATCCCGCTGTGTCTTGCCCAAGCGGATACCGCCAAACCGTGACCCGCGACCGGGTCAGCCAGACTTTGGACGTGTGTTACGTCCCGTATGGCAACGCGGTTTTGGCGCTGTCCCTGGTGGATTCCACGGATACCGCTCAGGGCATGGCGCAGGATTTTGAGGATTTCTCGTCGCGTTTCTATGCGCGGCTCGCTCCGCTGTACACCGAGTAGTCCCTCGTCCCCGCACGAGTCACGCTGCCCCGCCTGAAACGGTACGGCACCCGCGGCCCGCAGCTGCGGTGCGGCCTGATAAGCGCGGTTTCGCAATGTCAGCGGGCGCGCGGCTGAGGAATATACTGGCCATATGTCGTCAGTTCGCAAATCTAAGGCTCCGGGTCCTCGCCAGCCCGACAGTATCCTGGCTTCCCCCGACCCTGCCATGATTGATGCCGCCCGCACCGAACCGGGCGGCATTCCCGTTCCGGTCGAGAAACTGCCCCTGACTGCGCTGCGCCCTACCGCCCAAGCGGCTTTCACCGGCTACACCAGTCACGACCCGGAATACCGGCGCATCAAGTTTGCCCTGTTCGTAGCCGGTTTCGTGACTTTCGCCCAGATTTATGAGGTGCAGGTGCTGCTGCCTGACATCTCGAAGTTTTTCTCAATCCCCCCGGTCACGGCCTCGCTGGCACTGTCGTTGACGACCCTAGCGTTAGCGATCTCGATGTTCTTTATCGGGCCGTCCTCGGAGCGTTTGGGGCGCCGCCCGATTATTTTGATTTCCCTGTTCGCGGCTTCCCTCCTGGGCATCATCTTAGGTTTTACCCCGAACTGGGGCTTTTTAATGGTCGGGCGTTTTGTGCAAGGCATGGCTTTGGCGGGTTTGCCCGCAGTGGCCACGGCTTACCTGGCTGAGGAAATCTGTTCAGCTGAGCTGCCCAAGGCGGCCGGTTCTTACGTGGCCGGAACTGCGATTGGCGGCATGTTGGGACGGATTCTCTCCGGGTTTCTGTCTCACCTGGTGGGATGGGACATGACCATCACTATCCTGGGGTGCATCGGCGTGGTCGGGACAGTGCTGGTGTGGCTGCTTTTACCCAAACAAGAGGGTTTCTCTAAGGCCGAGCCGGGGTTGAAAGCCCTGTTGCAACACACCAAGGATGTCCTGACCGAACCCGGTTTGGTGCTGCTGTTCGTGATTGGCGGCACCGCTCTGGGCGCTTATCAAAGTATCCTCAACATGATGCCCTACCGCCTGACCGGCGCGCCCTACTTTATGGCGACCTGGATTGTTTCCCTGATTTTCCTGGTCAACCTGTTCGGCTCGTTTGCGGCTTCCACAGCGGGCAGCCTGGCTTCACGTTTTGGCAGGCGGGCCGTGGTTCCGGTCGCCGGCATCATCTATCTGATGGGGATTTTGATGATGTTGGCCAAGCCGTTGTGGGCGATTTTCGCGGGTCTGGTGGTGTTTACTATCGGGTTTTTTGCGGTTCATTCCGTCGCGACCGGCTGGGTTACGGCCCGAGCGGTGTCCGGCGTGGGCGCCACCGGCCAGGCTTCGTCAGCCTACTCGATTGTTTACTATGCCGGCGGCTCGATTTTCGGCACTTTGGCTGGTTTTGGTTGGACCGCTCTGGGCTGGCCGGGCGTAGTGGCGATTTCTGGCTCCCTGGCAGTTGCGGTCATCATCCTGGCGTTGATTTTGCGCCACATCAAACCTCTGTCCGCCTCCGGGTACTGAGCCGAGAGTTCCGCAATTCTGCAGCGCTTCTGGGGTTTCTCACCATCAAGTTACACGTGGGTGTGCCCGATAAAATGCAGCATCTGGTGCGCGGCAGTGTCTTTCAGGGTGTAGCGCATCAAGCGCCCGTCACGATCGGCGCTAACCCAGCCTTCATCACGCAAGACCCGCAGCGCTTGTGAGGCTGCCGTCTGGGTAATACCCGCCGCGTTAGCTAAATCCTGTACGCAAGAACCGGGATAAATATGCATATAAGACAGCAGCTTCAGCCGGGTTAAATCGGCTAGCAATTCGAAGCGAGGTGCCCAGATGGTAGCAATCTCATCGATGTCTACCGGCTGCATTGGGGGATGTGCCTGCCGGCCGTGGCGGGTCTGGTCTTCGTCGTAAGCTCCATCGGGTTCATGAGGTGTTCCGGTTTCGCGGGGCATCAGCTCCGTATCCGCCGCGCACCGACATCCCGCACCGGTTCCATGTGGATGGGTCAAGGCTTCGCGCAGGGCACGAATCTCGGCGGCAGGCAGCTGGCTCATGAATCTTTCCTTCCTAACACCTTTTCAATTGTGACATTATTCGCCTGATTTTGGCTCGTTATCTCTGAATTTCTCACCGTCAGGATAATTGCCCCGCTACTAACCGCATGATAATATCTTTGTGAACTGACATATGTCTATGTAGACATTATTAACCCTGCGCGAAAGCAATACGTTACACACAAGGAGCAGCTATGTCCCACCCCTGCCACCCTGACAAATTCAGCATAAAAACCCTAGCGGTCAGCGGCGCCGCCGTGGCGTTAGCTTTGAGTCTTACCGCTTGTCAAGGGGGCTCCTCCGCGAAAAATCCCGCCGCTGGCACCGACAAAGCCACGGCCGCCGATGAAATCACTCTGGCGGACGCTTATGAATTGGGAGGATACAACCCCACCAACGGCTACGCAGCACTCGGTGTATCCCCCATATATGAAGGCTTGTTGGGTTTGGAAAGCAAAGACCCTCATAAATTGCCGGAGCTGCGTCCGGTCTTGGCGACTGCGTTGCCGACCTCTAACGCAGATAAAACCGAGTGGAGCGTGGAAGTCCGTGACGGGGTCAAATTCTCAGACGGCAGCGACTTCGACGCCCAAGACGTGGTGGCTAACTACAAAGAAGCTATGAATCCCGCCACAGCCTCGGAAATCGGAGCTTCTTTCGATATGGTTGATCAGATTAACGCAGACGGGAATAAGGTCACTTTCAAACTAAAGTTCCCTTACCCCGATTTCCCCTCTCGATTGTTGCTGGGACTGGCACCTGGTGAATATATGAAAGGTGGACTGGCGAGTGAATCTCCGCTGAACACCAAGCCCGTGGGCACCGGACCGTACGTCCTCGAAACGCTTGACAGCCAGAAAGCCGTGTGGATAGCGAACCCTAAATACTGGGGTAAGGCTCCGCAAGTCAAGAAGCTGACGACGGTGTATGTTCCCGATGACGCAGCTCGCGTGGCCCGGATTCGCACCAAGGAATTCGACGGGTCGATTATCCCCCCGGCTTTGGCAAACAGCCTGAAAAACCTCCCAGACTACCAGGTAGTATATGCGGATTCCGCAGACTGGCGCGGAATCAGCTTCCCCGGTAACAATGCGTTTTGTGCCGACCTGCAGGCTCGGATAGCCATGAATGAAGCCGTGAACCGTCCAGAAATCATCAAAAAAGTACTGTTTGGGGCGGGCAAACCAGCATACACTCCAGTTTCTGGGGTTTACGAGGCTTACGTCCCGGAAGCACAGTTTAAGTTTGACCTGGAGGGCGCCAAGAAGCGCCTGGATCAGGCCGGCTGGAAAGTCGGTGCGGACGGGATTCGCGAAAAAGACGGCCAGCGTGCCGCTTTCACCCTGGCTTACACCTCCAATGACACAGTGCGCCGTGACCTTTCGGTGGCTTTCGCCGCCGCCATGAAACCACTGGGCGTAGACGTGAAACTGGAAGGAACGACTTGGGATGCGTTGGATGGACGCCTGGACAAAGTCGGTATCTTGTTGGGCGGCGGCGACAAGCCGTACTCCATCGACACCCAGGTGTACTCGATTCTGCACACCCGCGAAGCAAACACCTCGCAGTACGATAACCCCGGCAACTACGGCTCTCCGGAAATGGATAAAATCTTGGAGCAGGCACGCAAATCCGGAGATGAATCCGAACGCGTGAAGCTATACCAGCAAGCCCAAAAGCAGTATTTGGAAGCCCCAAACCACGTGTTCCTGGCATTCTTGCAACACACCTATGTCACCCGTGATGCCGGTTGGAAGACCGGGAATCTGACGGTAGAGCCGCACTCCCATGGCGTGAATTGGGGTCCGTGGTGGAACTTAGGGCAATGGGAGAAATAAGCACCGGAATAACTCTGCGCCAGGCGCGTCGCCACGAGCGGCGCCACCAGGTGTGGATCTTGGTGCGCAACCGCCTGTTGGTGTTGCCGGTGCTGCTGGTGGCGATTTCAGTAGGTGTTTTCCTGCTCGCCGCCGTATCACCCTTGAACCCGCTGGTGGCGTACTTGGGGGATCGCTATCAGTTCCTCAGCGCCACCCAGCGGGAATCCATCGCGAAGGCGCTTAATTTGGATCAATCCTGGCACGGAGCCTGGTTGGCTTGGGCCAGCGATCTGATTCATGGCAATTTGGGGTATTCACGCACCTATAATCAGCCCGTCGTGCAAGTCTTGGCGGAGCGCTGCGAAGCCACCCTGGCGCTATCGGGTGTGGGTCTGGTTCTGGCTTTCGTGCTGAGTATCGTCTTGGGGATACTCGGGCTGCGGTGGAACTGGCTGGGACGCGTATTCCAAGCTCTCATGCTGTTTGTCCAAGCCATCCCCCCGTTCGTGTTGGCTTTGGGAGCTGTGTTATTCCTGGCTTTGGGAACCGGATGGTTCCCCGCTGGGGGGCGCACAGGTCCAGATGCCACCTCGGCATGGGAGTGGTCGTATCTGATTTTGCCTGCCAGCGTGTTGGCGTTAACCCAAATGCCGTGGATGCTGTTGACCTTGTGGGAACGCGCCCAAGAGAATCTCCATTCCGACTGGTGGAAAGCTGGGATTCAACGCGGGATTCCGCAAAGCACCTTAATCCGCCGTTCTGTCCTGCCGCTGTCACTAGCCCCCACCATCACCATGGTGGGCATGCGCCTGCCGGAGCTAATTGTCGGCGCGGTGCTGGTCGAGGAAGTCTTTTCTTGGGGTGGACTGGCGGCCGCGCTGGTAGCTTCCGCAAAGGGACTGGATTTACCGCTACTAACTTTCCTGACTTTGGCATCGGCGGCGCTGGTAATTATCGGCAATCTGGTCGCCGATGTTTTGTATCTCTATTTCGATCCACGGGTGCGATATGACTCTTAAGTTGACCTCCCCTTCTGCGCTGCGAAAGGCATTTAGCCCCAGTCGGCTGGCTTTCTATGCCCTGGTGTTGTTGCTGCTCTACGCCGCAATCTTGCCGTTTTTTGCCGGCACGGATTTGCACGAGGCGGATCTGTCACAAGCACGGTTGGCTCCCAGTGCCGCACACTGGTTCGGCACTGACTTGGCGGGGCATGATTTGTTGGTGCGCGTGGCTTTGGGGCTGCGGGTCAGCATTTTCGTGGCGGCAGTCTGTGCCGTGGTTTCCACAGTAATTGGGGTACTCATCGGAGCCGTGGCAGCCTCCTGGGGTGGAAAAGTCGACTCGCTGCTGATGCGTTTTACCGACACGATTAACGCGCTACCCCAGCTACTGCTGGGCATTGCGATTGTGGCGTTTTACCCCGGTTCTCTCGTGGCGATTATCGCTTCGATTGCCCTGGTGCACTGGTCGCCGGTAGCGCGTATTGTGCGTTCGATTGCACTATCCACACGTGAATTGGAATATGTAGAGGCCGCGTATCTGGCGGGTGCGAGCCACTGGCAAGTGGCGCGCAAACACCTGCTACCTTCGGTATTCGGTCAGATGAAAGTCAGTGTCGTGCTGCTGTTCCCCCACGCGATTTGGCACGAGTCTACCCTGTCTTTCCTGGGTCTGGGGATTTCTCCCGACCAGCCTTCGCTAGGGACCCTGCTAGAGGTGGCGCGCACGGAAATCCTGATTGGCTGCTGGTGGGAACTGATGTTTCCGGCAGGCGCCTTGGTTTCGTTGACCCTGCTCATTTTCGGATGGGCTTCGGGTTTGGGCAAGGCTTCGCGCGGAGCAGCCGGAGAGGCAGATTCTGCACAGTCCGACACCTTGGTGGGGGATTTGAGTGTTGCCGCCAGTGGCGTTGCCCCGTGTGTGCATGAGGCTCCAGCCGGGGAACCAGACGAAAATACCGCCCCACCCGCCTTGGAATTCCGGGATTTGAGCGTGACGGTTCCCTGCTCTGGCTGGATTTCTGACCAGCGGAATCATGAATCCCTGACAGACACCGCCGCCGCAAAGCCGACATCGACAGCCAATTCCCCCACGGAACGCGACCTGGTTTTGGAAGACCACGTGAACCTGCAGGTCAGACCCGGCGAACTGCACGTGCTGCTGGGACAATCCGGAGCGGGGAAATCGATTCTGGCAAAAACCGCCACCGGGATGTTACCCGGAAAGATGCAGGTCAGCGGCCGAGTTAGCGTCAGCGGGATAACCCTGTATGGCAAAAATTGTCCCTGGCCAGCGGTTCGTGGGCGTCTCATCGCGGTCGCGTCCCAATCCAGCGCCACAGCTTTTGCACCGAACCGTACCATTGGCGACCAGCTGGAAGAATCCGTCAAGTTACTCGGGCGCCGGGACAGGGCAGAGATGCTTTCCGGGGAGACCTCCGCAGGACCCACGACCGTGACCGAATTGTGCGAAATGACGGGCTTTCCCACGGACTCCCTCGCGGCTTATCCGCACGAGTTGTCCGGCGGTATGTTGACCAGGGCAAACTTGGCGCTGGCTTTGGCGGGGAACCCCGCAGTTTTGATTGCAGATGAAGTCACCGCGGGATTGGACGAAACACGCCGCGACCAGATTTGGCAGCTGTTGCGAAAGTTAGCAGACCGGGGGCTGGCAGTGTTAACCATCACCCACGATTTGGCGTTGTTGCTGGATTTTCCTCTGGCAGATCAGGTGACAGTGTTGGGTCACGGTCAGGTGTTGGAGCAAGGCACGGCAACGCAGGTGCTAGATACTCCACTGCATCCTTATACGCGGGAACTACTAGCAGCTTTGCCGCGCAACATGGCACGAAACGGGACCGATGCATCCGCGCTGCACCCCGCTTCTGAGCACGAAAACCAACCCCGACTGACACCCGACGTAACCAACGAAACCGTATTGGAAGTGCGCGACCTTACCGTCGGATATCACGGAGTCCCGGTGGTGAAAGGCTTTAACCTCAGCCTGCACCGCGGCGAAACCGTGGGGTGGTTCGGAGACTCTGGTTGTGGCAAAACCACTACCGCCAGGGCGATTGCCGGACGCCTCACTCCCTTGGCAGGCCAGATTCGCTGGTGTGAATCAGGGGAAACGGCCACATCTCCAGGCAATAGCCCCGCCACCAAACAGCACCCACGCGCGGCGGTGCAACCTGGAGTGGCGATGCTGTTCCAGTCACCTCGGCGCTCCGTGAATCCGCGGTGGACACTGGGGCAAATCATTGAGGAGCCATTAGTTTACGCGGATGTTCCGCCCGATGTGCGACGCGAGCAAGGCGCAAAAATCTGCGACGAACTGGGGATTCCCTTGGAGTTCAGGCGGCGCTTCCCGGCGGAAGTCTCAGAGGGACAGCTGCAGCGCGTTGCCTTGGCCAGATGTTTATTGACCAATCCCACGGTGCTGATTTGTGACGAGGCCACTGCCATGCTGGACACTTTCAGTACCGCTAGCCTGGTGCGGGCGATTCAGAGACGCTCCGCACAGGGGCTCGCGGTTATAGCGATTAGCCACGACCGGGAACTTCTGGATTACTGGGCTGATTGTAGCCTTGACCTGGGCTAATCTGCACCCCGTTGCGCCCTGCCGCCCAAGCAGCTTTCACCGGCTACGCCAGCCACGACCCAGAATACCGCCCCATCGAGTTTGCCCTGTTCGTAGCTGGTTTTGGCTGGACCGCCCTGGGCTGGCCGGGCGTAGTGGCGATATCCGGTTCCCTGGCAGTTGTGGTCATCATCCTGGCGTTGATTTTGCGCCACATCAAACCTCTGTCCGCCTCCGGGTACTAAACTTCGCGAAAACCAGTTAACCGTACCCACCCCGGACCTAAACTGTAACGGTGCGAGCGATGCTCGCGACACGTATCCCTAGTGAGGAACAATCAAATGGCAGAACATGAAAAACCGGGGCTGGGTGAGCGGTTTAAATACCGTTTCGACAACCTCATGTCCAAAGGCATGTTGGGGAAAATTTTCCTGCTGGGTCTGCTCAGCATCGTGTTTATTTTCATAATTTTTGTGTTGACCCGCATCTTTGAGCGCACCCCGATGGATCCGGGCAAACAGCTGTGGGTGACGCTGATGCGGACTTTTGACCCCGGAAACCTCAACGGGGACGAAGAAGTCTATTCAAAAGTTTTCGTGTTTTTCATGTTGTTAGCCACTCTGTACGGCATTTTTTTCTTGGCCACGTTTATCGGGATTATCAATAACGGCCTGGAAAACTATATGGATGCGCTCAATCAGGGTAAATCTCATGTCCTGGAAAGTAACCACACCGTCCTCTTAGGCTTCAACGAAATCGCTTTCAACATTTTGGAACAGCTTTTTCTGGCCAACCTCAGTGAACCCAAGAAAACTGTGGTGATTCTTTCCTCGGACCATGACCCGCAAGAGCTGGAGGACACTATCCACAACCGGTTTCGCTTGGGTCTGCAAGACGAAACCCCGCAGCGTAAGTACCAAAAACACACTCGGGTCATTTGCCGCAAAGGCGAAATTTACGCCGAAAACGATTTGGCGATGTGCTCCCTAGAGAGATGCCATTCCGTCATCATCAACGCCAACAGTGACTTTTACACCATCAAAGCCATTATGGCTTGCCGGAAGTATCTGGAAAACGTGGCGGCCGGGTCGGAACAAAACCAACCGCGGCGCCCCGGGCCTCATATCACAGCGGTTATTCACCAGAAAAAGAACATTAATGCCGCTTATATAGCCGGAGGAGACTTCCTCGAAGTCATTTGCTACGAAGAGTTTATGTCCAGAATCATGGCGAATTCCGCTCGCCAGCCGGGGCTATCCCAAGTATTTAACATGCTGTTCAATTACCAAGATAGCGAAATTTACTCCGCCGATACCGCTAACCTGCGACTTAACGGCACCCCCCTACCTCTTGAGAACATCCCGATTTATGAAATCAATCAATACCTTAAGAATGCGGTGGCTATCGGCGGCTATACGAGTCAAGGCGCGCCGCGGCTGAGCGTGGACGACAAACTCAATCGCCGGCAAATTCCTCACAGTCTGCTGTTTCCCTCCATAGTCAACGAAACAAATCCGGGAACACTGCGCGGTTTTGAGAAACTCTATCTGATTGAGGAGGACAACGGGGTCGAGGAACTGACCGAGAAAGTCTGCGATTCGTCAAATGACCCGAAGCCTTGGACGGTTCCAGATAAACCACGGGGCAACATCGTCATTATCGGGGCTAACGACCTGCTCCCCTCCGTGCTGGAGGGCTTTAGCGGATTCCTCAGCGACAATGCTTCAATTCTGGTGTTGGACAATGCCTCGAAGATTGCCCAAGCGAATAATTTTTGCCCCAAAGGTCTCGATGTTCGCTACGCGGCTTGCAATATCGATTCCTATGAGGAACTGGCGAAGTGGCTGCCCACTCCTGAACCCGCGTCCGCGGGCTGCGACCCCAGCTGGGACTGCACTCACAGCATTTTGCTACTGTCCGACTTCCAGTGGGAACAAGCCGACGATGCACATCCTGACCCGGACGACTTGTACAACCGGATGAGTCTGGCGGATGAAAAAACGCTTTCGCGCCTCCTTTATGTCCGTCAACTCTGCACCCTGGCGTCCGAGCCTTACTCCATCACCTGCGAAATGAACCTTGAGCAAAATCGGAGACTCGCCGAATACACCGGCAACGAGGATTATGTGGTGGGCACCAGCGTTACCGCCCTGATTATTGCGCAAATCTCAGAGAGCCGTGATTTGTACCTAGTTTTCCGGGAGTTGCTCAGCCCCAACGGTTCCGAACTCTATATGCGCAAAGCTGGTTCCTACCTGGGATTTTCCGATTCCCCCAAAGCCTTCAACTTTTTTGAAATGCTGGCTCTCACGGCCCAAAAGAACGAGGTGCTAATCGGTTTTCGCCGCCGTGGCGCCGATGGCCAATACGAAACGCCCGTCGTCCTTCCGCCACGCTACGACGCCAACGGCGCGCTGATTCGCTACACCGTCCAACCTGACGATTTGTTGGTCACCATCGCTGAACAGTAGTCGCACTCGCTTGTTTCACAAGGGCTTGGCTCCGGTTTCCAGTTCCGTTACGGGGTGTTGCGGGGTCGCTGGGCGGGGCGAAATGCCGGGCGGGTCGTAGGATTGAGACATGGAACAGAAACTCAACGTGGGCGATGCGGCCCCGGACTTTACCATCGAAACCACTGAAGGAACTTTTTGCCTGGCCGAGGCTCTCAAGGACGCAAAAGCCGGGGTGGTCGTGTACTTTTACCCCCGCGCGATGACGCCGGGCTGCACCACGGAGGCTTGTGACTTCCGCGATTCCCTAAACTCCCTAAAATCCGCGGGATACACGGTCATCGGGATTAGCCCGGACCAAATGCCCGCCTTGGAAAAGTTCCGCGACAAACAGAACTTGAACTTTGCCTTGGGCTCCGACCCGGAGCATAAAGTCCTGTCTGACTACGGCGTGTGGCAGGTGAAACCCCTGACGAAAAAGCTCGGGGTCGTGCGTTCCACGTTCGTGGTCAGCCCCGATGGCACGCTAATCTCCGCGAAATACAACGTGCGCGCCACCGGGCATGTCGCGCGCCTGCGCAAAGAACTCGGACTGGACTAAATCACCGTTCGTCGGGACCGCTATCAGGGTTCTCGAAAGAGCCGTCTGTAGGGTCGGCGCTAGGGTTCTCGCCGGTTTCGTCAGAAGGGTTGCCGCTGGGGTTTTCCGAAGTGTTCTCGGTTGGGTTTTCACAAGGTGCCTCGCTAGCGTCCTCGGTCGGCTCCGATTCGGGACCGTAATAGCCGGGGTCTACGGGATAGACGGTCTGCAGCGGGCTCGGCCCGCTGTCGTAGTGGCGTTCCCGAGGGCCTTCCATCAGCAAGAACGGCCACCGGCGCTGCCAGGAAAACCGCAGCTGCCAAGCAAACAGCGCCCAAATAAACACCGCTATCGCCGCGCCCATGCATGCCAGCGCCCCCAAACCGATGCTCCAACGGGCTCCGAAAGTCTTTCCAACCCAGCCCACCAGCGGGGACCCGATGGGCGTGGCACCCAGGTTGAACACGAAGTAAATCGAGAGGACCCGCCCTCGTAAACTTTCGGGCGTAGACGTTTGAATCAGGGCGTTTGCCGCGGTCAACAGGGTAATCATGAAGAACCCGGCGGGTATAGACATGACCGCAAAAGCCCAATAGGTCGGGCACAGCGCCAAAAGCGCCTCGGCCAATCCAAAAAAGAAAACCCCGGAAATGACCATCGCGAAACGCGGGTGAGTGCGCCGCGCCGCCAGCAGCGCGCCCGATAGAGAACCGACCGCCAGCATCGTCCCCAGCAAACCGTACTCGCCCGGCCCTTTGGCATACACATCGGTGGCCATGAAAGCCTGGGTCATCTGCAGGTTGAATCCGAAAGCGCCGGTCAAGGTAATGAGGAAGATGATGGCTTTCAAGTCGGAGCGGGATTGCACGTAGGCGAAACCCTCCCGAATCATGCCACGGCGGCGCACCCCGCGCTTGACCGCAAAGAAATAATCCCTGCGCATCAGCGCCAAAGTCACCACCGGAATCACGAAAATGACCGTGTTGATGACGAACACCCAGCCAGGACCCAGCACTGCAATGAGTAGCCCCGCCAAGGCAGGACCAATCAGGCGGGCGATGTTGAAAGCCATCGAGTTCAGCCCCACCGCATTAGGCAGGCAGTCCGCCGGGACCAGCTCTGAGATGAAAGTTTGGCGCTGCGAAATCGCCAGGGCATCGAAAATGCCGGTCACGAACGCGATGAGGTAGATTTCAAACAGCTGCGCCGAGCCGGTCAGCAGCAGCACCCCCAGAATCAGCCCCAGCAAGGCCACCCCGGATTGGGTAATCTGCAGCATCCGGCGCCGATCCATCCAATCCGCCAACGCCCCGCCAAAGAAGCCGAAAATCAGCTGGGGCAGGAACTGCAGGGCGGTGGTCATCCCGACCGCAAACGCATCGTTATCGGTCAAAACAACCAGGACCACCCAAATCTGGGCGACACGCTGCATCCACATCGCGGTCGCCGCAAACAGATTCGAGACAAACCACAGCCGAAAATTCGCGAACCGCAGCGAATAGAAGGTTTTACTGGCCAAGCGGCTCATCTTCTTTCTATTCCATAGGTTCCCTGGAGCGGTCCGGCTGTTTTGTCTCTGGACCGGCAGGTTTTCGCTTACTTTTTCGGAGTTTTTGAGGTTGTTTTTTTGGTGGTTTTTTTCGCCGTAGTTTTGCGAACCGGCGCTTTGCGTTTCTTGGTGGGACCTTTGGCGCGTTTAATGGCCAAGAGTTCAAACGCGGAGCTTTCGGTCAGCGTGGCGGGGTCGGTACCGCGCGGCACGGTCGCGTTCGTGGTTCCGTCCGTCACATAAGGTCCGTAGCGGCCGTTCTTAAGGGTGACTTTCTGGCCCGTTTCGGGATCCTCGCCGAACTCCATCATCACCGTTTGCGACGTCGCCGCCCGCCCGCGAGTTTTCGGAGCCGCCAGCAACGCCAAAGCCTGTTCGGTCGTCAGCGTGAACAGCTGTTCCTCGCTTTCCAACGAGCGCGTGTCGGTACCGCGCTTGATGTACGGCCCGTACCGCCCGTTAGACGCCACAATGTCCACGCCTTCACTGTCCTGACCGACCGTGCGCGGCAGGCTCAACAGCTGCAGGGCTTCCTCCAGGGTAATCGTGTCCGGGGACTGAGTTTTCAGCAGGGAGGCCGTCCGATTCTTGGGTTTCTTTTTCGCGGTCTTTTTGGCTTTGGTTTCGCTGTCCGCTTCGGCTTTCGGTTCCGGGGCCAGTTCCTCCACGTAAGGACCAAACCTGCCGTTCTTGGCAACAATCTGAAGTCCGGTTTCGGGGTGGACCCCCACCACCCGGTCGCCTTGGGCACCTTTTTCCAACAGTTCCCGGGCCATCTCCAGAGTCAGCTCATCGGGAGCCACCGTATCGGGAACCGAAGCGCGTTCCTCGCCGCGCTGCAGGTAGGGGCCGTAGCGTCCCACGCGCAGGGCGATTCCTTCGCCCAGCTCCACTGTGTTCAGGGCGGCAGCATCAATATCCCCCAGCTCCGCCACCGCGCGCTGTAGCCCTAATCCTTGCAGGTCAGAGCCTTTACCGTGACCGTACCAAAAGTCCTTTAACCACTGGGTCCGGTCGGCTTGCCCGGCCGCGATTTTATCCAAATCGGCTTCCATATCGGCCGTGAAGTCGTAATCAATGAGCCCGGGCAGGTTTTCTTCCAGCAGTTTCACCACAGAAAATGCCAGCCACGACGGTACCAGGGCCTGCCCGCGGCGATACACATACTGCCGATCCACAATGGTGGAAATGGTCGAAGCGTAGGTGGAGGGTCGCCCTATCTCGCGTTCTTCCATCGCTTTGACCAGCGACGCGTCCGTATAGCGGGCGGGCGGGGTCGTGAAGTGCTGCCGCTCGGAGCCGGAGTCCAGGTTATTGAGATGCAGCCGGTCGGCGGCTTGCATCCGTGGCAGTCTCGCCTCGCCGGTCTTGCCCTCGCCGGAAGTCACCGCGGGTTCATCGCCCTCATCCCGGCCTTCTTCGTAAGCGGCGAGGAAACCGGGATTTTCAATCACCGTTCCGGATGCCCCGAACTCGGCTTGAACCGAGCCATCAGCAGGAACCGCCGCAATTTTTACCGACACGGTGGTGCCGGTGGCATCGTTCATTTGGCAAGCCAGGGTGCGCCGGAAGATGAGGTTGTATAGTTTCCATTCGCGCGCATTGAGTTTGCCTTCCAGACTCGAGGGCAGCTGGAACTGCTCCCCCGCGGGGCGGATAGCTTCGTGAGCCTCCTGGGCTCCCTTCGTTTTCGTCTCATAGATGCGGGGTTTAGCCGGAACCGCGTCCTTGCCGAAACGGCTCACCGCCAGGGACCGAGCCGCGGAAATAGCCTGTTCAGACAGGTTGACCGAGTCGGTACGCATATAGGTGATGTAACCGTTTTCGTACAGAGACTGCGCCACGCGCATCGTGTCTCGCGAGTTCAACCGTAGTTTCCGGGACGCTTCTTGCTGCAGGGAAGACGTCGTGAACGGGGCGGGGGGGCGGCGCCGATACGGCTTGGAGTCTACGTCGTCGACCGACCAGGTCGCGCCCGTGCTGATGGCATCAGCCAGCTTTCGCGCCGTGGCACCATCCAGCGCAAACACCCCGGCCTTTTGCGCCGCGGACTTGAGCTTTCCGTGCTCGTCAAAGTCTTTGCCGGTCGCAATGCGTTTGCCATCCACCTCCCGCAAGGTGGCAGAGAACTCGGTGCCACCCGCCTCGGGAGTCAGCCAGGCCACCAAATCCCAGTATTCAGCAGAGGTAAAACTCATCCTGTCGCGTTCCCGGTCGACGACCATCCGGGTCGCCACCGACTGCACCCGTCCTGCCGACAAGCCGGTACGAATCTTGCGCCACAGCAGGGGAGAGACTTCGTATCCGACCAGGCGGTCGAGGATACGGCGAGTCTCTTGGGCATTGACCAGGTCGGTGTCTAGCTCGCGGGGGTGGTTCAGGGCGTGGTTGATAGCGTCCCTAGTAATCTCGTGAAACACCATGCGTTTCACGGGGACTTTCGGTTTCAGCACCTCCAGCAGGTGCCAGGCAATAGCCTCCCCCTCGCGGTCCTCATCAGTGGCCAGCAGGAGTTCGTCAGCATCTTTCAGCCGGGCTTTCAGCTCGCTGACTTTCTTTTTCTTATCCCCGTCAACCACGTAATACGGCTCGAAGTCGTGATCCAAGTCAACCGCGAACTTCGCGTAGCCGGTCTTTTTCAACGCGGCGGGAAGGTCAGACGGCTGCGCGAGGTCACGAATGTGACCCACCGATGCCTCCACGTCGAAGTCGTCGCCAAGAAACCTCCCAATGGTTCGGGCTTTCGCCGGGGACTCGACAATCACGAGTTTTTGGTTTGCTTCAGCCACTAAGTCTTACTCCTTTTAAATGCGCAAAAATGAGTTTACCTTCTGAAAGATACCTCGAATTCCCCGATTGGGTAAAATTCAGGGGTTTTCCGGCGGGCTTTGTCACCATCGAAATTGTCAGGTCTAATCGCCCTTTCTACTTGTGATTTATATCACACAAGCCTCACCGGCACCACGCCCACCCGACCTTTTGCACTCCCACTCAGCGCAAAAACCAAGGGTAAACCCCGTGCAGGAGGAAAAGCGGACCCAACTCCCTTTCGCAGGTCTCGCCTGCAAGAAGTCGCGATATATAATTCTCATTCACGACTCATGAAGGTCGATACGATTAAAGAGGGAAAGTGCGCCCAAATCACCTGGTCTTTGTCAGATTGGAAGGAGGCCGGGGCGTTGCCGTTTTGCGAGGGGAGGGCTGAACGATGCGCCGTGCGTTAGACACTAAACTGACGCCAGTACTGGCATTCGTCTCCATCGTCAGCATCCTCGTGGCGTGCGTGCTGGAAGCTCCCGCTAGCGGGCATGGCAGCAAATTCGGCGCGGCAAAAAACCCCGACCGAGTCCACTCCGCCGAACTGCACCAGCCGGCGCCACCGGACGACAACTTTATCGACACGACTTCTAAATCTGAAGTTCGCCGCGCCTACCTGGCACATTACGAAAAAAACATGATTCGTCCCGCCATGAGTGTCGGGGTGGACCTGGAAAAATGCGATCCCGGTCAAGCCGTAACGGACGGGATTCTTCCCATTATGGAGGCCTGGAATTTTATGCGCGGGCTCAACGGTTTGAACGCGGTGACGCTGGACACCTCCGGGGCTATCGCTCCCTACACTCAAGCCGCCGCAATGGTCAGCGCCCGCAACGGTAAACTGTCGCACTATCCGGCGGTGGAGGGGTTTGCTTGTGCTACCGATGATGCGGTGCGCGGGGCGAGGCATTCCAACCTCGCCCAATCTATCTCACAAACTTCGGCGGAAACTGCCCTGTGGTATTACATGGATTATTCCAACCAATCCAACCCCACCAATGACCAGCTCGGGCACCGCCTGTTTATGATGGATCCGCAGTTGTCCCTGTCTTCTATCGGAGCCGTGGCCGGATATACCGCTATCTCGGTTCGTACCGGTGAACCCTATCCGGGGTTGCCCGCCGAAGCCATGCATGATCCCCAAGCCCCTACCCCGGAATGGATGAGCTGGCCCTCCGCCGGGTTCTTTCCCAAACAATTGTTGACCTCGGTAGGGGAAACCAACTCGGGGATGGACTTGGAACGTTGGAGCTTCTCGGTGCTGAACGCGGACCTCTCCACCGCGAAAGCCACCATTATTGACCCGACCGGACACCCGGTTCCTCTCACCACCATTCACCCCGGTGAGCGGGGAATTACGTTCACGCCCCGCGCCATTGCGGACTATTCCACCCTGCTGATGAAGTTCCCCACGATTGAACGAAAGCCGGTGGGTCAGGAAAACCTGGTGTACAAAGTCAAGATTGAAGGGGTTAAGCACGCCCCGAAGAGCACCTACGAATATCAGGTGGCGCTGTTCGACCCGCTGACCCCCCTAGAGAAAACCGCCCCTCAAATTCGGCTGATGGAACAGCCCCTGACCGGGGTGGGATACAAGCTGGTCAACCCCATCCGAATGCAAGTTTCGGCTTGGCCGGTGCCGAAATATCAGTGGCAGGAACGCGATCATGCCGGAGCCTGGAGGGACATCCCCGGAGCGAACCAGGAAACTTACACCCCCGATGGAATCTGGTCCTGGGATCGGTCGAAGAACACCGAATACCGCCTGATAGCGATTTCTTCTGAAGGTACCGCTACTTCTGAACCGGTGCGGGTGGCGGTGCAGGGTCTAAAGAATATGCCGTCCAGCGCAAAAGTCCCGGTGGGGTCGCGCGTCTCGTTTGAGGCGGCACCCATTATGGACCCTGACGGCTCCCTGTTCGACACGACCTATGAGTGGCAGGTGAAACGCGCCGGAATCTGGCAGCGGATCTTCGACGACGGGCATTTTGAGGACACCGACACCAACCGCCTGTCCATCAGCCGGGTCACTTTGGCCGATCAAGGATTGCAGTTCCGTTTGGTGGTTCGTTCCAAGATTTTCAAACTGTCTGGCTATGACGTGGTCGTTTCCTGGTCGGACGGCAACGCCAAACTCACGGTTTACTAATTCTTACTTAACATTTCTTTGCTAAGTATTGACGGTTATATCCTCACCAAATTACTATTTTTTTATTGCTCCGATGAGGGGCAATGGCAGAATATTTCGACTTCAGAAAGGATACGCGCGATGAACAAACAATACCGAACACTTCACCGCAGCTGCGCGGGCGCCGTGCTGGCTTTGGCTCTGCTGGGCGTTGCGGCTTGTTCACCGGCAACGGAAAATGCTGCCACCGATACGCCTGAGAGTACTCCTGAAAACCCAGGACATATCTTGCCGGCAGCACAAGTGAAAGCTATTACCGACGCGGTAAATGCTGATGTCAAGGAAGGGTCGTTTAGGACTTCATCTGGCCCACGACCAAGCTATCAACTCAACGCCGGAAAACAAAAGACCATTATGAACATCAGGGACGAAGATCAGTCCAAATGGGAGAAAGGAACCTACCGGTTCCAAGTTTTTTGCATCGGGCAAGGCACTTTGAACGCATCGTTTACGGTTGGTGACCAAACGGAATCTATTTCGGATATGGTTTGCTCCGATGGCGTGACCTCGGAAAATGTCACACTCTCGATTGACGAGGCCAACAATAGTGTGGTGAGCATTGAACCGTCAGACGACGCGAAGAGCGAAATTGCTTATCGTATTGATAAGTTATAACCATAAATAATTCTATAAAGGCGGGCAGTCACCGAATGGTGACTGCCCGCCAAAATATTAAAGGGTCAGTGCCTTTGCGCACTAACTACTTGGCGGCCTTGAGGCGCTCACGCAAGCCTTCCAGCTCTGCCCGAATCTGAGCCGGGAGCTTATCGCCGAACTGAGCGAAGTACTTTTCGGTATCTTCGGTCTCAGCCAACCAAGCCTCGGGGTTGATTTCGAACAGGGCGTCCCAAGCGGCCTTGTCGATGTCCAGGCCCTCCAGGTTGAAGTCCTCGAACTTCGGGTACTTGCCGGTCGGGCCGTCAATGGCGTCAACCTGGCCGGACACGCGCTTGACCACCCAGTCGAGCACGCGGGAGTTGTCGCCGTATCCGGGCCACATGAACTTGCCATCAGGCGTCTTGCGGAACCAGTTGACGTGGTAGACGCGCGGGAACTTGTCGCCCAACTTCTCTTGCATCTCCAGCCAGTGACCCCAGTAGTCCGCCATGTTGTAGCCGCAGAACGGCAGCATCGCGAACGGATCGTGACGCAGCGAGCCGACCGCGCCTTCTGCGGCAGCGGTCTGTTCGGAGGACACGTTCGCACCGATGAACACGCCGTGAGCCGGGTTCTTTTGCTCGGTCACCAGCGGCACGTTCGAGGCGCGGCGACCACCGAACAGCACGGCGTCAATCGGCACGCCCTCGGGAGCCTCCCAGTCGGGGCAGATAATCGGGCACTGTGCGGCCGGAGCGGTGAAACGGCTGTTCGGGTGAGCTGCCTTTTCGCCGGATTCCGGCGTCCAGTCCTTGCCGTGCCAGTCAATGAGGTGGCTCGGGGTCGGGCCGTCAATGCCCTCCCACCACACGTCTCCGTCGTCGGTCAAGGCGACGTTCGTAAAGATGGTGTTAGCCTTCATGGACTCCATGGCCATCGGGTTGGTGTCATAAGACGTGCCGGGAGCCACACCAAAGAAGCCCGCCTCCGGGTTGATGGCGCGCAAGGTGCCGTCCGGGCCGGGACGCATCCAGGCGATATCGTCGCCGATGGTTTCGACCTTGTAGCCCTCGATGGTGGGCTGGAGCATCGCGAGGTTCGTCTTGCCGCAGGCCGACGGGAAAGCCGCCGTCACGTGGTAGCGCTTGCCGGTCTTTTCGTCCGTCAGACGCAGAATCAGCATGTGCTCGGCCATCCAGCCGTCGCGGCGCGCCATGGTGGAGGCGATACGTAGCGCGAAGCACTTCTTGCCCAGCAGGGCGTTGCCGCCGTAACCCGAACCGTAGGACCAAATCTCGTTGGTCTCGGGGAAGTGGGTGATGTACTTCGTTTCGTTGCACGGCCAGTTCGTGTCCTTCTGGCCCGGTTCGAGCGGCGCGCCCACGGAGTGAACTGCCGGAACCCACGGCTTGCCCGAGTTGATCAGGTCCATCGCCTTGGCGCCCATGCGCGTCATGATGCGCATGTTCAACACCACGTAGGCGGAGTCGGTCAGCTCGATGCCCAGCTGGGAAATCGGGCCGCCCAGCGGACCCATCGAGAACGGCACCACGTACATGGTGCGGCCCTTCATCGCGCCCTGGAACACGCCATTTTCCCCAATCAGGGTTTCTTTCATTTCCTTGGGGTCAGCCCAGTGGTTCGTGGGGCCAGCGTCCTCTTCCTTTTCGCAGCAGATGAAGGTGCGGGATTCCACACGCGCCACGTCAGACGGCAGCGAGCGCGCCAAGAACGAGTTCGGGCGCTTCTCAGGGTTCAAACGGGTAAAGATTCCGGCATCAACCAGCAGTTGCGACAAGCGGTCCCATTCCTCTTGGGAACCGTCACAGAACTCAATAGATTCCGGAGTCGTCATTGCCGCGACCTTAGCAACCCACTTAACTACCTCTTCAGGAGCATTTGCGGGAGCTGCAGCGCGGACATCAGTTTCAGTAACAGCCATAAAGGGCCTCCTACATAGAATGTTTCTCTTACACGGCAATTATCGCGCATTTTCGAACATTGTGCAGGGAGTTAAGTCCTACCCCGAGGTGAATTTTTGCAACTTTTTCACGTTCAAAAGGTCGGTTCACCCGTTACCCGGAACGCTGCAGGTTCCTGGTGGGGAACCACCACCCCGACCACGGCGCACCGAGAAACCTCCCACCAGCGCTTTTGATCGGGGAGATGGAAAAGAAAACCGTAACGAAGTTAGATGAGGGTGTAACGCACAATCGCGTCTTCGCGCGAAGCCCCCGTACCGATGACGGAGATACGGCAACCGACCTTTTCCTCCAGGTAAGCAACGTAGTTCTGGGCCGCTTTGGGGAGCTTCCGGAAGTCGGTAATGCCGCTGATGTCCTCGCCTTTCCAGCCGGGAACTTCTTCGTAAATCGGGCGGGACGCGGCAAAGTCGACCGAATAGTCGGGCATCTGGTCGGTACGTCCGCGCGGGGTTTCGTAGCCCACACAGACCGGAATCTTGTCGAACTCGGACATGACGTCCAGTTTCGTCATCACCAGGTCGGTCAGGCCGTTGACGCGCACGGCGTAACGCACTACCACCGCGTCAAACCAGCCGGTACGGCGGGGACGCCCCGTCGTCGCCCCGTATTCTGAACCGAGTTTCCGCAACTGTTCACCAGTTGCATCGGTCAGTTCGGTCGGGAAGGGTCCTTCGCCCACGCGGGTCGTGTAGGCTTTCATAACCCCCACCACCCGGTCGATGCGAGTCGGGCCGATACCGGTACCGGTGCAGGCTCCTCCCGCGGTGCAGTTCGATGAAGTGACGTAAGGGTAGGTGCCGTGGTCGATATCCAGCATGGTCGCTTGACCGCCCTCGAACAGCACTACGCGCTTTTCATCCAGCGCGTTGTTCAACACCAGAGACGTGTTCGCCACCATCGGGCGCAGTCGCTCCGTGTAGGACAGCAGTTCCTGAGTGACTACGATGGGGTCGATAGGTTCAGCATGGGGCCAGTCTTGCGAAATGCTCTTCAGGATTTCGGACATGGCGGTGACTTTTTCACCCAAAATATCGGGGTCAAACAGGTCTTGGACTTGGATTCCAATCCGGTACATCTTTTCGGCATAGGTCGGGCCAATCCCTCGCCCGGTCGTGCCGATTTTGCGGGGGCCACGGTACTGTTCAGAAGAACGGTCAATGGCAATGGCGAAAGGTGTGATGACGTGGGCTCGGCTAGAGATGAGCAGTCGCTCGCAGGGCACGCCCCGCTTCTCCAAGTCGTCGATTTCCTGGAACAAAACTTTCGGGTCGATGACGGTGCCGTTGCCGATAACCGGAGTCACGCGCGGAGACAGGATGCCGGTAGGCAGCAGGTGCAGAGCAAACTTTTCACCACGAACTACCACGGTGTGACCAGCGTTGTTACCACCATTATATTTGACCGAAAAATCCACGTCCTTGGCCAGCTGATCAGTTGCTTTTCCTTTACCTTCATCGCCCCACTGGGCTCCCAAAACTACTATCGCAGGCATTGTTCTTTCGTTGTCCTTTGGAAATCGGAATTGCGCTATACGCGTAGAGTCAGTCTAGCAAATCATCAGAACTTTTGACCCCTCGGTTCATAGCTAAGGAATGGCGGTGGCGAATCAAGGACGCGAGGACGCCTCCAGTTCAGCCCATTCCGAGGGAGTCAGCCGGAACACGCCCTTTTCCTCCGCCAAGCGCTTAGACGCGAGCGCAGCAGCGATGGCTGAACGCATCAGCAACGATTGCGCCTCCGGAGGAAACGGGAGATTTTGCGGGTTTTCGTCATCACGCACGGGTATCAAACTAGCATTCAGGAGGGAATTTCCCCGGCATCAACACCCGAAACCGCCAAAAATCAACACAATTTGTCCCTAACTGGCGCACTCAAGGGTAGCGCCGCACGAAAGCGCGGCAATTGTCGGAGTGCGATTGAGGGTACGGCGCCTCAATAATCGAGCAGACTCGTGACCAAATCCGCGATGGCGCTGCGTTCCGAACGAATCAGGGTCGTGTGGGCGAACAGGGACGAACCTTTCAAATCTTCGATGACCGCGGCAATACCGTCATAGCGTCCCACCCGCAGGTTGTCGCGCTGCGAGACGTCATGAGTCAGCACAATTTTGGCGTTCTGGCCCATCCGCGACAGCACGGTCAACAGCACGTTGCGCTCCAGGGACTGTGCCTCATCAACAATCACAAACGCATCATGCAAGGACCGCCCGCGAATGTGGGTCAGCGGCAGCACCTCCAGCAGGCCGCGCGCCACGACCTCGTCAACAACTTCGGGGGCCACAATCGAGGAAAGAGTGTCGAACACGGCTTGCGCCCACGGATCCATCTTCTCTTCGCCGCTGCCCGGCAGGTAGCCCAGGCTCTGGCCCCCGACCGCGTAAATGGGACGGAACACGACAATCTTGCGGTGCTCGTGACGTTCCACCACCGCGTCCAACCCGGCCGCCAAAGCCAGGGCAGACTTGCCGGTACCGGCCCGTCCCCCCAGGGATACAATCCCGATTTCCGGGTTGACCAGGTGATCCATCGCGATACGCTGCTCGGCGGAACGGCCCTTCACGCCGAACAGTTCCCGATCCGTGCGCACCAAATGCACTTTGTTGTCACCCCAGATGGTAGCCAGGGCGGAGCCTCGCGGGGAACTCAA
The DNA here is from genome assembly GCF_949769255.1 of Mobiluncus massiliensis. GTDB lineage: Bacteria > Actinomycetota > Actinomycetes > Actinomycetales > Actinomycetaceae > Mobiluncus > Mobiluncus massiliensis. Next base: position 2,120,208 of record NZ_OX458329.1, on the reverse strand, counting down.
GATAATTCCGGTATGGACAGGCTGGTCCTCCAGCGAGGGGATTTCGGGTTCTTCAAAGTCAATGTTGTTGTCGTCCTCGTTCACCAGGCTCGCCGGGTCGCTGCTGTAAGTGGCGACATCGTTTTCTTCGTCCCCCGGGTCGTTTGTCAGCACAATCGTGTCGAACTCCACCGCGCCGTCCTGGTAGAGCCGGGACATGTCCTGTTCGCTCATCTCGCCGCGAATAACCCCGCGATAGGTGTCCGCCCTCGACAGCGGGTTACGGTAAACATCGGCATCCAGGCCGATAGAGGACGCTTTAACCCGCATCGGCAGGTCTTTGGACACGACCGTCACGTCCGCCCCGGTTTTCGCCAGATTCGCGGCGACTGCCAGAATCTTCGTGTCATTGTCGCCCAGGCGCATCCCGGAGGGGAGCACCGAGTCGTCGATAGAGTTCAGCTCCACCCGCACGGTCCCCCCTTGTGAACCGACCGGAACCGGCTGATCGAGCCGACCGTTAGCGATACGCAAATCATCGAGCAGGTGCAGCGCTTTACGGGCGAAATATCCCAGCTCTGGATCATGACGCTTTTTCTCTAGCTCGGTGATGACCACCACCGGCAAAACGACCTGGTGTTCGGCAAACTTCAGCAAGGCCTTCGGATCGGACAACAACACGGACGTATCAAGCACATAGGTGCGCGCAGGAGTAGCCATGTTTTGACCTTATCAATAGCACGGGGTTCGAGCGTGCTAAAGCGCCGGTTTTACGAGGTTCTTACATTTGCAATTTGTCCGGCTGGGGCAACGGGTTTCACTTTCCCAGGCGACGTTCCCGATTTCCGTAGTCACGCAGGGCACGCAAGAAATCGACCTTACGGAAGCTCGGCCAATACGTTTCACAAAAGTAGAACTCGGAATTCGCGCTTTGCCACAGCAAAAATCCGCTGAGCCGCTGCTCCCCCGAAGTGCGAATTACCAGGTCAGGGTCCGGTTGCCCCTTGGTGTACAGGTGAGCTTCGATGTCCTCCAGACGGATTTGATCAGTCACCTCCGCCAGGGTTTCCCCCTTCTGAGCCGCTTCGTTGAGGTATTCCCGCACGGCGTTGACGATTTCCTGACGTCCCCCATAAGCGACGGCGATATTCACCACCAGCGCATTTTCCGGTCCGGTTCCGTTAGCCGCACGCAGGATTGCGGCCAGGCCCGGATCCAGCAGGGACGTGTCGCCCAACACCCGCAAATGGTAGCGGCCCGAGGCTTGCAAGCCTTGTACGGTATGGCCGATAACGTCTTGCAAGGGCTGGAGCTCCGCGGCTTTCCGACCCAAGTTGTCAATCGAGAGCATCCACAAGGTCACGACTTTGACCGGCCATTCCTCACACCACTGCAACACTTCGGTGATTTTCAGAGCTCCGCGCTGGTGCCCGCGAGTCGCCGGAGCGCCTTCCGCCTTCGCCCAACGCCGGTTTCCGTCCAGGATAATGCCGATATGTCGCGGCACCCCTGCCGGATTAATTTCACGAATCAAACGTCTGGCGTAAATCCGGTAGAGGATTCCAGGCTTTGACTTTTTCACGGAGCTGCTCACATAATCAGTTTAAAACATTTAAACACATAACTTGCCCGTCCTGGCTGGCGCGGGTGGGGCAGGCTGAACGGGGGAAATGTTATGGGTGTGAAATCTGGCCGGACGCTGATGCCGCGTCTGGTTAATCCTCGCACCGGGCGGCCCTACACTTTCCAACGTTGGGATTGGAAAGCAATGCGCCGTAAACCTGCCTTGCGGGGATGGATTCACACGGTGGCCACCCCGCTGTCTATGGCGGCTTCTATCGTGTTGCTGGTGTTGGCGCCGAAATCCCTTAAATTTGCGTGCGTCGTTTACATGTTGGCTTCCCTGGTGCTGTTTGCGATGAGCGCGGTGTACCACATGGGTTCGTGGCCGAAATCGGTGGACGCGATTTTGCGCCGTTTCGATCACGCCAATATTTTCCTGCTCATCGCCGGTACCTACACGCCTATCTCATTCGGTCTGCTGGGAGGGCGCGATAGAGTCATTTTGCTTTCAGTAGTGTGGGTGGGGGCGATTTTGGGGATTGCTACCTCGTTGATTTGGCCGCACGCTCCCCGTTGGGTCAACACGATTCTTTACGTGGTTTTAGGCTGGGTTGCCTTGATGTATTTCCCCGAGCTCTACGCGGCTTCCCTCCCTGCGTTCTGGATGCTGGTCGCGGGCGGTTTGGCCTACACGGTAGGAGCGGTTATTTATGCCACAAAATGGCCTAACCCCGATCCGGATGTTTTTGGGTTCCACGAGTTTTTCCACGCTTGGACTGTCGCGGCCTGGGCGTGTCACTGCGTTGCGGCTTATTTCGCTATTCTTGGTTAGGGGTTCACAAGGCCGGTGGTTCGGGTTTCCTTGCAGCAGCGGTCTTTTGCCGGGTTGTGTTCGCTTTTTCCAGCGTTTTACTTGGTTTTAATATCTGGTAAAGTAATGAACGCTTGCGTTGCGGCTGATTTTTGAAACAAGCTAGCTTTCTCGCCTGACGCAGGCGCTAATCTTTTAATCTTTCAAGGAGACGATTATGGCTGAAGAAGCGAAAAAAAACTGGATGACCCAGGCGTCTTTTGACCGTCTACAAGCGGAGCTCGACGAACGCACGGGCCCGATTCGCTCTGAAATCACCAAGAAGATTGACGCGGCCCGCCGCGAGGGCGACCTGAAAGAAAACGGCGGCTACCACGCGGCTCGTGACGAACAATCCCAAAACGAAACCCGCATCTTGGAACTGCAAGAAATCCTCAAGTACGCCGAAGTTGGCGAAGCCGCGGCCGATGGCACTATCGGACCGGGCAGCGTAGTGGAGGCAAAAGTCGGACCGAAAAAGATGACGTTCCTGCTGGGTTCACGCGATGCTGCCAAGGGGATGGATATTCAGGTGTTTTCCCCCGACGCTCCCCTCGGCGTGGCCCTGGCTGGTCACCGGACTGGCGACACCGTGGAATACGTTGCGCCGACCGGCAAGAAAATCAAGGTTCAGGTGCTGGACACTCACCCTTATCAGGGCTAAGCTCTTTCTCTCATTTCTCTCGTTTGGTGCAATATTCCGCCCAGGTTTTCGACCAGGCGGCGAGTTTCGCATCAAGCGGGGCGGTGAGACGCGCCATGACCCACGCCAGGCCCACTGTCGCCGCGAAGCACACCAGGGCGTAAACGTAGGGAGCGGCATCAGCCATGCCGAGTTCCCGCAGCGCCAGCATCGGCAAACGCTGCAGCACATAAACCCAGAACAGGTGTTTACCAAACCAGTGCAGCACGGGATTGTTCAGGTGTATGAATAGCGTGATTTGCACGACGAGGAGGCAAAACAGCATGGCTTCGAGCTCAAACACCAGGAAGCTCAAGTGATCGAGTTTAGTGGTGAGGACAAAGAGCGCCGCCGTGATGAGTAGCGCGGAGACGTAACCCCAGGTGCGGCGGTAGACGCGCTCGAAGTGCTCGCGGGCCAGGCAGTAGCACATGCCCAACAGATAACAGCACAGCGTGTTGTAGGTGTAGGTGGCGTTCCCTTTGAAATGCCACATGAACACGGTGAAGCCTCCCACCAGAACACAGTTCAGGATGAAAGCCAGCCACGGGCTGTTCCGGAAAATGCTAAACGCCAGCCAAGTCAGGACATAGAGCACCAGAATCGCAAAAATGTACCAGCTGGAAGAGCCGATGGACTTCCAGCCCAGGAACGCCCACGCGGTCTGTGCCGGGGTGAACGGGCGGGACAGCGACAGGTTCATGATGATGAACAAGACCTGGGCGATAGCGAAGTTCACCCAGGTCACCGCCACGCGCTTGAGCGGCATAGTGTGGACATAGCCGGGCTTGTGCGCCAGGGAATGCGCCACTCCGAACCCGGAATAGAACAGGAACAGAGCAACCATCAGCTGACCGAGACCCGTGGCAACGTGGTGCATCACCCCGTCCCACGCCGGGTTAAAGGGCATATAGGAACGGATGTGAGCATAAAACACAATCAGGATAAAGACACCGTTAATGCGGGTGGTGTGGTCATGGTCGAGGTATCCCTCGAAATTGTCACCGTGCCGGTGAATCCTGGCGCCCCACAGCACCAGGATGACAATGAACAGCAGAAACAGGTTCATTGTGCTTGCCGTTCTGCGAGAGGGCCTATTTGAATATCACATCGTCCACGCATCGGTCCCCGCTTTGTCCAACCCCACCAGCAGGCGCGGACGGGACGGCCGGAGCAGCCGGAGCCGGAGCAGCCGGGGCAGCCGGTACTGGCGGTGCTGGAACGGCCGGGGCCGGCTGAGGAGCCTGGCGAGCCGGCTGCGAAACGTGAGCGGGCGGCTTTGCAGGCTGCGGCGCCGCGGATTGAGCCGCAGCTTGAGCCGCGGCCTGGGCAGCGGCCTGTGCATCGGCCGCCTGCTTGGCTGCCTTAGCCGCGTCCAGCAAACTGAAATCCTGACCTTTCGCGTCCCGCCCCGTGAGGTAGACAAAACCACCGGCATCATCTGACCAGTTCAGCCGCAACTCGCGACTTTTCGCCAAAACTTCATCAGTAATCTCGGGAACACTGGCGGAACTACCGCCCTCGAAAACCACCTGGAGAACATAAACCGGCTTCAGCGCCACTTGTGCCCCCGAGCCGTCAGACGCGGCCCCCTCTGAAAGGGGCTTAGCGTAAAAGACCTCCGCCACCTTGTCGACCCCCAGGTTCGGGTCACCTGAAATCAACAACTCATCGCTGGTAGCGACCCCGTTTTGTGACAACTTCAGGGAGGTAATGACCTTGCCCGTAGCGTTGCGGAACTGGGCGTGAAGCGGCTGCGAATCGGTCTTTCCAAAGGTGACGTCGGCAGGAGCCTCACTCGGCGCTGCCGAAGCGGTTTTCTTTACCGGCTCCGGCGCGGTTTGCTGGTTTCCTGACGCACAAGCAGTCATGGTCAAAGCCAGCACTCCCGCACACCCCACGGCGGCTAAACCGGAAAAAATCCTAGACAACTTCATGAATCATCCTCTCCGCAGACTTACATCGGAAGGCTAGCAAATATATAAGCATTTCCACCGAATTTTGCGGATACCGCCACCATTTCTATCCGTCCATAGGTCGCAAAGTCCGTATCGGTCAGGAAAAACCGATACCCGAAGTCGCTGGCCTTCGTAGTCACATCATACCCGCGATAGACCGTTGGGAGACTGTGCGAGGCTGCGGCGTTTTTCGGGAGAGCCCGCAGATAGACGGCCACATCGGGTTGACGCAAGGAGTCCGGGATTTCTCCGGAAATGACCTGATAGGGCCCGTCAGGGGTGACTGTGGGCGCGGGCGCGGCGACGATGTCCCCGACGTTTTTCTGCCCCGGCTGGGCATGTTTGTCCCCAGCCAACCCCGGATCGCCGGTTTCCGGCCTTTTCACCCGATAGTTCTCCAGCGACCCGTAGAGGGAGGGGATGACGGCCGGGTCGGTTGCGAAAAAGTCCAGGTGACGCTGCGCGCGTTCAATCACGATAGCCTTCGCTCCGGTAGACAGTGCGGTCCCCATGTCGTAAGGCACCAGTTTTGAGTAGTAGGTTTTCGCGTAACTGGGCGAAAGCATGGGCACCAGGGAGTTGCCGAAGGAATCTCGGAACACAAACAGCGTGTCTGCGCCCACACCGTTGGTGGCAAAGTAGTCCGCGGTAACGTCGCTGGTAGCGCTGTGGGCAAAGGTCCACAGTCGGCCGGTATATTTCGGCCCGTCGTTGGCATCCACGCTGACCCAGTTCGGTTCCGGAGCCGCCCCGGTGGGGGTGAGCATCAGGGCAATATCCCCCGTGAATCCCGGATCCGGTTTCCACCGCGGGGTTCGCACCACGTTCTCGGTGCCCAGCGCAGTCTCGATAGCATCGGCCGCCACCCAAGCGCCCCGATAGTCCCAGTGGGTGTCGGTTTTCTGATACAGTTCAGGTTTTGCCGACCGGCCCTCACCCTGCGGGGTTAGAGTCGCCACTTTTGCCTGACGTAATGCGGAATCGAGGTCCACATAGTTGACGGAAAGTGCCTTGAGTTGGGACTGCAGGCGCTGCAGGTTCGAATCCTGTTGGTTACCCGGCAGATACCGGGACGGCAGATGTTCTGGGTAGAGGGTGGCTTTATTTGGCGCGATGGCCACGACCAGCTGTACCCCGCGGGATTCCAGGTTGTCACTGAGCAGTTTCAGGTTCTGGGCCGCATTGCGCACCGAACGTTCGCTGATGGTGCGCCGTCCCAGGTAGTCGTCTAGGGTAGCCGCATAATACAACCAGCCGTCCGACCCGATGATGACTTGGTTATTGGCCGCGGTGTGAAACAGCCGCGATTTTAGAGTGGCGGTGGCGCTAATCATCGGACCTCTGGCGGGGAAGTGCGACTCGAAGTAGTCTCCCGCCTGTTTCAGCTGGGCCAAAGGGAATGCTTTGTGGGTAGCGTCAGGGTGTTCCACAGTAATCTCGCTGGGGTCGGCGAACCGCGGCAGAGGGGTCAGCGCGGAGGCCGCCGGCACCACCATGACCAGTAACGTTAGAGCCACAAAAATCTTTTCACCGAGGCTTTTCCGGGCGAACCGTCCGGCGGCTCCCGCGTTGCGAGGTTTGTCCGCCGGATTTGTGGCTGGCTGGATAGTGTTTTTCTGGCTCATTTTTCACCCCGAGAAACCTAGAACCTGAAATAAATGAACGGATGGTATCCCCCGCTAGCCAGCAGGAGTAAATCGAATCCCAGCAGCACTAACGCCCCAACAAACGTCACCGCACTCGGCCGAAACACGACCGGGGGACGGGGGGTGGTCTCTGCTGATGTCTCACTGACCAGGGCGGGAGCGACCTTCTCGACCAGTCGCGTGACCGGGGTCATGGCGATGAGGGCCCCCACCAATACGCACACGGTGAACGGATCGAGCAGACTCAGAGCCAGGCTACCGGGCAGTTTTGCACCGGGAGCCCCAAACATACGACCCCACATCAGCACGGCTTGCCCGAAAGTATCAGCTCGGAACAGTACGAAAGTCAGGAGGACGACCAGCAGGACGTACACATGACGCAGTATCCGCGGGAGGCGTTGAATCGGCAAGTATTCTTCCAACAGCAAGAAAAATCCGTGAGCCAGCCCCCAGACGACGAAAGTCCACGCCGCCCCGTGCCACAGCCCACACAGCAGGAACACCACAATCTTGTTCACCACCGCCCGAGGACGGCCCAATCTGTTGCCACCCAACGGAATATAAAGGTATTCCTTAAACCAGGAGGACAGCGAGCGGTGCCAACGGCGCCAAAACTCCCGGATCGATTGGGACACGTAGGGGTAGATAAAGTTTTCGCGATAGTGAAAACCAAACATACGAGCCATGCCGATGGCCATGTCGGAATAACCGGAAAAGTCGAAGTAAATCTGGAGCATGAACGCCAGCGCCGCCAGCCACGCGGCACCCGCATCGATTTCGGTGCTGGGCGCGTTGTAAATCGTGTCCGCCACCACCGCCAGTGTGTCGGCGATGATGACTTTCTTTGACAGTCCCACCACGAAACGCCGCAGTCCCAAGGCGATATCTTCGCTGGTAGCGTGCCGGTTGCTCAGCGCCTGGGCAATGTCGGGGTAGCGGACAATCGGTCCGGCGATGAGCTGGGGAAAGAACGCGATGTACAGCAATACATCACAGTAGTTCCGGTTGGGGGCGCACTTGCCGCGCGACACATCGATGACGTAGCTCAGAGCCTGGAAAGTATAAAAGGAGATGCCAATCGGCAAAGCCAATACCGGCAGGTTAAAGTCGGTGTGCAGCAATAGCCCAAACGTGTCGGCAATCATCGCGGCGTACTTAAAGGTCGCCAGCATTCCCAGGTTCAGCACCACCGCCAGGGTCAGAAGGATTTTGCGGCGAGTTTCGGGGTTTCTTGGGGTGCCAGGTTCACCGGGTGTGCTATTGGAATCATCGGATAGTTTGGTTGACTTGAGCGGTTTGGCGTGGGGGGCGCCAATGGCGAGGGCCACCCCCCAGTTAAACACGGAAGAAACCAGCATCAGCAGCACATAGACCGGCTCACCGTAGGAATAAAACAGCAGACTGGCGGCAATCAGCCACAGGTTGCGCACTCGGATTGGCCTGACCACCAGATGTACCAGGAATACCACCGGCAAGAACACCGAGAGGAACACAATCGAGGCGAAAACCATGGTTCTGCGCTGCCTTTTTTACACTTCAATCGAGGCTAGTAAATCCTTTGACCAGCAGCGTCATAGTAATAAACCGGCGCGCCGGCGTAGGTCGTGTAAAAGATAGTTTTCCCATAGGCTTGCCCCAACTCCACGTCAATCACATATCTTTGGCCATTTTCAATGATTTCCGTCCATCCATGAGGACCCAGACCGCGCCTAGCTTTCAGGTATCCCACCCTGACTTGGGCGTTATATCCCAGTGCTCGCGCATGCCACATCGTCATCGCCGCATACCGGTAACAGTTTCCACCCTGGTTGTTCCAGGCTTCAATACCGTAAGGCAACTCAAAGCCGGGGGCCGGGTGCGGCTTGTGGTGAGCTCCCAGGTAGCGGAAGTGAGTGTACATGTAGTTGTGGAAACTCCCTAAGTCTGGATACTGCTGAGCCAGAGTCCGCAACACCGCGTCGAAGGCAGGGTCACCGGAAATGGAATCGCCCGAAACTGGTGCTGGATTCGCGGCATTTGGTGTCGGGTTAGCGGCACTTGGTGCCGGTGAGGAAGCCGGTGCCTCGATAAAGCCGGTGTTGGAACCATGGTAGGCGATGGTGTACTGCCATAAGTTTCCGCCTCTATCTAGTGCGTAGACACACGTGTGTGTGTTCCAAGCGCCGCAGGGAGCCATTATTTTCAAATCTTGAGAGGACACACCCAGGCGGTATGGCTCGCTGAAAGTGCCATTCGGGTTTTGCAAGATAACGCTCAACCACCCGTCAAAGTCCCTCATCAGCAGGTCGGTGCGACCGTTCTTGTCCAGGTCGTCCACCGGCCACGCCTGATAAAGGTAGGCGAAGTTCCCCGACAGCTCGACCGGCTTGCCCAGGGTTCCATCCGAGTTAAACGGGAACTGCGTGACCTGGCCGGTGGAACTCAATCCCACCACCGCGGGGGCTCCATTAATCCCGTTGCGCATCGCGAATAAGTAGGCGAAACGGTTGAATCCGGAGCCGCGAGTTTCCGGTTCAGACAAGCCACCATGTCCATCACCGCGGCGCAGCTGCAGGGTCCCGGAGGGGTCGACCGTCAACACGTCTACCCGGGTGTCATTATTCCAATCCACCCCGGTGAAAATGCCGGGGTATCTGCTCAAATCAGAGAGAATCATCTGAGCTCCGGTGACTCCGCCGCGGCCGTCAGCGAAGTGCGACCATAGCTGTCCAGTATTCCCTAAATACCCAAACTCTTGACTTCCGTTAGACCGCAAGAGGCCCATGCTGTACAGGTTGCCCCAACCCAGCCCGGAAGCAACTCTGGTTCGGCTGTAGGTAAACTGGTTCGCCACCTGGGGATACACCGCCAGGGGGTTCACCGTAGTGGGATGCTTGCCCCACTGACACTGTGCGACCTCGGTTTTTAGCACTGCATCTGAGATTGCTCCCGGCCCTCCCAGAGCCACCACGTCGTTGATTTCGGGGTGGTCCATCAAGTACCGGCAGGTCGCTTCGGGAATCGTGTCCGGGCGGGTCAGCAGCATGATACCGTCCGTCAATGTTCCCCCCGCTACGGCATCCACGAAGTTCAACCCGTTAGCCAGGTACACTCGGGATTTAGGCTGAGTGGAGGCCCCGGAAACCTTTACGGCTGTCTCAAAGCGATCCGCGCCCGCCAGCTGGGACGTTGGGGTGAACCCGGCCACGCTGCGCCCTCCGAGCTGGATTTTTTCATGCGCCCGAGCCGCCACAGCCGCTGATGCCGGAGTCAAACCCTTGGCGGTAGAACCAAACAGGATTGGCCCGGCGGTTAACATGCCGCCAACTACCGCATCGGGAGATCCGGCACCGTCTGCGCCGTATCCATCCGTCACATAAACTCTATCCGACCCGCCGGGAAAAGCCCGCGCGGCAATGAGGTCAGCCGTCTCGCGTCGATCCGCTCCCGCCAGACGCTCGGTCGCAAGACCGGCAGAGGTGATGGCCTGTTCGACCTGCGAACCAAGCACGCCCTCGCCACCCAGAAGGATAACTTTTTGCAAACCGGCGTGACGCAAGCTGGCTAAATAATTCGCGACCGGCGCAGCCAAAGCCCTCGAGTCAGTGAGCAGAACCGGGCCATCCGTGAGGGAACCGGCCGCCAAAGCGTCAGCCAGGGATTGAGCCGAAGCCACGTAGGCAACCGGCGCACCGGAGGGGAAGGCCCGGCGCGCAATCTCTACTGAGGTTTCCACGCGCGACGCCCCAAAAATCCGCGACACGGGTGGCGCGGCCTGCGCGGGCAGCGCCACTCCTAAACCCGAAATCGACACCGCCACCGCAGCTAGGAAAGCCGCGAATTTTTTCCTGCGATTCACTGCTATTCTCCTGTAGTATTTTGACCTCCAGCGCCCCCGCAAGTTTTCTCACAGAAGGTTGCGCTGCAAATTATTGGCCGATTCCGGCGCCCTGTTCACCGGATTAGTGCCTCAACCCAGCTGGATTAGGACCTCAACCCAGCTGGATGGAAACCCCAATCTATGCTGGCGAGCAACTCGCCAACCGATTAAGGATTCACCAGTCAGCGAATGCCGAGCCACAACCGGCATGACCCTGCATGACCCGCGAGCCGGCAAACACCACGCCAACCAGATTGATGCCATGTCAACCAGTGAGCGCCTCGCTAACCAGCCAATACCCGCTAACCAGCCAATACTTCGTCAACTAACCAGCGAATGCTTCCGTCAACCGACGAACCACCGCCAATCAGCGAATGCCAAGCCACAACCAGCATGGCCCCGCATGACCCGCCAACCGGCAAACACCACGCCAACCAGATTGACACCATGTCAACCGGACAAGCACCTCATTGTACGTCTTATCTCGGCACGTTTGATTTATCACACGGCCTGTTGGTAATACCTTCCCCCTTTCTGTTCGGTACGACCGCTGCACCAGACACTCCCGAACCTTGAGAACCTAGCCCCGTTCAGCCAAGGCAAACAAGACGACTCAACAGACACTCCAAATCTGTGGAGTGAGTGCCCCCCGTTCGGCCGCACCATCCTGCCGCAATCCCCGGCGGGGGACCAGACCTGTATCCCTGTTTAAGGTGTTACCGGGGTTGCCTTGCCGCAATCCCGGACAGGTACCAGATTCGTGTCCATATCTGGGGCGCTATCGTAGTTGCCTCACCTCGCTCCTCGGCGGGGGCATACCCCCGGTTCTGCCACCGGGTAGCGGCACCCGGTCTTGTTTCAATCCCCGGCAGGGACTATACGCTACGGAGGTTGATTAGTTGTTTGGGCGCTGGTTGCCTCACTCTCCGGTAGGGGCCATACGCTCGTTTAACTTGGCTTGGGCAGTATCCAAGATGTCTTGGCAGCGTGAGGCCAGAGCCTCGCCGCGATCCCACAGTTTCAGAGTGTCCTCCAAGGGCGCCCCGGCGTTTTCCAGAGCCTGCACGGTTTCGATGAGTTCGGCACGAGCCGCCTCATAGCTCATCTCAGAGATATCCTCGTTACCTGCCGCACCCGTCCCCGTCGCGTCAGTCGGGGGTTGCTTAGCATTTTTTTCGCTCATGATTCGTTACCTTTCATCTGTGTTCGGGTTGGTGCCAAAAACAGTGGCGACCAGGGAGCCGCGCGCCAATACGGCCTCCAGGAGGTCGCCCTTCTGAACTGCACCAGCGTCAGTTACTACGGTTTGGTCGGGTTTGCGTAACACCGCATACCCGCGTTCCAAAGTGGCCTGGGGCGAGATAGCTCGCAGGGTAGCCCGAGCCGCCGCTAGGTCACGTGCCTGATTAGCCAGGACCGCCGCGACCCGCGACCGCAGGATTTCCAAGCCGTGGTTGATGTCTCGGCGCCGTTCGTCCAGAGCCGCCAGCGGATTTTGCATGACCGGCCGGGAGCGAATCGCGTCAAGTTCCCGTAATCCCAGCTCGATACGGTTGGAAATGAGCGCCGTCATCCGGGAGCGCGCCCCGTTCAACCCCTCAATTTCAGCGGCTAAGTCCGGGACAATCCGCTTGCCCGCATCGGTAGGGGTGGAGGCGCGGAAGTCCGCTACAAAATCCAGCAGCGGGGTGTCTTCTTCATGACCAACGGCGGAAACTATGGGGGTGCGCGCCGCGAAAGCCGCTCTCACCACGCTCTCATCGGAGAATCCCAAGAGGTCCTCCAGCGCCCCGCCCCCGCGAGTGACGACAATCACGTCAACCCCCTCGAGGGCGTCAAGCTCAGCGATGGCCGCGCTGACTTCCGCCGCGCAGCGTTCCCCCTGTACCGCTACCTCGCGGATCTCGAACTGTACTAGGGGCCAGCGCCGCGTCGCGTTTTCAATTACATCGGCCTGCGCCCGGGCGGCATGCCCGCAGATAAGCCCGACCCGCCGCGGGAGGAACGGCAAAGACTGCTTGTGTTCCCGGGCAAAAATCCCCTCGGCGGCGAGCTTTTGTTTCAGCTGTTCCAGCTGCTCGAGAAACCCGCCCAGACCGGCCGGGTGGATCTCGGAGGCCATCAGGGACAGCGACCCGGTTTTCAGGTAGAAATCGGGCTTGACCCGCATCACCACTCGCGCTCCGGCGCTCAACGCCGAACCGGCCGCAGCCACCACCCCACCAAACGCCTTTACTTGCATAGACATATCGGCTTCCAGGTCCTTCGCCACAAAAAAGGACATCCGGTTACCGGGGCGTTGGTTGTATTCGATGATTTGCGCTTCCACCCAGGTCGGATCGACCCGGTCGACGTATTTGCGCATATTTTCGCTCAGGCGGCTAAGCGGCCAGGGGTTTTCCCGGGTCGTCTCACGCGCCAGTCGCGCCGGTTCTGGTTTTCTCACTTCCATGTCTCCATCATGACACAGACCCCGGAGGTGAAAATTTTCGAGTTTTGCCCCGGGGCGCAAACCGCTAAACTCAAGGCAGTTGCACACCCGCCCGAGAAGTGGCGCGTCCCGGACTGCTGAAAGGGACGCCTGATGCGCCACTAACGAATCCGACCGGGGAACCTAATGCGAAAGTGAGGACGGATGGGGAAAGTTTTGCTGGCCTCGCCGCGAGGCTACTGCGCCGGGGTAGATCGCGCCGTCACGGCGGTGCAGCGCGCACTCGAAGTTTACGGTCAACCCATCTACGTGCGCAAAGAGATTGTGCACAACAAATTTGTGGTGCGCACGTTGGCTGACGCTGGGGCGATTTTTGTCGATGAATTGTCCGAGGTACCCCCGGGGTCCCGCGTGGTTTTCTCAGCTCACGGGGTGGCTCCGAGCGTCTATGCCGAAGCCGAGCAGCGCGGCCTGGAAGTGATTGACGCCACTTGTCCGCTGGTTTCCAAGGTGCATCGGGAGGCGCGGCGTTATGCCAACGAGGGCTACGACATTATTTTGATTGGCCACACCGGTCACGAGGAAGTGGAAGGAACCCTAGGAGTAGCCCCCGACAAGATTCACGTGATTGACACAGACTGGGTCGATACCTCGGCTTTGGCTGCGGCGGAGGAGGAATCCGGCAGCGATGCCGCGGACGGAATCGGGAATACTGCTGGGAACGGAGATGAGGACGGCACCCCCGCCGCCGCGGATCCCCTGGCTGGGCTCAGTACCGACCCCGACGCCAAGCTGATTTGGCTGTCCCAAACGACTTTGTCGGTAGATCAGACAGCCGCTACGGTACAGCGTCTCCAGCGCAGATTTCCCGGTTTGATTAGCCCGCCATCAGACGATATTTGCTTCGCGACTCAGAACCGGCAGGGCGCGGTTAAGGCTATGGCACCTCAATGTGAAGTTGTCGTAGTTGTCGGTTCCGCCAATTCTTCGAACTCAGTGCGGCTGAGGGAAGTCGCCCTGCAGTCTGGAGCCGGTGCGGCCTACCGAGTTGAAGGCGTCCACGAGCTCAATCCAGATTGGTTTGCGGGAGCCGAGACCATCGGGGTGACTTCGGGGGCTTCGGTGCCGGAAGTCCTGGTGACCGAGGTGTTGGAGTGGCTGGCGCAACGCGGGTTCGATGAAGTGCAGACGGTGCAAACCACGCAGGAAACGACCTCATTTGCCCTGCCAAAGCCCCTGCGCTAGCTGCGTCAGTCCGTTCTGATGGCATCGGGCGGGTCGCGAGGTTTGGCGGCGTTCGGGGGGATGCCTCTCAGTCGCAGAAATACTTGGAAAGCTGCGCTTTCCGTGCCGCTTCCTGGACTTTGGCAATGCAAGCGAGCTTGCGCTGCCAAAGTCTGCGTCGCGGTGGAGGAGCGGATTCGGTGGGGGCGCTTCGTCGCTGGGGGCGCTCGCGAGAGGCGGAAGGGGGAGGGCCCCCTCGCGTTTTGCGCGACTATTGTCGCAAAACGCTCACCCCCCAGCCTCTCGCTGAGTCGCCCCCCTGCTCCGGTCGCGCCCGACATTCCGGTTCGGCTTGCGTCGGGTGATAAAGGTGGAGAATAGCCGGGTAGCTGCCATTATTGGCAGCTACCCGGCTATTCTCCACTTATAATCCACGCACACCCCGAAACCCGTCAACAAACGACCCCCAAATTTCTCGGATAACGTTGAATAAAACCTATTTAAACGCTTCGGTGTGCCATATATGGCACACCGAAGCGAATTAATAGGATTAACGCCCAGGCTTCACCAGGATCGTCTCAGAGTTCGAAATTTCGACACTGTCAAACCTTGCGAGGAACCCCTGCAGCCTGTCTGTCTTGCACGAACGACCGATTTCACTGTGCTCAGAGCCAATCGGCAAGAACTAGACTCTCGCTTACCTGCAGTTTTAGAGAACCGGAGTCGATGATGGCCTGAATTCAGGCTCAAAATCGGTCGTTCGTGCAACTACTCCAAAAGCCAAGGAAGGTTTCGCGTCCGAACAGCGCTGAATTCAGGTTATATGCACAGGGATTTAGCCCGGCTGGCGGGGAGCACAGTGTACCTTTGCGGGACATGATAGCGTCCGCGGGAATTTAGGCGGGCGGGGCGGGGGAGCGTGGGGGGCGACTCAGCGAGAGGCTGGGGGGTGAGCGTTTTGCGACAATAGTCGCGCAAAACGCGAGGGGGCCCTCCCCCTTTCGCCTCTCGCGAGCGCCCCCGAGCGACCACCCCGCAACAACGCAACCCCCAGAAAACCGGATAAGTCGCCCGGGTTTAACCGGTTTAGGGCCGGTTGGAAAACCCACTAAGATTGAAGCATGGCTTTAACTATCGGTATCGCGGGACTCCCCAATGTCGGCAAATCCACTATTTTCAATGCCCTCACCAGGGCGAACGTGCTAGCAGCGAACTATCCTTTCGCCACTATTGACCCCAATGTCGGCGTGGTCCCGCTACCCGACCCGCGGTTACAAGTCCTGTCAGATATGTTCCACTCGGAAAAGATCGTGCCCGCAACCGTGTCATTCGTAGACATCGCCGGCATCGTCAAGGGCGCTTCCCAGGGCGAAGGTTTGGGCAATAAGTTCCTGGCTAACATCCGCGAAGCAGACGCGATTTGCCAGGTTACCCGGGCTTTTGCCGACCCTGACGTGGTTCACGTAGAGGGAAAAATCGACCCGGCCTCCGACATTGAGACGATTTCCACCGAGCTGATCCTGGCTGACCTGCAGACTCTCGAAAACACGATTCCCCGCCTGCGCAAAGAAGTCAGCGGCAAGAAAACTCCGAAAGAAGTCCTGGCAGAAGCGGAAAAATGCGAGGAATACCTCAACGCCGGCACGGTCCTTTCCAAAGAAATCGCGTCGGGAAACCTGGACCGTGACATCGTCAAAACTTTCCAACTCATGACCTCAAAGCCCTTTATTTACGTATTTAATATGGACTCCGACGGGTTGGCGGACAAAGCCAAACAAGCTGAACTAGCTGCTCTGGTCGCCCCCGCCGAAGCCATTTTCCTGGACGGTGCTTTTGAGGCAGAGCTGGTGGAACTCGACGCCGATGATGCCCGCGAGATGCTGGCCGACGCCGGAATCGAAGAATCTGGCCTGGACAAACTGGCGCGCGTTGGCTTTGACACGCTGGGGCTACAAACGTTCCTGACCGCCGGGGTGAAAGAATCCCGCGCCTGGACCATTCATCAGGGCGACACCGCCCCGCAGGCGGCCGGCGTGATTCACACCGACTTTGAACGCGGTTTCATCAAGGCCGACGTGATTTCTTACGATGAACTGGTGGAAATCGGCGACATTCATAAGGCTCGTGAACTGGGCAAAGTCCGCCAAGAGGGCAAAGATTACGTGATGGCCGACGGCGACGTAGTCGAATTCAAGTTCAACGTCTAGCCGCGCGCGAGCATGGTTCCCGCGAGCCTAGTCCTCTATCACGATGGCGTGGGCGGTCTCCCGGTCGATACGGCCGAAGTTATAGAACGCGGCACAGGCCCCTTCGGGGGAAACCATGCAGGTCCCGATGGGTTTCTCAGGCGAGCAAGCAGTGCCGAACACTTTGCATTCCCACGGTTTAATCCGCCCGGTCAACACGGAGCCGCATTCGCAGGCCGGCGGGTCAGGCACCCGCTGGCCGGGAACGTCAAACAGCCGCTCGGCGTCCCAGGCGGCGAACTCCTCAGAAATCCCCATGCCGGAATACGGCATCCACCCCAAGCCGCGCCACTCGAACGTGTCGCGGGTGGCGAACACGCGATCCAGCAACCGCAAAGCCGCCGGATTCCCGCCATCGCGCACAACGCGGGAATACTGGTTTTCCACCCGAGCCTCGCCGCGGTCTACCGCCCCGCTGGTGTACTGGTCGATGAGCATCGCCACGGACTGCAAAATATCCAACGGCTCGAAACCGGTCACGACCACGGGTTTGTTGTATTCCTTAGGCAAGAATTTGAACGCGTCAGACCCCACCACGGTCGCCACGTGACCCGGCCCGATAAACCCGTCAATCCGCGTCTCATCAGCCCCGACGATGGCTCGCAAGGGCGGCTCAATTTTGACGTGGTTAGAAAATACAGAAAAGTTCCGCACCTGCTGTTTCTGAGCCGCCACCAGGGTCACTGCCGTGGAGGGCGCGGTCGTTTCAAACCCGATAGCAAAGAAAACGACCTGTTTATCCGGGTTTTCTTTGGCAATTTTCAGGGCATCCAACGGGGAATACACGAACCGCACATCGCAACCGCGCGCGCGAGCCTGCAGCAAGGACCCTTGTGAACCGGGGACCCGCATCATGTCCCCGAAAGTCGTCAAAATCACGTCCGGCTGATTCGCCAGCCACAGCGCGTCGTCCACTCGTCCCATCGGAATAACACACACCGGACAGCCGGGACCGTGAATAAACTGGACGTTTTCCGGCAGCAAATGCTCCAACCCGTGACGGTAGATCGTGTGGGTGTGGCCTCCGCAAATCTCCATAAACGCCAGCGGGCGTTCAAAATGGGCGGCCTCAGCGTTGATGCGCCCGACCAGTTTCCGGGCGAACTCGGGGTCGCGAAATTCGTCAACGTACTTCATATCGTGATTGCTCTCTTTTCGACAGATTCCTCGACAGACTTCCGTGCGGGCGCTGGGGACAGGATGCCCTAATCCGCCGAAGTCGTCTTAAACTGTTCCAGCTCGCTCTCAAACTGGCCCAGTTTCTTAATTTGATCCAGGGTGGTGGCGGCTTCCGCAGCGTCAATCTTGGACATGGCGAAACCGACGTGCACCAGCACCCAATCGCCGACTTTGACGTCCTCATCCATCAGCAAATCCGTGGAAATCATGCGTTCCACCCCGGACAGCGACACTTTCGCCCGTCCGCTTTCCGCCTCATCAAATGCCACAATTTCGGCAGGCACTCCTAAACACATCGGCTGCTCCCTTTCCATAGACCTTTCCAGGTTACTTGCATTTTCCCAGTCCGTCCAAAAGATGAAAAAGGCGAGTCGTTTGTGCGATTATCAATGTGTGGATCCGAAAAACCGCCTGAACGAAGATGAATTGCAAGTGAACTCGAATATCGCGCGGGTACGCCGCCGCGGCATGCAGCTGAAAGACGACTATGTGACGCTTTCTCACGGGGCGGGGGGTAAGGCTTCAGCAGCCCTGGTCGAGCAGGTTTTCGTCCCCGGTTATGGCAACGAGGTGCTCGAGGAACTGACCGACGCCGGGGTGCTTCCCCTAGCGGAACTGCTCACGGGTCTGACCGGGGAGGGCACAAGCCCGGTAGGCGGCAAACTCGCGATGTCTACCGATTCCTACGTGGTCAATCCCCTAGTTTTCCCCGGCGGCTCCATCGGGGAACTAGCGGTGAACGGGACAGTCAACGACCTGGCGGTCAGCGGGGCTATCCCGAAAGTCATCAGCGCTGGTTTCATCCTGGAAGAGGGCCTGCCCATCGCGGACTTGCGCCGGGAAGTCCAGGCTATGCGCGACGCCGCCGAGGCAGCGGGGGTGCGGATTATCACCGGCGACACCAAAGTCGTGCCCCAGGGCAGCGGCGACAAACTGTTCATCAACACGGCCGGAGTCGGGATTGTGCCGGCCGGCAGGGAACTGGGCGCCAGCAAAGTGCAGCGCGGGGACCGCCTGATTGTGTCCGGCGCGATTGCTGACCACGGTATGTCGGTCATGATGGCGCGAGGCGACCTGGCCATTCAGGCCCCCATCAAATCCGATACCAGGGCGGTCAATCACCTGGTCGAAGCCCTAATCGAGGCGGTTCCGGAGACCCGCTGGATGCGTGACGCGACCCGCGGCGGCTTGGGAACCGTGTTGAACGAGCTGGCGATTGCGACCGGCTGGGGCATCGCCGTCGAGGACGAAGCCGTGCCGGTGCACGAGATGACTCGCGGAGCGTGCGACATGCTGGGGATTGACCCGATTTATGTCGCCAACGAGGGCATGTTTGTGGCCGTGGTTCCGGCTGACCAGGCCGATGCGGCCGTGGCGGCGCTGCGGAAACTGCCCGGCGGCGAGGAAGCGGCGAATATCGGCCGGGTTGTAGCCAAACCGGAGTCCTCGGTCGTGATGGTAACCGCGTTTTCCGGCACCCGCATGATAGACATGCTGGTCGGCGACCCGCTGCCGCGGATTTGCTGACCCAAAACACCCGCGAAAATCCCGGGTTATCCGACCGAATTGTACTTATAGGGGGAGAATAGCCGGGTAGCTGCCATTATTGGCAGCAATCGGGCATATCTCCCCCTATAATCCACATCCGCCGAGTAGGTGTGGAGAAAATTACAGGTCAGAGTGCCCCTTCAGCACGCGCCGAGGACCGCCGCCCACGCTTGTCCCAAGCTCAGGCCTCCATCATTGGGCGGCACGTTCTGGTGGGTCAGCACCCGGTATCCGCTACCCTCCAGGAAATCCACAAAGTGCCTGGTAAACAGCCGATTGAGGGCGACCCCGCCGGTCAATCCCACCGTTTTTGTGTCGGCCTGCTCGACGGCTTGACGAGCCTGATTCCCCAGCAGTTGCGCCAACCCCACGTGGAAAGCCCAAGCCCGCTGACCGACCGGCCGGTCAACATCACCCAACTGCTCGACGAGCTCCAGATAGCTGTCCACCTGTGGCAAAACTGCCTCCGGGTGGGTGTTTGCCCAGCCGGTAGCCACGCGCTCCAGCTCCATCGCCGCCTGAGCCTCATAGGTCACCTCGGTGCGAATCCCTAAAATCGCCGCGGCCGCATCGAACAGCCGCCCGCAACTGGTGGTTGCACTCACCCCGAAACCGCTGGCCAGCTGGCTTTTCACCAGTTCCAGTTCAGTTGATTTGCCTTGCCGCTCCCCGATTTCGGCGCTGATTGCCTCCGTAATCCAGTCCAGGCCCCAATCGTGGGCAATCCCCAACGCGACCCGCCAGGGATAGCGCACTGCCCGATCGCCACCGACCAGGCTGAAAGTCGGCACGTGCGCACTTCGCTGCCACTGCGAACCCTCAATATCCAGGACTTCTCCGCCCCAAATGGTGCCATCTGTCCCGTAGCCGGTACCATCCACCGCCACCACGACCGCCGGGTCAAGCCAAGAATGTTCCGACAACAGGGAATAGGCGTGGGCGACGTGGTGCTGCACCTGGGCCAGTTCGATGTCATGAGAGGCAGTAAAACGCTCGGCCCAGCTGACCGTGGAATAGTTCGGGTGCAGGTCACACACAACTTTTTCGGGGCGTTGCCGCTGGAAATTCAGCATTTGCGTCACGGCCCGGTCAAAGGCCTCCTGGCTGGCGAGCGTGCCCATATCCCCGATATGTCCCGAAATATGCGCCCAGTTTCCGTTAGCCAGGCAGAACGTGTTTTTCAGTTCTCCACCCACCGCCAAAATCGGCACGGTGGCAGGTCGCGACAGCGCGACCGGCAGGGGTGCGTAACCGCGCGAGCGCCGCGAAGGAATGGTGACCTGCGAGTTTGCCAGAAATACGGAGTCCTCCATGGGCAGGTGAATGTCACGGTCGTGAAACACGAACGCATCGACTATTCCCGCCAGCCGCTCGGCCGCGTCTTCGTTCGTGAAACACAGCGGTTCGCCCGCCAGGTTTCCCGACGTCGCCACCAGCGCCATCTGGGCACATTCCCCGCTCAACAACTCCAGATGCAGCGGCGCGTAAGGCAGCAAAATCCCCACGTCCCCCAATCCGGGAGCAATCGCGGGAGCCAGGTCATATTCCGGCCCGAACGGAGCGATTACAATCGGACGGGCGGCAGTTTGCAGCGTGCGCAGCTGGTCCGCATCGAGCTGAGCCAGCCGGGCCGCGGCCGCAGCGTCCCCCACCATGACCGCAAACGGCTTATCTCCCCGATTTTTCCGTTTCCGCAGCCGTGCGACCGCCTCCTCGTTGCGGGCATCGCACATGAGGTGAAAGCCGCCGATGCCTTTCACCGCCAGGATTTCCCCGGCACACAGCCGCTGGCGGGCTTCGTCCAGAGCCGCGGCAATCAACGGCCGGCGATCCCCCTCGGGCGGGCGCAAATCCGGAGCGTCAGCCGGGCTGACCCACAGCACCGGCCCGCAGTCGTAGCAGCTAACGGGCTGGGCGTGATAGCGCCGGTTGGTCGGGTTCGTGTATTCCTCGTGACAAGCGGGGCACATGGGAAACTTCACCATAGTCGTGGTGTCGCGGTCATAAGGGAGGTCCACCATGATGGTGGCGCGTGGCCCGCAGTTCGTGCAGGTGGTGAAAGGGTAAAGGTAGCGTCGGTTCGTCGGGTCAGCCATTTCGGCTTGGCAGTCGGGACAGGTGGCGGTGTCCGGGGGTATCAGCGTGCGGGCGCCGGAACGACGCCGGGAAGGCACGATACGAAACTCAGTTTCTTCCTCCTGCTCGGGCAGGTCTGTGGACACGTTGCGCAACACGCTGGCCAGCGGAGGCAGGGTCGCCAGCATGGTTTCCATGAAACCCTCCACCGCCGCGAGCGTGCCTTGGGCTTCGATAAACACTGACTCGTCGTCATTACCCACGAAACCGGTGATGGGGAACTGGGCGGCGACCTGAGCAACGTGCGGGCGGAAACCGACTCCCTGCACTACACCCCGCAGCTCATACGCTCGGCGCATCTCTAACCTCCTGCCGCAATCTGTCTCACCCCTAAGCCTAGTAGCTCTGACGTCCCAAGGCAGAAAACGGTAAGGTGGAATGCGCCGCGAGGAATCCGAAACTCAGTGAGGAGACACTATGCACGAAGTCGCCTTGTCCCAACAACTCGCCCGCGTGGTAGCACGCGGGGCGGCGGGACGCGAAGTACTGTCTGTCCAGGTCGAGGTCGGACATCTGCGTCAGGTTGTGCCCGAGGCGCTTCGTTTTGCCTGGAGCGCGGTACGAAAAAACACCCTCCGGGGTCCCGCCGAGCTGCACATTACCGAGATTCCGGCAGTCGTCGTCTGCCGGGAATGCCAGGCGAAAACGCAGCTGGGCGAGTATCTGGATTTCCGTTGCGGCCAGTGTTCTTCCCGTGAGGTCCAGACAATCAGCGGCGAAGAGTTTAGAGTGGTATCGATAGATGTCACGCCAGAGAGGAATCACTAACATGGGACGTTTTCATCGCCACGACGACGGCACAGTACACGAACATGACCACGGGGATCACCCCCACCACCACGACCACGGTGAGTACGTGGCAGACCCGGAAGTTATCGGGGATCACTCGGGATACGACACCGAACGCGAACGCATCGAGATTTTGGAAGACATCTATGCGGAAAATGACCACTTAGCCCAGCACAACCGGGAATCTTTCGCCGCACACGGGGTGAAAGTCGTGAACCTCATGAGTTCACCAGGGTCGGGCAAGACGACTTTGCTGGAGCGCACTTTGGCGCAGCTGCAGGGCAAACTGCGGGTTGGAATCATTGAAGGCGACATCGAGACGCCGTTGGACGCCGAGCGTTTGGGCGGCTACGGCGCCCAGATTTCCCTGTTGAATACCGGTCACGGTTTCGGCGGGGAATGTCACCTGGATGCCCCGATGGTGCATCACGCCCTGGACAATCTCGATTTGAGCCAGCTGGATTTGGTCATTATCGAAAACGTGGGCAACCTGGTGTGCCCGGCCGAATTTGATGTCGGCGAGACCGCGAAAGCCATGCTGTTCTCGATTACAGAGGGCGAGGACAAGCCGTTGAAGTATCCGGTCATGTTCCGCTCGGTGAAAATCGTGGTGGTGAACAAGATGGATTTGGCTCCCTACCTGAACTTCGACATGGGCAAATTCCGCGGCTACCTCGAGCAGGTCAATCCGGGCGTGAAGGTTATCGAGATTTCTGCCCAGAATGGCGACGGTGTCGATGCCTGGATTGACTGGCTGAAAGAACTTTGAATAAGTCATCTGAGCTTTGCGAAAAGGCGTCGCACTTTTTGCCCGGTTTTTAGGCTCAACTGCGAAAACGAGGTAGGATAATAGCACGGACGTTGTTGTCCAATTCGATACTACTGAGGGACCGCATATGAGCTATGAGATTAAACCTTGGCGGGCGGGTACGCTCGCAGAAAACCTTGCTAGTGCTGGCGTGAGCCGACGTGACTTTGTCAAGTTCTGTGCCGGTTTGGCGGCTATCTTCGCGGTAGGGACACCCGAACTGGCGCATGCCTCTGCGGCACGGACTGCTGGCGAAGAACTGGCTGACAAGCTGGGAGCTATCACGAAACCGAACGTGGTGTGGCTCCAGCTACAGGAATGCACCGGCTGCATGGAATCTACGCTGCGCTCCGGCGGCACCACAGTGGAAGAAGTTGTCCTAAATCTGCTGTCCGTCAACTACAACGAACTCGTGATGGCCGCCTCCGGGGAAGCCGCCGAAAAGGCCTTGGCCGACACGAACGCGAAGGAGCACATCCTGGTCGTCAACGGTTCCATTCCGCTCAAGGACGGCGGCATCTATTGCACTATCGGCGGCAAATCTGCCGAGCAGGTGCTGCGCGAATCCGCTGAGAACGCCACCATGATTCTGGCGGTCGGGGCCTGCGCGGTCTTTGGCTCGGTGCAGGCTGCCAAACCCAACCCCACCGGGGCGGTCGGGGTGGACGAAATCATCAAGGACAAGCAGGTCATCAACGTGTCCGGCTGCCCTCCGATTGGGGAAGTCATCACCGCCTCCCTGGCTTACATCCTGACCCACGGCAAAGCACCCGAACTCGACTCCGAGGGTCGCCCGCTGTTCGCCTACGGCCAGCGTATCCACGACTCGTGCCCGCGCCGCCCACACTTCGACGCCGGCCAATACGTGCGCAGCTTCGACGATGCCGGAGCCCGCGAAGGCTGGTGCCTCTACGACGTGGGTTGTAAAGGACCTTCCACCTTTAGCCCCTGCCCGATTTTGCAGTGGAACCTCAAAGCCGGTTGGCCTATCGGCGCCGGTCACCCCTGTATCGGTTGTACGGAACGTGATTTCTATGATCGTTTCACGCCTTTCTACCAGAAACTCCCTACAGTTCCTGGTTTTGGGGTGGAAGCCACCGCAGAAAAGATTGGTCTGGGTCTGGCCGGCGTTGTCGCCGCGGGTGTGGCGGTTCACGCCGGTGTGACCGCCGCTCGTGCCGCCGCCGACCGCAAAGCCACCAAGAACTCCCCGATGGCCGCATTCGGCGACGCTCCCACCGGTTCCCCGAACCCGTCGTCAACCGAGCAAGCTACTGAACAGAACAGCGAGGCTAAGTAATGGCAGAGAAAGTTCTCATTGATCCGTTGACCCGTATTGAGGGTCACCTGCGTATCGAGATGGAAACCGAAGGGAAACAAATCAAAAAAGCCTGGAGCGTCAGTACCCAGTTCCGTGGCATCGAGACGATTGTCCAAAATCGTGATCCCCGTGACGTGTGGGCTTTCGTCCAGCGTATTTGCGGGGTTTGCACCTCGGTACACGCCATCGCTTCCATCACCGCGGTAGAGAATGCGATTGGTTCTAACCCGCCGGAAAATGCGCGGTTGATTCGTTCCCTGGTTCTGGGTTCGCAAGAAATCCAAGACCACGTCATTCACTTCTATCACCTGCACGCCCTGGACTTCGTCAACGTGGTGAACGCCGCGAAAGCCGACCCGGAAAAGACTCTGGAGTTCGCGCATTCCATCGGTTCCAAGTGGCGCGGCAACAACCTGAAGCGTTTCACGGAAGTTCGGGACACGGTGCAGCAGGTGCTGGATTCCGGCCAGCTGTCGATTTTCACCGGCGGCTACTGGGATCACCCCGACTACCGCCTGCCTCCCGAAGCTGACCTGATGTGCGTGGCGCACTACCTGGACGCCCTGGAATTCCAGCGGTCCATGATTCGTATCAACACGGTGTTCGGCGGCAAGAACCCCCACCCGAACTTCCTGGTCGGCGGCATGGCTTGCTCTATTGACCCGAACTCGTCAGAATCCATCAACCAAGTCCAGATGGATCAAATCAAGACTTGGATTGACGAAATCGTCGAGTTTGTCAATGACTGCTACTACCCCGATGTTTTGGCGATAGCCGGAGTTTACAAGGACTACTTCGATATTGGCGCAACCCACCCGAACTACCTCGCGGTCGGTTTGGCCGGGTCCATTTTTGCTGGTGATCCCAATAAGTCTCGTATCTCCTCTGTACACACAGCCATTAAGCCGGGGGTCATCATGGACGGAGACATCAGCAAGGTCCTCCCCTTCGACCCGCACAAGATTGAAGAGTTCATCAGCTCGGCCTGGTACGAGTACTCGGTGGGTGACGATAAAGGTTTGACCCCAGACAAGGGCGAAACCACCGTCAAGTACACCGGCCCCGAGCCGCCTTTTGAATGGCTGAGCGACAACGATAAGTACACTTGGTCGAAAGCGCCGCGCTATGACGGCAAGCCGATGCAGGTCGGCCCGGTGGCGCGCATGATGCTGGCCTACGCTCAGGGCTACGAACCGGTCAAAAAGCTCGTTGATGGGGCTATTGAAACCCTGGGGATTACCCCGGCACAGATTAACTCCACGATGGGGCGCACTTTTGCCCGCGCCGCGGAAGCCACGGTTTCCGCCCAGCTGCTGTTGGAGGACTACAACGCCCTGGTCGACAACATTAAGGAAGGCCGGATTGACGTTTTCGATGCCAGCAAGTGGGAGCCGTCCAGCTGGCCGGCACAGTGCGAGGGTTACTCGTTCGTTGAGGTCGCCCGTGGCGACCTATCCCACTGGGTCTCCATTAAGGACGGCAAGGTCGAGCGGTATCAGGCGGTCGTGCCTACCACTTGGCTGGCCGGGGGGCGTGACGCTAACGGCGTAACCGGCCCTTATGAAGAATCCTTAATGGGCACCGGCACTCACCCGCTGGTGAACCCGAAGGCCCCGCTGGAACCGATGCGCACCATCCACTCTTATGATCCGTGCATGTCCTGCGGGGTGCACATCCTCGATCCGGACGGGAAACTGATTGGTGAGGCGGTGACCTCATGAGTACCGAGAGCACTCCTGCCCCGGAGGCGCTGACCGGCGGCACGGCCACGGGAACCGTGCAGGCCAGCCCGGCTCCCAGCGCGTCCCCGAAGGAACAAAACCAGATTCAGTTTTTTGCGGCGGACAGCAACCAGACAAACGGTATCGAGGTTGGCGGCGGCTTCAGCTGCTCTGACCTGTCGATGCGTCGTCTCTTGGCGATGGCAGCGGTGTCCCCCGAGGGCAGCACCGACCCGGTTGATGTCGCCCTTAAGGAGTCCCTGCGCTACCGTTTCCGCCACGGCGCCCCGAACGTTGATATTCCCGCCGCAGACTTCGATCCTCCGCACGAACGTCGCTATTCCCTGGCGCGTATCTCTGATATGAAACGTACCAAGACGGGCGAATCGAAACCGACCGTGATTGTGCGCGGCGACTTGGAATCCGTCATGAACGTGGCTCAGCCCAAGCGCGCTCAGCGCACCCTGTTGCGCAAGAACGCCCAGATGGCGGGCTCACGTGGCTACCGTTGCCTGGGGGTCGCCACCGCCACCGTGGACGAAAACGGTGAACTCAGCCCGTTCCAGATGGAGGGTTTCGTCAACGTCCGCCCGGTCGGCACCGGCCTGCAGGGCAGCGAACTGACCCCCACCACGGAGGACTGGGTCCGCTTGAGCGTGTGGTCCGCAAGCCTGCGTTTCCTGCACTGGCTGAACGTATTTTTGATTGTGATGCTGTCCATCACCGGGTACTACATCATGGATCCGTTCTTTGGCGACACGTTCTTCCGTGGTGTCGAAATCGGATACCTCATGGGGATTATGCGGTTTATCCACTTCACCTGTGCGTTCACCTGGATGGCAGTTGGCGTGGTCCGGGTCTTTATCGCTTTCGTTTCCAAGGACCGCTATATGCGCTGGGAAACGTTCTGGCCGTTAAAGAAAAAGCAAGATTGGAAACATCTGGGCGAGACCTTGGGGTTCTACCTGTTCCTGCGCAAGGAAAGCCCGCTGTACGTGGCGCACAACCCGCTGCAGCAGCTCACCTACACGTCCATTTACGTGCTGGGTGCTTTCCAAATGGTCATTGGCCTGGCTCTTTACGCTTTGCCCCACCGCTACGAGGGCCTGTTCTGGCAGATTATGGCCGCCCCGAACGACTGGATTGGCATTCCGCATATGCGGCTGATTCACGCCGCCATCATGTTCCTGTTCTGGGGTTTCGTGATTGCGCATATCTACCTGGCTTTCCGGGCGGATTCCCTAGAACGTCACGGCGGTATCTCGGCCATGATTTCCGGCGGTGTGTGGATGCGCCGCACGTCTAAGCCGGTTGACGCCCCCGAACTGTAGAAAGGTTTTGATGGCTCGAAAGCCTGCTGCACGCACTGCGGCGGCTCTTTCCGCCGCCGTTTCCCATTCACCAGACGCCCCGAACCCGCTCGATGGTCAGGTTCCGTTGCCGGATATTTCCGACGTCGATGCCACCGGCTGGGCCGGGGCGCGTTTTACCGTCCTGGCGGTGGGCAACCCGATTATGGGCGACGACGGTATCGGCCTCCAGATTTTGGCTGGCCTCCAGCAGCGCCTGCCGACCCGTCCCGCCTGGCAGGCTGCACAAAAGGCCGGTGAGTTGGCTCTGCTGGAGGGCGGTACCGGCGGCATGGAGCTGGTGCCGGTGGTGCAGGAATCTGAACAGTTGTTAATTCTGGATTCGGTGGCTCCCGGCAACGGGCGCACCCCCGGTCAAGCCCTGCACCTGAGCGGGGACCATGTGCCGCGCCTGCTTTCCATGAAAATGTCGCCTCACCAGGTCGGTTTGCTCGATATTTTGACTTCGGCCCGCCTGACCGGCAAGGAACCTCGCGTTCTCGAAGTCGTTGGGGTAGTCAGTGAAAACGTGGATTTGCGCCTGGGTCTGACCGAAAGTGCCCGCGGCGGTATCCCCAGCGCGGTCGGACTCGCAGCGGAAGTCCTAGATTCCTGGCTCACCTAAAAACCCCGCGCGGACTACGCGGACGAAGACGCCCCCGCGGCGCTGTTGGCGTCTGCCGACGCGGTGTCCCACTGCACCCAGGCAATTTTGAACTCACGCCCGTGGGTCAGGTTACCGGTGGGCATCCCGCATTCCGGGCAAGCTAGGGCAAAAAACTCATCGATGGGCACGTCCCGGGCACAACGCGGACAGTACACGCTGGCGGGAATGCTGGTGAGTTCCAGCTCTGCTTCGGCGCAGATACTGTCCTGCCGGGCGATGGGCCAGGAACCGTAGAGCGCTTCGGGAATCGCCCCGGACATGGTGCCAACCTCAAGCGCGACCTTTTCAACTCGGGTAACCTGGGAATCAGCCTGAGCGGCCGCATTTTCGACCGCCGCCACCACCGAAGTTAACAGCCCAAGTTCATGCATAAATCAATTGTCTCAGGAGAATCATGAAAATCAATCTTGACGAAATCATCGACCCGATGGAGGGACGCATCGTCGTCACCCATGATTCTTCCGGCCGCCCGCAAGCCCGCTTTGACCTGCAGGGCTTGCCGCGGGTGGATGCCATGTTGGAAGGCAAGACCGCGCTCGAAGCCCTGACAATGACCGAGCATCTGTGCGGGATTTGCCCGGTGGCGCATCACTTGGCCGGGACCCGGGCGCTAGATGCGTTGAGCGGTTTGCCCCCGATTGTTCCCGCGGCGCAACTCACTCGCCGACTGCTGCACTACGGTTCGATTGTAGAAGCCCATTCGTTGCGGTTTTTGATGCAGGACCGTGACGCCGGGGTGACGCTGAAACGGGTGTCGAAAAAGATGCTGGTCGCGGCCGGTTCGCCGGGTCATTTTCCGGCGACGGCAGTACCCGGCGGGGTCAGCGTGTGGCCGGCTGCCCCGGCCTTGTGCGACCTGTCCGCAGACCTGGCCACGGCGCGAGACACCGCCGAGCGTCTCTGCGATTCGGCGTTAGCGCCCCACCTGGAAACTTCGGGGACCGGCGACTTCGCCGGAGCTGACGTGGCGCTCATCGATGAAAACGGCGCTCCTGACGTGTTCGGAACCAAGGTCAGAGTGAGGCGGGGCACCAGCACGATAGACGAGTTTGATTTTTCCCAGTGGAATGAGCGAGTCGCGGAGGAAATTCCCGGTTCCCCGGCCCCGCGGCCATACTTGCGGGCTGGCGGACCTGAGAACGGACGCTACCGGGTCGGGCCGGTCGCCCAGCTTTCCATCGGTATTTTGCCCACCCCGCGGGCGGCGGCCGCACAAGAACGGTGGCTGGCTGGCGCACGCGGTGCCGCCGGAGCTCGTGCCATCATGACTTTGCACGTCTTGGAACGCACCGAAGCCCTGACCGAGCAGCTCACTCAACTCGTGGAGGGCCACGACCTGGGAGAACTCGTGGATCCGGCCACCGTGCAGTTCACGCCCGGCAGCGGGACCGGACTGGTGGACGGGCCGCGCGGCATCCTCGCCCACACCTTCACCATCGGAACCGACGGCACGATTCAAGCGGCACGCATCCTCACCCCCACCGCTCAAAACGAACCCTGGCTGGCACAACTGCTGACCCAGGCTAGTGCCCTGGACCAGGCACAACAGGCCGGCGCTTGGGAACAATCCATTCGGGAAGCCGACCCCTGCCTGCCCATCAGTTCCGCGCCTGCCGGCCAGATGGGACTGAAAGTCGAAAACGTCTAGAATAGGGAGAGCGGGAGCGGTTCGGCTAACGATTCGCGTCCCCGGTGGAAAGGATCCAGTCATGTGCGTAGGTGTGCCCTGCCAGATTTTGTCGATTACCCCCGGCGTGATGCCGATGGGACGCATCGACGTGGCTGGTCAAGTGCAAGACGCCTGCATGGCCTACGTTCCCGAAGCACGCGTGGGTGATTATGTCCTGATTCAAAACGGGTTCGCGATGAACCTGCTGACCCCGGAGGAAGCTCAGGAATCTCTGGATACCTGGCGGGAACTGGGCATGATTTCCTAGCGTTTTACCGTTTTTGGTGGGGCCAGGGCGCTGGCCGCAATGAATTCGGATTTTCGTAACATACCGCGAGAGCGTCCATTTTTATCAAACTTAGGCATCCCTGTGTAGAATAAATGCTAGGTTTTATCCGCACTTAAGTAAGGAATCATAATAGCATGTTTTCTTGTTCCCACCGCTGAAGCTGTCGCGGTGACGGCTGTGAAAAAGCATCTCGCTCATAAAGCCAAGACCGGCGAAGCCTCGGAAAAGTCCGAGCGCACTCTGGTTTTGGTTCGCAAACTGAACTGGCTGACGAACCTGCTGTGGGGCGGGGCTGTGCTGTTGATGTTTGAACACTTCTGGCATGGCGAAGTCGTGCCGTATTTCCCATTCCTCACGGCGGCCGCCAACCCTGAAGATGCACGGCAAATGCTCTTTGAGATGAGTACTGTCGGAGTCGGAATGGCCGTGCTGGTGACGGTCGTATGGGCAGTCGGACTCGCGGTCATTCGTGCCACCGAGCGCCGCGGCGTCTCCGAGATGAACCCGAAAGCGTAAGGAGCTGGACATGACCCTATTGATTACTCTCTTTGCCGCCATTGCCTCGACCGCGTGGTGGTATTCCCACGCTCCGCAATCCAAAATGCGGGTAGACCTGCTGTGCTGGATGTACTGGGGCGCTTCCCTGATGTGGATTGTGGACTTGATCTCTGAATATATCTCTGACGGTGTAGAGGTGTTCAACCCCGAGCCTCTCGATATGCTCAATGATACGTACCTGGGCCTGTTTGTGGTGGCCTTGGGCGGCATGATTTGGGCGGTTTACTTGATTGTCAAGGATCCGCGTGGCGTGCGTCCCCCGCTGGATGCCCCGGTCACTACCCCGGAAACCTCTGCTGAAACTAAAGATTCGGTTTCTGTCGGCTAGTTTTCGGTAGCGAGACTTTCAAAAAATTCGACACTCTCCCCGGTCAAGCACTTTGACCGGGGAGAATTATTTTTCACAAGGGCGGGGCCGGGGTTTCCCGGTTTGTGGTGCGGTCCGCCCGCCGTTAGCTTTCGATGACCTTGTCGGCGTCGCCGCCCACCGCGACTTGAATCTTGCGCGGCTTGTTTTCTTCGGCGACCGGAATAGTCACGGTCAGGACTCCACCTTCATACGAGGCGGCAATCCGGTCCACGGCCAAGCCGTATCCCAAGGTCAGCTGGCGAGCAAAGGTCCCGGCGGGACGCTCGCGGTTCAGCCAGTGCAGGTCCTCACCCTCGGTGGGTTTGCGCTGGGCAGAGATAGTCAAGGTGCGGTCCTCGACGTCGATGTCAATAGTCGCGGGATCCACACCGGGCAGGTCCACGCGAGCGATGAACTTGTCGCCCTCCCGGTACAGATCCAGGGGCATCGCCGGGGTCGCCGGTGAGTGCATCGCGGTGTTGAACATGCGATCAATTTCAGCAAACGGGTCACGATAAGTAGCCATGATTTGTATCCTCCATGTTGTTTTGCAGTTTGGGTTGTTTTTCAGTTTTCAGCTGCGGTCCCGGTTTTTTCCGGTTCCATTCAGTACAACAACCAGATTAGCACTCTTATTCCCAGAGTGCCAGCTAAACTTGATACGTATAGACTCAACTTTGATTTTTCAGACACGTATACGCAGGTAGACAGCATAAATTAAGCTGAGGGGAAATCTGGCGAGAGCTGCCGAAAACCGTTAAAACCGGTAGTTGTGGATGAAATCAACCAGCCGGTGAACCTCGGCGGGGTCCGATTCCGGATCCAACCGACCCGCCACGTTGAAAACATGAGCGGGCGCACTCAACCCGGATTCCAGCACTTCGCGAGCCGCGGCCCGCGCTTCATCACCACCCAGCAGAATGAGGTCCGGGTCGAGGTTACCCTGCAGGACTTTGCCCGGCGCGATGCTGGCCGCCTCCGCGAGGGTCAGCTCCTCGCCAACGCCCAGCACGTCAACATAAGGGGCGACCGAGGACAGCAAATGTTCAGCGCCGAGGCTGCAGGAAATCCGGGTGATGTCATCGTCAAACTCGTTGAAAATATCGCGCGCGTAGGATTCCGCCAGGCACGAGTACTCCCCCTCGGTCAGCGTCCGCACCCACGGATCGACCAACTGAATCACTTCAGCTCCCCCCCGCACTTGTGCAGCCAGGAAATTCCGCACCAGACTCGAAGTCCAGTCCATCAGCCGCTCCCAGTTGCGCGGCTGGGACTGCATGAAGATGCGGGTCTGCAAGTTTTGCGGGGCGCTGACGGAGCCTTCCACCAGCAGTGATGAGAGTACGAAAGGCGCTCCGGCGATGGCGATGAGGGCTTTTTCTGGCGCGAGTTCGCTGCGCTGCGCCCGGCTGACGGCCTCGACTCGCGACCAATCTGGGTCGGGCAGAGCCAGAATTTGATCCACGTCCATAGAAGAACGCAGCGGCCGCAGGGGTTCACCGCTGGGATCAAGCTGGCGCCCCAGGTCAAAACCTGCCAGCCGCAAGGGAAACAGCACGTCAGAATTACATATGGCAGCGTCTACACCGAATTGCTGCACCGGGGTCAGCGCGGTGTTCACCCCAACTTCAGGAAGCAGACAATAATCCACCTGTTCGCGTCCGCTCAAATCCTGCCAGTTGTCGGGGTGCTGAAACACGGACTGCCCCAAGAACCACACCGGGGTGGAAGCGGGACGTTTTCCGCGGTAGGCCTGGCGGATAGGGGCATCTTTTTTCACCGTTGCACTAGGTGTGTCTGTTGAGTTCAAAAGGTTTCCCTGGTTGCTTTCCACGGTCGTTTTCCCTCTCTTTGGGGTTAAGTGTAGCTCGCCGTGTCTCAACCCGCGCTCAGAATCGCGAGGACGTTTCCCGAAACGGAGCTCAGCTAGACGCTCGGCGGCGTGCTGGATGAAGTGTCTGACCCGGGGTCTGCCAGGGAAAATCAACGGGGGCCTCCTCACGGAGACCCCCGTTGAATGTACGAACCTCATTCCACAGGTTCGCTGCGCATCTGGGATTTCAATGGGCTGGCGCCCAGTTTTGGGCTTTCAATAGACTTTGGTGCCACAACTGCCGCAGAATTGCCCGTCCACCGGGGCATTACAGGCGGGGCAGTTTGTCGGGTGTGCGCCTTGAGCCGGTGCCCCGCCCATCTGAGCACCCATACCCTGCGGGGGAACTGCCCCCATCGGGGGCTGTTGCATCGGCATCGCACCGGGCATACCGGGCTGCATACCCGGCTGCGCCATACCCTGCTGGGGCATACCCATGCCCCCGGCCATCATGCCGCCGGCCATAGGAGCCATACCTGGCTGACCCATCATTCCAGGCTGCTGACCCATCATGCCCGGCTGCATACCGGGCTGCATCGGCATTGTGCCCGCCATACCCGGCTGGCCCATCATGCCAGGCTGACCCATCGGAGCCCCCATGCCGCCAGCACCGGCGCGGAGCTGGGCGAGAGCCTGAATAGTCTGTTGAGCTTCCTGCAACTTTTGCATATCGTTACCCGCCCCAAAGAACGAGCCGCGCAACCGTACTTCGGGCCAGAACCGGTTGGTGGTGCCCACCACCATGGTGATGTCCGTCACTTCGGAAGGCATCCCCGCATCGTTGATTTGATTGCCGACGGAACGGAAGTACTGAGCCATTCCCGAACCGTTGACGAACATATTGGCTGATTGAGAGTTCAGTTCGCCGCCCATCGTCCCCATCATTCCCATGCCGCTGCGGTGTGAACCATGGGAATCACGATCGTACTGATCGGGGATACCATCGCCGTCCTCATCGTCCGCGATGGAATCGTAATGAATTTCCGCATAGAAATTCCCCAGTTCGTTAAAGGCAAACACTTGGGCGTTGCCCTGCTTGTAGTCGCGCCCAATCTTAAACCGGAACCAGCCGTGGGTGTCGTCAAGTTCCAGGCAACCCCCGGTCCCAATCGAGCGGGTAACTTGGAACTGGGCGGCACGATCTTTGTTTGCCTCACGCAACGCCAGGTGTTCGTTCACGTCCGCGACGGTGCGTTGCTTCCACCCCGAGGACAGGTCAGACAATTTCTTCTTGCAATCCCCGCACAGGAAGCCGTCTTGCAACTTTTGCTTCGTGAGCATTCCGGCCTTTTGAGAACACAGCGCGCATTCTTTCGCATCAAATAAACCCATGATTTCCTCCTTGGTATTGACTCCCACTGCGGGGTTTCCACCCCTATGTTTACAGCGCCGCCGCCCAAAACGAACACCCAAATGGGTGAAAACCCGAACGCACCGCCCTTGTGACCGCTCACGCCTTCCTGAGAAATGCCCGTTCGGCACGAAACCAGCTGGGTTTTCACCCTTTTGGGTGTTAAATCGTCTAGATTTTTAGTGAAAGCTAGAGACGAATCAGCCGGGTAGTCAGCGAGGCGACCCGTGCGGACTGTTGAAAACACCGACATTAGGAGGAAAACATGGGCTTGATTCAGGCGGCAGCAGGCGCTATCGGCGGAACTTTAGCGGATCAGTGGGTGGACGCCATCGCCGCTCAAGACATGGGGGAAGGCATCGTCTTTACCAAGGGCGCCCAGATGCGCCAAGGCGGGCGCGGGTCTAACAAGCGCGGCTCCGAGGACATCATTACGGACGGCTCTAAACTGCTGGTTTATGACCGTCAAGCCTTGCTGGTTACTGATTCTGGCAAGATTGTGGACTTTTCCACCGAGCCGGGCGCGTACACGTTTAATTCCGGTTCGGCGCCGTCGCTGTTTACCGGGAGCTTGGGCGATGCGCTGAAAGAGACGTGGAATCGTTTCAAGTTCGGCGGCACTCCTTCCGGGGCGCAGCAGGCTTTTTACGTCAATCTGCAAGAGATTAAGGGTATTAAGTTCGGCACTCCCAACCCCGTGCAATACTTTGACAATTTCTATAACGCCGAGCTGTTCCTGCGGGCTCACGGCACCTATTCCATTCGCATCGTCGACCCGCTGAAGTTCTATGCTGAGGCGATTCCGCGTGATGCCACGCACGTTCATATTGATGAGATTAAGGAACAGTACCAAAACGAGTTCCTGGAGGCGTTGCAGGTTTCCATCAACCAGATGAGCGTGGACGGGATTCGCATTTCCCAGGTCACCTCCAAGATGAGCGAGCTGTCGAAGTACATGCGCGACGCTTTGGATGCCGAGTGGCTGCAACAGCGCGGTATCGAGGTTCAGGCCGTTGGTATTGCTTCGATTTCTTACGATGAACAGTCACGCAAGATGATTGATATGCGCAACCAGGGCGCGATGCTCCAAGATCCCACGATTCGCGAGGGATTTGTGCAAGGGTCCGTGGCGCGCGGTATCGAGAACGCCGGGTCGAATCCGGCGGGCGCGGGTATGGCCATGATGGGTGTCGGCATGGGGATGCAGGCCGGCGGCGGTTTCATGGGGGCGGCTTCGGCTTCGAACCAGGCGCAGATGCAGGCTCAGCAGCAGGCGGCGCAGCAGGCTCAGCAGGCCGGGGCGGCAGGTGGCGCCGGCGCGGCCGGTGCGGCGTGGGCTTGCGATTGCGGGGCGCAAAACACCGGTAAGTTCTGTTCTAACTGCGGTAAACCGCAGCCGGCGGCCCCGGCTGGAGGCGTCGGAGGCTTTTGCTCGAACTGCGGGGCAAAACTCCCCGACCCGAAACCAAAGTTTTGTGCCAATTGTGGAAACGCATTGGGTTGAGGGTGAAACCCTCAACCCAAGAGAGCGTTTCCGTAACAGCGTGAGACCGGCAAAAAAGCAATGTCCAGTGGACATTGCGCCGGTCGAACTCCAAACAGGAAAGACGCATTGAGCTGACGGTGCAAGAGAGCGTTTCCGTCACAGCGTGAGACCGGCAAGCCGGGCCCTAACGCCGTTTTGCCCCTCCGGCCTTGTGCCAGCGCAACAGACCCTGAACACCGGACTCCACGACCGCCAAAGTGCGATAGAACCCGTCCTGGTTCCCATACCAGGGGTCGGGCACGTCCGCGTGACCTCCGGAAGAATACTGGTCGGAATACCCTGGCGACGATTGCAGATAATCGCTGATGGAGCCGAAAGGCACGGTACCGTCGAACTCTCTCCACAGGTGCAGTTTGTCGGTACTGACCCCGGCGGAGGCCATCATGCGCTGGAGGATGCGGGCGTGACCTGTGGTCATAGCCAGCACAAGGTCGGCCTCGCGTAGTTCCGCGGTGGTGGCGCGGTGGGCGAAGTGCCTGGCGGGCAGGGTATATCCGGCTTCGCGGAGGACTTTTGCCGCGCGCCGATCCAGACCGTGGCCGTGCTCTTCGTCCGAGGTGCCTGCTGAGGATACGCGCAGGTCAAGCCCTTCTCGCTGGGCAGTTTCGCGCAAGACGATTTCAGCCATCGGGGAGCGGCAGATATTGCCGGTACAAACGACGAGGATATTCACGGGTCGATTGTATCGAAAGCCGTGAACCCCGCGCTCTGGGGGCGGCTGGACCACCTGCGCGATGCTTGCTGATGTATGGCAGTTTCGGGCGGGACTCATGGTGCGGCGCGGATTTTCGGACCGGTCGCGATTTCTGATATTTCGGTTCATCTGTATAATTGAGGGGTTGCAAAACGCACGGGGTGTGGCGCAGCTTGGTAGCGTGCTTCGTTCGGGACGAAGAGGCCGCGGGTTCAAATCCCGCCACCCCGACTCCGGTCAAGGTAAGCACCTTGACCGGTTTTGTTTTGCCCGCGAAGCGGGCTAGTTGCGCGACACAGCCGCGTCGCAAGCATGCTTGCGTAAGCGAGCTGGGGCCGCGCAACGTAGCCGCGGACGCAGTCCGCGGCAAAACAAAACCGGAAGGTATTTGCCGCTTCGGCTAAGGGGCATGCAATCGCGCAGCGATTGCGAATACCCCGACGGAGGAGCGGAGCGAACCTCGACGGCTGAGTTTTCGACTAAGTGGCATGCAATCGCTTAGCGATTGCGAATACCCCGACAGGGTGTGAGTGAAGCGAATACCCCGACCAGGGCAAACGCCCACAATATAGCCAAAAAACCGGCTTAAACCCCCAACACGGGAGGGTTAAAGGACAAATTGTGTGTTTTTTATCCGGGTTTTTCGTTGTGGTAGAGCTTTAAAGTCAGGTTGAAAGTTGGTTTGGCTGAACTTTGGGGTCGGTCAAATTGTGTGTCTGTTTTCCCGTGTTTTGTTTGTGTTGGCGGGGAAAGTCGGGTTGATAGTTGGTCGGTTCATGAAGCGTACTGGGTTTTGTTCCTACTCGTTTTTGAGAGGATTAGGGATATGTCTAAGAGGTATTCTCAGGAGTTTAAGGATCGGGCGGTGCGTATGCTCGTAGATTGCTTGGCTAGAGGGCTAACCCGCGGGGCTCCACTCGTTCTAGGGCGACTTATAGTAGTAATCGACAATATTCGCTAACCACGCGCATATACTAGGCGCGACTTCGAGCTATTTGGAGTCGCGCCCGTTACGTGTGCGACATCAACGGAGCTAAGCACTATATGGCCGGTAAAGTCCTGCGCTAGTTCAATGGTCTAGAAAACGCGTGTATCATGTCTTGCAGGACAGGAGGACAAGTGAAGCTGTACCGCTACGCCAGCAAGCACCCCTCTTTTTCGCGAATCGTTTTGGCTCTGTTGATCGGAATCACCGGAGCGATTGCCTACCTCGTATCCCAACCTCCTTCAGGCGCAAGTCAGATTCTCGGGCAGATTCTGGTTGGAGGAGCCCTTGTCGCGCTCGCGGCCGGTTACCCAGTAGCGCTGACTGTCAGCCAAATAATCCGTGCGGCCAAAGCGGGGAGTGGTAAGGACCTGCCGGTTCTCGATGCGGGCCTGGACGTTTGGACCCTGTGTGTCATAGCGGTTTATGAGTTCGGATACCTAGGGTTCTTCAAAGAGGTTGTGCCTACTGCGGACTGGCACGTCCAGCTGGTAAACTACCAAACCCACGCGCCGATTTACACGCGGGCATGGCCACACGTGCTGTTCATCGCGCTACTGTTCGTACTCGGATTCCTCATTTTGAGGTTTAACGAAGCCAGACAGTTGCCGCCCCTCGTAGTTGTGATTGCGATTGCGGGGCTCTACTTGGGCGTTGTGTTCGGCCTGGTGTGGACTATCCAGATCACAACTTTTGAAACCCCCCTAGACGCACTGCTGATTCTTCCTTTGTTGGCTGTGCTTGCGATTGTGGTGAAAATAGTTGCAATCCAAGTGCGTGCCTACGAAGCTGATGGAGATAGACGAGGCCGCATCGACAGCTCCTCGGTATTGAGCAAACTCGACGCAATGGTGGCTGACGCGAAGCGCTGGCCGCTTCTAGTGTTCGTGGTGGCGCTCCCGCTACTTG
This sequence comes from Mobiluncus massiliensis, assembly GCF_949769255.1. GTDB lineage: Bacteria > Actinomycetota > Actinomycetes > Actinomycetales > Actinomycetaceae > Mobiluncus > Mobiluncus massiliensis. The sequence continues at coordinate 2,082,029 of NZ_OX458329.1, read as the reverse complement.
CCGTGCTGGTCGGGATTCTAGCTTTGTTTGGGCAATCGCCGAGCATGGTGGTGAGGGCATTTACGGAGACCAGTGACTGGAACCTGTCACAGCAGGTTGCCCCGCAAAACGTGTATTTTGACGAACACTACCTTTGCACTGTGGCCGCCGGCGGACACCGAGCGGTGGTAAAACCAATCCGCATGGGCCTGCGTCATGGCCGGCCGGTGGTTGTGAATCGCCAGCTTCTTGTGGCCAATGCGTTTGAGCAGGTACTGGAAGAGCGTGTGCCCAGAACCCATCGGGTTATTCGGCGCTTATATGACACGTATGGCTTCCCGGTTGCCAAGCTGATCAGATCGCAGTGGGCGGCTGATGCTGTGTGGTTTTTGATGAAACCAGCGGAGTGGTTCTTCCTGGCCGTCCTCTATCTGAATGATCGTCATCCGGAAGATCGCATAGCCCTCCAGTACACGGCCTAACGGAGCCGTACACTTTTAACGCCCGTGTTCCGTGACCCGAGCACGGATTGAGCCAGGTTTCGGTTACTGGCTTTCTATAATCTTCCTGTTGGTTCAGCAATGCTGATCGGTTGTGAACTTCAGTAGGCAAGGGGGTCAGATACGGGTCGCATGACTGTAAAAGAGCTAATGTTTGAAGCCGCCACCCAGTTTTCTGGGAGACGGCTTCAAAGGGTGAAATGCTATTCGCTAGACAGTCCAGTAGGAATCCTTACTGGCGCGCATTGCGGATACGTGAGCCGATTGCTCCCACCGCAAGGCCTACGAGTGCGATCGCAAGGTAACCCCAAATATTATCGCCACTGGTTTGAATGTTCTTTGGCGGTGCAGGAGTGTTTTCTGCAGTTAGAACGCTTTGGGTGTCGCGGCCAGAGACAATGTTGCCGATCCATTCGGCGGTGCCTGCAACTGTGGTGATTGCAGCACTAGGGGAGGGAAGGTCCGGATCCCCATTGGCAGTTCCAGCGGTAGCAAGTCCCGCAAGCTTTCCGTCGACAAAGAACGGGCCACCAGAGTCACCGCCCTGCATGCCAGCTCCAGAAACTGACTGCACATCCAAGATAGAGGTTTCGATCCTAGGCTGTATGGAGTTGTCGGCTGGGACTTCCGACATCCCCTCAGGATTAGACTCGGTTTGGCTGGATTCTGACATTCCAGGTTTTGACGGTAGAGCCTGTGGCGGGGCAGTCTCTGTAGACGCATCAGCGCCGGTAGGTGCCTTGGAATCGGAAGGAGTTTCGGGAGCACTCGGCGTGTCAGAACCGGAAGGTGCGCCACCTAGTAGCTCTTTGACAACCATTTTGGCCATTGGTAGCTGTCCAGATCGTGCCATTGACGAGCTGCTACTCCAACCGTAAAGAGTTCCCGTCTGACCTGGGGTTGGAATATCGTGGGAGATTTTTGCGGGGGTTGCGTTAGTCACTTTCTCAGTCAGGTGAAGTAACCCCGCGTCAGATGTGGGCGAAAGAGCCCAGGAATCAGCGTTGTAGACCTTTCCAGCGATGCGTGCCTGGGTGCCTTCATTGTTGACTGACTCTAGACAGTGGCGCGCTGTGAGTACCCACTGGTCGGCAATGAGTGTGCCTGTGCAGTCACCAAAGCTGCCGATTTTGCCCATTTTGAGCGCGGCAACGGAACTGCTTTCCGCATTATCGGGCGCCGGATCTCCATATTCGAGTGCGAGAGCCGGAGTGGCAGTCATTAGAAGGACGGCGCTGGCAATGGTCGCGATCGAAAAAGATGTTTTTTTCACGGTTAATTCCCTTTCTTAGAAGGAACAATGGCCTTGATCGTGGTGGCAACGAGTTTCTCAGCAGGACCCTGTCCTGCAAACTTCTTCCGGAGGCTGGCTGCGACGAGGAAGAATACGATGAAACCGATTGCTGACAAAGTGGAATGCAACGCGACATTTTGCTGCCAGTAGAAAGCGGTGAGAATGTGCAGAATGTAAATGGTTAGCGACATTGTTCCCATGGCAGCGAAAGGGTAAACCAAGGTTGAAGAGAGATCGCCTATGAGCACACATAGGTGGATCACTACGGCTGCAACGGCAACGGAGAGGATAATCTCTCCGGCAACACCGGTGTGACCGGTAAAGCTGAGCCAGCTGGGAATGTCTGGGTCAAATCGGAAGTAGATGCCGATACCAGCGATGACAACGCTGATAGCGGTTACGATCCAGCTCAGTCGAGTGTTAGGGTTGCTGTTCTCATCGGGGTTGCGCTGTAGTCGGCCGCGCAGGTACACATCGAAAAGAAGCATGCCACCGATGAAGTATGCAATCCATGCCAATAGCGGATAAATCTGTGGCAGTTCGATGGGGGCGTAAACGATTGTTGCGGCGATTGTGGCGGCAATAAATAGACCGAGCCTCCACCACGTTCCCAATGCGGGCATCCAGGAAACTAGGATCATTACCAGGCCCATTACGATGAGAACCACTTGGATTTGTCCACCCACGGGCAGTAGTGCCAGGCCGATGAGGATGATTAAAGCGCCTCGGGCTATCAGCCGCAAGAAAGTGGTGCTGGTGTAGTTTCGTCCAATAATCATCATCGTCGCGCCGGCGATGATGGCAAATAATGATGCGGGTAGGCCAGAGAGTATTACTTTGGTACTCCAAAGTAGCGAGGCCATGTGGATAACTATCATTCCGATGATCGCGAGTGAGCGCGCTACATCAAGCCCCACGATTCGTGAAGGTTTAGACACTCAGTTCCCTCCTTTACTAATACTTTAGCGAACTGTTATTTGGTTAAAAATACTCCCTAAAACCGACGTGTCAAATTATAAATAACTGCCAAATCTGGCAAAATATTTAGAGAATTCTGAGTGTCTTTTGGTTTTTATTTTGACAGTGTGCGATAGCAAATCGAACGCGGGATTCCATAACACCAATAGGCGGTTGCCATCCAAGACTCAGTTTTGATCTTATGAGAATGTGTAGAAGATGCTTCTATTCAAGGCTGACCTTGGCATGGAAGAAAGCGTGATGCCGTGATGGATTTGCTTACGATTTCGCCTCAGGTTCTGCATACAATCCGTTGGTTTCATTCATGCAGGTTAGACACCCAGGAGATGAGGGAGTTAAAAGCTCCCGTCTAATGCGAATATTTAATGCAGCTGGGGCGTACCAAAAGGCACGCCCCAACGCTATGTGATTGTTGAAGTGAAGCGTACTGGGTTTTGTTCCTACTCGTTTTTGAGAGGATTAGGGATATGTCTAAGAGGTATTCTCAGGAGTTTAAGGGATCGGGCGGTGCGGTTGCTTTCTGATCGGTTGGCTGCTGATTGTTCGTGTTCGCAGTGGAGGGCGGTTAATGAGATAGCTGTGAAGCTGGGGATCGCAAACGAGTCACTACGCCGCTGGTATGAGCAGCATTTGGTTGTTACGGGCGAACGGCAGGGGCTCACGCGTGAAGAGCATGAGGAAATCAAACGTCTCAAACGCGAGAATGCGGAGCTGCGTAGGGCGAATGAGATTTTGAAAACTGCCTCGGCTTTTTTCGCAGCGGAGCTCGACCGTCCGGCCCGATGATGATTGCTTATATTGACGAATATAGGGGTCGTTTCGGGGTCGAGCCGATTTGCCGGACACTGGGTGCGAGCCTGGAAGGAGGGTTTATTACCTCTCGCGGCTACCGGCTAGCGAAGAGCAGACCAGCAAGCTCCAGAAGCATTCGTGATTGGATTCTTGCTGAAGAACTATGCGAGATTCACGCACACAATTTTGGTGTCTATGGTATTCGTAAGATGTGGCACGCAGCCAGGCGCGCGGGCTGGGATATTGGTCGTGACCAGGTCGCTCGACTCATGAAAATCGCTGGGATTGTTGGTGTTCGCCGGGGACGCACAGCAATAACAACCAGACCCGCTCAAGTACCAGATTCTTGCCCGGATTTGGTGAATCGGCAGTTCACGGCCAGTAGGCCCAACGAACTGTGGGTTGGGGATATCACGTATGTTCGAACCCTATCCGGGTTCGTGTATACAGCGTTCGTAACCGATGTTTATAGCCGAAAGATTGTAGGCTAGGCGGCGACGAGCTCAACGATGTAGGCCGCCGGCGGGCAAAACACGCGCCAGGGCGTGAATGGCGAGGTACCCAGGCCGGGGCTGACGCAGACGCTCATGCTTGCCCGGTCCGGTTTCCCGGTTTCGCTCTCGCGTCCGGGGCACGTGTCGGCTTGCCACTCGAACAGGCCGGAGGCGAACTGGGGATCCAAATCGCAGTTCGTCACTAGGGCGTGACCTCCCGGCAAACAGACTTGGCCCCCGTGCGTGTGCCCGCAAAACACCAGGTCAGTGCCATCTGAGAGGAATTGATTCAGCACGCGTGCATAAGGGGCGTGGGACAGTCCCAGGCGGACGCTGCGGCCGGTCGCCCGCAAGTATTCATTGGAAAAGCCGACTTCATCACCACTTGTGAAACCAACCTGGTGCGACACACCACCGCTTGTGACCCCGGCCGCGCCCGTTTCACCAGCGCTCGCCCCGCCCTGGTGCCGCCCACCACCGCTTGTGACCTCGGTCTTACCCGGCCCGCCAGTACCCGTTACCTCGGCTTCTCGCGTTTCACCACCGCTGGTGACCCCGGCCGCGCTCGTTTCACCAGCACTGGCCCCGGTTTGGCGCGGTTCACCAACCCCATCGCTGTCAAAACCAACATACTGGTCTCGATGCCCGTGCGGGTCGTTAACCCCGCTGAACTCCAGGCGCACCCCGCGCACATCCAAGCTGCCGTTCGCGTTATTCAGGTCCAGCCAACCGGAATCGGCCAACAGCTGGCTGAGCCTATTGCTCTGACCAGGCTCGCCAATCCGTTTAGCGCCCGCAGAGCCCGACCCGGAGGACTCGCTGGTACTCCACAAATATTTCAACGGATTACCCGCGCGGCTGGCGTAGAAATCATGATCTCCGAACACGTAGGCTCCCGGCACCCCCGAATCGATAAACGGCTGCAGCGCCGGGGCGGCCAAAAATTCATCCCCGTAACTCGACGACAGCATATCCCCGGTCAAAACGACCAGGTCAAAGTCCGTTCCCGCCCGTTTCGCCAGCTCGCGCAACCAGCCGACTAAATCCTCGCGGCCGCGATAAAAATGCGTATCCGACAGGTGCAACACCCGCAACCCCGGAAACTGTGGCGTACCCGCCACCCCGAAACGCGGCACTTGTGCATCGGATCCCGGCGCAGCAATGGAACGCAGAGCCCGTCCGGACACGGGAACCGTCAAGTGACGCAACTGGTAGGCACGGGAGGCACGCGCGGCACTCCACGCTACGGCTCCTGCCGTCAGCGCCCCGACTTTCATTGCAGTCCAGGTGCGGGTCCACAAGTAGGAGTCCATAGGGTCTGCCTTCACTTTCCTAGTGCGCCGTTTATTTCGCTAGTTATTGTGCCGGAGGCGCGGGTTGCGCAGGAGCTGGGGGTTGAGCCGGAGCTGGCGGCTGCGGAGCGGGAGGCACCGGATTGATAGCGTCCGGATTCGCTCCGGGGTTCGCCCCACCCTCACCGGGGGTCGTCCCCGGACCACCTGCGCCGCTACCGGGCGCCGCCGGGTTGGCCGAATCAGAAGGCGTGGGAGTGGGACTTTCCTCAGTCTTGGGCTTGTAGCCTCCGCCCACAAACATGCCGGTAGAGCCCAGATTAACCTTTGGCAGAGGCTGAACCGGGACTCCCTGCAAAGCGGCGGTCATGAAAGTTCCCCAGGTCGGGGCCGCGATGGAAGAACCGTAGAGGGAACCGTAGTAGCGTCCCCCGATGGTTTGGTGTCCCACCGGGATATTCGCGTTAGCGTGCCCGACCCACACCGCGGCCGCCAGTTGGGGGACAAAGCCGACAAACCAGGTGTTTTCGTTGTGGTCCGTCGTGCCGGTCTTGCCCGCGGCCGGTCGGGGAATAGCAGCGGCCCGCCCGCCCGCGTGCAGAACTCCCGCCAAGGTCACGGCCACTTTGTCGGCCACGTCGGGGGTCAGGACCTGGTGACAGTTCGCGTCGGGCACATCGTAAGATTTCCCGGAGGAATCCGTGACGGAAGTGATGCCGATGGGGTCGCAAAAGACTCCGTGGGCGGCGTAGGTTGCGTAGGCGCTGGCCATCTGTAGCGGGGTGGCGGAACCGGCACCGATAACGAAAGAGGGGTTTGGTGTGAAGGGCGAACCGTCAGGTTCGGTCACGCCCATCTTGGCGGCGGTTTTCGCGATGTCGCACAAGTCCAGTTTGGTCGCCATGTTTGCGAACACACCGTTGATGGAGTTCGCGGTACCCGCGGCAATGGTCATCGCGCCTTTCTTGGCACCGCCGGTTTCGGAAAAGTTCCAGGTGTTGGCCAGTTCCGGGGCGCAGGAAATCTTCCACTCCTTGGCGGGAATGCTGTAGCGCCCCCCGGCTTGGTCATAACCGCCGTATCCGTCGATATACCACTGGGTCAGGGTAAACACCTTGAAGGTCGATCCGGTCATGAAACCAGCCGAGCCGCCGTGAGCGTAGTCGCCATTGTAAGAGTTTTCGGTCACCGCGTTGTTGCCCGGATCGACTCCGTAGTTGGTGTTTTGGACCATGGCCTTGATTTTGCCGGTGCCCGGCTCGACGCTGGACAGGGCAATCTTGACATCAGAAGGGTCGCCCACCGGGATGCGCCCGGTGACTGTGCTGTAGGCGGCGTCTTGGGTTTTCGGGTCGAGGGTGGTCTTGATGTTGAGTCCGCCGCGCAGCAGCAGGCGTTGGCGTTCCGCGTAGGTGGCGCCAAACTCTGGGGAGGACAGGATTTCCCCTACCACCCAGGAGCAAAAGTATGAGGCGTTGCCGGCCAGTCCACACCCCTGCTGCTGGGTGGAGACGTGCAGCAGTTCCGAGACTGGTATTGACTTGGCTTTTTTGGCCTGTTCTGGGGTGATGTATCCGTCACGGGCCATTGCGTCCAGCACGAGTCCCTGGCGTTTGGTGGCGGATTCGGGGTGCGCGATGGGGTCGTGTCCGTTGGGGGACTGGGGGATTCCCGCTAGCAGGGCGGATTCGGCGAGACTGAGGTCGCTGGCAGACTTAGAGAAATAGTGTTGGGCGGCCGCTTCTACCCCGTAGACCGAGGGCCCGAACTGGGCGATGTTCAGGTAGCCCTCCAGGATTTCGGACTTGGTCATCTTTTGTTCCAAGCTCATCGCCAGTTTGGCTTCCCGGGCTTTGCGTTCCAAGGTCGTTTCGCTGGCGGCTTCAATCATGTCGGGATTCCCGGCGACCCGGCCTTGTTCGATGAGCAGGTTTTTCACGTATTGCTGAGTCAGGGTCGAGGCGCCCTGCAGGTCGTTGCCGGCCAGGTTGGACAGGATGGCCCGGCTCATGCCCTCGATGTCAACGCCCTGATGTTCCAAAAAACGCCGGTCCTCAATCGCGATAACGCCTTGTTGCAGGGTTTTGGCGACTTGCGCCAGGGGGACCACGATGCGGTTTTCCGCATAGAACTCGGCAATGGGGGTGCCGTCAGCAGCGGTGATGATGGATTTCATGGAAGGTTGCGAAGTGGTGAAGTCGGCGGGCAGGTCGTCGAGGGTTTCGGCACCTTTGGCGCTGACGATAGCGGCGGCACCGACCACGGGCAGAGCCAAACCGGCGGTGAACACGCCCGCTACCGCGCTTGCCGCCACGAAAGCTACCAAAAGGGCGAGTACTCGCGACTTACGGGTCTTGGGCAATGCGGAAGTGGAACTGGCTGCGTCATTTTTCCCCATAGGTCAATCCTAAAGGTCGGGTGCGATTCTTTCTAAATTAAATCAGGCTACGGCACCGGAACACTTCCCCTGGCGGCGTCGTGTAAAGAATCTGTTTCAATTGAGTTCGAAAAATGTAATTGTTCAGTATGCTGTATGCAAAATTGTCTCGATTTATTCGCATTTTTTCACCCTTGAAATTCCCTTGACCGGCGGCTAAGCTATTTAAGGCAAGCTGGCTTTCGAGAAAGAAAGATTCATATGTCAGTCAATGAAGACCAAACTTGGGCAGCCAAAGCATTGTGCGCAGATTGCCCGCCGGATCAACTTTTTGTCCAAGGTGCAGCCCAACGCGAAGTCCGTTCTATGTGTTACGGATGCCCTGTCCGCCTGGAATGCCTAGCCGATGCGCTGGATTCCCGCGCTTCTTTCGGAGTTTGGGGCGGTTTGACCGAACGGGAGCGCCGCGCGATGTTGCGCCGTTATCCCGAGGTGCGTTCTTGGGAAACTTGGTTGCGCGAAGCCGATGATGAGCTCGCTGCGGAGCTGCGGACGAAGCACGCTCCTCACGTGTTGGCTCACGTTCGCGCGTCCCGCCGCGCCGTAGCGCTCTCCAAGTAACGTCCACTAGCGTTTATTGCCCAAGGGTGGGTTGCCGTTTTTTGGCTTGACCCGCCACGGTTTAGGCTGAGTTTATGACGAAGTGGGAATATTTGACGGCGCCGGTGATGGTGCACAATACGAAAGCGATTTTGGATCAGTTCGGTGCGGATGGCTGGGAACTGGTAGCGATAGTGCCCGGACCGGGCGGCGGCGATTCCCTGGTTGCTTACTTTAAACGCCCTTTGGCCTAGATTTTTGCGGTTTTCAGCGGGTCGTGTCCGCGGTTTACGAGGCCCGGTTGCGTAGCCGTTCCTCATTCATGATTATGATTGACCTGCGCTTTTGAATGATCCAGCCGCGAGAGATGAAATCTGCCAACACTTTGTTGGCTGTCTCTCGGCTAGCTCCGGCCATCTGACCTAACTCCAGCTGTGATAACCCGTGCGGCAATCGCACCCCGGTGGCGGGATAATCGGCTCCTCGCGGGGTTTCGCTGGCTGTTTCCGTGGCTGCCCCCGGCATTTGTCCTGACAATTGCTCGTCGGGGTCGCTTTCCAGCGGTTGCCCGAACTTTTCCATCAACTCCAGCAAAGCAGCTGCGATGCGTCCCGGCACATCTACATCCCGCAGTGCCATGGTGTGCTGGTAGAGCAGCTCAGTCTGCCGGTTCAAGGCCCGCAGCAACTCTAGGTATAGGGCCTGATGCTTTGCCAGGTATTCCACTGCATCCGTGACTAAAACCCAGTCCAGCTGTACCGGTTCCAGGGTGGAAGCGGAGGCAAACCACGTCCGGGCGGCGGTTCGCGAGGCTAAACCGTTGGTGCTGTAGGAATCCCCGGTTTCCGGTTTGCCGGACCGTTCCGGTGCAACGGGAGAACGCTGGAGGAAGTTGGTGCCGCCCGACCCGTCTTTTGCGGGAGAATCGGTCAGGGCATTAAGGCCAATGGTGTCTGTCGGTCCCAGGACTTCTAGGAGGTGGTCGCGGCCCATCGAAGTGGCGCGAGTCAGCTTAACTTTTCCCGAATGCAAGTGGAAGATACGGTCTTGCACGCTGTCCTCGGCAGCCAAGCGGAATCGCGCCTCCAAAGCTGACTCATGCACTTTGTCGCCCAGCCCGGCCAGCACTTCCGCCCAGATAGCACCTAGGCTTGTTACACCGCTGTTCCTTGCCACCTAAGACTTTCCTTATCTAAATTTTTGGGTTGTTGCCGGGGCTAAGCGTTTTCGGCGCGAGCCAAAGCCTTGTCGGCAATCTGGTCAACCCGGCCTTTGCGGCGGGCGGTATGTCCCACCACGCCAATCATGATTAACAGCACGCCAATAACAAAGAACTGTCCCGATGCTCCGGCGGATTCAATGAGGTAGCCCAGCACCTTCAACGCCATCACCGGGCTGTCTTGCATTCCCTGCAAGGTACTGCCCATCGCTCCTTTCACCACTCCGGGGACCACCACGAAAGCGCCGCCCAGAACGCAGAGCGCAATTCCAGACACAAACATCCCCAGCGAGGATAACCGCACCACCATACCTATGATGACGACTGCTGCCAGACCCAGAACCAGGAAAATGAGCCCTTCCAAGGAGTATTTGCCCGTCTCCCAAGCGGAGTGGTTTGAACCGTAGAGCAGTCCTCCGGCGTGGCGTAAGAATGCCCACGCCAGGGGTACTCCGATGAGGCTAATCAGCAGGGACCAGGCATGCGCGCCGGCTCGGCTGATTTTTGCCGGTTTGATGGAGGCACCGGCCAGCATCGTGGATTCATTGAGTTTTTCGTCTTCGTTACCCAGAAGTTGTGCTTGACGTGGTTGCCATTTCGGATCGGTTTCTTCCGTGGTTGCGGTGTCGTCAGCAGCCGCGCCAGCCGGAGGGGTCGGACTCGGTTCCGCTCCCAAGAGGGACTTGCGGCGTACTACCGTGGTTTCCAGTTCCTCGGCGGGCGGCGCGGGAGTTATTTCCTCGTCCTTTGAGTCAACCACGTCAGTGGTAGAATCCTCAGTTTTTGCGATGGTTTCTTCATTCAGGAACGATGACCAGGCTTGCGTAGAGGTGTCACTCACCGGGTCCGGTTCCGGCTCGGGTGCGGGTGTGGGTTCTGGCGCAGGGGTGTCGCTGTCTGTTTCCTCAGCCTGCGGGGTAACCACGGTTTCCGCGCTATTGTCAGTAACTACGGTTGACTGTGCATCGGGTTCGTTGTCCTCGACCGGAGTGGTGACTGATTCTTCGTGGGTGGGCTCGGTTTGCGGGTCAGCGCCGGAGTCGGTGTCGGAGTCGGCGCTGTCTTTCGCAAAAGCCTGCGCCCATGCCTCTGCAGCATCGATTTCGCCGTCCAAAGACTTGTCGGCGTCCTCGGACGCGTCACGCAGGTAGTCAGGCAGTTCTGCCGGCTGATTTTCTTCGGTCACGGGAGTCTCCCTTCGTCAGTCACCTCGAAAAACACGTTAGCGCACGAACCAGGCCATTCTCACTAGGCGCGCTGGGAAAAACTGAAGAAAGCAACGAAAAGCCTGGGCAAACCGCTTGTGAACACCTTGGAAAAACCGGCTAAGCCTCCGCGAGATCCGCCTTTTGATCGCGTTGACCCGCTTGACGGCACCACCACAGCGTTAGAGCGCAGGCAATGAGCACAAAACCGAAGGTCGTCAGCGGTCCGCCGGATACGTGCATAGAAGCGGTGAGGTGATCGGAAAGGAACCTGACCAGGCGTTCGGCCCAACCGGAAGTTGAAGCCTCCCCGAAAGCTAGAATTATCCCCGGAATAATCCCGCAGGTCACGCCGGCAAACAGCAGGCCCGCGGCGGAGCGGGAACCCGAATAAACCGCTATGAACAGCAAGAGGATGCCCAGAATCGGCAGCCCGTATGTCGCGACCGCCGGCAGCTCGGACAAATGCCCACTGGCTCCGGTGATGACCGCCAAACGATCGTGAAGCGGAATCAGCGCCAACATGCCCGCAATCGTGCAGATGACAGCCACCACAATCGCCAGGAAGTGATACTTCAAGCGTGAAGGCGGGGCAATGGGGGCGCCGGGCTCACGGTCGTTAGTTTCGCCGAGCTCGTGCTCCAGCAAGGCGAAGTCCCGCCCCTCCAGATAGGCGATTTGAGACGCCAAAGACGCCCCGACCATGACTATTGCCATGGTGGGGAACAATCCGGAAGCCGTCAACGTGGAAACTCCATCGAGGAATTCCCACCACAGCGAGTATTGCGAAGCTCCTGTCAAAGTGTCGTTGTGGGCGGCGACCAAGCCGCGAATCGGGCTGGCCAGGACGGTCAGCAGCACAGGCCAGAGCGCAGAAATCGCCCAGGATAGCGACGAGTAGTAGCCGGTGACCACACCGGTTATCGACAGCAGCGCGGTTCCCGCCAAGATTTCAAAAATCCCCAAAAATATAGCGACAGCTCCCGCGCCGTAACTGGCATCCATCACGGTTTTCGTACCCCAAATCAGGAAAACCATCGCTATGGGCGCCACCAGCAGCCCGGTGAGGATACCGATGAGGTTGGCCCGCAGGGTACTGGGCGGAGGTTTCGGTGTCCCGGTTTCCGCGAGTGTCCGGGACTGATCGCGCAGGTAGGCAAACCGTTTCCACGTGCCGGGCCGCTTGGCAGGTGCCTCGGAGGGGGCGGGTTCAGGGCTCAAGTCATCGGGAACTTGTTCGACTTCGTTTTGAGCTGCTGCGGCGGCGAGCTCGGTCCTCCAAGCTGCGGTTTCGGCCTCGTCGATTTCTTCTTCCGGCAAGGCGGTTGGGGTGCCAGCAGCGTTCGGGGTCAGTGGAACGGGGCGGGGCTGGCCGGGTTGAACGGGCTGGGGATTGCGCGGGCTGAGCGGGGGGGACGACCGGGGGTATCCCGACTGCGGGACTTGGCTGGCCGGGTTGAACAGGTTGGCCAGGTTGAACATTCGGTCGGGAGGCTGGGGAGAGTTGCCCTGGAGGAGTCACCAATCCGCGCCGTACCGCGGAACGGGACGGCAACACGCGAGGCTGAACTGTTTTTTGTTGCGGGCGCGGAGAAGGAACCGCAGGATTGCCCGCTGTTTGACCGGGCGGCAGGGAAACAGCCGGGACCTGCGGGCGGGCATGAGGAGGCAGCGGCTGCTCCTGGCGGCGTTGCTGCGAGCCGCCTGTCTGCCCGGGAACCGGATTCCTGGGAGGCTGCGGAAGGTTTTCGGACACCGAGCCATTGTATACCGCGGGACTGCAGCTACACTTAACTTCCCCAAAATTTGGTCAAGTTTTCGCGGTTTTCCCAGTCAGTCACCCATTTCATCACGTTATCCACAGGGCGGTGAATTCGGGGTTTTCCACAGGTAAAAATTTTTCCGTTTCTGGTCTGTTGCACGGCGGCGAAAACTTGGGGGCATGGTCAATACCTCCAAAACGGTGACGCTGCTGTGCGAACCGCACGAGAAAGCGTGGCGGGAGCAGCTCGAAATGCTCGCCACGCTGGCGGGTGCCGATTTGCGGGTCACGGGGCCGCGAGACTGGTCAGGGACGAGTCCCGGCCCGGTCTTTTGCTCTACCCAAGCGGCCGCCGCCTGTCCAGGTCGACTCGCGGACGGAACCTACCTGGTGCGTCTGCAAGGCGAGACAGGCGGAGACGCGCAGGCGCGGCCTGCTCTGGTTTTGCCCGCCGATGAACGTGAAGTGCTGGGCCTCATGCTCCAGCAGTCCGGTAGCGCTTTCACCGTGGCGGTTCGCGGCCTGGTGCCCGGAGTCAATACGACAGTCATTGCTGGGTTGCTGGCGCATGCTCTCGCGGTGGCGGCGGAGGACGAAACCGGTAGCGAACGCACTCGTGAACACCCGCGAGCAGGAGGACGTACCCGCGGGCGCGGGGCCAGATACGCGAGCGGTCGCGACTCCCTGCGCGATGGGGAGGGGCGTAGCAGTACTGCCCCGGTTTGCTGGGTGGACTGTAGCGGCTCCTACCTGCCTTTAGACGCTTGGGTGGCACCGGTCACCGGAGCGGATTTGGATTGGAGCGCTTGGCAGACCACAGGGCAAATTCCGGGATTTCGCGCCGCGGCGGGCCTGCCCACGTGGGAAAACGTGGCGTTGTTGGGCGGTTCGGGATTTATAGTCCGCGCCGAAACTGTTCCGAGCGTACTGCGCGATTTGGCGGGAATTTTCCCCTGCCTAGTGCTGGATTTGGGTTCCGGAGCCGGGGCGCCGGCACTATCCGGGACAGGGGTGCCGCGCGGAACAGTGAGAACGGATGCCGTGGTGTGGGTTGCGGACTATTCCCGCGCGACACTGCAGGCTTGGGAAACGCTACCCCCTGATCTGCCCTCACCCGCACATCTCATCGTGGTTCCGGGCGGAGGTTTGCCCCCGCGTCAAGCCCGCCGAGCGCTGCGCGAAATTCACCCGGAAATCACCGTTTCGGACTGGTCCTATTCCACGCGAATCTGGGACAGTTTCGGCCGTGACGGGCTCACCACCCCGCTACCCCGAAAAGTGGCACACCTCACGGAAAACTTCGCGGCAGGCTTGCTGCATTTGGAACAGAGGACACGACGATGAACATTACCGAGATGAGACGCCTGGTAGCTGCTGGTTTAGACCCGGCGCAGGCCGTTTTACAGACGGCTCCGGCCGCCACCACAACCGGCGAGTTGGCACAGGGCGCTCGCGGACTGCGCCAATCCCTAGAGGGGGTCGATGAGCCGCTCGGTTCCCTCCTGACCCGGCCCGGAGTCACGGATCTGCTGGTCAACAGCCCTGATGAGGCTTGGATAGATGCCGGTGCGGGTTTGGAAAAAGTGCCGGATTTCTCCATGGGGTCGGCGGTAGCGCTGCGCCGGGCAGCGGTGCGGATGGCGGCCGCGGCCGGACAGCGACTCGACGACGCGACCCCGATTGTCGATGCGACCCTGCCTTCAGGAGTGCGTCTGCACGCCGTGCTACCACCGCTTTCAGGAGATTCGACCGTGATTTCGTTGCGGGTACCCAGTCCGGTGGCTCTGCCGTTGGAGGCGGTGGTGGCTTCCGGCATGGTTTCCCCATGGCTCGCTGAAGTGCTGCGCCGATTGGTGCAGGTGCGGGCCTCCGGGTTGATAACCGGGGCTACCGGCACCGGGAAAACGACTTTGCTGGCGTGTTTGCTGGGATTGGCGGCCCCAGATGAGCGTCTCATTTGCATCGAGGAGGTTTCGGAGCTGCGTCCGGCTCATCCGCACGTCGTCCATTTGCAGGCGCGGGGTGCCAATGTGCAAGGAGCTGGCGGCGTGTCTTTGTCAGATTTGGTGAAGGCCGCGATGCGGATGCGCCCGGATCGTTTGATTTTGGGTGAGGCCCGAGGTGCCGAGGTGCGGGAGATGCTGTCGGCGTTGAATACAGGTCACCGCGGCGGGTGGGCGACGGTTCACGCCAATTCAGCTCTGGAAGTGCCGGCGCGTTTGGAGGCTCTAGGAGCTTTGGCGGGCATGAGCCGCGAGGCTTTGTGTGCCCAATCCTTGCCGGCTTTCGATGTCATCGTGCACCTGCGCCGGTTTCGTAATCAGGACGGGCGGGTGCGTCGCGCGGTAGTACAGTTGGCGCGTCTGGCCCGCGGTTCTGACGGGGCTTTGGCGGCAAAAGCGGTGTTGAATTTCGATCCTCAGACCGGGGCGGTGCAGCGGTTGGAGGGCTGGCGGGACTTTGCCGCCCGATTTGAGCTGCCTGAGCCGCCGCGGGAACCGGTACCGACTGTTTCCCCTGCGGTCAGCTCCCCCGCCATCGGAACGGACGCACCCGGGCTCGGCTCCGACCTTGTGACCCCGAAACCGGAACACACGGACCCCGACCCCAAACTTGTGCTTTCAGATGCGACACTTGTGCACCCGGACCCGGAACTGCCAGAAACCAACCGGGCTGCCGCCCCGACTCCGCCGCCGAAATGGCAAGTTCCCCACCTGGAATGGAATCCCGTGGGCGAGCGCAATCAGACGTCAGCCCAGTTAGCAAACGATTTTGCGGACATCAAGGGGGTGCGCTGATGGATTCGACACAGCTGGTTACCGTGGTGGTAGCCGTGGTGCTGCTCGCAGGCGCGGGACTGTTAGCAGGAATCAGTTCGCGCAGCGGTCGTGACACGCAACCGCGCAACCTGCCCTCCCGCACCGGGACAGGAGATGTTCGCGGCGAGAAAGATTCGGGTGGGGCATCGCACTGGCGCGCAAGGTTCTCCCGGCGAAGCGGGCGCCCGGCACAGCAGGGTCTGAGGGATTTGGACGTGGGGTTGTTGTGTGCGGAAATCGCCACCCGTTTGGAGGCGGGCGCCAGTATCGAAAACGCCTGGTCCACCACCTTGTACCGTCTCGATGCGCGCCTGGATTTCGCCGCGATACAAGCCTTTGTGGCTCATCCGCGGCCGGGACTGCGGGAACGCTTCGATAACTTGCGGGCGGGGCAGACGGCGCAAGCAAACCCGCTGGCTCGGGTGCGCCACCCGGAAGCAGCCGCTCAAGCCTTGCGGGGTATGTTGATTGCTACCCAGGTAGCTACCCAGGTCGGAGCGCCTTTGGCGGAGATTTTGAACCGGGTTGCGGACGGGATTGCCGCCACGCTTGAGACGGCTGCGAAACGTCACACTGCGCAGGTCGGTCCCAAAGCCACCGCTCGCCTGCTGGGGGTGTTGCCTTTGGCGGCGCTGGGAATGGCTCAGTTTATCGGGGTAGATGTCATCGATATGGCTTTTCGAGGCGGTATCAATACCTGGGTTTTCGTTGTCGGTCTGGCCTTGATGGTGGCGGGAAACCTGTGGTCAGCAACCATGATTCGCAAGGCGACGGGCATCACGACACCAGGCCTCGATCCGACTTTGGCGATGGACATTATTGCGGCTTGTCAGCAAAACGGGGTGTCTTTGACGTCCACTCTGCAGGCTGTGTCTGTGGCCAGTGAGGAACCGGATTTGGCGGTAGTGGCGCGAATGCTGCTGTTGGGGGCGGACTGGGATGAGGCGTGGGCGCAAGCGGATGCCAAGTGGGTCGATTTGGCCAGCGTGTTGCAGCCGGCTTGGGAAGAAGGCGCGTCCCCGGTGCCGCTACTGGTGCGCGGGGCTTCGCGAACTCGGGCCGCCGAGATTCACCGGGCTTTAGACGCAGCGGAACGTCTGGGGGTGCGGCTGATGATTCCGCTGGGTGTGTGCCTGTTGCCAGCGTTTTTTGCGCTGGGGATTGTGCCGGTGGTGGTGTCCACCATAGAGGACCTCATTTCATGAGGGACGAAAACAGACTTCCCTTTGTCAACACACAAGGGGGTTGCCAGTTCGTCACGGTGGCGGCTGGTGGTCGCGCGGAAGGTCCGCGAGACAAATTTCAATAAAGGAGAAAGAAAATGAACAAGATTAGCGCATTGCAAGCGAAAGCAGTGTCCTTTTGGGCTCGTCTGAAGGGCGAGGAGGACGGCATGGCGACCGCGGAATATGCCATCGGTACCCTGGCGGCGGCCGCTTTTGCGGGATTACTGCTGATGATTATGAAGGGCGGCGAGTTGAAAGACGCGCTGCAGTCCATCATCGAACAGGCTTTGCAGGTCTGAACATGATGATGAATGTCGGGAAAGGTTGGCGTCAGCAGTTCTGCCGACGCCTGGTGCGCCGCTGGCTGGCTCACGGGCGACGCCTCTGTTCGGAAAACGGGATGGTTACGACCGAGCTTGCGCTGACCTTCCCCGCAGTCATCATGATTGTGGTGGCGTTGGCGTTGACCGGAGCAGCCGGAATGGCGGGTGTTCAGGTCAACGCGGCGGCGCGGGCGGCTTGCCGATCGGTGGCGATTGGTGAGGACAGCGCGGCAGCGGTGGCGGCCGGCAATCGACTGCTGGGGGGAGCCGGAGGCTCGGCTGGTTCGGTGAGCGTGAGCACCACTGGCAAGGACGTGCAGTGCAGCGCCACCAAGAAAATGCCCGCGATGCTCGGAATGCTCGGTATGAACGCAAAAGCCCAGGCGGTGATTCCTCGTGAAGATTCGTGGTGAAACAGCCGGTCAGGGGTTACTCCGAGGGAAGCTGCGTGAGGAGCGCGGTTCAGGAACGGTCATGGCGTTGGGGCTGATTCTGTTGGGGTTGGCTTTGACCTTGGGTTTGGCACAAGTCGGGGTGGCTGCGGCGGGCGCCACCGCCGCTCACCAGGCTAGTGATTTGGCTGCCATCGCCGGGGCTACCGCGGTATTGACCGGTGGGGACGGTTGCGCGACCGCTGGTGAATACGCTACCAAGAATGGTTCTCACCTGGAGACTTGTACGGTTTCCGGGTGGATGGTGACCGTTCGGGTGGCAAAACCGTTGAAAATCGGGCTGGTAGCGGAGGCACAGTCGACGTCCCGGGCAGGTCCGGAATTCCTGGGTTAGGGGGTCCGGGTTGAGCGCGTGTTCTGGCAGGGTCGGCACTCCTGGCAAGGCAACGAAACTTGCGGGACTTGCAGATTTCCGGTTCTGCCGGCCATAACAGGGGGCGTGGTCCTGACAACTCTGGAAGTTCTCGGCGGGCGCGCGCTCAGCTCAGGCTTTGGCGCACTCGGGCGGCGGTGCCGCGCGCCCAGCCGGTCGTGGCCACCACCGCGATGACGGCAACCGCCGCCCCCAGAGCGATGGTGATGTACCAAGCCGGGTGGGCGGCCTCGTGAATGGGCAGGCCGCGCGCCACCCCCAGGTTCATGAACGCGCCGAAGCCCGCAATCCCCAAGGACATGCCGATTTGGCGGGCGGTGGAAGTCGTGGCGGAAGCGACTCCGGCTTGGCTTTCCGGCATGGCCGCCAGCACCCGATTCGTCACCGGCATATTCGTAAATGCCAGCACCACCCCGGCCAGGGTTGTGGCCACGAACAGCAACACGACCGGGCCGGTGCTGTTCAGGGGTAGCAGGCAGACGCCCAACAGCAGGGTGCCGATGCCGGCTACCAGGAACGCCGCGCGGTAGTTTCCAGCGGCGACGATGCGTCCCGCCGCGACGGCCGCAACCGTGTTGGCAAGTGCCAGGGGCAGCATCATCAACCCGGCCTGCAACGGGGTGAAACCCAGGTCAAGCTGCAGGTAGAGGGCAAACACGAACATGAAGCCACCGTGGGTAATAAAGACGAACTCCATGATGGACAGTGACCCGACGAAAGGAACGGAACGGAAGTAACGAAAATCCAGCATTGGCCAGGGCGTGTGGGTTTCTCGCCACACGAAACCGAGGGAGGCCACCACGAATATCCCCGCCAGAATCCACTCGCGGAGACCAAAAATGCCTTCCCCGAAGCTGATGATGTCATAAGTCAGGGAACCCATGAGGATGGCGGTCAAAATTTGTCCGGGAATATCCAGGCGGCGCCCGGTTTCATCACGCGATTCGGGGACTTCCCGGATGATGCCCGCCAAGGTCAACGCCAGCAACGGAAGCGGCGCCCAAAACACGGCACGCCAATCGACCCAGGTCACCAAGGCTCCAGCCAACACCGGCCCGGCGGCTAAACCGACTCCGAGCAGCGCATTCCAAAACCCGATGGCTTTCGCGCGTTCCACCGGGTCGCGAAACACCTCGTTGATGACCGCGAGGCTGATAACCGGCAGCATACAGGCTCCCAACCCTTGCAAGCCGCGGCCGACAATCAGCACCAGCGGCACCCACGCGGCGGCAGCCAACACGGTACCGGCCGTGAAAGTCGCCATGCCCACGATCATGGTGCGGCGGCGTCCGAAACGGTCGCCCAGGGCTCCGGTCACCATCAGCATGGCCGCTAAAGCGAGGGCATAAATGTTCAAAGACCACTGCAGTTCCCCGGTGCTGGCGTGCAAATCCGTCCTAATCGCCGGTAGAGTCACGTTCATTGCGTTCAGATACAGCTGGGTACACACGACAGTCATCGAGCACACCAACAGCACTCGTTTGCGCCGCGCCGGCGTCAAAGCGTCAGCATCATCCCCAGAAGCCACTTCTACCGTCCCTTCGCTGGCCTCCCCTAGTCTAGCGTCTTTATGCCCAGCGCCAATCCGCCCAAGGGATTGAGTGCCGCCCGGGTTTGCGCCGCGGTGTTCTACGCCGAAAAAACCGGCGAAATCACAGGTGGACGCGGTTTAGGCGCAGGGAGTTGAGCACCACCAGCACCGAGCTGGTCGCCATGAAAGCCCCCGCCAGTCCCGGATTCAACATCCCCGCGGCCGCCAGGGGGATGGCCACAATGTTGTAACCAAAAGCCCAGGCGAGGTTCTGCTTGATGTTTCTCAGGGTGGCTCGAGACACGTTGATGGCCTGAGTGATGGCCTCCAGACTGGGGTTCACCAGGGTGATGTCCGCGGCACCGATAGCCGCATCGGTGCCGGTGGCCAGGGCAATCCCCAGGTCGGCGGCGGCCAGAGCGGCCGCATCGTTGACACCGTCCCCTACCATTGCCACGATTTTCCCGGCATCTTGCAGTTCCCGGATTGCGTCGACTTTGCCTTCCGGGCTGATGCCTGCCACGACCGTTTCGATTCCGGCCTGGTCGGCTGCCCGGCGTGCCGGTTCGGGCTGATCCCCTGTCAGCAGGACGGTTTCGATACCGGCCGCTTTCAGGCTGGCTACCGTGTGTGCGGCTTCGGGTTTGACCGGGTCGCTGAAGGTAAACACGGCGAGGGTTCGGGCCTGCACCAGGTCTCCCGCCACCGCCGCGATATTGTTTTCGCTGCGCCGGCCCGGTTTGTCCGCGGTTTCCGCACTGTCCAGCAGACTGGCCCCGTAACCGGCCTTTTCGACCTGTGCTATCAAGGTTTCCGGGGGGACATCCGCGGTGAGCGTCACGGTGGCGATTTCTAAGGGGAGGTTCACCGAGGCCGAAACCCCATCGAGTTTATTGAGCCGCTTTTCCACTCGGGCCACGCAAGACGCGCAGGTCATCCCCGTGATTTTCAGGGTCATTTCCGTACCGACCGGCTCCGCCGCCAGCTGCCCGTTACCGGCCGGCTCACCTGGCAACACCGGACAGGCGTCCGCGGAAACTTGTGACGACCAGCCCGCACCCGTAGCCAACACCGCCACGGTCCGCCCTTGTGACTGGGCGGCCCCAATCGCCGCCTCCAAGTCGGGGGGAATGTCCGCGCCCATCGCCGTGAGCCACTCCGGTTTCCCAATCGCATAGGCCACGCCGTCTACGAAACCTCCGGCGCCGCGCCCGATGAACGTGGCGAACCCGGTCAAGGCGGCAGGTCCGCTCCCGCAGTCTCTCGTCTCGGCGGCCGCGACCAGGGCTTTTCCAATCGGGTGAGGAGATCCGGTCTCCAGTCTGGCTGCCAACGCGAGAGCCTCATTGTCCCCCAGCGACACCAACTCCGCCGGCTTCGGAGCGGACACCGTCACGTCCTCTAGGCGCATTTCCCCGGTGGTCAGCGTGCCGGTTTTGTCCATGACCAGGGTGTTGATGCGCCGGGTTTCCTCCAGAATCTGGGGGCCTTTCAGCAGGATGCCCGCGCGGGATGCCCGGGTGGACCCGACCAGCAAGGCCATCGGGGTCGCCAACCCCAATGCGCACGGACAGGCGATGACCAGCACTGATACCCCGGCAGTGAAAGCGGCAGGGAACGGTTGTCCATGTCCCAGCCACAGCACGCAAGTCAGGACAGCCAGGACGATTACCACCGGGACGAACACTGCCGACACCCGGTCTGCCAGGCGAGAAACCGGGGCTTTCTCGGCTTGAGCGCGGGTCACCAGTCGGGTGATTTGGGCCAGTTTCGTTTCCGCACCGACCTTGGTGGCCTGGGCGACCAGCAGGCCTTGGACGTTGATGGTGGCGCCGGTCACACTATCGCCCACGGACTTTTCCACCGGGATAGGCTCGCCGGTCAGCATGGATTCGTCAACGGTGGAGTGTCCTTCGAACACGATGCCGTCGGTGGCGATTTTTTCCCCGGCTGGTACTAAAAAGTAGTCCCCCGGCTGTAGCGCGGCGACGTCGATAGTTTCAGTTTCCCAAGGGGTTGCCGGGTCACGAGGGTCGCCGGGGCGGGTGACGCGCACGGCCTGTTTTGCCCCCAGGGACAGCAAGGCGCGTAGCGCCGAGGTCGCCGAGGACTTGGCTCGGGCCTCCAAATATCGTCCGGTCAGCAAGAATACGGTAATCATCACGGCGGTTTCAAAAAAGATTTCACCGCCGGAGCCTGTTTCGTGCGCTGCGGCCAAGGGGTTCAGGCTCATGTTCATGGTCATGCCGATGTGTCCTGCGGGAGTAAAAATCAGCGCCCCCCAGGAGTACAGCGTCGCCACACTCACCCCCAACGCAACCAGGGTGTCCATCGTAGTAGACCCCCCTCGTGCCGCCCGCAGAGCCCCGCGATGAAACGGCGCGGCGGCCCAGACCACCACCGGCAGGCTGCAAACACCTACAACCCACTGCCAAGCCGGAAACTGCAGGACTTCCAGCATAGAGATCGCCATTACCGGTAGACCAAAAATCACGGCCACCACCAGGCGACGCCCCAGGTCTTGCCGGCGCAACCCAGCCGGATCCAGCGCTGGATCCACCGCCGGGTCAGCGGAGGGACTAGCTGTCGTTTCGTTGTGTGTCATCAAACCACCGTGCCGACCTCGCGCCGTCCTCACACCACCACTGGAGACGGCTCAGGAAACAACTACCGGTTGATGGACACAACGCGGTAGTTGCCGGCGTCCTGCACGGTTTCAGTGAGGACTTGGTCGGAGGGCAGGCTTTCGCCGGTCACGGTAGCGACACCGCGGCCCTCGTCACGCACCACTTCAACGCGCTCCACGCCCGATAGGTCGCTGAGGTCAGCGGTGATGTGCTTGACGCACATGTCACAAGTCAGTCCGTCGAGGTTCATGGTGAGGGTTGCCATTAGGGTTCCTTTCGTTGCTGTTTTGCGATACTGGCCGCTCGTAGGGCCACTGTCTATTTCAACCACCGGTTGCGCCGAATTATTCCCACCCGGCGACTGGAATCGGCCCTGTTTAATGGGCTGAGCACGCTTATTCGAGGTAGTCGACCAGCTGGGCGGCCAAGCCGGTGTAGGTCGCGGGAGTCAGGGCCTGTAAACGTGCGGTTTGCTCTGGGGGCAGCCCCAGGTCGGCAATGAACTGCCGCATCCGAGCCCCGTCAACCTTGTGCCCACGGGTCAGCTCTTTTAAGCGCTCATAGGGGTTATCCATGCCGGAAACCCCGGCAATCCCCGCCACGCGCATGGTCTGTTGGACTGCTTCGCCCAACACTTCCCAGTTGTCGTCCAAATCGGCCGCCATCACGGCCGCATCAACCTTCAGCCCGGCCAGCCCGCGCCGCAGATTATCGATTGCCAGCAGGGAGTGGCCAAACGCGGTGCCGATATTGCGCTGGGTGGTGGAATCGGTGAGGTCGCGCTGCATCCGGGTCGTGACCAGGGTCTGTTCCAGCACCTCGAACAGACCGGAGGAAATCTCGAGGTTCGCTTCGGCGTTTTCAAACCGAATCGGGTTGATTTTATGCGGCATGGTCGAGGACCCGGTCGAACCTTGCGCCGCCAAATCTTGGGCAAAATACCGCAGGGAAATATAGGTCCAAATATCGGTGGCGAGGTTGTGGGCGATGCGGTTGAAGTGCGTGACCGTCGCATAAAGTTCCGCTTGATAGTCGTGGGATTCAATCTGGGTGGTCAACGGGTTCCAGGTCAGTCCGAGTCGGTCCTCGACGAATCCGCGGGACAGCGCCGCCCAATCCGCTCCGGGCACCGCCACCGTGTGTGCCGCAAAATCGCCGGTCGCGCCGTTGATTTTGCCCAAGTATTCCTGGGCTTCAACGCGTTTCAGCTGGCGGTCCATGCGCCAGGCAAACACGGCCAGTTCATGTCCCAAGGTGGTGGGGGTGGCGGGCTGCCCGTGGGTGTGGGCCAGCATCGGCACGTCCGCGTTTTCCCGGGCCAGGTCGGTGATTTGGGTTTGCAAGGCGCGGGCGGCGGGCAGCCACACGCGTCCCACCCCGTGCTTTATCAAAATCGCGTAGGTCAGGTTGTTGATGTCCTCGGAGGTGCAGAAAATGTGCACCATTTCTTTCAGGCCCGGCAGTGCCTGTCCTTCCGTGCTGCCTAACGCCTCCGGGGCAGCCTCAAGGGCGGACTTCAACAGGTATTCCACCGCTTTCACGTCATGCTTGGTTTTCGCTTCGGTTTGGTTCAGCGTAGCGATTTCGTCCGCCCCGAAAGTTCCGACCAGACTGCGCAGATACGACTTTTCCGCCGCGCTCAACACCGGCGCGCCGTCCAGCACTTCCTGGTCCGTGAGCCAAATGAGCCACTCTATCTCAACGAACAGACGTGCCCGATTGACCGCCGCTTCAGAAAACCAGTCCACCAGCGGGGACACGACCCCGCGGTATCGTCCGTCCAGCGAGCCGAGGGCAATCGCCGGGCTCAGCGCCCCCAAATCAACGTGTTCGGTGGGAAATTCAGTAACCATTTGTTCTGCTTTCACTAGTTGTGAGGGGTGGTTGGCGCCTGCGTTCAAGCCTGGGGCGGTTGGGCGGTGGCGGCAGCTTTCGCCGCGGCCGGAATTGCGTCCAGAATCTGGTTAATGGCCGCATCGTCGCCGAAGTGGGCTGCGGACACAAACCAGGCTTCGAACACGGAGGGCGGCAACATGACGCCTTGCCGGTAAAACTCCCAAAACATCGGGGCGAATCGCCAGGTTTCCTGGGCTTTCGCGCCGGCATAATCGATGACGGGAGTCTCGGAAAAGAACACGGAGAACAGCGACCCGGCTCGCCCGATGAAGTGGGGCACGCCCTCGCGTTTCAACGCCGCGTCCAGAGCGCCCGCAATCGTGTCGGCCACCGCATCGACCTTGCCATACACATTGTTGTCGGCACCTTGTAGAGTGGCCAACCCGGCCGCGCAGGACAGGGGGTTGCCGCTCAGGGTTCCCGCCTGATAGACCGGGCCGAGGGGGGCGAGCTGATTCATCAGTTCGGCGCGGCCCCCGATAGCTGCCAGGGGCATGCCTCCCCCGATGACCTTGCCAAAGGTCAGCAAGTCCGGAGTCCAAAACTCGCCGAAAGTCACGCCTTCGTTTTGGGCAGCGACCCCTACCGGGAACAGTCCCGCCGGACCGGACGTGGTGCCTTCTGGACTTTCCAAATATTCCCGCCCGGTGGACAACCCCCACCAGCCCGAGGGCGACACCCGAAACCCGGTCAGCACCTCGTCTTGAATCATCAACGCCCCGTACTCGCGGCACAGCCGGGAAATTTCGGGCAGGAATCCGGCCCGGGGGGCCACGACCCCCATATTCGCGGCGGCACCTTCCACGATGACCGCGGCAATCTCGGAACCGCGCCGGGCAAACGCTTCCTGTACAGCTTTCACATTGTTGTAGGGCAACACCAGGGTCAGAGCCGAGATTCCCGCCGGTACTCCCGCGGAGGCGGGCAAACCGCCGGTGGCTACCCCGGAACCGGCTTCGCTGAGCAAACCGTCAGAGTGTCCGTGATAGTTGCCGGCGAACTTGATAATCAAATCCCGCCCGGTCGCCCCGCGCGCCAGGCGGATAGCGGTCATGGTCGCTTCGGTTCCAGTCGAGACGAAACGGACCTTTTCCGCCAGCGGCACCCGTTGGCGGATAGCCTCGGCCAGCAACGTTTCCGACTCGGTGGGCGCCCCGAAACTGAGGCCTGCCTCGGCCGCGCGCGTCACGGCCTGAACCACTCGTTCATTGGCGTGACCCAGCAGCATCGGCCCCCAGGAACAAACCAGGTCAACGAACTCGTGACCTTCCGCGTCCCACACGCGCGGCCCTTTCGCGCGAGTCACGAAAGCCGGCACGCCCCCGACCGAACCGTAGGCGCGTACGGGGGAATCGACCCCGCCGGGGATGACGGCTTGAGCCGCCGCAAACAAATCAGCATTCGTTGTCATTTCGCCCTCCTTTGGGTGATGAAAGTACTGTGTCACAAGATCTTTCGGGTCACGTTTCCGGCTCGCTGGCCGTGACGCGGGCTCGGTTAGGCCAAGCCTTGCGCCGCCTCAATCGCATAGTAGGTCAACACGATGTCCGCTCCGGCCCGAACAATCGAGGTCAGGGACTCGTCGATGACCCGGGAACGGTCAATCCAGCCGTTGGCGGCCGCCGCCTCAATCATCGCATATTCGCCGGACACCTGGTAGGCGGCCACCGGCACCGGTGAAGCCGCGGCCACGTCAGCCAGCACGTCCAGGTACAGCGAGGCGGGCTTAACCATAACCATGTCGGCTCCTTCCTCAATGTCCAGCAGGGTTTCGCGCAGTCCTTCGCGGCGGTTGGCGGGGTCTTGCTGATAGGTGCGCCGGTCGCCTTTCAGGGCGCAACCGACCGCGTCCCGAAACGGCCCGAACAGTCCGGAAGCATATTTGGCGGAGTAGGCCATAATCGCCACGTCACTGTACCCGGCTTCGTCCAAAGCCTCACGGATAGCGGCGACCTGGCCGTCCATCATGCCGCTGGGGCCGACCGCGGCCGCCCCGGCCCGCGCTTGTGACACCGCCGTAGCCGCGTAACAGGACACCGCCCAATCGTTGTCTACCACACCGTCTGGGCGCAACGGTCCGCAGTGCCCGTGCGAGGTCGTCTCGTCCAGGCAGGTGTCGGCCATGACCACCAGCTGATCCCCGACCGCGTCGGCGAGGGCGGCGATGCCCCGGTTTTGAATCCCGTTGGGGTCCCAAGCTGCCGAGCCGGTTTCATCTTTGTCAGCGTCGGTGGGGACTCCGAACACAATCATGCCCCCGATGCCGGCATCCGCCGCTTCCCGACCCAACTGCGCCAAAGATTCGGGCGTGTGCTGGTATTGGCCGGGCATGGACGGAATCTCTACCGGTTCGCTAATTCCGTCACGCACGAATACGGGCAGAATCAGCTGTTCGGGGCTCCAGCGGGTTTCCGCCACCAGGCGACGCATCGGCACAGACGTGCGCAGTCGGCGCGGACGCACAAAAGGGGTCAGGCCGTGGGGCAGTTTCCGCGCGGGTACGACCTTGTCGTTCGTCCCGGCTGTGGTTCCGGTTTCACCAGTATCGGTGTGCCGTCCTGTGGTAGCGCTCGGGGTGGTCGGTCCTATCCCCAAATTTGCGGCGTGCGGTAATCCTGTCATAGTTCTCCCCTAATCTCGTGCGGCTTTCTGTTCTAATTCTCGAACAGCGTTTTCATAAGCCCGAACGACCCCTTCGGTGTTCGTGGTTTCACAAACCTCGGCGGCCGACCAGCCTAGTTCTCGCAGCACGGTGGCGGAAGATTTCCCGAAAGCGATGGGTTCGGGCCATTGTTTCACGCCGGCTTTCGTCAGCAGTTCGTGGGCGGCGCGTGCTACCGAACCGGCCGTAACCAGCACGTAGGTCAGCGTTCCGGGAGCCAGGGCGGTCTCCCATTCCAGCGGTAAATCGGGTAGGGATACGGATTCATAGAGCCGCAGTTTTTCCACGTTGTATCCCTTGCGGTTCAACCCTTGTCCCAAGGTCGGGGCCGCCCCGACCGCACCGGGTAGCAGCACCGTTCCAGTCCCCGGCGGAAACGCCTTGACCAGCGACTCGGCACAGGCCGGATCGGGCCCAACTAGGTCAACATGGCCGTCAAGCTGACGGATGGCTTCGGCGGTGGCGGCACCTACGGCTGCGACCTGCACTTGGGCAAACAAATCTTCCAGGTCATAGTGAGCGTCCAGGAACGTGGCTGTGGCCACGCTGGAGAGCACAACCCAGTCGTATTCCCCGTCCTGCAGCCGCTGCATCGGCTCGAACCAGTCCTCACTGGCAGTGGGTACTTTCTCGGTCACGGGCGCGCACACCACCGGCAGACCCGCCTTTTCCAGTCCCCGTGCCAACACGTCGCCCGGGACCCTGGGCACCAACAGTTTAGGTTTCATCAAATGTTATTCCCCCCATAATTCCTTTTCATTACCTACCGTCTGATTTGCACCACTCTGGGTTGGCGCGGGTTTGGCGGCTTTGAGGTCGGCGATTGTTGCGGCTCCGGCCGCCAACAGTTCCCCAGCCAAATCCACCCCTAACTGTTGGGCAGCAGCCAGCGCGAAGTCACGCTGCGCAGCTTCGGCCCCCAGCAGCACAGTGGTTTCCCCGTTGACTTCCAGGACTTCGCCCTGATTTCCGATCACTCGGGCAGTCAGTTCTAGGCGTCCCGAGGGTGCTTCGACACGTTTGTCCCAGGTCACCACTCCGCGCACACCCAAGGGCGCGGCACAGCCCGCTTCCAGGTAACGCAGCAGGGCACGTTCCGCACTGACCTCTAACCGGGTGGGTTCGTCGTCCACAAACTTGAGGATTTGGGCGAAGTTTCGCCCCTCCTCGCTGTCCAGCAGTTCGGGACGGGTTTCCAGAGCTAGCGCGCCCTGTCCGCCGGCCGGAATCACCGTGCCTTCCAGGGAATCCGTGATGGCCTCATCCATTCCCAAGCGGCGCAGTCCGGCTCGTGCCAGCACCACCCCGTCCAAATCTTCCGCGGCCTTGCCCGGCTGCAGGCCGGCCCGTTCAGCCACGGCAGCCAAACCTTTCACCCGTCCCACTCGCGTAGGGACGTTGCCGCGAATGTCTACCAATGTAATATCCGGGCGCGCTACCGCTATCTGGCGGGCTCGGCGCGGCGAGCCGGTTCCCAGACGCGAGCCGGCGGGCAAATCCGCCAAACCTAGATTGTCGCGCGCCACCAGTACATCTCCCGGATCTTCACGAGTCGGGGTGGCCGCCACCACCAGACCGTCTACCGGCACGGTGGGCAGGTCTTTCAGAGAGTGCACCACCAGGTCGCAGTGACCCTCCAGCAGCGCCACCCGCAGAGCCGCCGCGAACACGCCGACTCCGCCCAGGCTGGCCAGGGAAGCCCGGTTGATGTCGCCCTCCGTGGTGAAAGTCTGGACGTTCACGTGCAGTCCACGCTGTTGTAAATCGGATGCCACCGTGCGGGTTTGGGTCAAAGCTAGGGCAGAGGCCCGGGTGCCAATCACGAGCGGACGCTCAGCGCTGCCAATCGTTTGCATAAGTTCTAGCTTAGGACATTCAGGCGGTACAACCTAGTCAAGCTCACGAGAGGATTGACTGTGTAGCAGAGGTCACGCAAGAAGCATTATCCGTAATTAGCGTGGTTCTGAGCAACAGCAATGAAAGCTAGGGCTGTGGTTCGGATTGAGTAGCCGGGTATTCCGAATAATACATTAGTCCGGGATATTTGTTATGAATGACTCCTGTAAAATCTGTTACTTGGGTCGTAACATCGGCTAATCTAAATGGTTTGGAGGGGTTAGTAATTAGGCATCCGCAATCATATTCCTTAGCATCTTCACGAAGCTGAAAGTTAATCATATCTTTCTCGACATCATATAGGAATTTATGATTAGTTTCGTTTAAATCCCAGTTGTTTGAAATATCGTTCTGGAAACCGCGGTATGCTTTACATAATTGTTCGGTGCTATTCTTAACAAAGCGAATATCAATCTTATCGTTCTTTCCTTTTAGCAAACCCGCCAGTTCCGCGATACCTGGTTCATGATGTAAGTCGAGCTTGGAAATGATTTGATCCCAAGACATAACAGTATCGTTACCGTCTCCAACTAAGGTTAGCCCGGTTTCATTGGTTAACAAATCAAATCTGACCATGAAACCAACTTTATCTGGGTGATAGGCCTGGATGAGGAGGGCTAACATGCTCGAGACTTCGCCAATAGCATCAGGATCCCCGGCTTTCACCAGACGCTTGATGTTGTTGTACCAACTCTTCATCTTAACGCTGGGAGTGGAGGGGTCCCAGAGGTAAATGCCTGGTTTTTGATGGTAGGGGAAACTAACCTCGCTAGAATCTGTGGAATGTATCAAGTCAAGTGAATTAATACAAGTATTGATTTCGAGTGCAGAAAGTTCTCCGGTATATCCTGATCCAGTTTCGTAAATATACTTAAACGCAGGCTCAACCTGTCTGGTCGATTCGGTTGCAGCAGTACTTCCATTGTTGTTATCGGAGTTCGCGCAACTGCCCAACAGTAGGGTCAGCGAAAGAACCAGTGGAATTATCAATATTTTTTTCATAGAACAGCTCACCTTCCTTTCTTTTCCCTAAATTACAGATAAATCTCGCGTTATCAACGCCAGACCACCAGCTAACGCGACAAATTTCCCCATGCGTAACGCCATTTTTACTCCTAAAACCCTCCTCAAGACGTCCTTGTCATCAGGCGAACCGTTAGAATTCACACACTTTCCATAGTGTCACGCGGAATCTCCACTGAACCCCCCGTATATCTATTTTAATTGACCTACGGCACAAATCTACTGTTTTCAACCACTATTTTCGGTTGTTCACTTATCGATTAACCGCGAGTGTTTCCATACCCACCCGAGAAACTCCGTGCATACCTCAGTTGTAACCGAAGCGGCAAACCCACCTCCCGCTTTTCTAGCATTAATGGTAGAATTGTTCTATGCCGATGCTGACTATCAAAGATCCCCAGGTGTATGAAAACGTTCGCGAACTCGCGAATCGTAAAGGCATGACCATGACCGCCGTGGTGCGCGAACTGGCCCAGCGGGAACTCGAGACCACGCGCCGCCCGACTTATGAGGAAAAACTGCAGGCCATCAGGGAAATTCAAGCCCAAGTGGAGGCGGAAGGGATAACCTTCTTGACTGATGACGACCTCTACGATGAGGACGGACTACCGAAGTGATTGTAGACACCTCAGTTTTAATCGCCATTATGACGCGGGAACCCGGCTACCGAGAATATCTCGAAAAAATCCTCCGTAGCGACAACACAAAAATCAGTGCGGGGACCGCAGTTGAATTTGAACTCGTGGCGCGCAAGTACGGTGATCCACCACAGGTCCTTCATGCCCTGGGCATTGAAATCACCCCCGTGGATAAAAACCACCTCTATTGGGCTCGCTACGCCATCAAAAACTTCGCCCGCGGCTCGGGTTCGCCAGCCAAGCTCAACTTCGGGGACTGTTTTTCCTACGCCGCCTCCCGCGCCCTGAACGAACCGCTACTGTTCAAGGGCACGGACTTCAGCGCTACCGACGTCATCGCCGCCTAAGCAATACCTAAAGCGTGCATATCGAAAGGTAAATACACAGATGAGGAAATGTAAATTATTTGTACATTTTGTTGTTGTCTGTGGTATCTCGTTATCCATCGGGTCTTGTTCTTTTGGCCACGACGTACCCCGCGTCACGTCGGACTCGTCGACCAATAATGCTTCACCCAATATCGTAGATACAACCCCAAACCCGCGCCAGAATGTGTTTGATGCCTTCAACCTGTGCCAGGAAGCGTTTGCAGACAAAGAAATAATTTCATGGTCAGATACCACCGTGGGAGGATTGCGCTCCTGGAGTCACGGCGGCCCCACCCCTGTTTTCCCATTCAAAGACTCCTTTCCAAACCACGACAATAAGGAACCCGCAGCATGGTGCCTGGTTCGTCAAGATCACAATCAAAGCCTATGGTTTGCGGTTATTGACAAATCCAGCAAAGAAGTTGCTATCGTCATCGACACCTCTACTGGAGAAAATTTTGAAAAAGGTAAGCTATTCGGCCCTCCCGTAGCTCCTTAGGGCTCCGTTTCTGCTTTGAGGTTGCTAGCGAGGGTACCGTTAGGGCAACGGTCCGCCCCGCCCTTGTGAACCTACCTATTGAAACTGCAATCCGCGAGCGACCACGGCGGTAATCCCGGTCCCGGCAAACAACGCGCCTTCCAGATCCAGACCCTCCACGCGCTGGGCCGCGGCGGCAATCTGGTTGAGCACCGCGCGTTCCTCAGCGTTGGGGTGGGTCATGGCGTCGCCCCAAAAGATGCGGCGCGAATCCAGGACCTGATCCATGGTCAGTTCCACTCCCAGCATCCGCGACGCGTCAGCCAAAGCCCGCTCCACCGTAATCTGGTAGACAAAACCGTCCGGGTCGCCCTCTCGACCGTAGGAAATCCGCAGGATATGCGTGTGGGGGGCAGCTCCCGCCATCGTCCCGGGCCATTTCGCGGAATAGTTCGTGATGGCTTTGGCCTGCAACACGTGCGGATCCTCATCAGGTCCGCAGGGCGGGGGCCCGACCAACATGCCCGACCCGCGCGGCGGATTGTCCAGCTGGGGCGCATTGACCGCCAGGGTCACGTTCATCACGTGAGTGCCTTTATGCAGCTGGAATCCGGTGGTCAAATCGCCGATTTCTTCCAGGGCCGCCGCGTCAAACCGCAAGGAAGCGTCCCGATGGTCACGTTCGGCATGATACTTCAGGCGCAGCATCGAGGCAGCGGCCGAGTTCAGCACCTTCAACGCACTGTTGCCCGGCAGCGCCACCACAATCCGGTCGGTCGCCAACCCGAAAGCATTACCGGTTTCTTCCGGGGGTCCGCCCTGGTACTTGGTGTTGGAAATCGTGTGTTTGCACCACACGACCCAGCGCGGGTTATCCGCTCCGATACCGGCTTCGACGTGCATGACCCGCACGTGGTTATCGATGCGTCCCCCCGCGTCGGTAATGCGTTTCACCAGCTCGTCTACCAGCTTGAACATACCGCCTTCGGGCATCATCACCACGATTGAGTTGGGTTTGCGGGTGGCGGCCACCGCCTTGGTCAGCGACCCGGTGCGCGCCAGGGCGGCGCGCAATCCCGGTGCGACCCGGTCGGGATCCAGTCCGTTGGGGTGCGTGGAGTGAATGCCTCCCGCAAACGGGGTCACGAACGCGTCCAGCACGGCTTTCCCCAACCGGGCTTCTACCAGTTCTCCAAAACTTTTCGCGTCCGCGCCGACTTCCGCGGGCAGCGTCAAATCCTGTCGGGCGCGCTCCAGGGCTTGTGGCCCGGCGATGTGGGTCAGTCCCTCCACGAACACCGGGTCGTCAAGGTCGGCGGGAATCCCCAGGGTTCCAAAGGGGATGCGCACGGCATCGTTGCGGCCGTGGTCCCATACCCAGGAGTCGCTGTGGGGGGCGACCGGGTTCAAGCCCAGTTCCCGGCACAAATCGGTGACTTCGGGGGTGCGGGTGGCGTAGGATTCGGCACCGATATCCACGGTGGCTCCCCCGAAAACTCCCGAACAGACCAGGCCGCCGGGGCGTCCGCGCTCCTCCAAGATGAGGGGGCGCAGTCCGCGTTTTGTCGCCGCGTATCCGGCGGCCAGCGCGCCGAGCCCGCCGCCGAGGATAATCATGTCAAAGCCGTCGTCAGCCATGGTGTTTTCCCTTCAGAAGCGTTACTTGGTGTGTTTGGTGGGTTTTTGAGAGTTTTCGGTGGGGGAGGTGGCCGGGGCTCGCCAAGTGTGAATCCTTGCGGTCAGTTCGGTCAGCACCCCGGGGTCGGTGTCGGGTCTCACCCCGTGTCCCAGGTTGAAAATGTGGGCGGGAGCGGCCAGTCCAGCCTGCAAGACCTGTTCGGCTTCGCGCCAGACCTGCTCCATGATGTCCCCCGTCTCGGTGGGTTTCGCCTCGCTTGGGGTGGCGTCAGTTTGTGCCGGTTGCTCCGCGGGAACCAGCAGGTCCGGGTCGAGGTTGCCCTGCAGGACCTTCCCGGGCAGGCGCCGAGCGGCGGCGTCCAAGCTCAGGTCGGAGCTGATGGAAACGACCTCGGCGATTTCACCCATCGCCTCGATGAGGTGAGCGGTGCCGACCCCGAAGTGAACGTGCGTGGCTCCCGGCGCGCCTTGGAAGGCAAGCGTCGAGTAGGACAGGGCGAAGCGGCGGTATTCCTCTGCTGTCAGGGCTCCCGCCCAGGAATCGAACAGTTGCACCGCTTCGGCGCCGCCGTTGATTTGGGCTTTCATGAACTGGCCGGACAGTTTCGCGCACCAGGTCGCTAGCTTGGTCCAGGCGGCGGGTTGCGCCTCAATGAAAGCGCGGGTTTCCAAGCATTCGCGCCGCCGCGACCCACCGGCTTCCAACAGGTAGGACGCCAGGGTAAAGGGTGCTCCGGCGAACCCCAGCAGGACTTTTTCATAGGGCAGTTCGCGGCGGACATGGGCGGCGGCTTGCTCGATGACCGACCAGTCCGCAACTTCCAGTTCGGTCAGTTTTTCTATCTCGTCTGCGCTGGTCAGAGGCTGTTTCAGCACCGGTCCGCGGCCGGGCACAATGTCGATGTCTGCGCCGGCCAGGTACAGCGGCACCACGATATCGGAAAAGAACACGGCCGCGTCGACGTGGTGGCGGCGCACCGGCTGGAGGGTAATCTCGGCGGCAATCTCCGGGGTGGTGCAGGCGGCGAGCATGGATTTTCCCTCGCGCAGGGCACGGTATTCCGGCAGGGACCGCCCGGCTTGGCGCATGAACCACACCGGGGTGGTAGCCGGTCTGATTCCGTTCAGCGCGGCACGCATCCGTGAACCGGAGAATAGTGGGTCAAGACCCATAGAAACTGCAGCCAAAATACAATCCTAACTTAGGATACCCTTAGTAACTGTTTTGCGGGGGTAATTCTATTTAAGGTATAAAAAGGTTGATGCCTTTTCAACTTTACACCGTCAATCACCTGACCCACAGCTTGGCTGAAGTGGCTCAGGCGGCATCTCAAGCTGCGGAAAAGGAATCGGAATGGTTCGAGACCCCGGGAGTGCATTCCCTGGTGCTGGTTTCGACCTGTAACCGCGTGGAAATCTATGCTTCGGCCGATCCGAGAGTACGCCTGGTTCCCACCCAAGATCTGCCCTCCGAAACGCAACAGCTTACGGCTTCCCACCCGCCTCATGCCCAGAACGATACGCTGGCCTGGAATTTTATTGAGGGTCGCGCGGTCGCCGAGCACCTGTATCGGGTTGCCGCGGGATTGGATTCTATGGTGGTGGGTGAGGCCGAGGTCGCGGGTCAGGTGCGCCGTTCCTTTACGCGCGCCCAAGACTTGGGGGAAGTTCACGGGTTGATGGTGCGCATGTTTGAAGGAGCGCTATCCACCGCCCGGAAGGTCGCCAGCAAGACTGAATTGACCGGACTAGGGCGTTCCGTTGTTTCCGTGGGTCTGGATGTGGTGGAGGCAAGCGGGCGGCTGCCCGAATGGCGACAGGCGCAAGTTCTCCTGGTCGGCACCGGCGCTTATGCCGGGAGTACGGTTGCCCAGCTGCGCGCCCGCGGGGTGCGCGACATCGCCAATATTTCGACTTCCGAGCGGGTCACTGCCTTTGCCAAGAATCACGGAACCCGTGTCATTCCCGCCGCTGACTTAGTGCCGGCGCTACAACAGGCTGATTTGGTTGTCACCGCGCGGGGAATCGGCGCCCCGATACTGCGCCGCGAACAGGTGCGCGCCAGCCTGGCCGACCCCGACAGTTCCTTGACCATTTTGGACCTGGCGCTGCATCGTGACGTGGAGGAAAGTGTGCGAGACCTACCGGGGGTCGCGTTGTGGGATTTGGAGGATATTCGTCACCGGGTTCCGGCTTTGGCCGTGTCCCAAGTGCGCCGGGCGCATGAAATTATTGAAGACGGTTTGAGCGAGTACGATGCGGCGGTGGCAGCACGTCACATGGATCCGGCTATCGTGCAGCTGCGCGCCATTTTCCAGCAAGCCGCCGCGGCCGAGATTGACAGACTTCCCGCTGGCGAGATGATTTCTCGCGAAGCCGCGGAGGCCGCGATTCATCACGTCATCGCCAAGCTGGCGCATACTCCCACTGTTTCTGCCCACATGGCGGCCGAGGCAGGCTTGGGCAGCGAGTGGGTTGATGCCCTGGCGACCGTGTGGGGACTGACTCCCGATATTCTCGAAGCCGCTTTGAACGCCGAAGTCAGGTAAATCCCATGCACAGTTTGTCTCCCTACGATGCGTTACTGCTGGTCAGCTATGGCGGTCCGAACGGCCCGGAGGACGTGTTGCCGTTCTTGCGCAATGCTACCGGCGGGGCGGGGATTCCCGATTCCCGCCTGGAACAAGTCGGCGGACACTACCGCCTGTTTGGCGGTGTTTCCCCGATTAATGCCCGCAATGACGAGCTGCTGGCCGGCCTGCACCAACGCCTCGGCGATGACCTCATCTATACGGTAGGCAACCGCAACTGGCACCCGTACTTCAGCGAAAGTCTGATTGACTTGGTTGACCAGGGAGCACGCCGCATCTTGACGCTGTTCACTACCGCCTACACGTGTTATTCGGGATGCCGGCAATACCGGGAAAACCTGGCCCAGGCGCTCGCTGACCTGCGCGCCGCCCGCCCTGAGGTGGCCGGTGAAGTCACGCTGGACCGGGTCCGCCCTTTTGCGAACACCCCCGGATTTGTCACCGCCAACGCCCGCGCTATCGCGGCGGCCGCCCGGGACCTAAACGTGACTCTCGCTTCTGACCAATCCGCCGCAACGTCACCTTCACAGGTTCACTTGGTTTACGTAACGCATTCGATTCCCCTAGAGATGGCGCGACATTCCGGGCCGTGCCGCTGTGCTCACAGTGCGACCGAGGCTTCCCCGACAGTGCGGAAACCGGCGCTGTTTGACGACCGTTTTGACACTCCGGTCAGCCGCCCCAGCGTCCCCTTGCGCCAGCGCCTGAGAGACTTCTCCCCCGAGGCCCTCGACGCTTTGCCGGTGGTGACCCGTGAGCAAGATGCCCTGGGGCAGGGCTGGACCTACCTGGCTCAACACCTCGCGATAGCGCAAGCCATCAACCGGCACCTGTCCGCACAAGGACTGGAAATGCCGTGGTCGCTGGCATTTTGTTCGCGTTCTGGTTCCCCGCACCAGGCGTGGTTGGAACCTGACATTAATGACCACTTGCGCGATTTGGCGGCCGCCGGGGTGCGCCGGGTCATCGTGGCTCCCTTCGGTTTTATTTCGGACCATATGGAAGTCGTCTATGATCTCGACACCGAGGCTGCCGCTACCGCCCAGGAACTGGGCTTGGAATATCGGCGGGCTGCCACCGCGGAATCTGACCCTGAGTTCCTGGATGAACTGGCTGACCTGGTTTACGAACGGGCCGCCTTCGCGCGCGGAGAACACCCGCAGCAGTCCGTGGAGCCCGACACCTACCCGCCCTTGGCGGAAACCTGCGGACCGAACTGCTGCCAGTATCCGCGCCCTATCCACTCTCGTCCTCATCACACTGTTAACCCAACCCCAATCAAAGGAGAAACCATGGGACATCCCGAATCCGTTCAAACAGCTCCGGAAATCACCGGCGACCCGCGCGATTACGCGGTCGATTATCACGAAGTCAACGCCAGAGAGAATTACTCCCTGCACATGGTGTTCCGCCGGACTCGGCCTCTGCCCACCGACCCGCAGCGTCTGGAACGCATTACCCACCGTTTGGAAGAAGCGGTGAACGGCGTAGTGGTGCGCGGCTGGTATGACGTGTCGGGGTTCCGTCCCGATGCTGACCTGATGATTTGGGCGCTGGCCGATAATACTGAAGCCCTGCAAGAAGCCTTCCGCAAGGTGGGAGCCATCGGGACGTGCCACGGTCGGCCCGCTTTGTTCGAGCCGGTCTGGTCGGCGATGAGCCGCCACCTGCCCGCTGAGTTCAACGAATCGCACCTGCCCGCCTGCTGGGGCGGTTTCGCCCCGCGCAAGTACGCCGCGGTTTATCCTTTCGTACGCTCTTGGGACTGGTACTACCTGCCCAAGGCACGGCGCAACGCCATCCTCAAGGAACACGGTATGAACGGCCACGATTTCAATGACGTGGCGGTTTCAACCCTGGCAGCGTTTGCTCTGGGAGATTGGGAATGGACCATCACCCTAGAGGCGGACCGCCTGGATCGGGTCATGGGAGTGTTGCGCAAGCAGCGCGAGGTTGAGGCCCGCCTGTTCGTGCGCGTTGACACCCCGTTCTTTACCGGGGTGCGCGTGGAGCCTCGTGAATGGGTGGATTTGCAGCCCAAACGCGATGATGCGAGCTGCCAGTGCGGCCAGTCTGAGGAACCGTCCTGCGGTTGTGGACAATAGTCCTCACTCGATTTAAGCATCCTTAGATACGACCCCTGCGGTACTGTTTGGCACAGTCCGCAGGGGTTTTTCTGTTGCATACCAACGTCCCCGAGCCGTCTCGGTGTGCAAATGAACACACAAATTCGCAGTAGTCGACAGGAATCATACGTTACCAATCTGTTCAATCAGCGAAATATGCATCTGCGCAGGGACGCTGTCCGCAGCGCCCAAATTTACGTTCATATTCTGTACATTGAAATATTTAATTCTTGGCTTGTGTTCATAGGGTGGCTGTATTGAATACAAAAATAGCGCCTTTTTAGGCTTTTTTACGGGTCTGTAAATAAAACTCTCTGAACTGCGACTTTATCTCCATTTTTGAATAGAAAAAAACGTGCTTGAACGTTTTTTTGTTTTTTAAAGTTTTTCTCCCTAAATTACCAGTAACGGTTTTTGTTTCTGATAGAAACCGGGAGTCATGCAAACAGCCTTGATTCCGAGAACCTATTGTTTAGGAAAATCATGAAGAAACTATCTCAGATCAAAGTGGGGTTCGTTTCCCTACTCACCATCGCGGGATTATCTTTCAGTGCCTCAGTGCCCACCGTGGCAGCAGCTGATCCGAACACTGAACCAAATCCCAGTCTCAACGCGGACTTGACTGTTAGTGACGCTCCGCTGAACCCAAGTTTTACCCACGACCGCAGCCGCACCCGCAGCTCTGACAGATCCTTCAGAGCTCCCAGCAGTCGTGAAAATGGTCAGCGCCAAGACCCGGTAAAAATCAACACAAACTACAACTTGCTAGGCAGTGCGCGCACTCCGCTGCGTTCCAGCGGCCCCGCCGAGCTGCCGGCTCGTTTTGATCTGCGCGAACTGAACCGCTCTACCCCGGTGCGCGACCAGGGACCCAACGGATCGTGCTGGTCCTTCGCGGCGAACTCCTCCGAAGAATCGATTGCGCTGTCCAAAGGGCTCGACTCAAACCCGGACTATTCGGAAGCTAATATGCGCAACACCCACGGCTTTGACTGGGGTCCCAATGATGGCGGCACCGAACAAGTCGCAGCGGCTTACCTGGCGCGCTGGAGCGGTCCGGTTGCCGAGCGGGACGACCCCTACAACCCTTACAACTTCCGTTCCCCGTCCAACCTGAACCGGCTATTCGACATTGACGAGGTCTTTTACCTGCCGACAATGCGCTCGGGAGCGGACACGGAAACTTTGAAGCGTGCGGTGATGGAATACGGAGCGCTGTATACCACGGTCTATGGCGGCACGAACTACCTGAACTTCCGCACCATGGGTCATTATGACCGCGGCTACGGTACACCCAACCATGCGGTGAGCATCCTGGGCTGGGACGATAACTATTCCGCCTCTAACTTCTATTACCGTCCACCGGGCAACGGGGCCTGGATAGTTAAGAACTCCTGGGGACAAAACTGGGGCAACGACAACGGTTACTTCTATGTTTCCTACTATGACGGGATCATGGGCAAAACCAATAACGCTGCTTTCGTCCTGAAACCCAAGACCGACAACGGCACCATCTGGTACTACGATCCGCTGGGCATGACCGGCACCATCGGGCAAGGCCCAACCGGCTGGTTTGCCAACGTCTTTGGTCCAAC
This sequence comes from Mobiluncus massiliensis, assembly GCF_949769255.1. Classification (GTDB taxonomy): domain Bacteria; phylum Actinomycetota; class Actinomycetes; order Actinomycetales; family Actinomycetaceae; genus Mobiluncus; species Mobiluncus massiliensis. The sequence continues at coordinate 2,043,275 of NZ_OX458329.1, read as the reverse complement.
CAAGGAAAACGTGGATGTCAAGGAAGCCGGTTTCTTCGTGCCTTCTAACGGCGCCAGTTACGAAGTCTACGTAGACCCGAACTTTACCCCCGCGAAAGGTTTTGACACCTCTCACCAGGTAGCTTCGGGCCGCTTGACCTTTGCGGGCTACCACACGGTAGACCTCGACCCACTAACCGTCGCAAAAGGCCGCACTTTCGCCATTATGGTGAAGTTGACTACTCCGGGATACAACTACCCCATCCCGATTGAGCAGCCGCAGTGGGGTTATTCCTCGCGTGCCACGGCCCGCGCCGGTCAGTCCTACATTTCCTACGACGGTAGCTCTTGGGGAGATTTGACCCGGTTCCGCGCCAATTCGAACGTGAGCTTGAAAGCCATCACCGTTCCGGCCGGTAGCACGCCGAAGCCGGGCGATGAGACGCGTGTCGACGGTATCCTGCTCAGCCCCTCGCAGCTGTCGCTGCAGGTCGGTTCCAGCGACACGGTACAAGCCACCATCACCCCTGAAAACGCCACCAACAAGGTATTGAAGTGGACCTCTAGTGATAGTGCGGTTGCTACGGTTGACGATTCCGGTAAGGTTAGCGCCGTAGCTGCGGGCAATGCCACCATTACCGCGCAGGCGACTGACGGTTCCGGAATTAGCGCCTCGGTACAGGTCACCGTCACGCAACCGGCCCCGGTACAGCGCACCTTGAAACTGATAGCCACTTTGAGCGCCACCCAGGTGGCCCAGAACAACGGCTTGAACGTGAACCTGGCGGTTAAGGACCAAGCGAACATCCCGGTGGAAAACACCAACGTGAACGCCACAGTCATCAACCCGAAGGGCGTTTCTCGCGGTTTGAGCGGAATCACCGACCGCAATGGGAAGGCCACCCTCAAGGTGCCCGCCTCTCTCAACACGGTAGCCGGGAAATACACCCTCACCGTGGCAGTCGCGAAGGACGGCTACGAGTCGGCTCGCCAGTCGTTCACCTACACGGTTTACGACAACAAGCCGAAACCTGACGATGGTGAGGTTGATCCCACCGCTCCCAGCTTAAAGGCGAAAGTTTCCACAGACCGTTCTGTGGTAGCTCGGGGACGTACCATCAACTTCTATGTCAGTACCTGGCAACCGCAACGTTACGCCGCGGGAGCTCAGGTTAAGGTGGACATCGTTGACCCCTCTGGTCAGGTCATTCACTCGGATCAGGGTCAGGCGAACTACCAAGGAGCGACGACCTACAGCTACACCACGGCTCGCAACGCCGTTCCGGGTACCTACCTGGCACGTTTCACCACCACCCAGCCTGGTTTCAACCGGGGCGTGGCGACGATGTCATTCGATGTCGTCAACCAAATCAACCCCTACACCCCGATGGTGTACTTCCAGTCGGCTTCGACCCAATATGACTTTGGTCAGCGGGCTCAGATTTCGATTACGACCCGTAACGCCTACGGCTACGCCCTGCCCTACGCCACGGCCTACATCAATGTGACCGGTCCTAATGGTTTTGAGGCTAACCTGGTGAAAGGCACGAACTATTACGGTCAGACTGGGGTTTCTATCCAGCCGAATTCGGATATGAGTGAAGGACGCTACAACGTCGAAGTCACCATCGCCGCGAATGGATACTACCGGGGCGTGGGTCACTATTCGGTAGTCTTTGGTTCCGAATATCCCCAGCCGGATCCGGTTGACCCCAACGATGGCAAACAAAAGATCTACAAGATGATTGAAACTGATGAAGCCGCGACTTTGCTCGGGGAGCGCCTGGGCAAGGATGACTTCGTGCTGTTGGATATGCGTACCAAGGCTGAATACCTCGAATCGCACATCGATGGGGCGGTGAACCGCGACTACTATGCCGATGGCCTGTCAGAATGGTTGGATACCCTCGATAAGGACAAGACCTACCTGTTGCTGTGCCGTACTCAGGTTCGCAGCGGGGCCACCGCCAAGCTCATGCAGGAAAAGGGCTTCAAGTACATTTACTGGATGAACGGCGGAATGACCAAGTGGCTCAACGAGGGCCGCGATGCCGTGTTCCCCGAATATGTGAAGGCTCTCGATATCGTGGCCTCCACTGATGCTCCGGCTTACCGGGCGGGGGACACCGCCAAGATCAATGTGCTGGTCAATGACTTGGACGGCAACTACATCCGCAAGGCTAATGCCAAAGTCATCGTCACGAATGCTGCGGGTCAGACTATTGCCTCCCAGGATTTGACGATGAGTAACCGCGGTGACGCTACCATGGACGTGAAGCTGCCGGCTAACACCCCCAACGGGGTGTACCGCGTAGCGATAACGGCCACGAAAGCCAACTTTGTTGACGGCAACGGTCTGGCCCTGTTCCGGGTCACCCCAGACGGCAAGGTTCAGCCCAATTCCGGGTTGTCTTGGTTGACCTTTGACCAGCGTGAAAAACGCGGAGATTTCAAGGGCTTGCAGCACACCGATGTGGCTTACGAATCCTTGACCCACCACTATGGCAAGAACTTCTTGCAATACCGGGTGAAGGATGCCTCCGGCCAGGTGAAGTCGCTAGAGTCACTGGTGGACCCGAACAAGACCACCGTGCTGATGTTCGGCTACCCGGGCTGCGGCGCTTGTGTAAACACCTGGAAGGAAATGGTGAAACTCGACCATACCCAGTACAACTTCATCGAAGTTGTGACTTCCGTGGCGGATAATATGCAAGAAACCGTGAACATGGTTGACAAGGTCATCACCGAAAACGGTCTGGAAGCCATGCGTCCCCATATCTACTATGACGCGGTGGACACCATTTGGGCCGCTCGGGCGGACTTCCTGACCACCCCGAACACACTGCTGTTGGACGCCAACGGACGCCTGGTCAACATTGGCGGAGCCCAAACCGCGGAGACGCTTCCGGCCTTCGTGGAGCGTACGTTTAGCGATAAGGCCGACCCGGTTGACCCGGATGACAACAAGCCGACTCCGGATCCGACCGTGAATCCTGATGATCCCGGCGATGACCCGGTCGACCCCGGCGATAACGGTGAACTCACCACGCTCAGCTATGCTCAGCGCTCCGCCAACGGCGAGTTTGCGCACCTGTCGGGCAGCGACTTGGCTTCCAAGATTCGCCCCGCCTACGGCAAGAATCTGAGCGGTTACACGCTCCAGTCTCTGGACGGCAAATCGCTCAAGATGAGCGATTTGTTGGACGGGAAGCGTCCGACCGTGGTGGCTTTGGGACGTCCGGATTGCTCGGCCTGCCAGGCCAGTTGGCGCCAGCTGCACGACATCAACAAGTCAGGGTTCAACTTTGCCGAAGTTATGTTGTCTGGGAATTCTTCCACCGTGCGCTACACGTTGAGCCGTTTGGGCCTGTCCGACATGGAAAGCGATTTCTACCTCAACGGCTACCCGCTGTTCAACGTAGTGGGACCCAACTACGTGCCGGTGTTGTTCTTCCTTGACAAGGACGGCAACCTGTCTAACGTGGCCTACTTTGACTCCAACTCGCAGGTGTTAAAGATTGTCAAGAGTGTGAAGGGGACTTTGTCCAAGTAACCTCTGAGATTCTCAAATAGCGACAGCCCCCGGCGGTATTCCGCCGGGGGCTTTGCTTTCTCGGATATGGGTGTCATTGGGTTTTTCAAGCAGTACGTTTGCGTCGGTTCAAAGCGCGGTGCAGCTGGCGTTCCTGGGGCAGCTTGGCTGATAGCAATTCATGAAATTCGGGGCCGTGGTTGGGGTGAAAATAGTGCGTAAACTCGTGAGCCACCACGTAATCGAGGTACTTCGGATCTTTCGCACTCAGTTCCAGGTTAAACGTCAGCGCCCGCGTGCGCGGGTTGCATGATCCCCAACGTGACTTCATGCGTCGAATCCGCACCGGTCCGGGCTCGGTCTCAAAGGCTGCCGCCCACTTGGCCAAGACCGGAGCCAACCGGATTTCCAGGGATGTTTTGCGCAATTTATCCAAAGCGCGTTGGCGTTTTTCCAGGGAGGCTCCCACCGGCAGGTGCAGTACGATCGCTCCGGCGCCCACTTCCGCAGTGGCACGCGCGCGAGGGCGAGGGTCCTCCACGACCTTGAGGGGGACGTCTTGACCCCACCACGCGACCGTTTCGCCATCCACCAGTCGCGGCTGCGCCGCTTGTCGCCTCGCGAAGCGCTCCTGCTGCCGGGCAATCCAGGCAGCCTGTTCATGCAGGAAGTCCCGAGCCATCGGCATCGATGCCCGCCAGGGAATAGAGAGATGGAATTCGCCGCGTTCATTAATACGTAGCCGCAGGTTGCGCACGTTTTTTCGCGTCAGGTACACCGGGGTGTCGTCCAACCAGTACACGCCCTCATCGCGTGTCCGGCGGGCTTTTTTGTTGCTTCCGGCCATAACAGACATCGCCCTATGCTACCCGACCTGTTTCAAATCTGTGATTAAATCGGCCTTCGTGGTCATATAGACCAGCAACCCCGATTTAATCACAGATTTCATACACTACCCCCTGTGCCTGATGAGCTCGCGAGCCAGCCGGGCAGTTCCTCGCGTCCAACCAAGTTCCGGCGAAATAAGTTTCGGTGCCAGGCCAAGCCTGACACCGAAACCTAGGGAGATGAAAGGGAGGTTTCCCTAAAAGACTCAGTACTGTCCGAAGTTCTGAACCGTGTACACCCACTGGCGACCGGTGGCCGTACCAATGCCGGTGCGGTTGAAGCGCCGATCCATCAGGTTGCGGTAGTGACCGGGAGAGGCCACCCAAGCCTTCGTGGAGCCCGCGGCGTAAGCGGCCGGGTCAACATTGTAGTAGCCCACCATGTTCTCGCCAGCGAACTTCCAACCTGCCGGGAACAAATCCGCGTACTTCAAAGCGCCGTTGGAGTGCACAAACACATCGGTGCGAGCGACTTGCTGTGCCCAAGCGCGGGCCGCGTCATCCATCACCGGGTCGCGCGTCAAGGACGGGACACCCGCGCCGTTACGTGTCGCGTTGATGGCATTGAACACCGCTTCTTCACGGGCCTGGTCAGCTGGAGAGGGCTGCATCGAGTACTTGGTGTAGACCTGGGATACCCCAGCAACCGGAGCGGAAGAGGGAGCCTTAGCCTGGGTGGGCTGGGAGAAACCAGCGGCCACATTCAACACGCTGTCCGACACCACGCTGGCATCTCCGATAGCGGTCACCGTCGGGTTGCCGAAGGCCGTCACGAGGTTACGAGTGTTGCCCTGGGCATTGGCGGGAACCAACAGCACCGGGCCATCGCTCAGCGAGCCGGAAATCAGCGGGTAAACCAAGTCAGAGCCGGAAGCCAAGTAAACGTGGCTGGCGCTGGGGAACACCGTCTGGTTGATAGCCTGAGCGGTCAAGTAACGATCCGCTCCGGCAATGCGAGCGGTCGCCGCCCCGCCTGCCACCTGGCTGAGCCGGGAGCTGGGAACCACGCCTTCGCCGCCTAAAGCTACGACCTGGGAGGCACCCAGAGCTTTCACCGTGCTGGCAGCGGTGGCAATGTCGGCGCCGTTACCGCTGACGGTGATAATCGGGCCGTCACGCAACACGCCCGCGGCGGCCGCATCCGGGGAACCCAAACCGTTGGAACCAATCGCGTCAGCGACGTAAACCTTGGCGTTGCCGTTGGGGTAGGCATACTTGGCGATAGCTGCCGCGGTAGCCACACGGTTCGGTCCAGCCAGACGGGTCACATTGGCGACCCCGGTGTAGGTGCTGAGCTGGCCAGCCACATCGGCACTAATCGCACCTTCGCCGCCAAGGACTACAACCTTGGAGGGGTGCAAACGATTAATTTCATTAAAGACATCAGCCGGGACATTACCCGAGGACGGAACCAGCAAAATCGGGCCGTTCGGGAGCACCGAGGCCGCTAGCGCGTCAACCGGATTATCGTTGCGCGCCACGTAAACTTCTGAGGCTCCGCCGGGGAAAGCCGTCCGAGAAATAGCAATCGCGGTCGCGGTGGGGCCGCCGCCACCGATACGATTCGGCTGCGCGGGAGCTGCTGCGGAGGGAGCCAAAGGTTCGGCTACAGAGGAGTTTCCGGCTTCGGCGTTCGTGGTCTGTTGGGGCTGGCCCAAGACGGGAGAATGGCTCAAATCCGGGCTGCCGGCCAGCATGGCCACAGCCACCATAGCCACCAGCGCGGTGCCGCCAACCAGGAAGCGCCCAAAACGAACGCGCCCATGTACCATCGGACGCATCGCCGTGCCGATTTGCGAACCTTCGTTCGTCTTTACATCCATGTTCGGGGTCTTCGGTTTCATAATCCTTATTCACCTGTCCCTGTTTGTCTTCAGCATCTCCAAGACGCCATTTCTTCCCTATAATAGTAACGTTTTAACCCCCTCAAACGGAAGGGTGTTCCCCCTGATTATTCATGGAAAATGCCTGAAAAACCGCAATTTGTTTCCTGTAGAATTTCCTTTCTCAACGAGTTAACCTGCAATTCTTCTAAGAATTATTTACGGGTAATTTCAAACCTCTGAGAATCGGCAAACACGATTTTTTCATTAAGATTCATGTCATTGTTACGACATTTCAGGAAATAATCACCTTGCGAATAGTGTGCATTCAGGAAATCGTCTGCCATTTGGGCATAAACCGAGTCCCGATTGTGCGCCTCGGGAATGTTGAACAGACTGCCTCGGTTGCCCCACACTGTGACGTGGTTCGCTGAGCCCGGGTTCAGCCCCGCCTCCAACTTGGGCACCAGGTCGTTGCTGTTTTCAAACGAAATCATGTGGATGTTTTCGGGTATCTGTCCCATCGCTCCCGCCACCGGCGAACCGGCCGTAATCACCGAACGCACGTTATAGCGGCTGGTGAAGGACGGATCCGCCGCCATATTCGCCGCCACAATCCCGGCTTGGGAGTGCCCCACCAGTTCCACCGGTGTGGCGCTGTCCACGTTCATATGTTCCAGCGCCGCCGCGACCGCCCGTGCCGGACCCGTTTTCATTCCCGCTACCGCTTCCGTGTTCGTCAACATATCCTGGGGCATCCCCGAACCGGCATCCCAGCTCTCGGTGCCGCGCAGGATGACCCGTACTCCCTTTTGACCCGCAGCATTGCGCCAGCGTTGAATCTCAAACGCCCCATTGTCCCCGTATGGGTCAATCGTGTTGGAGTAACGGAACACGTCACCAGGGTTTTTCGGCAACGTTCGGGTGGCTCCGGCCTGACTGCCCTCCATCGTCCGCCCCAGGCCCGCGCCTCCGCCCTGTTTACGAGGGTCGTAGTCTTGGGTCGCCAATACTTTGTGTTCCAAGCGTTGCGCCCCGTTTACCCCGATGAGCTCGCCGGTAGGAGTTTTGGAAAAGTTCGCCCGGCGGGCATCGCGAGTCTCCTGCTGGTTGGCGGCAAACTTGGCATATAGGGTCTGGTCGTAGGTTCGCATCCACAGTGCGGGCAGCTGTTTGCCGAAAGGCATAGTTTTCCGCGGGACGGCACCGGTTTTTTCCAATAGGCCCCGGTAGGTAAAGAACTGTATCGGTCCAAAGAGCAATACCCCGGCCACGGTGAGGGGGTCATCCCACTCGTAGGCATGAATCAACTCTTGCGGAGTGACTTTGTCGAACCAGCCGTCAAAAGCGGCGTTCAGTTCCGGGGAATCTTCGAAGCCGGGGGTGTGCATGATGGCGTTCCAACCGTTGCCGCTGACCTGCAGCGAGTTCGAGGCCCCGTAGTACTGGGCTCCGAGCTTCGCCTGCATCCACGATAGGAACACCGCGGCCAGCTCCCTATCGCTCATCTGTTTCGTGTGATATACCCGACCATCGACGGTGAAACTGGCAGGGAAGTATTGTCGTAAAGCCAGATGTTGAGCCACCAGGCGCATCATAATCGCTTCAAAATCAAAGGCTGCGAACAGGTTCCTGAGGTCATCCTCGGTCAGTTTATACAGACCCGTGGCCCGTTCGAGCTGCCGGGATAACGCCCCGATTTTCTGGCTCAGGACCACGGTACCGCAGCGGCCGTGACATGCCACCGCCGCGGCATCCTCGAACCGGACCCAGGCCGACTCCAGGGCCGCCAACTGCGGACCATATTCGGCGGCGCCTTCCGGGGTTTCACACAAACTCACCAGGCGAGCGTGAACCACATAGTATCGGTGCGCCAGGCGGGACTGCTCAGCCGGTATCCAGTGGCTCAACACGTCCAGGGCTTGTGCGCTGTGCTGCAGGCTCGCCCCCATCCGCTCCATTTCTTCGGTGTCCACGCACAAGCCGGGGCCCCCGCCCACCAAAAAATCTTGGGGGTGTCCCACCACCGGGCTGCGGTCATCCCCGAGAGACACATCATCGAGCCAGCTCACAGCAGTGCCTCCAAACTGGCTTTCGCATCCTCCAACTCGTTTATATAGTCGCCCAAAATTTCTAAGTCCCGCAGCCGGTCTCGCCACTGATCGTTATAGGCTTGTGCCGCCAATCCCAGCCACGTCTGGTTTTCAGCCTCGCAAAAAAACGCTAACGCCTGGGCGTGTTGCCGACTGAACAGTCCCCAGTAACACATCTGCGCCATAATGTTTCCCCTTATTCCCCGTCACCCGTGAGGCTCCGTCACACCCAACGTAACCGGAGAAACTGCCCCACCGTACTTGTGACCGTTTTAAAAGTGGATAACCCGGCCTGGCCGAGCTTGTGGAAAACCCACAACACCCGGACTTTTGCGTGAAAAACCGCCTAAAAACCCACCGGCTCGGCCAAGTTTTTACAAAACCTTGACCGAGCCGGCACCCTAACCGGGTCTAAATATTTTCGGGAACCATCGAAATCGCCCCGCACGGGCATTCTTCGGCGCAGATGCCGCAGCCCTTGCAGTAGTCGTATTTGAACACGTACTCGGTGGGTCGAATCTTGGTGATGGCGTTGTCCGGGCAGACCCCGAAGCAGTTATCGCATCCGAAACAGTTACCGCAGCTCATGCAGCGGCGAGCCTCGAACACGGCCGATTCTTCGTCCAGGCCCTGCACGACTTCGTCAAAGGTCGAGGCCCGGCGCGGCCCCTCAATCTTGTCGCGAATCCGGCGGGGAGCATCCGCATAATACCAGGTGTTCATGCGTTTGATGGAAGCGTCAGGGGCTTTGTCCCCCGCCCGGTATTCCTCGCCATGAAGGTAGGCGTCGATGCAGCGGGCGGCTTTCTTGCCGTGGCCAATGGCGATGGTGACAGTACGCTCGGAGGGCACCATGTCGCCCCCGGCGAACACACCTTTCATCCCGGTCATCATGCGGGAATCGACCTTGACCACGCCTTTTTCAATCTCGATACCGGGGGCGTTCTCGACGATGCCCAAATCGGTTTCCTGGCCCAGCGCCATAATGACGGAATCGGCACCCAACTCCTCATATTCGCCGGTGCCGACCGGGAAGCCGTCCTCGTTCAACACCATTTTCTCAATCCTGATGGCCCCACCGTCCACGTGCTTAATGGTGGACAGCCACTTCATCATGACGCCTTCTTCCTCGGCCTCCATGATTTCGGAATCGTGAGCGGGGGCGCGGTCGCGGGTCCGGCGATACACGATGATGGCTTCCTCGGCACCCAGGCGTTTCGCGGTACGAGCCGCGTCCACGGCCGTGTTCCCGCCACCGTAAATGACGACGCGGCGTCCCAGCATCGGTTTCTCGTCGCTTTCCATGTCGGCCAACATATCCACCGCGTCCATGACTTTCGCGGAATCCCCAGCAGGAATATCGGCGTGACGCCCCATCTGGGCCCCGATAGCCAGGAACACGGCGTCAAAATCGCCGGCGACATCGGCCACGTTCTCTACCTTCGAGTTGAACTCGAAAGTGACCCCCATGTCGGCGATACGTTTCACTTCCTGATCCAGGATGCCGCGTGGCAGCCGGTAGGAGGGAATCCCGAACCGCATCATGCCTCCCGCCATCGGACCGGCGTCGCGCACCGTGACGGTATGGCCCATCCGGCGCAGATGGTAGGCGGCGGACAGCCCGGAGGGTCCCGCCCCCACGACCAGCACTTTCTTGCCGCTTTCCGGGGCGAGCAGGCCGACCGTCCACCCCTCCAGCAGGGCTTTGTCCCCCACGAAACGTTCAATCGCGTTGATACCCACCGCTTCGTCCACCATGCCGCGGTTACAGGCGGTCTGACAAGGGTGATAGCACACGCGTCCCATCACCGCCGGCAGCGGGTTGTCAGCCATCATCTGTTCCCAGGCCTGGCGATACCTGCCTTCTTCGGCGTAAAACAGCCACCGTTGGCAGTTCTCCCCGGCCGGGCAGGCCTTGTTACACGGCGGCAGGTTGCTCACGTAGACGGGCCGTTCGGTGCGCCACGAGCCGGTTTCGTTCTCTAGGGAAGAACCGACTTCGAGGGTAATCGCAAAAGGAATGGTCTCCTCTTTCTTCAGTTCAGCTTTGGCTTGTGTCATTTTCGTTTTCCTCTAACTTCTTCAATAGCTCGCCCAAGCGCCGGTTAGTCCGCCTCGGGTTCGCTGCTCACGTCCATTACCTGCCGTCCGGGCAGTGCCGCGGCAAAACGGCCCGCCGGGTCGTCGGGGGCGCTCAAGATACGTTCCCGCACGTCCTCGTCCAGCGAATCCATCTCAATCAAGCCGTAACGTTTAATATTGCGGTCCGCAATGGCTTGAATCCGCGCCAACACTTCGCTCGAATCCGGCCCTTTGAACACGTGAGCGAAACGCCGCTGCGGCTTCAGGTAAGCCTCGACCGGGGCGGGACGACGAATCTTGGTAACGGACGTAATCTCCCCGTTCTCCGCTTCATACACCGGGAACAGCCCGGTCTGAATCGCCAGGCGAGCCAAGGTAACCGTCAGATTCGAGTTCGAGCCCCATCCCAGCGGGCAGGGCACCAAAACATGCAGGTAGCGCGCCCCGCGGTAGGTCATGGCCTTTTGCACCTTGTACTCCAGGTCACGCAAATCCGCGACGGTCGCGGTGGCGACGTAAGGAATCTCGTGAGCCATCGCAATCCGCGGCATGTCTTTGCCCTGGGTGAACACGTTGCCGGGATGTTCGCCGACCGGCTGGGTCGTCGCGGTACGTGCCGCCGCCGGGGTCGCGCCGGAACGCTGCACCCCGGTGTTCATATAGGCTTCGTTGTCGTAACAGACAAACAGGACATCATCATTGCGTTCAAACATCCCGGACAGGCAGGCCATGCCAATATCGACAGTGCCGCCGTCCCCGCCTTGGGCGACGACGCGAATGTCGTCCTTGCCCATTGCTTTCAAACCCGCGGCCGCTCCGGCTGCCACGGCAGCGGCGTTACCGAACAGGGAGTGCATCCAGGGAATCGTCCACGCGGTTTCCGGGTACGGGGTGGAAAACACCTCCAAGCATCCGGTCGCGTTGACAGCTACCAGTTTGCCGTTGGCCGCGGCCGTGGCGGTATCGATAGCGTAACGGGCTCCCAGCGCTTCGCCGCAGCCCTGGCAGGCGCGGTGTCCAGAGGTCAGGGAGTTTTTCCGGTTCGGGTCGGATTGCAGGGAGCGCCACTGCAGGTCCGCCAAACGGTTGCCCACCGCGAACGAGCCGACTTGATAGAACTTGACCTGTTCGCGGGCCGGAATTTCGGTCTGTGCAGATTGAGTGATTTCAGTCATTTTTTCTCCTCTGTTCCGGCTTATTCAGCCTGGTCGGGATTTACCGACACGGCGTCTTGCTTGATGGACGGGGAAGCCACGCGGGGGTTGCCGACCTTGTCCGCCTTGGGCTTCGGCCCGGATTCGGCAATCTTTGCGTTGGTGCGCAGCACCCGTTCGCGTTGCACGTTGGTGGCAAAAGCGCCGGAGCGCCGGGTGGCGGCCTCCCGCTCCAGTTCCCCTCGCACCAGTTCCATATCCAGGTCCATGAAGGTCAGGGGCTCGAGGGTGTCCGCCACGGCCTGATCCAGCATGGCGTGCAGTGAATTCTTGGTGATGTTGCGTCCGCCCAGTCCGGCGATGACTTCGTAGCAGGTGAAGGGCAGACCGCGCATGGCCGCGCGCAGCTCGGAGGAAACAATCCCGCCAATCCCCAGCTGGAAGGCTTTTTCGAGGCACACCACGCGCTTTGCGCCCTGCAGGACCTCGCGGATAGCGGCGAAGGGGAAGGGCCGGAAGGACACGAGGGACATGATGCCGATCTTTTCGCCGTTCTCGCGGCGTTGGTCCACCACGTCTTTTAGCGTACCGACCACGGAGCCCAGCGCCACGATGATGGTTTCGGCTTCCTCGCAACGGTACGTGTGCAGCAGGCCGCCGGAATCTCGCCCGAAAATACTCTTAAACTCGGACTGGACCTGAGGGATGAGGTCGAGGGCCTGGAGCATCTTGTGGTGGGCGATGTAGCGCACCTCGGTAAAGGCTTCGGGGCCAACCATCGCGCCGATAGACAGCGGGTCGTCGGGGTCCAGTACCTGGCGCGGTTCGTAGGGCGGCAGGAACTGTTTGACCTGCTCCGGTTCGGGCAGGTCGACCTGTTCGACCGCGTGGGTGAGGATAAAACCATCCATGCACACCATCACCGGTACGCTGAGTTCCTCCGCGATTCGGAACGCCTGTACATGCAGGTCTGCGGCCTCTTGGTTGTTTTCGGCGAACAGCTGCAGCCACCCGGAGTCACGCTGACTCATCGAGTCGCTGTGGTCGTTCCAAATGTTGATGGGCGCACCGATGGCCCGGTTCGCCACGGTCATCACGATGGGAAAGCCCAGACCGGCAGCGTTGTACACGGCCTCGACCATATAGAGCAAACCTTGTGAAGCGGTGGCGGTGTAGGAACGCGCCCCCACGGCCGAGGAGCCGATACAGGCACTCATGGCCGCAAATTCGCTCTCGACGTTGACGTATTCGCAATGTTCCAGCTGCCCGGACTTCACCAGGGCAGACAGGGCCTCGACGATGTGAGTTTGGGGACTGATGGGGTAGGCGGCGACCACATTAGGCTGGCAAGCCGCGACAGCCCGGGCAATCGCCTGGGAGCCTTCGATTTGTTTGAGCATTGTTTCTTCTTCCTTTTAGTGTGAAGTCCGGGGCGCACCACACCGTCCCGGTACCGTTGGCGTCTCTCAGGCCATATTGTCTTTCACGTATTCGTAGGCCGCGGCGGCGGCCTCCACGTTGGAGTCGCCGACTTTGCCTTTGAACTTGCCGCGGATGGCGTCCTCCACTGATTCCAGTTTGATAATCCCGGTCAGAGCCGCCAACCCGCCCAGCAATACTGCGTTCGGCAGGGGACGCCCCAGCTTTTCCAGGGCGATTTCAGAGGCGGGCATCGCCATAAAGTGACCCCGCGGCAGCCTCGCCTCCAACTCGGATACGCCCAGTTCAGCGGCAGTCTTTTGGGAGTTAACCAGCGCATACCCGTCGTCTTTCAGTCCCGAAAACGGATCCATAATGGCCAGCAAGGTCGGGTCTTGGACGATGACAATATCGGGATCCAAGATGGGTTCCCGGGAGCGAATTTCTTTATCTTCAATCCGGCAGTAGCTCACGACGGGAGCGCCGGTCCGTTCCGACCCGAAAGACGGGAAGGCTTGGGCGTGGTGGCCGTCAGCAAAAGCCGCGTAAGCCATTAAATCGGAAGCGGTGACCACACCCTGACCACCGCGACCGTGTACTCGAATTTCAACCATGTTTCGAGCCTATGTTGCTCTCCTGTTTTTGTCCTCCGAACTGGAGAATTCCAAGACTTCTCAATAAACAATTTTTGGCAACTATTGAACTGGGTTTGAATTTAAAGACAGTCCTGGCTTTCTTAAAACTTGAAGCACCCCCGATTCTCCCTTATTTCACACCAATTAACGCTAAGGTAATCAAAAGGACGAGCCAATGGGGGCAAGCAATGACACAGCAAGAAGACACTCGTATTCGCGTCGGTGTGGTCGGATTCGGCAACTACGGCAAGGCAGCTGCCAAAGCGGTCGGCAAGTGCCGCGACATGGAACTGGTGGCGATTTTTTCCAAGCGCGACCCGCAAAAACTCCAAAATTCCTATGCCAAGGTTTACCCCACCGACAAGGTGGCAGAGTTCGCCGACCGTATCGATGTCGTCATTATCTGTGACACCCTGGGGACGAAACTGCAGCAAGAAACCCCGCAACTGGCCCAATACTTCCACACAGTAGACTCCCACCCCTTGCGCGGCACGCCGCCCACCGCCGAGGAAGTCGAAGCGAAACGCCAGCTCCGCCTGGAGGAACTGGAACGGATGGCGAAAGACATCGCCCAGCGTCAGGCGGCTCGTGACGCCGCGGCGGGCGTGGAGCAAGCGGCTGATGCGTCTGCGGTGACGCCAGACACGTCGCCGGACACAAACGCGGCTCCCGCCACGTCAGAGGAGGAAAACCTCGATGAGGGCATTCATGAAGTCTCGGGCATGATGCTGCCCGCGTTCATCAAAGAACCCGTTTTTCAACCCGTCTACCAGGCTTTCCCCGACTATTTCGCGGCGGTGGACCAGGTGGGGCAATCCACCAAACACGTGTCTTTGTGCGCGGTGGGGTGGGAACCCGGACTGATGTCAATGTTCCGGATTATCTCAGACTCCCTGTTCCCGAAAACGAAAACCTACACATTTTGGGGGCGCGGTATTTCTATGCAGTGGTCCAACGCAATCCGCACCTTCGAGGGTGTGTTGGACGCGGTGGCTTACCAGGTGCCCAAAGAGGATCCCCTCACAGCGGTATTGAATGGGGAACCTATCTACGATGATTCCCGCAAAGCCCTGCACTATATGGAGTGCTACGTGGTGGCTGACCCGGCCTACGACAAGGAACAGCTGCGTGAGGAAATCATGGAAATGCCGGGCTGGTTCGCCGACTACGACACCCAGGTCACGTTCTTGAGCCCCGACGAAATGCGCGAGTTCCACTCGCGGCTGACCCACGCGGGGCTGGTTTTGTCGCGCGCCTCGACTTCCCAAGGCGTCAACGAACAAATCAAGTTGGAAATCGACATGGACGACAACCCCGAGTTCACCGCCTACGTCATGGTGGCGGCGGCCCGGGCGGCTTACCGGGCCGGGCAAGCTGGCTGGTCAGGGGCACACACCATGATGGAAATTCCTCCCATCTGGTTGCACCCCGACCCACCGGAAAAGCTTCGTTTCCAGATTTCCGGGTCATAGGTATTCCTAGGTGTCTTGGTGACGCACCCGGCAATACAACGCCGGCGTTCACAGACTAACAGTTCAAGCAGTTTCTGATGCCTCTATAATTGCTGATGAACACCAATTTGAACTGGAATCGAAGCCTAGAGAGATGAGTATAAGTGTGCTACCTAATGCTTGTCTTTGCTGGCTAGAAGGTCATAGAGCTTACTGAGCATTTCCTGGGTTTCGATGAACTCGCGGCTTCCGGGTTTACCGTTTTCTTTGAACCAGTTTTTCAGCATATTAAAATCTTTCAAGCCTAGCTCGCCGCTGATGATGCCTTTTTCCTTCGACAATGCAACAGTTGTTGCTAACATCCCGATTTGACCGATGCCCATATCCGACCCCTGCGCGGCCTCAATGGTTTGAACTTCGTAACGCGTCAACTGAGCCAAACGCTGCACAGTCCTTCGGTCATTTGTCAAAGTTAAAACACCGTTAGGCAGCAAAACACCTTCCTGCATTTTGTATGCTGCATTGGCCGCCAAACCAGGCCCCTTCAAATCAGAGACAGCCTTATAAATTTGGCTGCGATCGGTAACTTTCTGTGTCAAATAGGCCCTCTCATCCGCATTGATAAAACCGTGTTTCTCGAGCTTGTCAAACATATAGCTCAAATCGACCTTAGTTCCCCAGGCTTCCTCCCCACCTGGGGAAACAGTCACTGATGAGGTCGTTTCCATCGATTTCTGAAAGCCTTGCGCGGTCGAAACGTGAGGACTGACATTAGGCATCGACATCCCTTGGAACGAACCAACATTAATCATCACAAAGCCCCTCTTTTCACCCGAATTTGTGGTCGATTTGACCGTCGCTTCCCACACTAGGGCAAAACTGCAGTCGTGAAAATATCCCAAAATTGGGGTATTCCACCTTAGAGACGATTCCGATAGAGTGCGCTTAAACGTCTTTACGAGGAGGCTTTGATGCGTATTAGTGCTGTTCAAATTGCTTTTTTAAGCACCGTGGGTCTGACTCTCAGAGCCTGTCTGCCGCACAGCGACTTAATCGCCGAGGAACACTCTGAAATCACAATCTGCGACATCATTCCCCAGCTATGCTGAGTCTAAGCATTATGGGGAGGGAAGTTTGCACCTTACAAAACCTTGTTTACCCTGGATTTCCAGGAATAAGATTCTTTTAGCTGTGCTACTCCTTGGTGTTGTTCTTGACTTCAGCATTACCCGAATTCGTGACAACCCCTGGAGTGTTTTAGGTGAACTAATCGGATTCGTAGTTTTCTTTGGCTACATATTTTTCCCTCGCGTAGGTGGATGGGTTTTTATTGCTGCAGTCGTTGCTATGAATGTGGTACCCACGGTTGAATTTGGTCTGGTGGTGTACTTGACGATTCCGGTGATTTTTGACTGGTCTTGGCACGGCTGGTGGAAGCAGAGCTTGATTGCAACGCTCGTCAGTTCACTCGCGATATTGATTGGTTTTGCTGGTAAATACAATACGATTGCCAGCATTTTTTACGCCTTGCTCCTGCTTTTTGCTTTCGGGGCAGGTTTTGTGCTGCGCCAGTACATCGAAGAAAATCTGCGACTGAACATACATTCGGTGATGGAACAACACCGTTACGAATTAGCTCAATTACAGACCAAGCAGGAATTGTCAGCAGAGTTGCACAACTATACGGCAGGAACGCTCTCCCGATTGACAACCCTGTCGGCCAAACTATTGGAAGATGCTAAGGATTCCCCCGAAACAAGTGAGGAAACCCGACTACGCTTGGAGTTGCTGCATGGAGAGTCTGTGCGAGCCCTCAGCGAACTGCGAAGAACATTAAGTGTGCTGGGACAAAACCCTACACTGAAAGCAACCCGCACGCCCCTCGCCACCTCGTTAGATACGGTTAGAGACGTCGCGACGGGATTTGGCTTCAACGTAGAAATCGACACCGACGCTGAGAACCTCGGCACACTGAGTACCGCCGTCACCAGCTTGTTGCGTGAATGTGTCCGTGAAGCCCTAACGAACTTGATAAAGTACGGCAACCCCGAAAAGCCGTGTCGTGTGTCTATTGAGGTTGACGATACGGAGGGGATAGTAGATTTCACGATGATGAATTCAATTAGTTCTTTCTCTGCCAATCCGGTGTTGAGCAGCGGCAGGGGTTTGAAACTTTTGGGGGAGCAACTTCATATTTCAGGTGGTGTCCTCGAGGCGGGACAGACCGGGGAGCATTGGGTGTTACACATCACCATCCCTCTCGAGATGGAAGTGACAAAGTGAGCGGACAGGAAGTTATTAGGGTCATTTTTGCAGATGATGATGAGCTTTATATGCACGAGATGAGCATCCTCCTGAACAGTTTGGATTACATAACAATCGTCGGCAAGGCCGGGAACGGTCTCGAGGTGATGAATCTCATTGAGAACACAAATCACGATGTGGTGCTATTAGATGTGGCCATGCCGGGGATGAGTGGTATTGAAACGGTTACATCCGCGCTGACACGCAATCCGGACGAACGGATTATTATGCTGACCGCTTTTGAACGTCCCGATATGCTACGTGCGGCCTTAACAGCCGGAGCGAAAGGATTTCTGACCAAAGAGACTGAGTTCCGCGAGATTGGTGAGGCCATTAAACGGGTGTCCAGAGGCGGGAACGCCCTGGATAACAAGCCGTTATCGATGGTTATGGACTATTTCGTGTCCACCAATCCTCAACCTGCTAACCTGCAGCTGCAATCCCAAATCGATGCTCTACCCCAGCATTTACGCCAAGTCGTTCAACTCATAGGCAAGGCTTACTCCAACAAAGAAATCGCGGCCGAAACCGGACTGTCCATAAATACCGTGAGTACGTACGTAAAATGTGCCCTCGCCAAACTTGGTATGCGCCGCGGAGAATTGACCATGCAGATAATCCGTTTGGGTCTGGACCAGACACCACCGGTTTAACCAAATGTTTTACAAATTCCCACCATGCTTTGACAAAATTGTTTTGAATGAAACGTGATTTCCGGCAATATCAGTTCCACTCCCCAAGTCAGCTAAACTGCCTCTGTGACGGATTTTGCGCAGCGGCTGCTGGGGCGCCCGGCCCTGACCGGTCGAGTCGTCGGCTTGGACATGGCTCGCGGCCTAGCCATTTTGGGCATGTTCACGGCGCATATGTGGGTTTCGGTACAAGGTCCCGTCTCTGGCGTGATGGCTTTGTCTCACGGACGTTCCGCCCCGCTCTTTGCACTGCTCGCGGGGGTTTCACTGGGCATCATGCAAGACCGTCTGGCGCGGCGTTTTGCCGGCTCTCCCGCACTGTCGCGTCGCTATTACAGTGAAAAGATCCTGGTGCGTGCCGCTGTCTTAATCCTCATCGCTGCCCTGCTCAGCCTCTTTAACACCCGTATCCTGCTGATTCTCGATAACTACGGGGTGTGGATGGTTTGTGTGCTGGCCCTCTCGGGCCTGTCCGTTCCGGGACTGCTGTGGGTCATCGGACTGTTGCTGGTGGTGGGTATTCCGCTGTGGCACTATCTCAATTTGCTGTTTTTACCCTCCGAAATCGGCGTGGTCTTGGGACTCAATGACTATCAGATGCCCACGTTCCTCATCTATGTGCTCACCGGGCTGGTTCTGTGGCGTTTGGGTTGGGCGAGGGCGACCCCGCAGTCGCGTCGACTGCAGAAGTACGGTGCGGGCGTCGGGCTCGGTGTGGCTTTCGTGATTTTCGGGGTCGGCACCGCCGTTGACTCCCTGCGTTTGGGACGGGTTTCCGGGGTCATTCTCAGTCAAGACACCCTGTCTATCGCCAACCCCACCCCGGCCCAGTTTTGGTATCAAACCCTGATCTATATCGCTCCGCATACTGATTCCGTAGCGGAGACGGTGGCAAATACGGCTTGGTGCGTGGGACTGACTTCCCTGACATTGCTGGCAGGGCCGACTTTCAACCGGTTTTTGTCTCCGGTGGCGGCGTTGGGCTCGATGGCGCTGACCACCTATACCCTCCACGTCATCTGGCACGCGATTACGTTCCGTCTGTTCGGGTATCCCGGGCTCATCCCCTCCCTCATCATCATGATTGTGGTTTTCCTGCTGGCCGCGAGCCTGTGGCGGTTACGGTTCGGCAAGGGTCCGCTGGAGGCTTTCCTGGCGCGCCTCAGCGATCCTCCCCCACACCCCCGCACTGCACCGGGCTGGCACGATTAAAAACCTGTCGGCCGGCAGGAAACCCGCCGACCGACACGTTTGTAACTAGTAATCGTTTATGGCAGAGCCAAACCGAAGATGGGGATAGCCAGGGCGAACACGGTGATGGTAATCAACACCAAGCCCACCAGGGCGATGATGAAACCACCCTTGATCATGTCCGCAATCTTGAGGTACCCAGAACCGTAAGCGATAGCGTTTGGCGGGGTCGCGACCGGGAGCATGAACGCGCAGGTTGCCGCCAAAGCGGCCGGAATCGTCAGAATCATCACGTTCGGGCCTTCCAGGCCGATACCCGTAGCCACGCCGCCGATAATCGGCAGGAACGCGGCCGCGGTAGCGGTGTTCGAGGTCAACTCGGTCAGCGCCAGCACCAGAGCGGCCACAGCCAGGACGATAATCACAATGGGAGCTCCCGCGAGTCCCTTCACCATCTCACCGATGTAGTTAGACAAGCCGGTGTGCTGGAACTGCTTGGACAGCGACAGACCGCCGCCGAACAGCAACAGGATGTCCCACGGAATCGTCTTGGCTTCGTTCCAGGTCACCAGACGTTCCCCGTTCTTCTTGCCAGGGATGATGAACAGTAGCACCGCCACGCTCATCGCCACGATAGCGTCGAGCTTCTTCGGGCCTTCGATGCCGGTGGCCTTCAAAATCAGCGGCACGAAAATCCAGCAGAACACGGCCAGGAGGAACAGCAGCATAACCAACAGTTCGCCGCCGCGCAGTTTCCCAAGCTTGGCGTATTCCTCGTTGATGAGTTCCTTACCGCCGGGGATTTCATCGATTTCCGGCTTGAACATGACGTAGGTCAAAATCCACCAGGCGAACAGCGTAAAGAGAATCACCATCGGCAGACCCATCAGGAACCACTTGCCGAAGTTGATGTCGTAGTGCAGGGTATCGCTCATGTACGCCTTCAAAAGGGTGTTCGGCGGGGTTCCGATGGGGGTCGCCAGCGAGCCGATAGAGGCCGAGTAGGCGATGGCCAGCATCAAACCAACAGCAAAGTTGGACCGCTTGATACCGTGCTTTTCCGCCGTGGTCGAAGCCACGTCGTCGCCTTCGTTCAACAGACCGGACATGACACCACCGTGGATAGCTCCGCCGTAGGCGGCTTCCACGTCCAGGCCCTTACCAACGGCGGCGTTCTTGTCCTGGGCGGATTCAAATAGCTGAATCACGGACAGGCCGATGGGCAGCATCATCACAGCGGTTGCGGTGTTGGACACCCACATCGAGATGAACCCGGTAGCAATCATGAAGCCCAGCACCAGGCGGCGGGGTTTGACCCCGACGATGCGGACGATACCCAGCGCCACGCGCCGGTCAAAGTGCCAGCGCTGCATGGCGATAGCCAGGATGAACCCGCCCATGAACAGGTAAATCGTGTCCGAAGCATAGGATCCGGCGGTACCCGCGTAGTCATTGACTCCCAGCAGCGGGAATAACACCAACGGAACCATTGCCGTGGCCGCCAGCGAGATAGCTTCGGTCATCCACCAGATAGCCATCATGACCGCGATACCGGCGACCAGGTACACCGCGCCCACATTCATTTCTTCTTCTTCGATGACGTCGGCGCCAACGGACTGCGTAATGATGTCCACCGCGTCACGAGGAATTAAAAAGTAAACGATGGCACCCAGGATGACGCCACCGAAAAGCCCAATCAAACGGACCTTTGAGATTTTCTTTTCGCCCTCAGATTGCTCCACATCGTGTTTGTCGACCGGAGGGACTTCCTTCACACTCATACTTTCGCGTGCCTTTCGTGTTTAATCGGCTCAGCCTTGAGCTGACTTTGCACATTCTACATGAGTTTTAAAGGAGCAAATACCAGGTGGAGGGCTTTTCTTGGGGTTTTTTTGGTAAACGTCCAGGTTATCCTCTAGTCAATCCGTGAGATTTTCTCTCTTCATTTCATAGTTGTTCACGAGTTCGTCCTCCTTGGTTTTCCGGTTTTTCCCTAGATTCTACGGGGTGTGGATAACCTGTGGATAAAATTGCGGCTGAGCGAGGCAATTGTTCCTATCGTTTACTTGCCAAAGCGATACCAAGTGTGCTAAGAGAAGGCATTAAGGTGCTAAATACCCAGTTCAAAGCCTATTTGAATGATGTAACCTTATTTTTGTAGTGAAAGGTTTGGAAAAATCTCGACAGGGATTATTAATCCACAGCGACTGTGGATAAGCTGTGGGTTTCGAAACCGCAACATCACACAAAACTGTGTCAGGCTCGCTCAGGTAGTAAAAAACTTAAAAGACCAATTCACCGCCTTACCCACCGACTATCCACAGGTTTATGCCGAGTTATCCACCTATTTTCCACCAAAATGGTTTGCCAAGTTAGAGCCGAAAGCGTAGGTTTGAGCCCGGATGTTTATACTTTTCACCCCTGCTTCAGAGGGGTGAAGTGTCAGCCAGAGGAGGCCGCATGGAAGAACCAGACAACTCTGCACTCGACCGGATTCCCCCTCACAACATCCTGGCTGAACAGTGTGTGCTCGGCGCCATGATTCTGTCCAAGAATGCCATCGCCGACACCTTTAAGCTTCTGCTGCCCAGCGATTTCTATGACTCGCGTCACGAGATTATTTTTAACACTATCCTGGACCTCTACGCGGCGGGAGCGGCCTCCGATCCGGTGACGGTGCCGGCCGAACTGGAGAAACGGGGTCAACTCTCCCGTGTCGGCGGCTTGGATTACATTCACACTGTAGTTCACTCGGTCCCCACCGCCGCTAACGCCGCCTACTATGCTCAAATTGTTCGCGACCAGGCGACTTTGCGCGGCCTGGTCGAAGCGGGTACCCGTATCACCCAACTTGGTTACGCCATCGACACCACTGACGCGGACGAACTTATTAATACCGCCCACGCCGAACTTGACCGAGTCAGCGAGAAACGTACTTCTGAGGACTATCGTTCACTGTCCGAGCTGCTGACCCCAGTCTTGGACGAAATCCAACAAACTGACGACGACCCGCACACGGTGCACACGGGGTTCCTCGATTTTGACCGGGTGACCAACGGCCTGCACGCCGGTCAGCTCATCATTGTGGCGGCACGTCCGGCGATGGGGAAATCGACTTTTGCCCTGGACATTTTGCGTCACGTGACTCTGAAAGAGAAACGTACCGCGGCGATTTTTTCTCTCGAGATGTCAGCCGCGGACATCATTAAGAGGATGCTGTCGGCAGAGGCCAGCGTGCCCCTGTCCCTCCTGTTCGCGGGAATGCCCAACGACGGCCCACAAAACCAAGCTAACTGGGACAATATTGCTTCGGCGTATAACCGTATGAAGTCCGCGCCTTTCTTTATTGACGACTCCCCGAACTTGACCATGCCTGATATTCGAGCCAAATGTCGGCGTCTGAAGCATTCCCATGACTTGTCCCTCGTTGTCGTGGACTACATTCAGTTGATGAGTTCACACAAACGTATCGAGTCACGTCAACAGGAAGTTTCCGAGATTTCGCGGTCCTTGAAACTGTTGGCCAAAGAGCTGGAAGTGCCGGTTATCGGGGTCGCCCAGCTGAACCGTGGGCCGGAGTCCCGTACCGATAAGAAACCGATGATGAGCGATCTGCGGGAATCGGGTTCGTTGGAGCAGGACGCTGACCTGGTGCTGTTGTTGCACCGCCCCGAGTATTACAACGCGGACGATCGTCCCGGCGAAGCTGACCTGAACATCGCCAAGCATCGTAATGGACGCACCGAAATTATTAACTTGCAGTTCCAAGGCAAGTTTTCGCGTTTTGTTTCGGGGATTCAGCACAATCAAGAGGAACCCCCGCCCCCGGATTATTAAAAACGCCCGGTGCCGGAAACCCGCAGGTTCCCGGCACCGTTTGTTTAGGTTCTACTTTTCGGCCCGCACCGTGACTTCCAACGGTGAGGTGAGTTCTTCGAACAGGCGCACCGTCAGCTGGTAGGTACCGACTGACTTGATGGGCTTCTCGATGACAATCTTGCGCTTGTCGATTTCGGCACCCTTCTGCTCCTTCACTGCCGCGGCAATCTGAGCGGTGGTGATAGCTCCGAACAGACGTCCGTTCGCACCGGCCTTGGCATCAATCAACACCGGGTCTCCCTCGGCGAGTTTGGCTTGCACCGCCTGAGCGATTTCCATAGAGGCAATCTGCTTCTTGGCCAGGGCGGCCTTCATCCGATCGATTTCTACCTGAGATCCCTTGGTCCACGGCATTGCCAGACGGCGGGGCAACAGGTAGTTGCGTGCGTAACCGGGGCGTACTTCCACCACGTCGCCAGCGTTACCGAGCTTGGCGACTTCGTGGGTCAAAACAACTTTCGTATTCTGAGTCATTGCTTACTTCCTCCCTCAAATTTAGCGGCCGGAACCGGAGTAGGGCAGCAGAGCCATTTCGCGGGCGTTCTTAACCGCTTTCGCAATCTGACGCTGTTCCTGCACGGTCACACCGGTGACGCGCCGGGCGCGAATCTTGCCGCGGTCCGAAATGAACTTGCGCAGCAAAGCGGTGTCTTTGTAGTCAATGTTGCCAACCTTTTGAGCCTTTAGCGGGTTGGTCTTTTTCTTAATGGGTTTGGTGTTATTGCGCATCTGCTTACCCATATTGATCTCCTTATATATAACGTGTTGAAAAACTTATCTGTGTTGTGCCGGAATGCCGCCGGGAAAAAAGGCGGCAAACCGGTTTAGAACGGTGGATTATCGCCGAAGGTGGAATCGGCTGGAGCCCCTGGGGCGCCGAAGCCGGGTGCGGGCGAACCCCACGCGTCTCCATCGGATCCTCCGGCGGGAGCCCCGTAAGTGGGCTGCGGCCGAGCTGGGCCGGGAGCGCTGTTGTAGCCGCCACCATTCGCGTCGGCACCGAAGCCGCCATCACCGCGCTGAGTCCGGTTCACCGAGGCGGTGGCAAACCGCAAAGACGGACCAATCTCATCTACCGTCATCTCTACTGAGGTGCGCCGAGAGCCGTCCTGGGCCTCCCAAGAACGCTGCTGCAAGCGGCCTTGCGCGATGACGCGCGACCCCTTGTGCAGGGATTCCGCAACGTTTTCCGCCAGTTCCCGCCAAGCGGTACACCGCAAGAACAGGGCTTCGCCGTCTTTCCAGCTGTTGGAGGCCCGGTCAAACGAACGCGGAGTTGACGCAATCGTGAAAGAAGCCAACGCCGTGCCGGACTGACCCCAGCGAAGTTCCGGGTCCGCCGTCAAGTTGCCTATTACCGTGATAATCGTGTCGCCTGCCATTGTTTCTCCTTTGTCTTAATCAATTCGGGGCTTGGTGCCAAAATCCGCTCGCTGTGCGCCACCGTCACCGGCTTTACTCAACATATCAGGGACCCTGGAGACCAAAATTCGCCTCCGTTTGATTGGAAAAATTAGGCATCCTTGCGCATCAGTTTGGTGCGCAAAATCGACTCGTTTAGGCCCAGCTGACGGTCCAATTCCTTGGCGATTTCCGGGGTGGTTTCCATGTCGACAACCACGTAAATCCCGTCCGTCTTTTTCAGGATGGGGTAGGCGAGCTTGCGCTTGCCCCACACATCAAGTTTCTCAACTTTGCCCCCCAGGTCTTCTACCTGGCCAAACAGGGCGCTCATCGAGGGTTCGACAGTGCGTTCATCGACCTCGGGGTCGATAATCACCATCATTTCGTATTTCCGCATGTAACTCTCCTTTGGTCTTAACGGCCCCGGTCCCTCCGGAGCAGGAGTCGCCGTCCTGGCGCGGCGCCAAAACAGCCTTACGATTCTAACGTTTTCCGCTGACTTTAGCCAATTCACCGGTTGGTAATGCTATAAGCCCAGGAACTTACACCCGGAGAATCGAGAAACATGTCCGAACCCACCCGCTATATGCTACTGTAACACCTACTCTAACATTTTAGAGTTACCCTTCCACCGCCCTTTAAACCGCCACCTACCAGCACATATGCCAATCCCCAACCCGCCTGCGTGCCAGCTACTGTAACGTACTGTAACAATGTTAGAGTAGATTCATGAGTTCGATTGAAATCGAGAGGGCACTGAACAGCGATGCGGACACCGCCGTCAGTCTGCTGTTACAAATCACCGAGGATCAGTGGTTTGACCGCAAGTCAGGACGTGTTCAGCCGAAAGACTTGGCAAAACCACTGATTGCTATGGCCAATGCCGAAGGCGGTGTGATTGCGGTTGGCCTGTGTGAAGGCCAGGTGGACGGGGTGCAACCCGAAAAAGCCAATGAAATCCGTCAAGCTCCTCTTGATTTCACCCGGCCACCAGTCAAAACGCGGGTTCGAGAGCTGAACACCAAGGATGGCCTGGTCCTCATCCTGGAAGTGGAACCCGGGGATCTGGTTCACGAGAATACTTCCGGAGATTGCTTCCTGCGAGTCGGGGATGAGTCCCGGAAACTCGGTTTTGCCGAAAGAAAAGAACTCGAATACGACCGGGGAACGACTCCGTTTGATGGCACCCCTGCGCCTTCCTCGGAACTGTCCGAACTGTCCGACGCACAAGTCGCCGAATATCAACGGATTTTAGGCTCATCCACCCCAGAAGGCGCCTTGCGGGCACGCAACCTTTTGACCAAAGACTCCCAACCCACGGTGGCTGCCTATTTACTGTTTGCCCAGCACCCGCAAACCGATTATCCCAACGCTTATGTTCGCGTCTTAAAGTACATCGGTAACGAGCGCGGCGCTGGCAACACCCAGATGCTTGAGGCCGGTTCCGATATCCGCATCGAGGGTTCCCTTCCAGAACAGATTAACCGGGCATCGAGCGAGATTGAAAGGTTGGTTCCCGTCCGGCGGGCACTGGGCGATGACGGCAAGTTTGTCGATTTACCAATCATTCCCAAAGAGGCTTGGCTCGAGGCCTTGGTGAACGCGGTCACACACCGGTCGTACAGTATTTCAGGGGACCACATCCGGGTTGAGATTTTCTCCAATCGGATTGAGGTGACCAGCCCGGGACGTTTTCCCGGCATCGTGGACTTGAACGACCCCCTGTCAATCCACCGGCACGCACGCAATCCCCGCATCGCCCGCGTCTTGTCTGACTTGAACGTTACCCAGGAACTCGGTGAGGGGATTCGGCGTATTTTTGCTGAAATGCGACGAGTCGGCCTGACAGATCCGCTCTATGAACAGAATCAGAATTTCGTGCATCTGACGCTGATGGCCTCGGATGCGTTGCCGACCCAACTGACCGAGAATCTGCCTAATACTGCCCGGAGAATCATTGACGTTTTGCGTTTAGCCGGGCGACCGTTGGGAACGGGCCAGATTGCGGACGCCACCGGTTTTGCCCGCCCCACTGTGTTGCGACATTTGCAGCGTCTGCAAAAGCTCAAAGTCGTTGCCTGGGAAGGTAACTCCGTCAACGATCCGCGCGCTTCCTGGAGGCTGCAATAGGGCGGTATATGCTACTGTAACACCTACTCTAACATTTTAGAGTTACCCTTTCGCAGTCCTTTAAACCGCCCGCTAACAGCACATATACCAATCCCCAACCCGCCTGCGCGCCAGCTACTGTAACGTACTGTAACAATGTTAGAGTAGCTACCCCGCCGGAGACTCGCTGGTGGTACTTCGGGGACTCACAAGGTCCGCCGGGAACCCGCCAGGTGTCCACATCAGTAGACCGGCCCCACCGGGCTTGTGAAATCAATACCGGTTAGGTAACGGGCGCGCCCGATTCGGTCGTGCCACCTTCCCCACCCGGTACCGGATAAGGGGCAACGGGTGAGTTACCGGGGTTCGGAACGTACCCGGAAGTGCCCGGAATAGTGGGACTGGGTTCGGTTCCGTCCGGACTATTTTCACTGCCTCCCGGTGGATAACCCGGCTCATTCGAAGGTAGGTTCCCCGGACTGCGCGGCATCGCGGGAGCCGGAGACGAGGACTGGCTGGGGGACAGAGACTCATCAGGACTGGGACGCAGGGAAGGTTCAGTCTCGGTGGGGCTCGGTTCCTCCGACCGCGTAACTTCCACTTTCTTAAGTTTCTGAGCCTTCGCGAACTGCTCGATTTCCAGGCCCTTCACGGCCCCCGACATATATTGCTTCCACAGCCACGCCGGCCAGGTGGAGCCGGTAACTTCCCGGATACCCCCAAACGGTGAGATAGATTCTTCCTCCCCATTGGGTCCCGACTGGTACAGACCGACGATGGTCACGACCTGGGGGATGAATCCGGCGAAAACCGCGGACTTGTTGTCGGTGGACGAACCGGTCTTACCGGCGGAGGGCCTGCCGATTTGAGCTTTCACCGCGGTGCCTCCCGCCTGGAACGATCCCGTCAAGGCTTGGGTAGCGGTCAGGGCGATATTGCGTTCAATAACCTGGTCCGCCGAGAAAGACGGCATATAAACAATGTCCCCGGAAGTGTCCATGACCTGGCGAATCATGTGAACAGTCTCGCGTTTGCCCTCGTTGGCGATAGTTCCGTAAGCCTCAGCAATATTTGCCGCCGTCGGAGAAGCCGAACCCAGCACGTTCGTCAGGGAGTCGTCCAAGCCGGGCGTGTTTTCGGGATAGCCCAAACGAATCGCCACTTCCTTGGTCAAGGACGGTCCGACTTTCGCGTTCAAAGTGACGTAAGCGGTGTTAACAGATTTCGCGGTGGCTTGGGCTAGGGTGACGGTTCCATAGGAGACCCCTCCGGCATTCTTGATGGGCACGCCTTGAATGGTTTGCGGGGAGTTCCCCGGGTAAGTGTCACTCAAGGACCCGCCCTGTTCCAGGGAGGCAATCATGCCGAAAGGCTTAAACGTAGACCCGGCCTGGAAGTGTTCCTGGGTGGCGGCGTTGATTTGGACTTTCAGATAGTCCTGCCCCGGATATTCCGCGATAATTTCCCCCGTTTTCGGATCGGTAGAGATCATCGCGACGTGCAGGTTCGGAGCATGACCCGACGGCAGCTTCGCCACCGTATCCATCATCAGACGCACCTTGTCTTTGTCCAGAGTCGTGATGATTTTCAGACCCATCGTGTCGATTTGTTCCTCGGTCAAGCCAGCCAAATCTTTCAGCTCTTGACGCGCCTGGAACATGAAATAGCCGTTCACTCCCCCGAAATCCTGCACGCTTTGGGTGGGGGGAATCGTGGCCGGGAACTGCGCCGCTGCCTGCTGTTCCGGGGTGATATAGCCATCGGCAGCCATATTCTTAATGACGCGTTTCCACCGTTTTTCCGCAAGTTCCTGGTTCACGGCCGGATCGTAGGCGGAGGGCGCCGGAATAATGCCGGACAGTAGGGCCGCCTCGGAATAATCGATGTCCTTGGCGTTCTTGCCGAAATAAGCCTTCGCGGCAGCCTGAATTCCATACGATCCGCGGCCGAAATAAATCGTGTTCAAATAGTTGCCCAGGATTTCGTCTTTTTCCTGCTGGCGGTTAATCTTCAGCGCCATAATGGCTTCTCTGGCTTTCGCCCAGTACCGTTGCAACACGTTTCCCTGGTTCGTGTTTTCCGCCATGTAGTAGCGTTCCACGTACTGTTGGCTCAGCGTGGAAGCGCCCTGTGTCGCCCCGCCGCGTGCGTTATTGAGGAAAGCCCGGGCGATGCCGCGCAAATCAACCCCGGAGTTGGTCCAAAACGTGCGGTCCTCCGAGGCGACCACCGCGTTGCCAATCTGTTTGGGCAGGTCTTTCGTTTCGATAATTTCCCGGTTCACCTCAGCGAACTTTCCGATTTCGGTGGTTCCGTCGGAATAGTACACGGAGGTGACTTGGGCACGAGCGAACTCGGCGGGTTTTGGTATTTCGGTCGTGGCGTAAACAACCAGGAAAGTTGCTAGGGCACCCACAATGGACAAGATGATGAGGAACAGCAGGGTCAGGAAAAAATTGCGAACATAGTGGTGTTTGCGCCGTTTGGGGTGCACCTGTCGCACGGATTGCCCAGTTACTGTGCGTGGTCGTGCTGCCTTTGCCATGTTACCTGTCCTCGCCACAGTCTTGCCGATTCACCCTAAGCGGTGAAGCGGTTTTACCGCGCTTCGTCCTGTTCGTTCGTACCATTGTGCCATTTTTCCCACCAGTCACGCAGAACGGCAATGGCATTATCATGTCCGACCGGGCCGTGTTCCATCCGGTAGGCCAGCATAAACCGATAAGCTTTGCCGACCTCCGGGCCGGCGGGAATCCCCAGGATTTCCATGATTTCGTCCCCGTTAAGTTCGGGGCGTACCGCGTCGAGTTCCTCCTGGGCTTTCAGCTCCTTAATCCGGGTTTCCAGGTCGTCGTAGGCGGCCGCCAGGCGGTGAGCTTTTTTCACGTTGCGGGTCGTGCAGTCGGCACGAGTCAGGCGGTGCAGGCGTTCCAGCAGGGGACCGGCGTCGGTGATGTAGCGACGCACAGCGGAATCGGTCCACACTTGTTCCCCGTAGCCGTGAAACCGCTGGTGCAAAGCCACCAGACGGGACACGTCACGAATCGTCGCCTTGTCATATTTCAAGGCTTTCAGGCGGTTGCGAGTAATCCGGGCTCCCACCACGTCGTGCTGGTGAAAGGTCACGACCCCGCCGGCCTCGAAACGCCGGGTCGCGGGCTTGCCAATGTCGTGTAAAATCGCTGCCAGCCGCAGCACCAAGTCTGGTGCGGGCACCGGCCCGTCCGGCCCGGTCTCCTGAGCGATAGCCTGGTCGAGCACGGTCAGGGAGTGTTCCCACACGTCCTTGTGACGTTTGTGTTCATCTTGCATATCCAGCAAATCCATTAGTTCGGGCAAGACCTGGTCGGCCAGTTGGGTATACACCATCAGCTCCAGCCCGCGACGCGGCGCTTTGGCGGTCATCAGGCGGGATAGTTCGGCCTGGACACGTTCGGGGGAAACAATGCTCAGCCGTTCGCGCATCGTTTCCATCGCCTGCATCGTTTCGTAATCCACGTCAAACTCAAGTTGGGCAGCGAATCGTGCCGCGCGCATAATCCGCAGGGGGTCGTCGGAAAATGATTCTTCCGGGTCGATAGGGGTGCGCAAAATCCCGGCCGCTAAATCGTTGAGTCCTCCGGTGGGATCCACCAGCTCCAGGGTAGGCAAGCGCAGCGCGATGGCATTAACCGTGAAATCGCGGCGAAACAGGTCCCCCTCCAGGGTGTCGCCGAACTTGACGGTGGGTTTGCGCGAATCCCGCTGGTAGTCGTCACTGCGATAGGTCGTGATTTCGAACACGTCATCGCCTTTGCGGGCTCCCAAGGTGCCGTAGTTGCGTCCCACGTCCCACACTGCGTCCGCCCACGAGCGAAGTACCGCCTCGGTTTCATCGGGACGCGCCGAAGTGGTCAGGTCCAAGTCATGGGGGGTGATTCCCAGCAAGGCGTCGCGAACCGGCCCTCCGACCAGCGCAATCTCAAAGCCGGCGGCGGCGAACACCTTTCCCAGAGGCACCACTTTCGCCTCCAGCTCACGGCGCACCGCGTCCTGCCGGCTCGCCTTCGTACCGGGCTGTTCCCCTGCCGCGGCCGGGGAAGTTTGGGTCGGGAGTGCGTTTTTCGCGGTCGTTTCGGTCATGACCCTCCTTTCTGGGTACGTTTCCTCGCAATGATTGGCCTATTACCGGGACTTTTTACCGGGTTTTCAACCGGTTAGAAAAACCTCGGCACTATTTTATATAAAATCGACGTATGTCAGCCGCGCCGGAATCGAATCAGCCCGTCCCCGAGGGCTTTTACCGGTCGCGTTCGGGGCGCCTGCTGCCCATAGTGGAAGAGGTCAGCGCGGGCGGGCTGGCGGTGAAACTCATTGAGGGAAAGGTGTGCGCCGCGTTGATTTTGCGTCAAGGTCGCGCCGGTCGTCTGGAATGGCTGCTGCCCAAGGGGCACGTGGAACCGGAGGAAACCATTCCCCAAGCCGCCGCTCGTGAAGTCCAGGAGGAAACCGGCATCGAGTGCCGTCCGGTGCGTTACCTCTCCTCGATGGATTACTGGTTTTCCGGCCCGGATCGGCGGGTTCACAAGGTCGTTCACCACTTTTTGCTGGAGGCGACCGGTGGTGAGATTACGGCGGAGGGCGACCCTGACCACGAGGCCTGCACCGCGCAATGGGTGCCGCTGTCCCTGCTGGACAAACGTTTGGCTTTTCCAGCCGAACGCCGCATTGGAGCGTTGGCTCGAAAAATGTTGGGGGTGCGCAGTTGAAGGTGCGCCGGTCGATTCCGTTCATTTCCCGCGTCTTTCTCGGTTTAGCGGCGTTGTCTGTCGTGTCGCTAGCTGGCGGCACGTCCGGCCTAGCACAGGCCCAAACGGAAAAACCTTCCCCCACCCCTTCTGCGAGCCCCTGTACGTCCGCGACCAGCTCACGCTCCGCTCCCGCCTTTTGCGGATCGGGCTTCAATCACCAGGGCGTTCACCTGGAAATCACCGCGATGACCCCCATCGTCACCCCAGACACCACCGAATTGACTGTAAACGCCCTACTTGAGGTCAACTCTGATTACCACCAAGCCTCCTCGGGCACGCTGAGGCTCGAAGTTTCGACCCAAACCCCCGTCACGCGCGAAGAACTGAACCAGTGGATGGACGCCCGAGACAATGACGCGCGTTTACAGAGAAACCTCCAAACCGTCTCGACCCAGCAAATTACCCATCTCACCGCGGGTAAACCCCAGCAGGTGACGCTGCACGTGCCGGTGAAGGATCTGCCGCTGGCGGGCACGGATCGGTGGGGACCTCGGCCCCTGACCTTGACTTTTGTTCCGGATCCGGCCACGTCCGGGACGAACAAAGCGTCTGGCGCTGATTTGTCCCACATCTCCCAGGACCGGTCTTTCCTGCTGTGGGATTCCGGGGCGGCCTTTAAACCCAGCGAGCTGCTGTCTTTCGTACCCCTCACCACCACGCGCGCCGATGTTTTGGCTGCAGACCGCGCGCTACCGAACT
Source organism: Mobiluncus massiliensis (assembly GCF_949769255.1). GTDB lineage: Bacteria > Actinomycetota > Actinomycetes > Actinomycetales > Actinomycetaceae > Mobiluncus > Mobiluncus massiliensis. The sequence goes on along the minus strand of NZ_OX458329.1, from coordinate 2,011,152 downwards.
TGGGCAGTCGCCCGAACCAGAGACTCGTGGACGTGTGCGCCCTAGCGGACACCACCCCGCTGACTCTCGTCTATGACCCGTTTTTGATTGCCACCGAGTTGAACGGTTTGGATGCGGCCTCCCGCCTGTTGAATTTGACCGACACGACCCCCTCTCCCGGCACTGAGCCGCGTCCCACCGTGGCACCGCTACGAGAACTGCTCGCGGCGGGCAACTGCGGGCAGCAGCCTCCCGCGTATCTACCGCCGGGAGATTTTGGGGCGTCGAACACCAGCTGGCTGGCGCCGGCCGCCCAGGATTTACTGCGCACCACCGCGGTTGACCTGGGTACCAAAGTCACCCAAAGAATCCCGGATTATCAAGGAAATCTGGTGTTATGGCCGGACTTTACGGTGTCGTACTCACCCACCGGCGATGTCGCGCAAGAGGTAGCGACTTGGGGGAATCACCCGCTGCTGCTGTCCCCGGACTCCGAATTTAAGGAGTCGGCAAAACCGCCCGCATATGACGCGGATAGTCGTAAAACCATCAAGTTTTCCGAGCCTGGAGACGTCACCGCGGCCGGTTGGACCCTGGACGCGGACTTGTCCCGGCTGTTGAACGGTAAACCAGCGCTGGATGCGGCACAGATTCCCACGGAATATCGGCTTTCTGCAGTGGGGGCTCGGCAGTGGGCGCTAGCGTCCACGGCGGTGCTGACCCGGCAGCGGCCCTTTGCCCCGCGCCTGTTTGCGGCCGGTGCCGACCGCGATTACAGTGCTACGCCGGCGCAAAAGGCCGTGATGCAAGGGCTCGGTCAGGCTCGCTGGCTGAGTTTCCCGGCCTGGAACACGGTACTGCCCCAGCCTGATGACAACGCCGCTGCTCACCCCAGAACTGTCACGGTGCCGGCGCCGTCACTGGCTGGACAAAACGATTCTCACGCGTTTTCTACCGGTTCTAAAACGCTAGTTCCCGGACAAAAACAATTGACATGGTTTACCAATCCTACGTTTGCGGCGGCGGATAATCTGCGTGCGGGTAGTGCCCTGAGCTCTGCCGTGTCCGACCCGGGACGGTTTAACTCCATGTTTTCGGCTCTCCAGGTCGCCAGTGCCTGTGCGACCTGCAGCACCAGCTCTCCCGATGGCTCCATCTGGGCCGGTAAATCCTCGGCGCGCCATGAGTCCTCGGCCGCTTCCAAACCAGCCCAATCCGACGACGTGGTGCCCAACACTATTGACCCCGACATTTCCGCGACCATTTTCGGCCTAATCAACTCGCAACCCGCCTCGGTCATCAACCTCATAGATAAGACCGCCCAACTGCCGATTTCCGTCTCCAACGGCTGGGACCAAGCCGTGAGCGTACGCCTGAAACTGACCCCAACGGATACCCGTCTGCAGTTCGATCCGGTCGAAACCCTCACGATTGCCCCCCATTCCATCGGCCAGTTCCGCATTCCCGTAAAAGCAGTCGGTTCCGGGGACGTGCAGGTCACTGTGCAACTGACCAACCCGGAGGGGCAAAGCATCGGGACCCCGGAAACTATCCGGGTCCGGGTCAGAGCCGAATGGGAGTCCACCGGAACCTATATTGTGGCTGGCTTGCTGGCTGCCGTGTTGGTTTTCGGGATAGTCCGGCGTATTGTGAAAGGCCCAAAGAACCGTAAGCTCAAAACGGGAGACCAGGCGTGAGTGAAAACCCGATGAATGAACCGGTGTCGGATTCCAACCCGAACCCGAAAGACCCCCCGCAGCTGCGCAAAGTAGCTGACGGGGTGGCGAACACGAAAACGGGGAAATCCAGCGCCATTATGGCGGCGGGAACCTTGGTGTCCCGGGTGCTGGGCTTTGTGCGGCAATGGCTGCTGGTGGTGGCTATTGGCGGGTTTGGTATCGCCGACTCTTTCAACACCGCGAATATCCTGCCCAACACCCTGTATAACCTGCTGGCGGGCGGGATATTGAACGCGATTCTGGTGCCGACCATCGTGCGCGCGCTGGCGAATAACGACGGTAAAGAGGGGGTTGATCGGGTAAATGCCCTGCTCACCCTGGCTTCTATCGCTCTGTTGGGTTTGACTGTGCTGTCGGTTGCCCTGGCCTGGCCGCTGGTGATGCTGTTCGCGGGGGGAATGCAGCCGAAGCTGTTTAACCTGACCGTCATTTTTGCCCTGTGGTGTCTGCCGCAAATTTTCTTTTACGGAACCTACGCGCTGCTGGGACAAGTGTTGAACTCCCTGTCCAGCTTCGGTCCTTACATGTGGTCTCCGGTGGTCAATAACCTGGTGGGGATTGCCGGACTGGGGGTGTTCATCAACTTTTACGGCACCGCCCCGTCCCACGACTTTGATGTGTCGAATTGGGATGCGCCCCGGATTGCCCTTTTGGCCGGTTCCATGACATTGGGTATCGCCCTGCAAGCAATTATTCTGGTGTTTCCCCTGATGCATCTCGGTTTTCGGCTGCGCGCCAACTTTCACTGGCACGGTTTGGGTTTTCGTCACACCGGACGGGTCGCGGCCTGGGCTTTCGCGGGATTGTTAGCCAATACGTGCATGAACCTCATTGTGGCGCGTATCGCCTCGGCGGCTAACGGTGCCGGTCAGCTGGACGGTAATTTCTATCCTGGTTTCGCTATCTACCAGTACGCCAACACGCTGTATATGCTGCCCCAATCCCTGGTGACGATTTCCGTAACCACCGCGGTCTTTACTTCCATGGCCCTGCACGCCACCAGGGATGACATCCCGGCTTTGGCCGGGGACTATTTGCATGCCGCCCGGTTATCGAGCCTGTTTAACTTCCTCTTGGCAGGCATGTTGATTGTGGGAGCCCTGCCCCTGGCCAATGTCACCGCCACCGCCCTGCCGCCCCAGCAAGCCCAGGCTTTGGCGGTCATTCTCACCATTTTGAGCTTGGGCATTCCGGCACAAGTCATTTTCTCTACCACCTCGCGGGCTCTGTATTCCTTGGAGGACACCCGCGCCCAGTTTTTCCTGATGTTGTTCTTTCCGTTCGTGACCGCCATCCTTGGGTTGATTGCGTATTTCCTGCTCAGCCCATTTTTCTGGGTTCCGGTCACGACCGCGGCCGAGCCGGTGTCTCTCACCGCTTCGGCCGTGTTGGGTCTGGTGTTGCTGCATCGCCGCGGTTTTTCTCAATCCGTTTTTCAAGAGATATTTGGGCACTATCTGCGATTGCTGGTGGCTACGCTAGTGGCGGGGATTCCGGCCTGGGTGTTGCTGACTTTTGTGATCCCGACTCCCGGTGCGGACTGGACTTACGGTGCCACTTTTGTCTCCGGGGCGTGGCGTTGCCTGGTGGTGGCGCTGGTCATGGCTCCCCTGTACTTCGGGATGCTGTGGATTTTCCGGGTACGCGAAGTGCGGGGCTTCCTCGCGAAGTTGCGCCGCTAGCTACGCGAAGTCCCCGATGTTTTGCCGCGAATTTCAAACACGGGCTAAAATACATAAATCAGCTGAGATTAAGGGGGCGGCGTGGATAACACCAAGTCAAACGGCACACCGGTGTTTCGTTCTGTCTCTACTGGTGTTCCTCCTCAGCCCACTCCGCTATTCAACGATTCGTCCCAATCGGCTGATTCCGAGGAAAATGTCATTGACGTGCCTGATGAAGACACCTTGACCGGTGAGGATGTCATTGACGAAACCACCGGCAAGGCTTGGGGCGCTGACCGCAAGCGCCTGCGCAAAGATTGGGTCAGCTGGAAAGCCGAAACCACCGAAGTTTTGAACACCAGCATCAGCGATGCCCGCCAGGCTGCCACCGACTACACTCCCAAACATGAGGAAGTTCCCGCCGCCGAATCGGCGCTGACGCTAAAGATTACAGTGCTGGCGGTTGCGGTGGTCACGATTTTGGCGCTGCTGGTCTGGTTCTGGCCGCATTCCGCGTCAGTACCGACCGATAATTCCCTGGACTTATCCCCCGTTCCTGATTTGCAGGTGCTTCCTGAAGCCGAGCCGACCCCGCTACCCATCGCCGGTGTCGCTTCCGTTTCTGGTTTGCCCGATGGCTATGACCATCCGGAACTGGCTGGCTTAGCTGTTGACGGTAAGCCCGAGACGTCTTGGCGCAGTGCCGCGCTGCGTTCGGCCGTGTTGGCTGGGGGACGCGGTTACGGACTGGTGATAAACCTCGGAGAGTCTCCGGTGCGGGTTAAGAAAGTCGTGGTGAGCTCTGCCTCTACAGGAGGCAATCTGGAGCTGCGTCAGGGCAATGCCGAGAATTTCCGCGAGGCTACCGTCTTGGGGTCTCAACCCTTGTCCTCTACAGTCACCTATCATCTGGCTCAGCCGGTGGAAACGAACAGCCTGGTTTTGTGGTGTACCGAGATGCCTACCGCTGCCGGCGGCGAGTTTCGTTTGAATATTTCCGAGATACAGGTCCTCGGTTAGAGTTAGACATTTGGCTTTGCCCAAGTCAGCCGGTTTTCGGCACATTTTTCGCTAGGCTCTCAGCGAATTCTATCTCCTTGGTAAGGATTCACAGCTACAATAAATTTAAACTACTGTTTTCTACCAAAGGGAGTCTTTTTGTACGACGTCATTATTATCGGTTCGGGTCCGGCCGGCTACACCGCTGGGATTTACGCCGGACGTTCAGCCTTGAAAACGCTGCTGGTGGCAGGGTCGATGAATATCGGCGGGATGCTGATGAACACGACCCTGGTGGAAAACTATCCCGGGTTTAAAGACGGGATTCAAGGCCCGGACTTGATGCAGGAAATGCTGGATCAAACCGAACGTTTCGGGGTTGAAGTCATCTATGAGGATGCCCTGAAGCTGGACTTGCGCGGCGACATTAAGACTGTCGTGACGGATGAGGGTACTCACCAGGGCCGCACGGTCATTATCGCGACCGGGTCGGGTTACCGCACTTTGGATGTTCCGGGTGAGGAAAAGCACGCCGGGCACGGGGTGTCTTACTGCGCCACCTGTGACGGGTTCTTTTTCCGTGACCAACCCATTATGGTCGTTGGCGGCGGGGACTCCGCGATGGAGGAGGCCGTGTTCCTGACCCACTACGGCTCCTCGGTCACGGTGGTGCACCGTCGGGATGAGTTGCGGGCCAGCGCAGCTATGCAGGCCAAGGCGTTTAAGGAAGATAAGATTTCCTTCGAGTTCAACACGGTGGTTGAGTCCATCAACGGCACGGACAAGGTCGAATCTGTTACTCTCAAAAACGTGCAAACCGGGGAAACCAAGACTGTACCGGTCGGCGGCATCTTTATTGCTGTTGGTCACCTGCCGCGCACCGAGCTGGTTAGCGATCAGTTACAGTTGGATGCCCAAGGCAATATTTGGGTCGATTCTCCCTCCACACGAACTTCCATGCCGGGCGTGTTCGCCGCTGGTGATGTCACTGACGCGATTTATCGCCAAGCGGTGACTTCCGCGGCTTCCGGTTGCCGCGCCGCCATTGACGCGGATCGCTACATTAACGACCAAGACGCTCAGATTAACCTCTGAGCCCAGCACAGATTTTCCGGCCGGTTACTCTACCGGGTGGGAAATGAAACACAACAGAAAGGAAATGACTATGTCCGAAGCAATTGAAGTCAACGAAAGCAATTTTACTGCCGAGGTTTTGGAATCTGACGTTCCGGTACTGGTGGATTTCTGGGCCGTCTGGTGCGGTCCGTGCCGTCAGATGGCGCCGATTGTGGACCAGATTGCCGCTGACTTTGGCGATCGTCTGAAAGTCGCCAAGTGTGACGTTGATAACAACCCATCTATCCAGGCTCAGTACGGCGTTTCCGCCATTCCGACCTTCAACATTTTCAAGGGCGGCAAGGTCGTTCATCAGATTATCGGGGGCCGGCCCCGCTCTCAGTTCAAATCAGAGATTGAAGCCGCCCTCGCCTGAGGTTTTTCAGACGAACCGTCTGATAACCCCCTGTTGTGACGTTTTTGCGTCACTGAAACTGAATTCGCCTCCGCGTTTGCGTTTCAGCCATTACAATAGAGGGACACACACTACTCCGCGGTCCTTCGCTGGGATCTCCGGCTTTACTCCTTTCTCCCGGGCCCAGCGCGGGACCGCTTTCGTGTCCCGGTGTGTCGTCCCGAAATTTTGGCTCAGTTTCACCCCAGCGTAAACTTGCAGGAAATATCTCAAAGGAACGTGTTTATGACTTCTGATTCTGTAATGAGCCAAACCGACTGGTCGGATCGATTTTCGGTGCGCGCCAGCAACCTGAAAATCAGCGAGACCCGAGCCCTGTTTGCCGTAGCCTCCCGCCCGGAGGTCGTTTCTCTGGCCGGTGGTATGCCAAACCTGAAAGACTTGCCCCTGCACCAGATTGCGCGTTCTTTCCAGCAGATGTTTGAGAAGGACGGGGCCACCGCTATGCAGTACGGTGGCGGTCAGGGTTTGGAAGTGTTGCGCGAGCAAATCACTGACATTATGAGCTTGGAAGGCATTCACGCCTCTGCCGCCAACGTCACTGTCACCGCCGGTTCTCAACACGCATTAGACCTGGTCACCCAGCTTTTTGTGGATCCTGGTGACCCGATTTTGGTGGAAGCCCCCTCCTATGTCGGCGCCCTGTCGGTGTTCCACTCCTATCAGTGTGATGTCCATCACGTTTTAATGGATCAGGATGGGCTCATTCCCGAGGCTCTGGAAGAAGCCGCGACTGAGCTGGAAATGGCCGGTCGCCCGGCTAAGTTCCTCTATACCGTCCCGAATTTCCACAACCCCGGCGGCATGACCCTGACTGAACAGCGTCGTCCGCAAATCGTGGAAATTTGCCAACGCCACCACCTGCTGATTTTGGAGGACAACCCTTACGGCTTGCTCGGTTTTGACGGTCATCTCTATCCGGCCCTGCAGCCCCTCAACCCCGATGGCATCATCTACCTGGGTTCTTTCTCCAAGATGTTCGCCCCCGGTTTTCGTATCGGCTGGGCGCTGGCTCCCGACCAAATTACGCAAAAGCTGGTGGTCGCTAACGAAACCGCCATCCTGACTCCTTCGATGGCCGCCGAAATGTCTATCTCGAAATACCTTCACGACTTTGACTGGTACGGTCAAGTCGACAAGTTCCGCGTCATGTACCGCGGTCGGGCGCGCGCCACTCTGGAAGCCCTTAAGAAATACCTCCCTGACTGCACGTGGACTCATCCGGTCGGCGGTTTCTACACCTGGGTGCATTTCCCCGCGGGCCTCAACACGAACGCGATGCTGCCCCGCGCCGTGCAAAACCTGGTCGCTTACGTCTCTGGCACAGCTTTTTACGCGGACGGACGCGGCTCCGATTATCTGCGCATCGCCTACTGCTACCCTCCAGAGGAACAAATTCGCGAAGGCATCCGGCGTCTGGCCCTGACCGTGGAACAGGAAAAAGCCCTGATTGCTAACGGTGAAGCCGTGTCTGCGGTTTCTACCGCCAAATCCGCCTAACTGTACTTCACGAGTTCTCTCGCCGAACCGTCGTTTCGTGCCTCGATTAGCTTTCACAAGCCCGGTCGCCTGTTTACTCGATTAGTTTCCCCTACTTTGTTTCACCAGGGCGCTCGGGGACTGCCTTCGTTTCCGCGGCCCGGATTAGGGTATTGTTTCACGTGAAACAATTCCGTCCCCGCCGCCGTGGCTGGCGTCCACCCTGTGCTTGGCGCACGGCCTGCCTGAACTCTGTGCCGCTCGGTGTGGCATTGACTGCCTTAGCGGCTGGCAATAATTTTGGCAATCCGCGCTAAATCATCGCCATCGGCAAACTCAATGGTGACCTTGCCTTTGGTTTTCCCGATTTGCAGGTTTACCCGCGTTTGCAAGACGTTTTCCAAATGAGCTTTCATTTCCATCATGTCTGGGCTGAGCGGGGTAGCCTGGCGCTTTTTCGGCTCACTGGTCTTGGCTGAGTCATTATCGCCCACCGCTACGATTTCCTCGGTGGCGCGTACCGACAAGCCCTCGGCCACAATGCGCTGTGCCAGTTGCGTCATCGCGGCGGCATCATCCAACGCCAGCAGGGCGCGGGCGTGGCCTGCGGACAGCACCCCGGCTGCCACCTGCACCTGTACCTCCGCGGGCAGCTTCAACAGTCGCAGCGTATTGGCAATCTGGGGACGGGACCGCGACAGTCGCTTCGCCAGGGTTTCTTGGGTGACCCCGAGTTCCTCAATCATCTGTTGGTAGGCGGCGGCTTCTTCCAGCGGGTTCAGGTTCACGCGCTGGATATTTTCCAGCAGGGCGTTGACCCGCATCTCATCATCAGCAGTCTCCCGAATGATAGCCGGAATCGTGGTACGCCCCGCGAGCTTAGCCGCACGCAGACGCCGCTCCCCCATGACCAGCTCGTATTGAGGTTTCTTGCCGGTGCTAATCTGCCGCACGGTGACGGGCTGCAAGATACCGACGCTGCGAATCGAATTCGCCAGTTCCTCCAAAGCGTCCTCATCGAATACCTCGCGGGGCTGGGCCCGGTTGGCGCTAATCGCCGCGATAGGAAGTTCCTGCACGGTCATGCCGGGAACCGGCACCAGAGAGGTGTCCGGCGCGTTTGCCGATTTGCGCTGCATCGCATCTGGACTCAACAACTCGTGGACCTTGTCGTTGCTCTTGGTCGGGTTCGTCCCCGGCTTGGGCGGAACCAGCACGTCCACACCCCGCGGCTGCGACTGCGCACCGGGAATCAAAGCGCCCAGACCACTACCTAAAGCCCGTTTTTTCGCCATGTGTCAGTTTTCCTTCGTCGCTAATTTCCCCAACAGTTCTAACGCCGCCATCTGATAAGCCAGCGAACCTGGCGAATTCTTTTCGTAAGTGATGACGGTCTGACCCCAGGAGGGAGCTTCGGAGATAGCAACTTGACGCGGAATGTTGGTAGGTAAAGTCTGTTCGGGATAGTGGGAGCGCACATCGGCTTCGACTTGGGCAGCCAGATTCGTGCGCTTATCGAACATAGTGATGAGGAAGGCCAACACTTCCAAGTGAGGATTCAGGGCATCGCGAATCTTGCCCACGGTATCAGTCAGTAGGGAAATGCCCTCCAGGGCGTAGTACTCCGCCTGCACCGGAATTAAGACCCAATGCGCGGCACAAAATGCGTTGACGGTCAACAGCCCCAGCGAAGGGGGACAGTCAATGAAAACCAAACAACCGGACTTATCCGCCAAGTACGACTTGACGGCTTCGCGCAGATAAAAACTGCGGTCCGCCTGATCAGCCAGTTCCATTTCCACCCCGGCCAAATCCACGGTGGCGGGTACGACCAAGAGGGATTCCTGTTGCGGGCAGGGCTGAGCGACTTCCGCCAGGGTAGAGTGCCCGGTGTAGACGTCATAGAGTGAGGGGTTGCCAACGTGGTGGTCGATGCCCAGGGCAGTCGAAGCGTTGCCTTGCGGGTCAGTGTCAATGACCAGCACCTGCACGCCGCGCTGCGCCAAGCTCATCGCCATATTGACCAGGGTGGTCGTCTTGCCGACTCCACCCTTTTGGTTAGCGACCGCCACGATGTGATTGTGGCGCAACTGGGGAGTATCCTCGGAGGCGATTGCCTGGCGCATCTCCATTGATTTGCGCAGTTCCCGAGCGATGGGGGTCTCGTTCTCGGAGGTCGGCACCCGCGGACGCAAGGTCCGGTGAATGGAATCCGGACGCTCGATTTGATGGGGGACTACGACCTTAGGCCGTTCGTTTTCTGCCACCATAAAACTCCCTTCTTTCCTTCCAGTTTACTTCATGGGTGACCACGAAAAAATTCAAGTTTGCCAAAAACTTATCCACACCTTGTCCACAAGATATTCCGCGTGGTTGCGCCGGTTGACAATTGTTTTCACAGGTCAACCACGCGGGCCAACCGGCTGTGTTCGAAGCAAATTGAACAAACCGATGACACGACAATGCCGCATATTCGTCCTCCCATTTGCCTCGAAACCGAGCTGGCTAACGTCGGAGCAAAATGTTTCACGTGAAACAATTGCTTATTTCTTGGTCAGCCGCACCACGCGGGTTGGTTCTCCGGTCAAGGGAGTGGATACGGTGAGCACTTCGGGCAGGGATACCTTTTGTTTGGCAAACACGTAGTTGGCTTTCGCTTTGTCTATCTCCGCTTCGACCGAGGCGCCTTTTAAGAACAGCATCGTGCCTTGCTTTTTCACCAGCGGCGCCGTCCAGCCCAGCAGGGTCGAAAGGTTGCCGACCGCCCGCGCCGTCAGATAGGAAAACGCCTGTTTCCCGCGAAGGTCCTCAGCACGAGCGTTACGAATCCGCACGTTGTCCAGACCGAGTTCTTCCACGCAGAACTGCAGCCACTCACAGCGGCGAGCCATGGACTCAATCAAAGTCATACTCAAATCCGGCCTACCGATAGCCAGCACCAAACCGGGCAACCCCGCTCCCGAACCAACATCGGCGACCTGCACTCCCTCGGGCAAAAACTCGCTGAGTACCCAGCAGTTCAAAAGGTGGCGGCTCCAGATGCGACCGGCCTCGCGCGGTCCCAGCAAACCCTGCTCCAAGCCTTCGTGGCTGAGCAGGTCCGCAAAGTAGCGCATCTGGTCGCCGCTGGTGTCAAAGACATCGGCCAGACCCTCCGGCTCCGGTTCGAGCTGAATCTCACCCGGGGTGTCCTCGGCCAGCTCATCCTCAGCTGAATCTGTCACGGTCAGTCTCTCTGCGAGCCTCTAACGGTTAGGCTTCGTCAGCCGAGACGTCCGTGTCGTCATCAAGAGCATCATCGTCCGGGGTGTGCGCGTCATCGGCCAAGTCGTCGCCAGCGTCGTCCGCGTTGTCATCAAAATCGTCAAAAGGCTCGTCCTCGTAGTCCTCATCGTCGCCTTCTTCAAGCGACAGGACAACATAGCGGTTGGGGGCCATGCCCTCGGATTCGGAATACAAACCCATTTCCGCGGCCTTGTCGTGGCACACCTTGCGTTCAAACGGATTCATGGGATTGAGCTGGACCGGTTCGCCGGTTTCCTGGACCTGCGCACCCAAGCGCTCCACGAGTTCGCGCAACTCGAGGCGGCGATTGGAACGGTAACCGGCTATATCGAGCATCAACCGGGAACGTTCCCCGGTTTGAGACTGTACTGCCAAGCGGGTCAGTTCTTGCAGGGCTTCCAATACTTCGCCGTGCCGGCCGATGAGTCGCTTTAAACGACGATCCGGTTCGGCGTCCCCGGTAACGATTTCTACCAAGGCGCGTCCGTTCTCGACATCAATCTCGATGTCGCCGTCCAAATCGACAATGTCCAGCAGTTCCTCTAAATAATCAGCTGCCAAATCACCTTCGTTTTCCAGCCGCTCCATTTTGGAGGCGCGATTGGCAACGACTTCGGTGCCTTCCTCAATAATGTCCAACTCGTCCATTGATTCACTCATGTTTATGCTCCTCGAGTCCCAGGCGACGCCGTGCGTCGTGCTGCCCTGAAAATATCGTGTTTATCTGTTCCCTTGCTTCTTTTTTGACTTCTTTTGCTTCGCTTTACGCTCGGCTGCACGTCTTTCAGCTTGTTTGGTGGCTCGTTGGCTGGCGGTTAGGCCATCTTTGCCGACTTCGTCCGGATCAGGTTCCGCCTCGGCTTCGGCCTCTGCCTTGTCTTGATCAAACTGGGCCCGGTATTCCTCCCAACCCTTCTGACCCGGCTGCATCCGCTGCTGCCGGCCACCTTTACCTTGAGCGTCAACCGAACCGAAGTTCATTTCGTCCAACCCCAGCTCCATCCGGCGCTTCTCTAACTTGCGAATATGGGCCAACCGAGCTTCCCGCATCGCGACCTGAACGCCCTTCTGATTGAGTCCCACCTCGTTCAGCTCAATCTTTTTCAACTCAGCATCAAGTTGTTTTTCCTGCTCGGCACGGTATTTATCGAATTTCTGTTCATGAGCGTCAGCGCGCCACCGAGCGGCTGCCGAACCGCGAGTGGGGTAGGCCCGAATCATGAAGTACTGCTGCACCAAGCTCCACGTGTTAGAGGTCACCCAGTAAATGAGCAATCCCACCTGCACGACCGGGCCAGTGAACAGGTACACCAGAGGCATGAAGTACATCATGGACTTCGTGGACTTCACCATCGGGTTATCCGAGTGGAGCTGTTCGTCACTCATATTCTTCATCGACAGGAATGCCGTCTGCACAAACATGGTCACGACCAGGTAAGCCACCATAATGCCGATAACAATCTTGGTCTGTACGGTAGATGTCGGACCGAACATGGTCTGACCCAACGATTCGCCAAAGAATGTGGAATCCCACAGCGCTTTGGCTTGCTCCTGACCCATCCCCCCGATGGAATCGTGTTCAGGCATGGTCCCTTGCGCAACCGCCGACATGTAGAAAAGCAAGCGATACAGTGCGAACAGGACCGGCATCTGGACCAAAAGGGGCAGGCACGAGGCCGACATGGAAGCGCCGTACTTCTTTTGCACGGCTTTCATTTCCTCCTGCTGGCGCATCATGGACTGCTGGTCGCGCTTGCCCTTATATTTCTTGGTAATTGCGGTCAATTCGGGTTGCGCCAGACTCATGGCGCGCGAGGCTTTAATCTGTTTGATGAACAGCGGCACGATAATGAGGCGCACCACGATCGTCATCCCGATGATGGCCAGTACCCAGCCAATACCGGCACCGGACTTGACCCCTAACAGTTCCAGCAACTCGTGGACACCGCGCAAAATCCAGCCCACCACCCACATAAAGGGGTACAAAATCTGATCATAGAGGGACAATTTGGCTTCCCCAGCAGCCGGGACCAGGCTCAGCAGCATGACACCATTCCTTCTTTCATTTCCATAGTTTCCCCTCTCACCTCGGCGCTCCACAGTGAGTTTTGACCGGGCAGGAGGTCATAAGTTTGGGCGCTGACGCTGCCAGGTTCAGTCCACGGATTAGTCCAGGAACCTTTGACCGGAGGGTAATCCACGCCACCATCAGAGTAGGGGTTGCACCGTAGCAACCGCCACAGGGTCAGCGCTGAACCTTTCCACAGTCCGTGTACTTGCAGTGCCAGGTCCGCATAGTGCGAGCAGCTGGGATAGTACTTACACACCGGTCCGAACGCTTTTGACAAAGTGTGTTGATAGATGTGAATCAGCAAGCGTGCCAAGTTTGCCGGCAGATTCCAACCCCACCGCAACAATGTCTTGCCTGTTAACACCGCATCTATCCTAACTTTTACCGGTCATTAGCACGCCGGAAACTTGACGAGCCGGGCTGCGGTGAACCGAGTGAAACCTGGTGGCGTTTGCGGGCCATCTTTTGCAACACCGTCCCGACTTGCTTGTCCAGCTGCGAATAATCCGCCTCAGCGATGCCGGCTTTGGCATAAAACACATTTAGAGAACCCGCCGGAAACTCCATCAGGCGATCGCGCACCAGGTGACGCAAACGGCGCTTAATGAGATTACGTCCGGTAGCGTGCTTTACAAACCGCTTGGCCACAACGAAACCGATGCGAGCCGGTTCATCTCCCGTTCCGACATATTGATGGAACACCAGGTTAGGGCCGTGAGCGTGGCACCCCTCGCGCATCGCTAGGCGAAAGTCCTGGGCGCGAGTCAGCCGGTTTGCTTTGGCCAGCATCAGCTTGGGCTTAGACCGCCAGACGCTTCCGGCCGCGGCGACGACGAGCGCTGATAACCGCCCGTCCCCCACGGGTGGCCATACGATTACGGAAGCCGTGCTTGTGGGCGCGGCGACGATTATGGGGCTGATAAGTCCGCTTAGTCACTTTTTTCTCCTGAAAAATAATCCCGGGTAATCCCGAGCCGCAGTTAAGTCATAAGACGAAGCTCCAATTTAGCCCAGGTAACAGGTTCGTTGCAAATTAGCGCAAAAGTCCGACCGAGCGGATTGGCCCGGAAATAATTGGAAAACTTAGATGTAACTGCACCTCATTACGGAGTTACACCGTTGTAACTTTGTCCACAGGTTGTGGATAACTTTGTGGATTCCAGCAAAGAGTGGCAAGATTTATTCAGTTTTATCTGGATAAAAGCAACTGCCGAGGAGATACTTACCGTGGACAATGCGGCCTGGGAAAGCGGAGCTAACGCTGACCTTGGACCAACCGATTTTTGGGCCCAAGCACTACAAAATCTCAGTGCTTCAGGCAAAATCGGGGACTTTGATTTAGCGCTCATTCGCCAATCCAAAGGTTTGGGAGAATCCGGGGACGCGGCAGTTCTGGCGGTATCCAGCAACGACGTTAAGACCATGATTGAGTCGAAATACTACGAACTGTTTAAAACGACTTTTGGTGAGGTCTTGAATCGCCCCATTAACAACCTGATTGTGACGGTGGACGAAAACCTGGGCAACGTGGTGCCCGCACCCCAAACTTATGAACCCGTCCAACCCCTGCCCGTCCAGCCGAGCGCCCCCGCGGCACCCGTATGGGAACCTGGGGAAAGCCACCAAGTCCTGCACATCGACTCGAACACGGGACTGAACCCGACCTACACTTTTGACTCTTTCGTCATCGGCTCTTCGAACTCGTTTACCGCCGCGGCCGCGGAATCAGTCGTGGCTTCACCGGCAAAAGCCTACAATCCGCTGTTTATCTATGGCGGTCCGGGATTGGGCAAAACCCACCTGTTGCACGCCATAGGTAACTACGCCCTGGAGCTGTACCCCGAATCGAAGGTGAAATACATTTCCTCCGAGGAGTTCACCAACGAATTCATCAACGCCATCGCCTCCCAGACTTTCGCCGATTTCCAGGCTCGCTACCGAGAAGTCGACTTCCTGCTCATCGACGACATTCAGTTCCTCGCCGGTAAAGAACAAACCCTCGAGGAGTTCTTCCACACTTTTAATACGCTGCACACCGCGCAAAAACAGGTCGTCATCACGTCTGACGTGGCTCCCAAGGAGCTGAAAGGGTTTGAAGAACGGGTCCGCTCCCGCCTGGAGTGGGGTTTGATGGCAGATATTCAACCCCCCAGCCTAGAGACGCGCATCGCGATTTTGCGCCGAAAAGCCCAGGCCGGAAACCTGCAGATGCCCGACGATGTGGCGGAGTTCATCGCATCTAACGTCGATTCAGACATTCGCGCTTTGGAAGGTGCGTTGATTCGGGTGACAGCGTATTGGTCGCTGAACCACGTCCCCGCCACCATTGAAACCGCGAAACTGGCGATTCGCGACTTGATGACCGGCAAGGGCGCCAAAGAAATCACTCCTGAGATGATTATTGATTGCACCGCCCAATACTTTGCGTTGAAGTCCGATGACTTGCTCTCGGCGAACCGGTCGCGCACCGTGGTGGGGCCGCGCCAAATCGCCATGTACCTGTGTCGGGAACTAACCGACTTGTCGCTTCCCCAGGTCGGAGCCGCTTTCGGGGGTCGCGATCACACGACCGTCATGCACGCCAATAAAAAGGTCGCAGCCTCCATGAAGGAAGACACCCAAACGTTTAAGTCGGTTTCCGACATTTCCGATGCGGTGCGCCGCGCCACTCGCGAATCCTAGTTTCGCGGCCTTTCCAACAGTTTCTCGCCTCACGTTTCTCTCATCCCGGCCGCGTTTTTTTGTGCACAAGGTCGTTGCGGACAGTATCTCACTAGGTCACGAGGTGTGTGGGGTGGGTTGCGTTGCACCGCTAAAAGGTCGCAAGGGGGTATGGAGTGGAGTTGCGGTGTACCGGTTTAAGGTCGCGGGGAATCTATCGAGCCTTGTGTCACTTTCACTAAAAGAAACGCCGGGAACCGGGAGGGGAGCGAGGGGAGGAACCCGTACGACGCTGGGGAGGGGGCCCTATCGCGGCGAGAGCGGAGCGGAGACGCGATGGGGGAGGGTGCTCCCTCGATGTCGCTAGGGTCCTCCCCCGCGACCCCAACCCAAAAACCGCAGAACCCCACTTCAGACGTCTCCCACACCTGAAATCCAGTCCAAACCACCGGGTGTGGACGGAGCTGGGGATGAGAACGGGATTTTTCGGGGATTGCCTGTGGAAGAAAATGTGGACAGCATTTCATCCACAGGCCCGCTGAATTTATCCCGAAGGTTATCAACTGAACTACAGATTTGTGATTCTGAACTCCCACCTAGCAAAATCGGGTTTTACACAGAATTCACACCGGTAATGAAGATAATTATTTTTAAATTATTTTGCGCCTCTCTACCTTCATCAAAGAATCGTCGGGGGCTCGTGAACCTCGCGCTCGTGGTGGCAAAATTCGGCAAACTACGGGAGTACTCAACTATGCGGTTTTGGGTTAGAGTTTGTATAACAACATTTAGCATTTGGGAGGAATTTCATGGAACTCGTGTTGAGACGCGACACTTTGGCAGAAGCTGTGGCATGGAGTTCCCGGTCCATTTCACCTCGTCCGGCGGTGGCGGTGCTCTCCGGGGTACGCATCGAAGCGCGAGAGGACGGGGTCGAGTTTTCCTCCTATGATTACGAAGTTTCTTCCCGCGTGACGGTCGCAGCCGAAGATGTCACTGAGCCCGGCGTGGCGGTAGTGGACGGCAAACTGCTCAGCGAAACGGCACGAGCCTTGCCGACTCGAGCTGACCTGGTGACCTTCGCCACAGAGGACAACTACCTGCACATCACCTGCGGTTCTTTCAAACAAAACCTCATCATGATGCATTCTGAGGAATATCCGCCGCTGCCGCAGTTGCCCGAAAGTGTCGGGAAGGTCGATGCCGCCGCTTTTGCTCATTCCATTTCACAAGTCGCGGTTGCCGCCTCTCGTGATGAAACGTTGCCGCTGTTGACGGGCATTTCTCTGGAGGTACGCCCGGACAAGCTCTATCTCTTGGCGACAGACCGTTACCGGATGGCGTTAAAGGAAATGCCGTGGTCCGGTGGTCAGGGCGGTAATCAAGACCTGGTGGTGAAAGCCAAGAACTTGAGCGATGCGGCAAAGAACATTGCTACCGCCGGCGATGTCGAAATCGCGGTGGGTTCAGCCAACAGTCCCGCTTCCCTGATTGGTTTGGCCGCGAACGGGCGAGTGTTTACATCCCAGATCAACGACGGAAACTATCCTGACGTGCGCCGTCTGTTCCCTGAACCGATTAATGTTACGGCCGTGGTCCAGGTCAATCAGTTCATCGAAACGGCCAAGCGCGTGGCGATTGTGTCCTCGAACCTTTCTAATCAACAGATTTCCCTGCGCTTTACCTCCGGTCAGCTGGAGTTCCTGGCGGGTAACGGCGGGGAGAACAGCGCAAGTGACACGATTCCCGCCCTGTTGAACGGCCCGGACATCGCGGTGTCTTTCAACTCGCGAATGTTGCTGGAAGGCCTGGGCGCCATCGATGAACCCTATGCGCGCCTGTCGTTCAAGGATGAGGCGAAACCCGTGGTCATTACTGGTCAAAAGGAAGAAACGGGCGAGGATAACCTGACGTTCCGCTACCTGATTATGCCCATCCGCACCAGCATTTAGAAGTTTTCGACACGGTCAAGTGAGGTTTCAGGGGGGCGCGTGTTTGTTTCCGACCTGGCTCTGGACTGGTTTCGTTCCTACCGTCAGGTAATTGTGCACTTTCCGGCGGGAACCAACGTGTTTTTCGGCGCCAACGGGCAGGGCAAAACGAACCTGCTAGAGGCCATAAACTACCTGGCCGTGTTGGCTTCGCACCGGATTGGCACGGATGCGGGTTTGATTTTTCGCGAAACCGGGGACACGGCCGATCCCAGTGCGCCCCCGCGTGCGGGAGTAATCCGGGCTCGGATTCATCCTGGTAGCGACATTGCGGACCCGGAGGCTAACGGGGAACTGTTAGAGATGGAACTGTTGGCGGGCCGGGCTAATCGCGCCATGATAAACCGGCACAATGTGCGCCCGCGCGCCCTGCTGGGACACCTGTCTACCGTGCTGTTTGCCCCCGAAGATTTGCAACTGGTCCAAGGCGATCCCGCTACGCGCCGCACATTCTTAGACCGCATCGCTATCCAGCTGCGTCCGACCTTGGCCGGGGCGTTGAGCGAATACACGAAAGTCGCCCGTCAACGCGGAGCTTACTTAAAAGACTTGGCGAAACGTCGCGCGCCGATAGATGAAATCCAGCTGTCTATCTGGGACGATGCCCTGGTGCCGGCGGCGGTGGAAATCATGAGCGAACGGGCGCGGGTGGTAAACCAGTTGGGCGAGTATCTGCCCCAGGTGTACGCCCGGATTGCCGGACATAGCGCCCCGGTGGGCCTAACATATGCGGATAGTGTCACGAAAACCCTTGATCTGCCCCCAGATGAACAGCAAAACCTGTGGTCAGACCCAGATTCATTGACAGCCGCGTTTCGCCAAGCCCTGATTCAGCGCCGCGCCGATGAGGCCCGGCGTGGAGTTAACCTGGTCGGTCCGCATCGTGACGAACTGGAGCTGCACTTGCATGGCTTGCCGGTCAAAGGATTTGCCTCGCACGGCGAGTCCTGGTCCTATGCTTTGAGTCTGCGTCTGGCAGAGTTTTCCTTGCTGCGCGAGAATTTTTCCGATGCCCCGGTGTTGCTGTTAGATGACGTATTTGCCGAACTCGATGAACAGCGCCGCGCCGCCCTCCTGTGGGCTATTGATCAGGCCGACCAGGTGTTTATTACTTCCGCTACCGGAACCGAAATTCCCGATGCCCTGCACGCCGCGTTCTACCGCGTCACTTTGGACCCAGAAACCCGTGAAAGCAGCGTAGAGACCCTCGGTCAGGGAGCGGCACCGGATTTTTTGCAATAATGTCAGAATAATGGCGGGGCAGTCACCGTCAGCAGGGAGGGGGTCAGTCGTGGCTAAAGGCATCGACTATTCCGGGCTGTATCCCACCATGCATTCCCCCCTGCCGCGCCGCGCCGTAAAACGCTACCGGGAACTCATGTTCAGCCAGGGCTTTTATCCTCTCACCGGGAAAGTGCGCGGGTTTTCCACCACTGAGTCAGACTCTGACAGTTTGAGCGAACGGGAATGGCTAGACCGCGAAATCGCGAAAAAATATTACTCTGACCTGGCCAAAAGCCTCGATTCGACCCCGGAGCGCATCGAGCAGCTGGCCGCTCCGGGACCGGCCACCGCCAGTTTTACCGACCTGTCACGTCCCTCCCGGAATGACCCGCAACAGGCCGGGTTCCTGCTGGGGCATCTGGCTCGGCGTCTGGGGTGGCAGACCCCGCTAGAAATCGCGGACGTAAAAAAACATTGGGAAGATTATGTCGGCGCCCAGGTCGCGGCCCATTCCACAGTAGAGAGTTTCGAGGGAGGCAAACTCATCGTCCGTACCGACTCCACCGCTTGGGCCACCCAGCTGAAATTTTTACTTCCCGAACTACTCAAACAACTGACCCGGCAACTCGGGGCGGGAGTGGTGAACCAAATCATTATCCGCGGCCCCCAAGTGCCGTCCTGGAATCACGGACCGCGCAGCGTTCCGGGGCGCGGACCGCGCGACACCTACGGTTAAAACCGGGCCAACCGGCCTGATGACAAAACTTGCCAGAACTCTAAAGCCGGGATTTACGGCCCGCAGAACCCACAAACCCGGTTTGCCATAATTTTACATAAAACCTGTTAAATCCCTCTTTACGCGTCTCTAAAGGGCAATCGCCAAAAAATTAGATAGGATTATAGTGGCGAAAAAGCCGAAAAAAGGAGACACAAACGTGAGCGATTTTGAAACGCCCGAGGAGCACTACGACGCTTCTGACATTAAGGTTCTCGAAGGCCTGGAAGCAGTGCGAGTCCGGCCCGGTATGTACATCGGATCCACCGGAGAGCGGGGCTTACACCACTTGGTTTATGAGGTGGTAGACAACTCGGTCGATGAGTCTTTGGCTGGGTACTGTGACCATATTGAGGTGACTTTACAAGCTGACGGCGGGGTGAGGGTGGCTGATAACGGCCGCGGTATTCCGGTGGCGGAACACCCCAGTGAACACCGCCCCACGGTGGAAGTAGTCATGACGATTCTGCACGCGGGAGGCAAGTTCGGCGGCTCGTCCTACGCGGTGTCCGGCGGCTTGCACGGGGTCGGCATTTCGGTGGTAAACGCCCTGTCCACGAGGATTTTAACCACCGTGAAGCGTGACGGTTTCCAGTGGCATATCGAGTTCGGTGACGGGGGCAAAGTCATCCAGCCGTTGCGCCGCGGCGAACCCACCGATGAAACCGGGACCGTTCAGGTGTTTTACCCGGACCCGGACATTTTTGAAACGGTCGAGTTTGACTATGAAACCCTGCGGACACGTTTCCAACAGATGGCTTTCCTGAACAAGGGACTGCGCATCACCCTCACTGATGAACGCCCCAACGTGACTGCGGAAGGCGATTTCGTGACCGGGGATCAGGACGGGGAGGCGGATTCTCCCAAGGTCGGGCACCGCTCGGTGTCTTACTGTTACGAAAACGGTCTGCACGACTACGTGCATTTCATCAATACCACCAAAAAATCCGAGGTCATCCACGAGGAAATCATCGACTTTGAGGCCAGCGTGGAGGACACCGATAACGCGATGGCGCTGGAAATCGCCCTGCAGTGGACCAGCGCTTACTCCGAATCCATCTATACCTACGCCAACACCATCAACACCACCGAAGGCGGCACTCACGAGGAAGGGTTCCGCGCGGCGCTAACTTCGCTGATGAACAAGGTGGGCCGGGAAAAAGGCTTCATTAAGGACAAAGACGAAAATCTCTCCGGCGACGATTGCCGCGAGGGCTTAACCGCCGTGATTTCCGTGAAAATCCGCAATCCCCAGTTTGAGGGCCAGACGAAAACAAAACTCGGCAACACTGAGGCCCGCACTTTCGTACAGCAAACCGTATATTCCCAGCTGGGGGACTGGTTCGATGCGCATCCGGCGGAGTGTAAGGCGATAATTTCCAAAGCCCAGTCCGCCCAGCAGGCCCGTAACGCGGCGCGGAAAGCCCGGGACGCGACCCGGCGCAAGACCGCTCTGGATTCCTTCTCAATGCCGGGTAAGCTGCGGGATTGCTCCAGCCGGGACGCTTCCGAATGCGAAATTTTCCTGGTCGAGGGCGATTCGGCAGGTGGTTCGGCGGTGGCGGGGCGCGACCCGGCTCACCAAGCTATCCTGCCGTTGCGCGGCAAAATCCTCAACGTAGAAAAAGCCCGCCTGGACCGCGCTTTGGACAACAAAGAAATCCAGTCCCTCATCACCGCTTTTGGCACCGGGATTGGCGAAGATTTCGACCTGTCGAAACTGCGCTACTACAAAATTGTGCTGATGGCGGACGCTGACGTGGACGGGCAACACATCACCACCCTGCTGCTGACCCTACTGTTCCGCTATATGCGTCCGCTCATCGAAAACGGTCACGTGTTCCTGGCCACCCCGCCGCTCTACCGCCTGAAGTGGTCCAACAAACCTCACCAGTTCGTCTATTCCGACAAGGAAAAGGACAAGCTCGTCAGCTTGGGCCTGGACTCCGGGGCGCGAATGCCCAAAGAGGGCGGGATTCAACGCTACAAAGGCTTGGGCGAGATGAGCGCCCAGGAACTGTGGGAAACCACGATGGATCCCAGCGTGCGACTGTTGAAACAGGTCACGATGGACGAGGCCGCCTCCGCTGACGAAGTATTTTCGCTGCTCATGGGCGAGGACGTGAGTTCGCGGCGCGCCTTTATCCAACGCAACGCCCAAGACGTGCGGTTCTTGGATATCTAAGCGAACGACAACCACAAGCCACGGTGAAACTCTCACCAAGCTATTGAAAGACAAGGGAAATGGCTGATAACCAAGACAACAACGATTCCGAAGTCGAGGACATCCTTCATCCTGATGCCCCCGTGATTACCGAGGCGGAATCCCCCCGCGTCATGCAGGTGGATTTGGAAAAAGAGATGAAAAAGTCCTACATGGACTACGCCATGAGCGTCATTGTGGGCCGCGCCCTACCCGATGTGCGCGATGGGCTGAAACCCGTACACCGCCGCGTCATCTACACCATGTATGACGGTGGATACCGCCCGAACGGCGGGTACTCCAAGTGTATGCGCGTGGTGGGCGACGTTTTGGGCCACTTCCACCCGCACGGGGATTTTTCGGTCTATGACGCACTAGCCCGGTTGGTGCAGCCCTGGTCGCTGCGTTACCCCTTGGTGGCTGGTCAAGGCAACTTTGGTTCCCCCGGTAACCTCGGACCGGCCGCGCCTCGGTATACGGAATGCAAGATGGCGGCCCTCGCCATGGAAATGGTGCGTGACATTGACGAGGATACCGTCGATTTCATGGACAACTATGACGGGCGCTCCCAAGAACCGACCGTGCTGCCCAGCCGAATCCCGAACCTGCTGATTAACGGGTCGGAGGGTATCGCGGTGGGCATGGCGACCCGGATTCCGCCCCACAACCTGCGGGAAGTCGCCGACGCGGCCCAATGGTATCTACAAAACCCCGAGGCTACCCGCGAAGAGTTGCTCGAGGCCTGCCTGCAGCGTATCAAAGGCCCGGATTTCCCCACCGGCGCCACGATCTTGGGTCGGCGCGGGATTGAGGAAACCTACCGGACCGGCCGCGGTTCCATCACCCAACGCGCGGTGGTTAACGTAGAGGAACTCAACGGGCGCACCTGCCTGGTGGCGACCGAACTGCCCTACCAGGTCAACCCCGATAACCTGCAGGTCAAGATTGCGCAGCTGGTCAAAGACGGCCAGCTGCAGGGCATTGCGGATATTCGTGACGAAACATCGGACCGGGCCGGAACCCGGATTGTGGTGGTGCTGAAACGCGACGCCGTTCCGAAAGTCGTGCTGAATAACCTGTACAAACGCACCCAGCTGCAGGATTCCTTCCCCGCCAATATGTTGGCGCTGGTTGACGGGGTGCCGCGGACCCTGTCTATTGACGGTTTTGTCCACTATTGGACCGCCCACCAGGTCGATGTCATCAAACGCCGCACCGCTTTCCGGTTGGCAAAAGCCCAGGAACGGCTGCATATCTTGCAAGGCTACCTGGCGGCTTTGGATGCGCTCGATGAAGTTATCGCGTTGATTCGCCGTTCTCCGACCGCAGAAGACGCCCGGGTCGGGTTGATGGATTTCCTCAAGGTGGACGAGGTTCAGGCTGACGCGATTCTGGCTTTGCAGCTGCGCCGGTTGGCCGCCTTGGAGCGCCAAAAGATTTTGGACGAACATGCCGAATTAGAGGCGAAAGTCGCCGACTATGAAGACATTTTGGCTCGCCCCGAACGCCAGCGCGCCATTGTGTCCGAGGAACTGGGCGAAATTACCGAAAAGTGGGGCGACGAACGCAAGACCACCATCGTGCCTTTTGATGGGGAAATGTCGATGGAGGACCTCATCCCCGAAGAAGACGTGGTGGTCACCATCACTCGTGGCGGTTACGCGAAACGGACGCGGGTCGACGCTTACCGGTCCCAGCATCGCGGCGGCAAAGGCATTAAAGGCGCGACGCTGCGCGAAGAGGACCAGGTTGAGCATTTCTTTACGACCTCCTCGCACGACTGGCTGCTGTTCTTTACGAACTTCGGGCGGGTGTATCGCGCGAAAGCCTACGAGATTCCTGAAGGTGGGCGCGACTCGAAGGGTCAGCACGTGGCGAACCTGCTGGCTTTCCAGCCCGAGGAACGCATCGCCCAGGTCCTGCAGGTTTCCTCCTTTGAGGACAAAGCCTACCTGGTGTTGGCGACTCGGCTCGGGTTCGTGAAAAAGACTCGACTGACCGATTACGACACGAACCGTACCGGCGGGTTGATTGCGATTAAACTGCGCGAGGACGATGCCGGGGAGGCGGATCAGCTGGTTTCCGCGTGCCTGGCGGACGCGACCGATGACCTGATTTTGGTGTCTCGCCACGGTCAATCCCTGCGGTTTACCGCCAGCGATGAGCAGCTGCGCCCGATGGGTCGGGCCACATCCGGCGTGACGGGGATGCGGTTTAGGACCAAAGACGAACTGTTGACGATGGACGTGGTGCGCCCGGACGCAGACCTGTTCGTGGTGACCGAGGGCGGATTTGCGAAACGCACGGCGCTGTCGGAATACCGGGTGCAGGGCCGCGGCGGCCTGGGGATTAAGGTCGCGAACCTGGTTGAGGCTCGTGGCGACCTGGTCGGCGCGCTGGTCACTGAGGAAGACTCAGAAGTCCTGGTTATCATGGCGGGAGGCAAAATCGTGCGTTCCCGGGTTGATGAAGTCAGCCGGACCGGGCGCAACACTCAGGGCGTGATTTTCTCCCGGGCTGATGAGGGCGACGGGGTAATTGCTATCACTCTCAACGTGGACAATGATTCACAGCTGGAGGAATAGCGAGAATGAGCGATGCGGGATTTCCCACTTTGTGCGATATATTGCAAAAGTCCTCTAAATCGTCACAGTGAGAACCGAGAATCATGAATTGAGCCGCCGGTGGCTAGGCTCTAAAATCGAGAAAACATCTGAAGGGGATGGAACATGCGGATAAACGGAACATCTGACGGGAATAATCCCGCCCCCAATCCCGATACGGCTGAGGATAGCGAAGATCCCAGCGTATCCTGGGCCAAGCTGGGCCACGCCGACCCCTATTCAGGTGCTTTGCATGCCGATAGTCAGGCGACAAAACCGGTTCCCCCGCCTCCGCCGGCAGACACGGCCGGCTTGACAGGTCAAACCCCGCAGGAATCGCCAGCGGATGCACCCTCGACTGACAGTCAACCCGATGAGGCTCCGGAGCCTGAAGCCCCAGCTCCCACCCCAGCGAAAAGTTATGCCGACGATCGCGCGGCCGCCAAGGCTGCCAAGAAAGCCGAGCGGGAAGCGGCCCGGGCGGCTCGGCGCATGGAGGCGGCGAAGCGAATGCAGGAACGCGAAGAAGCCGCCGATTTGCCAGATGTTCGCCGCGTGAAGCTGACTTTGTCCCGCATCAATCCGCTCTCGGCCATGAAGATTGGGTTCCTGGTCGCGGTCGCGCTGTCCATAGTCATGCTGGTTGCGTCTATCGTGTTGTGGATCGTGCTGGACATGCTGCACGTATTTTCCTCCATGCAAGGGTTTTTACAGGCGCTGTCCGCCACTGCATTGGTGAACCTGGTTGACGCGTTGACGTTTAGTCGGACAATTGCTCTGGTCGCGATTTTTGGCGTACTCCAGATTATTATTTTGACTGTACTGAGCTGGCTGGCTGCCGTGATTTACAACTTGATTGCCCGCATGGTGGGTGGGCTACACGTGGTAATGACGGACGATTGAGCCCCTCCCCGACTGACGGGGACTGACGAAATAACAACGAAATCTAGTGAAGGAACCCGATGGCAGAAACGAATCACACCGCGCAAACCGCAAACCCTTCTCAGAACCCGGCGGATTGCGAGATAACCCTGACTTTTGTCATTCCGTGCTACAACTCCGAGGACTACATGGACGCCTGTATTTCCTCGATGATTGGGGCGGGTGAGGACACCGAAATCATCATTGTTAATGACGGCTCAAAGGATAATACCGGGGCGAAAGCCGACAAGTGGGCGCAGGCGATGCCTGACAAAATCAGGGTCATTCACCAGGAGAATGCCGGTCATGGCGGCGCGGTGATGGCGGGTTTGCAGGCGGCTCGCGGCCACTACTTTAAGGTGGTTGACTCGGATGACTGGCTGGACCGGGTCGGGTTAAACCTGCTGATGTCCAAGCTGAGAACGTTCCTGGCACATAATGAGCGGGTTGACCTGGTTGTCTGTAATTATGTGTACGAGCACGTGTTGACGGGTTCACGCAAAGTCATCCGCTACAACCGCGCTCTGCCGCTGAACCGGGTTATCACCTGGAATCAGGTCGGAAACTTCGGGGTGGGGCAAAACATCCTGATGCACTCCACGGTTTACCGCACCCAGGTGCTGCGGGAATCCGGGATGGTCATGCCCAAACACACGTTCTATGTAGACAACATTTTTGTCTACGTTCCCCTCCCTTATGTTAAGAAACTGTACTATTTACCGGTTGACCTGTATCACTACTTTATCGGGCGTGATGACCAGTCCGTCAACGAGACCGTCATGCTGGGCCGTCTCGATCAACAGATGCGGGTCACCCGGGCGCTGGTCGATGCCTACACCTTGCCCGACGACGTTTCCAACCCGCGCTTGGCAAAGTATATGGAAGGCTTCCTGGCGCTGATTGTCACGGCGTCGTCCGCGTTTTCGCTGTTGCGTGGCGATCACGAAGCGTTGCGAATGCGCGATGAGATGTGGAAACACATTTACGCCAAGAGCCCGCGCATGGCGCGCAATTTAAAGCGTCACCCGCTGGTATTGGGTTCGAGCGTGAAAAAACCGCCGCTGAAGTGGGCCGCGGTTAAGACCTACCGCCTAGCCCAGCACCTCTATCGTTTCAACTAACTTGCGGTGGGCGTGTCCGGCCCCGGCGTGCCGGGCCCGTCCGAACGGTCGTTCGCCAGGTCGGCTTGTACCTCGTGAGTCGAGCGCGAATCTATAGCGATTCCGGCGGTGTGTTCCAAAACGATGGGCTGATGGGCTTTCAAATGGGTCAGCCCGATAATCCCAGCGATGGCGACCAACCCGCAGGCGATAATCCCCAACGTGACTCCCGCGGTGAAGTTCTTGCCCTCACCGAGCACGGCGATGCCGAAACACACCGCGATTATGGGAGAAGTGATGGTCATCGAGGCGACGACCAGCTCGGCTTGTCCGGTGGCGTAACCCTGTTGCACCATCCACCCGGCGGTCATCGAACCAATGACCAAAACCACCAGCACTATCCAAAACATCGGGTTGTCCGCCCAGTTATGCTGGCGCACAAAAATGATGAGAGTACGCACCAGCGAGGCTTCCAGACCGTAAAACATAGCCCCACCGCTGCCCCAAAAAAAAGAGCGCCACACGCGCGGGCCTTTTGCGCCCAGCGCCCCGAAAGTACCGGCCAGGAAATAAATCGTGATGGCGCCGATAAAGACTTTGATGGCCGTGAGGGGCTGATCCGGTGCGGAATAGTAGGACACCAGGAAGGTAAAAACCCCGGTGGCCAGCACTGTCATCGCCACCAAAGCCCCCTCGCGCTTGCGAATCCGCTGGCGAGCGACCCGCGCCTGCAAAATCATGGACCAGGGGAAAGCCAGCAGTCCCACGGGCTGCACCACCGTGACCGGGGCAAAGAACAGGGCGGTAATCTGGCACCCCAAAGACATTCCCATCAGCAATAATCCTTGCCACCAGCGGCGGTTTTTCAGGCTCGCCAGGAGCTGGTCGGACTTCAAGCGCCGTCGGCTTTGGTTGTGTTTGACCTCGTGGCGGATTGCGCTGTTTTGATACCGGGCAGCGAGGGCGAAACAAAACGACCCGACCACCTGCAGGGCGATGGCTAAGGGTATGTTGTGTTCCAAAGCTGTCCTCTCGGTATAGGCTGACCTGCACGGTTGGGCGGGTTTGTCGGGGTTGCTACGGCGATGTCACGCCGGACTCCCGACCCGGTTGGCTGGTGCCAGTACCGGTGGCTCGAGTTTGCCTGAGTTAATGGTAGCGAAATATCCGGTTATTCACCGGGTAAAGGGAATCTTCCGGTTAATCGTCCTGTCCGGCCACAAAGGAAATGGAGGGGCGTTCCCCGCGTAAATGCGGCAATACTACCGCTTCGGCGCGTGCCAGGGCAGACCCGATAGCCATGTGCATATCCAAGTATTTGTACGTACCTAAACGCCCGCCGAACAGTACGTTTGGTTCGGCGGCGGCCAGTTCGCGATACTTCATCAGGCGTTGGCGGTCGGTGTCCTTATTGATGGGGTAGTACGGTTCGTCGCCGCGCTGGGCAAAGCGGGAAAATTCCCGTGCGATGACGGTCTGGTCCGTAGGATAGCGGGCGGCGCGTTCGGGGTGGAAGTGACGGAATTCGTGGATGCGCGTATAGGGGACGGACGGATCTCCGTAGTTCATGACCGGGCAGCCTTGGAAATCTCCGGTCGGTTTCACTTCCAGTTCCAGGTCGATGGTGCGCCACCCCAGCTCGCCCTCACTGTAGGCAAAGTATTCGTCAATCGGCCCGGTGTAGACGACTGGAATACGCCCGACCGTAGCGGTTTTCGACCAGGGATTGTTGGGGCTTTCGTCGAGAAAGTCCACGTCCAGGTGGATGGTGATGTTTTCGTGGGTGGCCATGTTCGTTAGCCAAGCACCGTATCCGTCAACCGGTAAACCCTCGTAAGTATCGTTGAAATAGCGGTTGTCGTAGTTGTAGCGAACCGGGAGGCGGGACACGATAGAGGCGGGCAGCTCGGTGGGGTCGGTCTGCCATTGTTTCGCGGTGTAGCCCTCGAAAAAGGCCTCGAACAGCGGTTTTCCTACCAGGGAGATGCCTTTCGTGCGGAAGTTTTCGTTGGCGTCCTCGCCTTGGATTTCCTCGGCTTGGCGGGCGATGAGTGCGCGGGCCTGGTCGGGAGTGTAGGCGGCGTGGAAGAATTGGTTGATGGTGCCGAGGTTCACGGGCATGGGGAAAACCTCGCCGTGAACCGTCGTGTAAACCTTGTGAATGTAAGGCGTGAACTTGGTAAAGCGGTTGACGTAGTCCCACACTCGCTGGTTGGAAGTGTGGAACAGGTGAGCGCCGTACTTGTGAACTTCGATGCCGGTTTGGGCCTCGGGTTCGGACCAGGCATTGCCGCCCAGGTGAGGACGGCGATCAATCATGACGACTTTATAGCCGGCCTCGGCGGCTTCGCGGGCGATGGTGAGGCCAAATAAGCCGGTACCAACCACCAACAGGTCCGGCGTTCCAGGGGTTTTACTCATGTCTCGAACCTATCAAAAAACCCCGCCGCCCGGAACTCCCGCGCAGTGGCACGAAAAACTAAGCTTTCCGACGGCTCGAGCCGGGGGCAGGTATGCTGAATATATGCACGAAGTACAGCTGGTTTCCGATTCTGATGGGTTGGGTTATGACCCAACAGATAGGGTCTCTATTTTGCATTTTGCCCAACGCCTGTTGGGGCATCGTCTAAGTGATTTTGTGCCTGATGGTCAGCTGGAAGATCCGAGAGTCCGAAAAGGTCACTTTGGAAACGCGCTGGAAGAACAATATTTCAAAATACCGGCTAACTCAAGGCGTGAAGCAGATTTTTCGCAGGCATCTTTGGAGCTTAAGAGTACGCCTCTGAAACTTGGTCCGAAAGGGAAAGTTACCGCAAAAGAACGCCTAGTGCTGGGCATGATTGACTATTCGGAGTTAGTGAACGAAGAGTTCCTGACGTCCTCCCTCATTGCTAAGACAGCCCTGATGCTGCTGGTGGCATACGTCTATAGGAAAGAAGTCAATCCGATAGATTATAAAATCCTCATGGTGTTGTTATGGGGTCTGCACCTTGGTGAATGTGAGGGTGTCCCCCCGGAACTATGCCATGGACCGAGCAAGAGCGATTTTCTACAGTTCCAGCACGATTGGGAATGCATACAAAATAAGGTACGTGATGGAAAAGCACATGAGATTTCCTGCGGAGATACCGTCTATCTAGAGGCATGCCCGAAAGCAAAAGATTCCTCGGTGACTCGTTCTCAACCCTGTTCACGGATACCCGCCAAGCCCAGAGCCTGGGCCCTGAAGGCCTCCTACATGACTACTGTTTTTTCCAAACAGTACCGAAATTTCCGTGAAATTCCACGCAGTGCTGATGAGCAGCAACTTGATTTATTTGAGCTGGTTTCGAGGCGATTTGAGCCATACATCGGAAAAACTGAGGCAGAGCTGGCTGAACTGACTGGATACGATGTTTTCGCAGCTAGAAAACCTAAGAATCTCAATGCTCTGATAACTAAAAAAATTTTGGGTGTCTCCGAGCAGGAACAGATAGCCGAGTTTGAAAAGGCCGGAATCAAGCCAAAAACACTCCGTCTTAATTCTCATGGTAAGCCGAAAGAGCACATGTCTTTGCCTTTGTTCCGTTATTCAGAACTGGTGCAAAACAGCTTCAAGGACAGTACGTTCTATGGGCAAGTCCAACAGAAATATCTGTTCGTGATTTTTCGAGAGGCAAACCGCGGCGAGTTTCGCCTTGATAGCGTGGCATTTTGGCAAATGCCCGAGTCTGACCTTTTGGAGGCAAAAGAGTGTTATGACCTGATGCGTGCGCGGGTCAAGGCAGGTTGTGGTGAGGATTCCGTAAAGGTAACTGAGAACCGTTGTTGCCACGTCCGACCTCATGCCCGTAACGCAAAGGACACCTTGCCTGCACCTGATGGGAAAGGAGGTGAAAAACCCCTGGTAAAAAAGTGTTTCTGGTTGAATGCCGGGTATCTGCAGGCCGAGATTCGGCGGATCTCCGAACAGCCTACTTTTTGAATTCGGGGTGGCTGATACACTTCTTCCAGTAGCTGACGTAAACCCTGTTTAGAGAGGAAAGAACCTTGGTAAATCGAGAAAATACCGGGATTCGTGTCGCGGAATTGTTCGCGGGCGTAGGTGGTTTCCGTCTGGGTCTGGAAGGCTGGACGGGGGATAGTATCGCGCCGACACGCCTGCTTGCGGCTGGCCCGTTTGAGGTGGTGTGGGCTAATCAATGGGAGCCGCCGGGTAGTGTGTCTCGCCAGTTTGCGGCACGGTGTTATGAGGCCCACTTTGGGTCTGGCAGTGTTATCAATCGGGATATTGCGGCCGTTTTGGATGATGCCCAGGCGGGCCGGTTGCAGATTCCTGATGTTGACTTGGTGGTGGGTGGTTTTCCTTGCCAGGATTATTCTGTGGCAAAACCGCTGTCCTTTTCGGGCGGTATTGAGGGTAAGAAGGGTGTTTTGTGGTGGCAGATTCACCGGTTCTTACAGATGAAAAAGCCGCGTTTTGTGCTGTTAGAAAATGTTGACCGTATTTTGAAATCTCCGGCGAAACAGCGGGGTCGTGATTTTGCGATTATTCTGTCGTCTCTGGCCCGGGAGGGATACTGCGTCAGTTGGAGGATGGTCAATAGTGGCGAGTATGGATTTGCGCAGCGCCGTAAACGTTTGTTTATTTTCGCTGAGCATGCCGGTAGACAGGAAGGGGCCTTGTTTACCAAGATTTTCCCCGATGCGTTCCCGGCGAGGCTTGAAGGAGAGTTCAGTGAGTTTGACATCGACCCTGACCCCTACAAGGTCAGCCGTGACTTCGGGAAGGGATTAAAGGTTTCCCCTTTCCTTGAGGCCGGTATCATGCAGGCGAATCACGTTACCACCGTGAAGTTTAAGGAAAACTATGACGGGCCACGTAGCACCCTTGGTGATGTTTTGGTTTCGAAAGATAGAGTCCCTGAGGCTTTTCGTATCCGGGAGGACAGTTTGGAACGTTGGCGCTACCTGAAAGGGTCGAAGCGTGAGGAGCGCACCAACAAAACTACAGGATACACGTATGTTTATTCCGAGGGTGCGATGTCTTTCCCCGATAGTCTGGATAAGCCGTCTCGCACAATTTTGACTGGGGAGGGCGGCAGTTCGCCTTCCCGATTCAAGCACGTTGTTGAGACACCTCCGGGCTATTTTCGTCGTCTGGTTCCCGAGGAACTTGAGGCGCTTCAGGGATTTCCTCCGGGCTGGACTGACACCGGTATGACGGATGGAAACCGGGCCTTTTGCATGGGTAATGCTTTGGTGGTCGGAGTGGTTAACCGTATCGGTCGGGTGTTGACTTCCCGCCTAGCCGAAGACGAGCAAACAGCGAAGTTTATCTCTGAGCCAAAATCTGAATCCGCGGCTGCCTAACGCCCCACCCTGCGATGCGAGTGCGGGGGAAATCACGGGAACTCTGCCTACGCGAACTTTTTGGGGCATAGAACGGCGCGGGTGTTGTTGCCCGCGCGCTTGTGAATCAGCTGTTGCCGTGTTAAATTCCCAGGTCGTCAAACATTTCTTGGGCATTTTTGAAGCGCCCCGTGCCGCCTTGGGCGATGATTTCCTCGGCTTCGTGAATCGATTTTTCCGATTCCGCTGTAGGTGCCGACTGCTCGACTAATCCGTCTGAGTTGGGTATTTCGTTTACTGCCATACAGTCCATCCCTTCATTTCCGTGATGTATTAAATCGGCGATTAGATTGGGGTTCGTGGCTATATAGACCAGCAACCCCGATTTAATCGCCAATTTCTAACACGAATCCCCGACACCACTGGAAAAATGCCAAGCGGTAACACAAGCACCATTGTCTATGTGCATTTGATATCCCCACACTCTTTGTTAATATGGACACGAAGACCCCGGAACGATCCCCAGCCTTGGCTGAATCGCCGGGGTTACGTCTACCCTGACTACCGAATACTCACACAGACGGATCAACTAATTTGGCTGCCACAGGTCTCTGGTTAGCGCGATCCTGGCCAAGCCCAGTCATCAGACATTCCTTGTAGACGAGTCGCAGTCTACGGTACCTAGAAGAAGAATCCCTGGCGCGCCGCCTTGCCACGATCAATATCTCGTTGAACTTTCATCAAAGCTTCACGCTCTTCGGGCGGAGCTTCATGCATTCTCTTGTCAATTCTCCTTCGCAGAGAGAAATGCCACCAAATGGCAAATCCAACTAGCACGAGAACCGCGAGCACAATCCATTCAGCGATAGTCATAATTTAGTATCTCACAAGGTTCCCCCCGCACAGCAAGGATTCGGCGTTGAAGCATCCCGGGTTTTGTTCCGAGGTTTTTGTGAGAGGATTTCGCATGCCAAGGAACTATATAAAAGTTTTTGGGGAGCGGGCTGTCAGGCTTGTTGAGGATCGTCCTTTGTATCAAAATGAGCGTCCCTTCGGTGGAGCTAGGGGGACTCGAACCCCCGACCCTCTGCTTGCAAAGCAGATGCGCTACCAGCTGCGCTATAGCCCCGTTTGCTATGAAAAAACCCCGACGATTCGGGGCTGGTGGGCCTAGCTGGGCTCGAACCAGCGACCTCAGTCTTATCAGGACTGCGCTCTAACCAACTGAGCTATAGGCCCTTTGGGCACCAGAAGATACTACCCGAACCCGCTATCTTGCGCAAATTCGCGGGGTATGCAGGCGGGGGTACGCATCGGTATGTGCTGACGGGTTCACAAGCGGGGTGGTTACAGCGTGGGTGGCTGCGGCTGGACAGCCGCGGAACCAGCGTGCGGAATTAAACCTCCACCAAATGGTATGCAATCCCCAGCTCGTCATAGAGCCGCAGGAAATCCTGGGTCCCCAGGAACAGGGTGGCGCGGTTGTCGCCCGGATGGAAGGTGAAAATTGCCTCCTGCATCATGGCTTTGTCCAGGTAGAGCGCGACCGAACGGTGGCCGGGATCAATCATTCCGAGAGGCGAGACGACTCCCGGCTCCAGGCCGAGGGTCTGAGCCAGCAGTTCGCCGGATCCGAAGGACAGGCGACTTTCCCCGACTTCGCCGGCAAAACCCTTTAAATCAATCTGTTTATACTCGTCTGTAATTAAAAGGTACGTGCGAGTTTTCTTGCGGTTGGTCAGGAACAGGCTCTTGGTGCGCACGCCCTCGTGGCCCTCGATATATTCGTCCGCCAGCTCGATGGTCGTGGCCGGCGGGTGTTCCACCAGCTTGTATTCGACACCGTGTTCCTGCAGGGTTTCCTGTATTTTACTGCGTTCCATACGTTCCTCCTTCTGGGTATGCGGTTAGGGTTCGCGCAGGGTTAGGCCTGCACAAGGGCGGGGCTCGCACCGAAGTGTGTAAGGCTATCGTAGCCCGAAGTGGGTTCGGGGCGGCGCGGTCGGCAGGAGAGGAAACCGGAAGGAAGCGAAATCGATGGCGCAAAATCAGCAGTGCACAAAATCGGCAATCCAAAAACCTGCGGTTCAAAACCTCAACAGCCCAAAACCCACTGCGTATAAGAAAATAGACCCACCGTTTTGCGGCGGGTCATGAGGCTGTGGCTGACTGCGTTAGTCGGCGCTGACCTCCACCAGAACCTGTTCGTAGCTGCCGTAGGAGATTTCTACGGGCTGTACTTGAGTGTTTCCGGTCAGTTTGGATTCGTGGTCGGCAGCCTGAGCAGGCAGTAGGGTGCTCAAAGCTACCACTAGGGCGAGCGCCACTGCGGCAAATACGCCCTTCTTTTGTGTCTGCATGGTTCCTCCAAATTTCTCTCCCCGCGGACAGTTGATAACTGACAAGTCCAGCATCAACGCCGCTATACAGTCAACTATACCCGATTTTCAGGAAATTACAAGTTGTTTTTCCAAATTCTTTCACCGGGATTTTTCGCGGATTTTTGGGGGTTTCTGTCCATATCAGAGGGAATTCCCGTTTCATTATCTGAAACCGGGGCCTCGTGTAGGCTGAAGGAATCCTGGAAATGTCTGGTCGATTATCCGGCGCCGCGGAGGCGGGGATTTGTGTTCGAGAACGAAGGCGTTTTCACCAGGTCGGTTCCGAAGCGGTGGTGTTGCGGGTCGGATTAGACGGCAAAAGCGCCGGTGGGAGGCTTCATTCTCAGGTTCGAATTTGATTTTTAAGGTTATTTTAAGGTTTGCGGAAAATACTGGGGGATTTTGCAGAAAACCGCACTTTTTACTGTTTATTTGCCGTTTTGGGACCCCGGTTCGAGGTGACAAACTCAGCTTCGCATTCTTGGAGGGCGCTGAAAACTGCCGCTATTTTTGGCGAATTTTGCCCGGTTAAGCTGAGTTTTCCTAAAGCAATACTGGGGTTTACCGAACGACTCTGGAGTGATAGTCAGATTGTCAGCACAATCCTGGAAGTACTCTTGGAGATAGCTGGGAAACCTGGTATTCTTATCACTGTATATAAGCAGGTGAAGTGTCCCCACCAGGGCCCAGACCGAAGAAATGGCTAACAATATGGAGGTATTCAGCATGAGTGCTATAGCCAAGAAACCGCGGCAAAATCAGCCCGGAAAGCCCACTTTGGTGAGCTATAAGCAAAAAGGTAAAAAGAGCCGGAACTGGACCGCGGGAGTGATTGCATCAGCAATCGCCGTGGCGTGGGCCGTTGGCGGCTTGGTTATGCCCTCTCTGGCGGCCACTCCGGCAGCCCAGGCTTCGGTTCATCCAACGGTGACCGTTTCGCCCGATGCAAACTTTAATGTCGGTTCGAACGGCAATGTGCGCTACAGGTTGGCATATACCGGACAGTTGTTCTCGACTAAAGACCCGCAGGAAGCTGCGGCGCACTACGGCGAGACCGCCCAGGTCGGGGATTTCACAGCTCACTACCTACCCAAGGAATGTATTACCAAGGCCAGCGGTGTCGGCCGAGCAGGCGACCCCTACTGGGATGGTTACGATGCCCTAGAACAGGTAGCCCCCGACCGTGGCCCTGTTGCTAAGAAAAAACTTGCTGCTAACACCGAGAGGGGTTTTGGCGCGTGGGTAATCTTCCCCGGTAGTTCCTCCACTACGCTACCTTTTAACCCCTCAGGATCTTCCAGCCAGGCGGCTTCCTCCAGCCGTTCTGCTGTTTCCTCTGCTGAGCCCGAGGAAGATGAGGGTACTCTCACCCTGAGCTTAGAACCCATCGAAGGCGAAGCGATGGAAGCGGCTGGCGCTCCTGCAGATACGGGTGCGACTCAGGCGCGGATTTTTGGCAAGACTGCCGACCCCTCCGCCGACTCGGGTACCTCCACCGAGCCCAGCGGTTCCGCTACTGCTCCGCAGTTGCCTGCAAATACTACTGAAGAACCGGTCGAGCCTGCTGCTACCTCCGCAGACCCCTCGACAGAGCCTTCCGAACAGGCGGCTGTGGGTCAGGAACGGGGTGCGAACCCGACGCCGACCCAGACGGTCGTTTCCGGCGCGGTTCCTTTCGCTTACAAATTTGAGCCCACGATTAAAGAAATCAAGCTCAAGTTTGACCCCAGCGTTGACAAGGACACCGCTATTGCAGACTTCAATAAGCAGGTTGATGACGCTAAAGCGGATGTGTTGAATCAGCTGAAAGAGTTTATGATTGGTAAGCCTTTTGATGATGCCACCAAGGAAAAAATGGTGGATAATATCAACGCCCAGTTCGATAATCTGCGCCAGAAGGGCTTGGACTGGTTTGAGGAACAGTACAGCAAGGCTCCCAGCGCATCTAAGTTCCCCGGCATTAAGGCTTGTGAAGATAATGGACCTATCGTTCCTGTGGGTTCATTTATCCTGGTTAAGAACTGGACAGCCGATAAAAAAGGCCAGTCAAATGTCTGGCAATGGGGGAAAAAGCATCGAAATGAAAGTGCGGCAAATCATCCCTCAATCGATTTCCTGGCTCTGTACCCCAGCGATAACACGAACTCTTTTAAAGTAGATGGACAGGCCAGCTTCTGCGTGGAGCCTTTCTATGGTTTCCAAACTGGCGGCCACAAGATTTACACTGACCCCTCCAAATCCACGATCTACTGGGCTAAAGATAACCCTGAGAAGGCAGAAACCGTTAAGGCCCTGGCTTGGCATTTCGCCAAGAATAGTAATGGCGCTAACTGGGGTCATTACCAGAACGCAATCTGGATGGTTGTTTTTGGTATCACCGATAATGGGCGTGCCTGGAACCTTGACAGTATGACATGGGGCGATACGGGAGTTACCGATGTTAAATCCCTCATTGAGCAAGCTCGTACTGCATACCAGAATCGCCCGGATGGCAATGTCATTAAAGCTCTGGAAACCATGCACCTCGATCAGGTGTCTCTGGAACCGGCTAACGATGGCACTTCCTTGTTGACCGTGAAGTTGAACGATTACGACCCGGGCTCTAAAGAAGGCCAGATAATTGGTGACCAGGTTTACCTTGCGGTGCAAGGTGCCACTGATAAGGACGGTAACCCCATCAACAAGATTAGCCTGAAGGATGCGGTCAATGGGGTGACCCTGAAGATTGCTAATCAAAACGCGTTTGAGATTTCCTTCGCGGGCTCGGTTAAGAACGTCGAGAATCCTTACTTCATTGATAAGTCGGACGGGCCCACTCAAGGTCAGGTCGTGGTGTTAAAGAAGGACCTCACTGTCTCTGGAAAACTGGAAGTATCTTGGACTCATGTTCCCGAACCGAAGCCTTCCATTTCCACCACCGCGAAGGTGAATGGCGCTGACTCGGTGCCCGGTGGCGCGGAAACCGCCACGTTCTCTCGCACGGATGAAGTCATCACCCTTACCGATGATGTGAAGTATGAAAACATCCCGGCCAATGTCGGAAAGAATAACAAGTACTTGGTCGCCACGCTTAAGAAGGTCAGCGGCAACACCACTACCACGGTGTTTACCAAGACTGAGGACTTCACGGCTACTGGTAACGGCACCTTGCCGGGTCTGTTCCCGTATCAGGTGAAGGCTTCCGAGGTTAAGAACGGCGACAAGTTCTATTACGAAGAAGTCCTGGCGACTTCCGATCCGAAGTACGCCGGTGGC
Source organism: Mobiluncus massiliensis (assembly GCF_949769255.1). Taxonomy (GTDB): domain Bacteria; phylum Actinomycetota; class Actinomycetes; order Actinomycetales; family Actinomycetaceae; genus Mobiluncus; species Mobiluncus massiliensis. The sequence continues at coordinate 1,973,960 of NZ_OX458329.1, read as the reverse complement.
GGACAAATTGATTCTGCCTACGGCAAGCTCAATATCATCGCCCAGCACACCGGTGAGCACGCGGATCAGACCGTTAACATCGTTAAGAACAAGGCTCAGCTGACCCTGGAGAAGGCTGCAACTGGTGCTACCGATAAGGCTAGCGGCAACGTGACTTTCCACGTCACTTGTGATGATGGAACGGATCAGACCCTCTACGCACCCGCTAAGGGCGGCGCGGCCAATACGGATAGCACTAAGGCGGGAACGCCCAGCACCGTGGAGGTCACTCCCGGCGCCAAGTGCACTATCGAGGAAACCTACCGGTCCGCTCCGGTCAACATGTCCGAGCCCACCAAGTGGACTTCCACCAACGCCACTGCGGATGGTGCGACGGTAGGTTCCCAGGTCAAGTTTGTGATGGGTCAGGCTGGTGACATCAAAGTCATCGCGACCAACACTTACCAGGAACAGACTGGCGGCTTCAAGGTTATGAAGTTAGTCCAGGGTGACAGCAACATCGATGCGAATGCTGCGGCTGCTGCCAACGGCGGCAAGTTCCAGTTCACCTACACCTGTGATAACGGTGTGGCTGGTGGAAGTTTCTCGCTTCCCGAGGATGCTTCTACCGACACGGATAACGACCCGTGGACCTATGAAGTCAAGGGCTTGCCGGTCGGCACCAAGTGCACCGTTACCGAAACCAAGCCGAAGGCTCCGGAAGGCTACAACGTAGTCGTCTCGAACACGAACGCTTCCGGTAAAACCACCGAGTCGAACACGATTGCGGTGAAACCGATTCAGAATGGCTTCGTCGATGCGGTTGCGTTCGTCAACTACTACCAGCCCGCCGATGCGGCCTTCAGTCTGCAAAAGGAGGCCAGGTTCGACAACGGAGATAAGGAATCCATTAACCAGGACTTCTTGCTGCGCTATCGGTGCCAGGGCGCGAACGCGGACACAGGTTGGAAGTACCAGCCTGTCCCTGCTAATGGCGCTCCGGTGGCCGTCACGTCTGGCATTAAGGCCGGCATGACCTGTACCATCACCGAGAATCCGAACAGCACCGCGGTGCCTGGGGCTAACTTTAAGTCCTTGACCTTCGGGCAAACCGGGATCCCGGCAACCAACGTGTTGGAAAACTCCGCTGATGGATTCAAGTTCAAGGTTCCTGCCAACGGCGCAACTGTCGTGGTAAAGGCGACCAACCTCTACGAACACAAGATGGGTTCGTTCAAGCTGACCAAGGAAGTCAAGGCTGACGGTGCGAACCCGCTGAAGGACAAGGCCTTCGCGTTCCGAGTCACCTGTGGTGATGACGGCCCAATGACTGTCAACCTGAAGGCTGGCCAGTCCTGGACCTCCAAGTCCTACCTGGCAGGTACTGATTGCATGATTCACGAGGACGACCCGTCCCTCGCGGCTGCTACCAGCAAGGTCACCTATGAGGGTGCCACCTCGCTGGGTGGAAACGACGCTGTGGTAACCATCAAGGAAGGCGCTGAGCCGAAAGTGGAGGTTGTGGCCACCAACACGGTGAAGGCCAACTACGGCAAGTTCTCTGTCACCAAGAACGTTGACGGCGACGCCAAGGCTGAACCCGCCACCTTCACTTTTGAATACAAGTGTGACGATGACGCTAAGACCAACGGCACCCTGGACGTCAAGGCTGGGGAAACCAAGACCGTTGACAACATCTTGGTCGGCACCACCTGCTACATCAAGGAAAAGCCGGTAAAGATTGACGGTGTCACCGTCACCCCGTCTTGGGTGACGAGCCTCACCGATGCCACCGGCACTAACGCTGGATTCAAGCAGTTCACCATTCCGGAACAAAAGGATGGCAAGGCTCAGGTGTTGCAGCTGGAAGCGAAGAACACCTTGGAATACGACAAGGCGAGCTTCACCATTAAGAAGGTTGTCCAGGGCGGAGCCGTCTTTGCCCCCGACGCTACCTTTAAGTTCACCTACAACTGTAAAGCCCCGAACGGCAAGGCCTACACTCAGGCCACTCCGTTTGGTACTCAGGCCAAGGCTGACTTCATCGAAGTAAAGGCCGGTCAGGAATCGGCAGAGATTGTGGTGCCGAAGGGTTCGGTGTGTTCCGTGGCTGAGCCGAAGGCTCAACTGGATGCCACCAACAAACAGCTGGTGAACGACCCGAACGCGAATCCGTTGAAGTACGTGTCGACCTCGTTCGTTCCGGCAGGTAAGGACCTGGCATCCGGTGAACAGACCGTGACTGAAGGCAAGGTCTTCCAGTTCGCCGCTACCAACGTTTACACCGAAAAGATGACCGGCTTTAAGTTCTACAAGGCCGCCCTCACCGGTAACAACGCTGGTAACCACAAGGAACAGTTCTACTTCAACTACTCCTGCCAGACCCCGGCCGGAGAGGTTAAGAACGGTGTCGGTTACAACCTGAGCGCCGGTGGCGACCCGGTCACGGTCGAGAAACTCCCCGTAGGCACCAAGTGTGTCGTGTGGGAGAAACCGGCAGTCGCTCAGGCGAACGAGAAGGTCACAACCAAGTGGACCGTCGGCTCCGCTGACGCGGTTGACGGCAAGGAAGTCAAGCCTTTCGATACCAACGCGAGTGCCCAGGCCAACGGCGTGGCATTCACCGTGGATAAGGAAGACGAAGCGCTGATGATTGGCGCCACCAACGACTTCACGGTGCCCGACACCAAGCTGGTGGTCAGCAAGACCATCGTGGCTGGTGAAAACACCAACGTTGGCTCTAAGGCAGTCAAGCTCTCGGCAACTTGTAAGTACCCAACTGATAACGCCGAACACGTCATCATGGACGGCAAGACCTTCAAGAACACTGACAAGGCCGAGTTCACCGCTGATGTGAACGGTGTGAAGATTCCGGTCGGGGCAACCTGTACCATCACCGAATCTGAAGCCAGCGCAAAGGTGGCCGGACACATCTGGACCGTTGAGATGAAGGAAGGCAAGAACGTCCTTTCCGACAAGGCGACCGCTACGGTCACTTTGAATACCGAAAAGGGCCGGACCATCGAGGTAGTCAACACTTACGAGCGCGAGCTGGGCAAGTTTAAGATTATCAAGTCGGTTACTGCCGCCAAGAACATCACGGTTCACGAGTCTTACGACTTCACCTACACCTGTGCTGATCCGAAGGATGCCACCCAAAAGGTGGAAGGCAAGGTAACGAAAGTCACCGATAAGGGCTACCAGTTCGCTGAGAACATCCCTGTCGGCTACAAGTGCCATATCACCGAGGATCAGGCCGGTGCAAAGACCGAGGAAGGCTCGACCCTGTCGGCTACCCTGTCGGAGAACGACTTCATAGTCGAAAAGGACAAGGTGGTTGAGGTCAAGGTAGATAACGTCTACTCTGACGCGAATGGCAAGTTCAGCGTCACGAAGGCGATTGCCTCTGACTCCACCGCGGCGATTGTTGACGGCAAGTACAACTTCGAGTACTGGTGTGTGACCCCGGACGGGTCCAAGATTGGTACCCAGGATGCTCCTATCAAGTTCAATATCGAGGCTGGTAAGACCTGGACTTCCGGAAACCTTCCTTCCGGTTCCAAGTGCTCCATCCGCGAGGTGACCCCGAGCGGTAACACCGCCGGCGTGTCTGCCGAAGTGTCCTGGTCGTTGGATGAATCTACGACCATGAAGGGCGTAGAGCCGACTCCTTACACTGCTGTTGGCGCTAAGGGTAACTTCGTGTTCGGTGCCGAAGGTGCTACCGCCGGCAAGTTCATCATCGGCAAGGACGGTACTACTACCGACTTGACCGCTACGAACAAGCTGACGTACAAGGAAGTCAAGCTGTCGCTACAGAAGGTGGCGGAAGCTACTTCTGCACACGGCAGACTCGACTACTCCGTGGGTAACTTCAACATGAGGCAGCAGTACAACGAGTACTACCGCTACATGAACCGCAACTACGTGAATATGCACGTCACTTGCAAGAGCGGCAATGACACGGTTGTTGATAAGACAGTCAAGGTTGATGTCAACGGCAATGTCCTCGACTTTGGCACGGTGCCGTACAACTCGAAGTGTACGGTAGCGGAGCTGGACGATCAGAGCTTTAACGACCGGAATGCCCTCCTGTATGGCAACTGGCGTCACAAGGCTGAAATTTCGGCCACTGATGCCAACGGCAAGGCTCTGGCCACCCCGGTTAAGTACGCCTTTGACATGTTGGGGCCTGATGAAGAAAAGGCCGCTATCACGTTCGATGTCACTTCCGAAGCCAACGTCTCCGTGAAGATGGTCAACAAGTGGGATTGCTACGCCAGTATTGAAACTGTCTTGGATGCTCCTGGACAAGAGGCTACTGCTAACGGCCAGCGCGTATTCAAGGATGGCATCAAGGTAATCGATATTAAACCTAATCAAGATCGGGTCAAACTGACCGATACAGTTACCTTGAAGAACGTCACTCCGGGCAAGACTTACACGGTAGTGGAGCGTTTGTACTCCACCAAGATGGCCGGCAAGACGGGCATCTTCGATGCGGGATACCTGAATTGGAAGAGCGAAGGCGGCGCCAATTGGGATTATTACGCTGAGGAAGTGACCGTTCCCGCTAACGCGACTGATTTCACTACGGAGATTTCCTTCACGATTCCGGTTAGCTTACTGAAGGAACATCCCGAAGGTATTGCCGCGGGCATCATGGTGTTCAACGGCGGAAACCCGATGCAGCTGAACCAGGCTTGCGCCAAGTGCAGGATTTACGGTTCTGAGCTGACGCTACCGAAGGGTCAATCCATCGTTCCGCAGTTTGAACCGGAGATGTGGACTATTGCCTACGACCGGACGACAAACTCGCGAGTCATGTCTACGAACGAAAAGGATGTGCCCACACAGAAACTCACTGATAACCTCAAGTACACCAGGGTCCCTGCAGGTGATTACCTCCTGTATGGCCGCTTGGTGCAGACGGATGATACCAGTAAGTTCGCAGTGGACAATCACAAGCCGATTCCTGTTCCGGCTGGACAGAATTTCTTCGGCAACAATAAGGCAGTCAACGAGTTCACTCTGGAGACTGCTAACCTGACCCCAGGTGCCACATATGTAATGTTCGAATATATGTTGCCGAAGGATACGGATACAAACAGCCTCGCGAGCAAGACTCCGGCTGAACTGCAGGCAATGTCCAAGGCGGCAAACCTGCCCTTCCACGCGGATGTAAAGGACATCTGCCAGAAGCTGTACACGCCGAAGTTAAAGACCACCGCTTCGATTGACAAGCCTGTGACCCCGGCCGTTTCGGACGACGCGACGGTTACGGTCAAGGATGTGGTCAAGTGGAACAACCTCGCCGGAGGTCGCACCTACACTGTGACCGGTACCTTGCATGTCAAGGATGCTGACGGAAACGATGCTGGTGCACTCAACGATCCGGGCGCAACCGCAACCAAGACCTTCACGGTCGACGGTCCGCGCGATGCCCTTGTCAAAGAGGGTGAGGTCGAACTGACCTTTACCGTCAAGGCTAAGTCCCTAAAGACCCAAACAGTTGTGGCCTTTGAGGAAGTCAAGGATGGCGATGTAGTCGTAGCGACCCACTCCGACATCACCGATGAGGATCAGACGGTTTACAGCCCGTCAATCGGCACCACCGCTAGTGTCAAGAATGGTGCTCCTACCACCCAGAACATTAACGGTAAGGATGTCACACGCAACGCAACCGTTGACATGAGTAATGCCAAGCCGGTCAAGGATTCCAAGACCAAGGAACTCTCCGATGTGGTTGTGACCGATGAGGTCGCCTACAACTCCATCGCTCCGGGCGATTACGTCATGTACGGCGAGCTCACGAAGATTAACAACAAGAGTACGACTACGGTTCAGACCGCGCACCAGACGCTGACTGTCGCCAAGGGCGCTGCCAGCGGCAAGATGGAACTCACCTTCCCAGGTGTGAAGGTCGTGAGCGGTGAGAAGTACGTAGTGTTCGAGAAACTCTACAAGGCGGACGACTTCGACCAAACGGCCGGAAAGCCGAAGAGCGGAGCTACCGCGGTTGCTGAACACGCCGATCCGAAGGATGAAGCTCAGACCGTTTACGTCCCCGGTGTCACTACTGACGCATACAACGGCGCTGGTAAGCCCGGCGACAAGTACGTGGATGTCACCAAGGACTTCACCATCAACGATAAGGTGACGGCCTCTGGCTTGATTCCGGGCAAGACCTATGAGGTGTCCGGCGAACTGAAGATCAAGGATGGCTCTGCGGAAGGTCAATCCACGGGTATTACCCAGACCGGTACTATCACCGCCGACGCCAAGGGCAACGGTGAAACCGTCCTGACCTTTACGGTTACCGCACAGCAGGCCGTTGACTTGGGTCTGATTGGTAAACCGATTGTGGCCTTCGAGGACCTCAAGCACGAGGGCAAGACCATCGCGGTACACCATGACATCAACGATGGCGACCAGACGGTCTACAACGGTTCCATGGGTACCACCGCAGTCGACAAGTCTGATGAGAACCAGACCATGACTCCTGGTCAAAAGGATGCGGTCATCGTCGACACGGTGACGTTCACCGGCAAGTTCGAGCCGAAGCACAACTACACCCTGGTTGGTGAGCTGTACTACGTCAACACTGACAACGGTGCCAAGACCTTGGGTGAAAAGGTGCCCGGTGTCACTGTGGCTCCGAAGAGCGTAACTGCTGGTGCGGACGGTACTATCGCCGACCAGACTATGGAATTCAAGGTTCCTGCCGATTCCATCAAGGCTGGAAAGTCCATGGTGGTTGTCGAGAAGCTGTTCGACGGCAAGAATACGACCGGCACTCCGGTGATTACGCACGAAGATCCGAACGATGCGGCTCAGACCATCACGGTCAACCCGGTTGAAATCGACACGACCGCTTATGACGGCACTTCCAAGGATCCGAAGGATAAGAACCTGGAAGCCGCCAAGGATGGCAGCGTCACGATTTACGACTTGGTGGACTACAAGGGTCTGGAAATCGGTAAGGAATACACGATTACCGGTACTCTGCACTACCAGGCTGACGCCACTTTGGCTGACGGCACTGAGGTAAAGGCTGGACAGGCGATTGACGCCAAGTACGTCACGACCGAGCCGGTCACCTTCAAGGCTAATAAGGCCAACAGCACCGATGCGGACGCTTTCCAGGTCATCGTGAAGTTCACGGTACAGCGCGCCGGTTTGGCTACCGCTCCGGTTGTGGTCTTTGAGGACCTGAAGCAGGGCGAGACCCCGCTGGCAACCCACACCGATATCAACGATGACAACCAGATTGTCTACCCGCCGTCCATCACCACAGTCGCGCAGACTGCGGATGGCGCCAAGATGATTCAGGTCAACCCTGACGCGAAGAAGCAGGGTAATGTCACCATCACCGATACCGTTAACTGGAAGGTGGCCGCTCCGGGCACCTACACCCTCAAGGGTCAGTTGATGGAGGTCAAGGATGGCAAGCTCGTCTCCGAGACCCCGGTTGCGACTGGTAATGACGTGCCCATCACGGTTAAGGCTGACGAGCACGGTGTAGCCACCGAGTTCTTCGGGACCAACAGTGAGATGAAGTTCACCTTGAAGGCGAGTCAGATTATTGCCGCCAACAAGGCCGGTCACTCCTTCGTGGTCTACGAGCAACTGGTTGGTAAGGATGGCAAGGCTATTGCCACCCACGAAGACCCCGCTTCGCCTGAACAGACCGTGACGCTCGGCTCTCTGGACACCACCGCTAAAGATGCGGCTGACGGCGACCAGGTAGTGGACAACACCGGTGATGTGGTCATCACCGACCGGGTGGATTACACCGGTCTGAATCCGGCCAAGACCTACACCCTGAAGGGTGAGTTGAAGGACAAGGCGACCGGCGACACCGTGAAGTTGGCTGACGGCTCGTTGGTGGAATCCACCATCGAGGTCGGTCCGGGTACCGGCAACGACATCAATCCGAGCGGTGCTGGATTCTTTGAGATTCAGTTCAAAGTTCCGGCTGGGGTTATCCTCGGCAAGCAGGTCGTGGCCTTCGAGACCGTTCTGAAGGATGGTAAAGAATTCCTGATTCACCACGACATCAACGATGACTCTCAGACCATCTGGGCTCCGAAGCTCGCCACTAAGGCCAGGGCTGAGGGCGACCGTGGTTTGGTCATTGCTGACGCTAAGTCGACGGTCAAGGACACCGTGACCTTCACCAATATGAAGGTTGGGGAAACCTACGTGGTCGTTGGCGAACTGTGGAACAAGACTCAAAACAAGTCCACCGGTATCAAGGTCACCTCTAAGTCGTTCAAGGCTGAAAAGGCGACCTGGACCGAGAACGACTTCATGACCTTCGAGATTCCGGCCGGTACTGTGGCTGAGAACGACGAGCTGGTCGTGTTTGAGACCCTGTACCTCGGTGAGAAGGCAGACGGTCCGGCTGAGTCTACTCACCGGGATCCGGACGACCCGGCCCAGACTGTTGGCTCCAGCGTGAAGCCCGGCATGAAGACGGTACTGAGCGTGGATGGCAACCGCGCGGCTGGTACTGAGGTTCCGACCGTTCCGGTCGACTCCAAGCAGCTGGTTGATACGGTCAGCTACGTTGGTTTGACTCCGAGTGTTTCCTACACCTTGAATGCGACCCTGATGGAAATCGGTCTGGACGGTAAGGTCAGCGATACCGGTATCACCGGCACCGCCACCTTCACCCCGGACAAGGCCAGTGGCACCCAGCAGGTTAGCTACAACGCCATCCCGGCGGGTACGCTGAAGCCCGGCTACAAGTACGTGGCTTACGAACAGCTGATTCGCACCGACAAGCCGAACGAACCTCCGCTGAAGCACGAGGATCCGAAGGATTCCGACCAGACGGTAAAGACCGCCTACAACCCGAGCATTGAAACCGACCTGACTCAGGACGGCACCCAGATCATCGCGACCGATGCGGCGCTGGATCTGCAGGATAAGGTCCAGATGAAGGGTCTCATCAAGGGTGAGAAGTACGTGCTGGTTTCCCGCCTGGTATACAACGCCGGTCAGCCTAACGAAACAGTTTTGGCAGATGGCCTAGAGAGGTTCACCGCTGACAGTGTGGACATGACCAAGGACATCAAGTTCAACGTGACGGCTGACCAGCTGAAGGCTCCGATGGCAGCGGCCAAGGCTGCTGGCAGCGAGTTGAAGCTGGTGGCGTACGAATACCTGACTCGCGAATCCCTCGCGACTGGTGATGACACCACCATCAAGGCTAACGTTGGCACTATCACGTGGGATACTAAGCACACAGACCCGAATGATGGTCGCCAGACCGTGACGGTTGTGGACGTGCCTAAGATTGGCACCAAGCTGGAATACGAAGGCCAGAAGGTTGTTTGGGAAGGCGACAACGTCAAGCTGATTGACCACGTTGAGTTCTTCAACCTGCTGCCCGAAACCGAGTACACCCTCAGCGGTTCCCTCATGGGTATCGCGGCTGACGGCACGGCCAGTGACACCGGTGTGGTTGGTACAGGCAAGTTCACCACCCCGAAAGCAACGAACGGCGCCACCCGCGTGAGCGGAACTATCAAGGACAAGACAGCCGCTACTGTCGAGTTCACGGTACCGTTGAGCGTCTTGAAAGCTAACGATAAGTTGGTGGCTTTCGAATCGCTGCAGCTGAAGGGCCAGCCCGTGGCGGATCACAAGGATCCGAAGGATGAGAACCAGACTGTGAAGGTCCAGCATCCTGGCGTGGGCACCGAAGCCAGTGTTGACAGCAAGTCCAACCTGACGGTTTGGAAGGGCGTCGACAAGGAAGGCAAGAAGGCTCCCGAAACCTACACGGTTCACGACGTAATCCGCATGGCGAACGTCGAAGAGGGCAAGACCTACGCTCTGGGCGGTCAAGTCTACAGCCAGATTGCCTACAGTCACGGTGATGAGACTGCCTTGGCTACGAACGCAAAGACCGTAAAGGTCACCGCGAGCATGGCTGTGGCCCCGAACGCTGACGAAATCGCCAAGTACGGTAAGGATGTCAAGGTTTACGAAACCAGCATGGACATCACCGTCAAGGCTACGGACATTGCGACCGATGGCGACAAGCTGGTCGTGTTCGAGCAGCTCTGGGCGGAAGGCACGTATGAAAGTGCTGACGGCGGCAAGGTGACCCCGAAGGGTGACAACAAGCCGGTGGCTACGCACAACGACATTGACTCTGACTCTCAGTCCATCAACGTGAACCGTCCCGAGTTCGGGTCCTTGACCCTGACCAAGGCTGTCACCGGATGGGATGAGAACACCGCGAATGTCGAACGCACCAACGCGAAGTACGTGTTCACGGTCACCTGTACCGAAAAGGGCAGCACTGACACGATTACCCTGCACGAAGGTGAATCCGCGACCATTGACGGTATTCCCGTGGGTGACAAGTGCACCATCAGCGAGAATGTCCAGAATGCTGAAGAGCAAGCTGGACTGAAGGACACCGTGAAGTTCACCGAGACCAACGGCGTCACCGTTGAGTCCACGAAGAACGGCGAGGGCACAGTGATTGTTGGTGGCACGCCGAACGGTACTACTCGCGTTGCGAACGTGACAGTGACCGCTGAAAACGTGTTCACTAACGAAGTCACCATCGGTACGCACACCACCAGTCAGTTCGGCAAGAAGGCCAGCAATGGCGACACGATTACCGACCTGGTGAAGTACCAGAATCTGCAGGGTGGCGAGTACCTGTTGCACACCTACTTCGTCGAGTACGACAAGGCAGGCCAGGCTCACAAGATTGACTACGTCCCCTCTGAGGTGCGCAAAGTCACTGTTGAGGGCGGCTACGCAGTGGGTGGTCACAGCGGTACTTGGACCATCGATGTGAAGGTTCCGACCGAGCTGATTCAGGAACACAAGACAGTCGTTCTGTGGGAAGACCTGTATCGGATGCCTAAGGATAGGGATGCTTTCGAGACGCAGCTGTCCAAGTTGCCGACCGGCAAGACTGCTGCAGGCTTGATTGCCTCCCACCATGAAGAGAATCTCGCTTCGGGTGCTGGTACTCAGTGGCTGGAAGTCTCCACCCACTTCGGTGGATTCCAGGTCACCAAGGTAATCAAGACGGCTGCGGATATGCCCGCGGACGTGGTTAGCAAGATTCCGACAACCTGGAACTTTACCTACAAGGCTAACGTGCCGGCTGGCAAGACCGCCAAGGAGGGGACCGCTCTCGAGGGCAGCTTCAACCTGACGGTTGACCCGAACGATTCGACCAAGGCTGTCAGCCAGAAGTTCGACGGCTTCCCGATGGGTACTGACATAACCATTACGGAAACCGACGCCAAGGCGCAGATTCCGACCCAGGCAAAGTGGAAGGTTACATGGAAGTCTGAAGGCTGGACTGATGGTGCCGAGGGTGCCACCAAGACCTTCAAGATTACCCCGGCCTCTACTGTGAGCGTCACCGCTCTCAACGAGTTCAGCTTGGTCAAGCCGACCTTGGCGACCGTGGCTCGGACCGCTGATGATGGCAAGATGCTCAAGCCGAGTGAGGACACGGCTGTGGTCGATACCGTCACCTACACCAACCTGGTGGAAGGACGCGACTACTGGCTCAAGACCGAACTGGTATACGTCGATGGCACGGATGACCCGAATGACAACCAGCCAGTGCTGGGTGCCGATGGCAACCCGCTGGTGAAGTGGACGAAGGTCACGGCTGAAACCGACAACAGCGAATGGGTCGTTGATAAGGCTAACCCGATGGTGGTTCCCGCCGATGCTAACCCGGATGCTGACGTGGTATTCTTCGAGTCTCTCTACGAAATGACGAAGGACGGCGGACAGCCCAAGGCCGACGACAAGCCGATTGTGGAACACCGCGACAACAGCGATGAAAAGCAGATCATCACGCGTCGTCCGGCTCTGGACCTCCAGACCACTGCGGAATTGTCCGGTGCTAAGGCGATTACCGCCGGTGAGGGCGCGACCGTGAACGATAAGGTGACTTACAGCGGCTTGAAGGCCGGTGCCGAGTACACCTTGGTCGGAACCTTGGTCAAGAAGTCCGATGGCTCCATCGTTGGTTCGCCGGTGACCGTGGCTGGCTTGAAGGCTGAGGCTGACGGTTCCGGCAGCTGGAAGATGTCGATTCCGCTGACCGCGAAGGATACGGCAGGCTTGACTGACGGCGAGAAGCTGGTCGTCTTTGAGAAGGCCTACGTTGGTAAACTGCCTGAGGCTGGTACGGCTCCGGCTGGCACCTACACCCCGATTCTGGCTCACGAAGATCTCGAGGATGCTTCGCAGACCGTGAACGTGGTGAAGCCGAAGCAACCGCCGCACACGCCTGGCACGCCTGGTACGCCGTACACGCCTGGCACGACTCCTCCGAGCTCGTCCACCACGCCTCCTCCGCCTCCGGTAGAGTCTGAGACGACGAACCCGCCGAGCAACCCGCCGACCATCCCGGTCGCCCCGGCAACCACCCTGCCTCCGATGCACCCGAAGGTTCCGCCAACATTGGCTCGGACCGGTGCGCAAGCAGCAATCTTTGGTGGCTTGTCCATCCTGATGATTGCGGCAGGTGCAGGGATTGGCTTGCTGGCAGCACGGCGCAAGCGCCAGTCTGACGCGCAGTAGGCGACATAAGCCCTAGGCTACTGAAACGGCGAGGTCTCACGACCTCGCCGTTTCAGCTTGTGTGTGGCTTTAAATCAGCGCCATACCTGCTTGAGTGTTCCTAAAGGGGGAGAATAGCCGGGTAGCTGCCAATAATGGCAGCTACCCGGCTATTCTCCCCTTATAAATCCGCTTCTGGGGAATTATTTAAAGAAACTGTAGATAGTCGCGTAGTTGAAATGGTAGAAAGCCCAGTTGCTCACCAGCAGCACGGCAAAAACCCCGCCGTAAACCGCGAGGTCACGCAGCCGTGTGGTCGTATTGGTGACTCGGCGAAGCATGGGAGCTGCCGGGGCATCGGGGGAATCCGACCTGTCTGATGCCGTTGCATCGGAAGGTTCCGGCGCATCTGGCGCGGCGGTATCAGGATGCTCTAGGGGCTCGGGCGCATTGGCCGCAAAGTGGGTGTCGTCCACACCCTTGCCTGGAACCACTTCGTAGGTCGAATGACGCAGCACCCAGCCGGTGTAGGCACCTAGCACCAGACCCACCACTAAGCCCCCCAGATGGGCCACCCAGGCGACGTTAGGAACCATGAAGCCTATCACAAAGTTCAGCCCGATTAAGGTCGCCATTTCGGTCCAGGGCAAGCGCAGCACCTTTTGAATCGCCAGGACCATACCAAAGAATCCAAACACTGCCCCGGACGCGCCGACCGTGGGGGTGATCCAGGCGTTGGGGTCGACAAAAACCGTCAGGCACTGTGCCATGAGCGCCCCGAAAGCGCTGATACCAAACGCAAGGGCCAGTTTCACGTGGCCCACGACCGGCTCCAGCGCCCTGCCGACTACCAGCAAAGCCCAGGTGTTAAACGCCAGGTGAAACGGTGACGGCACCGAGTGCAGGAAGGCCGCGGTAATGAAACGCCAGGGCTCAAACAGGCCCAGGACCGGTAGAAAAGCAAAGTGCTGGATAACTTCGGGGATAAATAGTTCGGCAACCCAGACGATGATTAAAGCAATACAAAGCCCCCAAGTCACGTAGGGCTTAGGGGCTTTTGCGGTGTTTTTCATGACTTAACAGTACATTCAAAACCGCCGGAGTACCGGGTCAAACGGGCTTTACTCCGTGATGTCGATGGACTCAATCATGACGTCCTCCAGGGGACGATCCGAGCGGTCCGTTTGGGTTGCGGCGATTTTGTCCACGACAGCGCGGGACGCATCGTCCAGGACGCGGCCAAAAATCGTGTGCTTGCCGTTGAGCCAAGTGGTCGGGGCGACCGTGATAAAGAATTGGGAACCGTTGGTGCCCTGGCCGCCGCGCGTTCCGGCGTTAGCCATCGCCAACAGGTAAGGTTCGGTGAAGCCCAAGGCCGGGTCGATTTCGTCGTCAAAGACGTAGCCCGGGCCGCCGGTGCCGGTGCCGATGGGATCCCCGCCTTGAATCATGAAACCGGAGATGACCCGGTGAAATACCGTGCCGCTGTAGAGAGGCTCAGTTGAGGTTTCCCCGGTAATCGGGTGAGTCCATTGACGCGCACCGGTCGCCAGGTCGGTGAAGTTCTTCACTGTAATTGGTGCGGATTGCGGAAAAAGTTCCAGGCTGATGTCGCCTTCAGATGTGTGAATTGTTGCTTGCATAGTTCCATCTTTTCATGCGCGCGGCCCGGGCGCAAAGCAATTTTTCGGCAGTCTGTCCGTCATCGGCAAGGCCCGTTTTGGGGTGGTCGAGAAAAAAAGAACAGGCCTATTTCCTGCAAAAATTCCAAATAAGAGGCAAAATAGTACCAACCGTGTCCATTCGGCTCGGTGTGAGAGAAAGAAGGATCCAATGTTGGATAACTTGTCGAAATGCATCGATATGGACTGCATGAAACGAGCCGGAGAAGACATGGCACTGAATGCTGCTGAGGTTGCTGGGAAGGCTCGCGGAGCCGTCGGGGACTTTGGCACTAAGGTGAAATCAGACCTCCTGCCGCGGGCGCAAGCCGTAAACGAGGCAGTGTCAAAGGCGGTTACCGGCGACGGTACCATCGCCGAAAAAGTTTCCAAAGCGAGTGAAGGAGTCAAGTCAGCTATGAACCCCAAAAAGAAGTGCCCAATTCGTCATCCCTGGTTGACGACTATCCTGTTGACCGGAGTCGCCGCGGTGGCTGGGTTTATCTTGTATAGCCGCACCCGTCCGGTCGAGGATCCCTGGGCCGAGGAATCCTGGGAAGATATTGATGATGACGACCTGGTGGTCGTTACCGACAAGTAAAAACAAACTTCAAAAAACCGACCGGCGGCTGATGTTGCCGGTCGGTTTTTTAGCACTCCCCCGGCTTTGCTTTCGCTGTTGCTGTTATTGCTCGGAAAACGAAGGGGCGGAACCTAAGCGCGAGACTAGGGGGTGTGCTTTTCGTTGCAAACGCAACGAAAAGTGAGGGGAATCTGTGACCCCCCTAGGTCTCGCGCGGGTCCCCCCGAGTTGACGAGCAATAAAAAAATAAGAAGAAAAAAGCCCTATTTCCACCACATCAGCATGATGAAACCGACCATGATGACGCCAAATCCCAACGCGATGTTCCAGTTGCCCAGCCCCAGCAGGTTAATCCCCGCGGTTTGCGCCAGGATATAGTGCAGCACAATCCACAGCAGACCCACGCCCATGATTATCAGGGCAGCCGGAGCGTACCAGCTGGGGGAGTGCTTCATATCCTCAGTCCACGAGGGACGCAACTCGCTGTCAGACTTAACCACTTTCGAGGCGCGCTTGCGCTTTTTGGATTCGGGCACAACAACTCCTTGTGACAAAAGTTTGCTTAACAGGTTAATGATAACCGTAAGCTAAATCCTTTGGAAATTGGTAAAATTTTGACGTTGGTGTATCCGCGCGTCAAGGGGTTGGAATGAGTGAGCAGCGTCCTGTACCACAGCAGTTTCCCTCGCGCCGGCAACGTCGCGAACAGCAGGAACCGCCTGCCGCACCGCTGTCGCCCGCGCCGGGGCAGCCTCGCGCGCCGCAACCTCCCGTAGCACAGCCTCCCGGGGCTCAGCCTTACGGGGCCCCACCTCGCGTGCCGCAGCAGTCCGCCCTCCCGCCTCAGGTGGTCTCACAAGGGGTCACAAGTGCGGTTCCACCTGCAGGTTTACAACCTCTTGCCGAACCTTCCGGCGCGGCTCGTCCCGCGATCCCCCAGTCGAATCGTCCGGTACCCCCCGGCGTACCGGTGCGCCCCGCGGCGAACCCCCCGGTCCCCGGTGCGGTGAACCCCCGGTCCCTGGCTCGCCACACTTCTCCATGTCGGGCCCAGCGAATCATCAAGTCCCCGGCACGGCAAACCCGGCAGTCCCCGCTTTTGCCCCGGTTCCTTCCCGCCCCCGGCCGCCTCGACACGACCCGCAAGCCCCGCGCCCACCCCTGGTGAACCCCAGGCAAACTCACAATCCTCACCGAACGCCTCGACCCGCCCTTCTGAACGACCCGCCTCGACTAACCCAGACGATACGGCCGCCTCACCAAAGCGCCGGCGCACCCCCGTATCGGTCCTGGTCATGAGCGGGATTGGGCAAACCATGCTGACGGTCGGCATCGTCCTGGGCTTGTTCGTTGTGTGGCAGCTGTATGTGACGACTTGGCAGGTGCAGGGGGCGACGGCGGCCGCGGTGCAGTCTTTCCAAAGCTCCACCGCAAACGATGCGACCGCCACGACCGAAGTGCAGCGCACCGACCCGCCTCCCAGCGTCACCATTCCCGCGGTGGGACAGACCTTCGCCACCTTGCATGTGCCGCGCTGGGACTCGATGGTCATCCCCATCATGCAGGGCACGAACGAAGCCGTGCTCGATACGGGCTATGCCGGACACTACGTTGACACCCAAGGGCCGGGAGAGTTGGGCAACTTTGTGCTGGCTGCCCACCGGCGCTCGTACGGAAACTCTTTCCGCCGTGTTCACGAGCTACAGACCGGTGACCCGCTGGTGGTCGAGACCTCCCAAGCCTGGCTGGTTTACCAGGTCACGTCAACCGAGATAGTCTTACCGTCACAAGGAGACGTGATTTACCCGGTACCGCACGAAGCGAAAGACACCGTCCCGCATGAACGGCTCATGACCCTCACGACCTGCCACCCCGAATACGGCAACACGCAGCGATTCATCGTGTACTCCAAGTTTTCTCACTGGGTGCCGCGCACGCAAGGCCGGCCTTTCGCGCTCAAAGGGTTGGACGCGATGAAACAGGCTGGTCAGGGCACCGCGCCAGAGGGTCCGCAGGATGGAACCGATGCACCCGCGAGCGACCCGAACGCGATTGCCCCATCCGGCGCCGCCAGTTCCGAGCCGGCTGAGGGCTTGGCCGGGTAAACAGGAAGGAAACCAGAATGTACAAATGGCTGTTTGCCGTGATGCCCGGACCGAAATGGCTGCGCTGCATAGAGATGGCGATTTTGGTGCTGGCCGTAGTGGCAGCGCTGTTCCAGTGGGGATTCCCCTGGGCGGTAGAGACTTTCAACCTCAACCCGAACACCGTGAACTAGCGCCTCAACCCGCCAACTCAACGGGGACCCTGGTGAGAAAAGGAAAAAACAATGACTGAGAAAACAATTTTGGTGGCGGGGGGTGCCGGATACATTGGCACGCACACGCTGATTTGCCTCTATGAGGCGGGCTACCGTGCGGTCTGCGTCGATAACCTGTATAACTCCAGCGCGGAAGCGATGACACGCGTCTCGGAAATCGTGGGGGAGACAATCCCGTTTTATCAGCAGGATGTGCGCGACCTTGACGCTCTGCAACGGATTTTTGCGGTTCACCAGGTTGACGGAGTGATCAACTTTGCCGGGCTCAAGGCGGTGGGCGAATCGGTAGCCAAGCCGGTGGAATACTACGACAACAACCTCAACGCGACCCTGACCCTGGTGCGCGCCATGCGAGACCACGACTGTCACCTGATGATTTTTTCCTCCTCCGCTACCGTGTACGGAGCTGACGGGGTGTCCCCCCTGAAAGAAACCATGCCGACCGGCACCGCCACCAACCCTTACGGTTGGTCCAAGCTGATGAACGAAATTATGCTGCGCGACGTGTGCTCCGCCGATCCCGAGTTTTCCGCCGTGTTGCTGCGTTACTTTAACCCTATTGGGGCGCATCCCTCCGGCCGGATTGGCGAGGATCCCAAGGGCATCCCGAACAACGTCATGCCCTACATCACCCAGGTCGCAGTCGGCAAGCTCGAAAAACTGCACGTGTTCGGCGACGACTACGACACCCCGGACGGCACCGGGGTGCGCGACTACATTCACGTCATGGACCTGGGGCGCGGGCACGTGGCCGCCATTGACTACGGGCTAAAACATCGGGGTGCGAAAGCCATTAACCTGGGTACTTCTCAGGGATACTCGGTGCTGGAGCTCCTGCACGCGATGGAGCGAGCCTGCGGCAAACCCATTCCTTACGTCATTGACGGGCGCCGTCCCGGAGACATTGACACGGTTTACGCCGACGCCAGTTTGGCGCGGGAACTGCTGGGCTGGGAGGCCCGCCTGGGTTTGGACGATATGTGCCGAGATTCGTGGAATTGGCAGTCGCAGAACCCGAACGGCTACGCCGGCTAACGCGTTTTTGCGGCCAGCTACTAGGAATGCTCGAGTGACGTGGCTGACTCAGCTGGCATGGTTGACGTGTATGACGTGTGGCGTGCTCGCCCGGAGATTTGCCCGCGGTCTGTTTGCTTAGCCGATTGTCTGATGACCGAGGCGCGCCCGTCCGGCTAGCTACCTCGGCGAGCTATCGGTAGCCTGTTACAACGGGGCGATCCGGGCAGGAAACCCGGCAAGACCTGTACTAATCGGTAGTGGCGATGGCGGCGAGGGTCGGGGTACGCACCGCCCGTAGCGCCGGACCGAGGCTGGCCAAAACGGTGGCGGCCAAGGTCAATACCACCAGGATGAGCAAGTGCTCAAAGCTGACCACCATACTGCTGATACCGCGGGCAGCCATAATGCGTTGCAACCCAAACGTGGCGCCCAGTCCGGTGAGGATCCCCACCACCAGCGCAAAAATGGCGGTCAACAGGGCTTCACCGACTATCATTGCGACCATTTTTCGCCCCGATAACCCTAGCGCTTTCAACATACCGATTTCGCTCAAGCGCTCCCCGACCGACATCGCCAAAGTGTTCATAATCCCTACCAGCGCAATAATCAGCGATAGCGCCAGCAGCCCGTAGATAATCGCCAGAATCATGTCAAAAGACTTATTGAGCTGGGTGTTCAAATCGGCTCGGGACGCCACGGTAACCGTACCTGGAGCAATGGCGGCGACCTGGGATTTCAGTTTGTCGCCGAGGGCGTTCAAATCCGTGTGGTTCGCAAAAATGACGCCCGTATTCGCAATCTGACTCGCCGGGTGCAGCGATTCCAAATCGCGAGGGTGCACCACAAAGGTCGCGTCAACCAAGTTAGAGGCGTTAAACAAACCGTCAACCTTTAGAGTTTTCGATTGCGAAGTGGTTGACGCAAGGGGGGTTAAAGTGACGGAATCACCGAGTGTCAACCCCATCTTTCGGGCGGTTTTGTCTTCCACCAGCAGTTTGCCCGGAGAGCTGACAGCGCGGCCCGCGGTGGCTTTCAGGCTCACTCCGGGGTTGGTGTCGGGAAGGGCGGTGACGGTAACGTTGTGGGAATCACCGGGTTCTCCGCTTTGTCTGCCGTTAGTCTGCAAGGTGAGCGGGGCTTGCGCGAAAGTCTGAACCGCCGTCACTCCTGAGGTGTTTTCCCAGCTAGAAATCAGTTCGTCTGGAATGCTGTGTCCGGCCAAGGCGAGACTGGGCTGAATCAGGAAACTGGCGGTCAGCTCCGCACCCGCCGTCCTGGTAAAGGAGGCTTGCAGGGAGGTGACCAGTGAAGACCCGGCTGCGACCAGCATGACGCCAATCAAGAGGGCTCCCGCAGTGGTGGCGGTGCGTTTCGGGTTTCTCCCCAAGTTACCGACAGCCAATTCACCCACGGGACGCCACAGGTGTTTGGCGGGTCTTTGCAACAGCGCCGCAAACGCGCTGACCAGCAACGGTGCCGCTACCAAGATGCCTACCACCACCAGAAACACGCCGCCGCCATAAAGGATGGACCGGCTCTTTTGCGTTGTCGCAAAAAACGAACCAACTGCGCAGATGACAGCCGCGAGACCGAGGCCAAGAGTGATGATGACCACAAGCAGGCGTCGTCCCCAGTGCAGCTCCCCGCCACTTAGCGCCGTGGACATCGCTTGGACGGGTGGGGTTGCCGCGGCACGGCGAGCCGGACGCAGCACCGAAACCAAAACTACTGCTAAACCGGCCAGAACCGTGATAGCCAAGGTCATGCCGGAAACAATCCCGGAGGTCAAAAAGTTCATACCTCGTAGGCGCAAAATCCGCATAATCAGTGCCACCAGCCCCCAGCCCAGCAAAGCTCCGAGGAGGGAACCAATCAGGCCCGCCACGAAACCTTCACCTAGAATGATGGCGAAAATCTGGCGCGGCTGAGCCCCAACCGCCCGCATCATCGCCAGTTGACGTGTTTGACTGCGCACGGTGGCTGTGAACGTGTTGGAAACGATGAAAGTCGAGATGAACAGAGCGACAAAAACAAAGACCAGCAAGATATTCGAGACAAACCCCAAGACGGGGGCCATCATTTTGGATTGTTCCGCGGCGTAGTCAGCAGCGCTTATGACCTTCCAGTGTTTGTAATCGTTTGGGAAAGCCCCTTTCAGGCCTGTTTTGAGGTTTTGAACCAGGCGGGTTGGCTCCACACCGGGTTTGGCGCCCACCGCGATTTCCGCAGTAAAACCCTCGGGGGTGGTAGCCATCTGACGCATGACTTCATCGGGAAGTTGCAGCATTCCCGTTCCCAACAGCGGCACGCCGTAATCAAACAGGCCGCTCAGGCGGTAAGCGTATTTTTGACCAGCGATGATGGCATAGATTCGATCCCCGGTGTGCAAGTGGTTGGTTTGTGCAAACGACTTTTCCGCCGAAATCTCACCGATAGTCGGGGATTCTTCGCTGGTAGAACGGTTAGGATTAGTTGACTCGGTTGTCGCACTAGCCCCGGTTGTCGTGGTTGTCGCAGAGAGGGGCTGAGTGGGAGCTTTCGGCGCGGAACCGGTCACATATTTGGCATCTGGGCGCTCGCTTTGAATCGCGACGGTCGGATTGGAGCCAATCGTTTTGTTATCCTGATCCAGCAGCGTCGCCACCAGATAGAGTTGCGGTTCAGCCGATTTCACCCCGTCTATGGCTTTGATGGCATCGAGCTCGTCCCAGGTAACCGTGCGTGGCACATTATTCAGCCCGGAATCATCACCGGAAATGCTCGGGGCGCTCACAAAAGCGTCACCGTGAGTACCTGAGTTAATCAGCGCTGTCATAGTGTCTGACAAAATCCGGTTGAAAGTCAGGGTCCCGGATAAAAAGGCTGTACCCAGCGCCACCGCCAGCAGCGTCATCAGGTATTTGCGCCAATGCGCCAAAAAATCCAGCCAGACGTATCTGCGCATATTAGCTTCCAGAAATGCGCTGAGCCGGCGAAATGACTGTCGCGGGCGGCGGTAAAGATGGAGGTGTGGTAGCTCTGCTACCGGGAAGGCTTAGGCCCGCACTAGGCGTATCCGCTCGGTGTGCCGCATGGCGTGACCGCCGTTCTTGGTGCGGTGGACTGGCTGCAAGCGCAGGGGTCACGAGGGATTTCGGTGCGCGGCTGGCCCGGGGTGTGGCTTCGAGAGGGGGTACTTTCAGGGTCCTGGCGGCGGTCTGCTGTGACTTTGCCGTGGGGGTGAGGAGGTTTGGTTCGGGTTGTAGTTGCGCCAAAGCTGCGGGAGGTCTGGTTAACCGGGTCGGGTCAGACTGCGCGGAAGTGAGGCCGTTGTCCCGAAGCCGGCGCCTCTCCCGCCGGCTCAACATCACCGGGGCAGACCCGGTAACCGGGTCTAAATCGCGGAGGAACAGCGGTGTCGCGGGAGGCGGTGGAGGCATTTCGGACACCTGCACGGTCGGAGGCATTGCGGACTCCGGCACAGCCGAGGGAGGACTCGGCTCGTCAGTTTCGCCGGAAATCTCAGTCATAGCAGCAAAAATTTCCGCCTCGGAGGGGTGCAACAGCTGGCCTATTATCTTGCCATCGCGCAAGAACAGCACGCGATCCGCCCAAGCCGCCGCCCCGGCCTCGTGCGTGACCATACAAATCGTGTGATTATCCCTATCGACCGTGTCGCGCAACAGGCGCAAGACCTGCAGGGTCGCAGTTGAGTCTAAGTTCCCAGTCGGCTCGTCAGCAAAAATGATTTGCGGATTATTGGCCAAAGCCCGCGCCACCGCCAAGCGCTGTTGCTGGCCACCAGACATTTCAGTCGGCCGGTGGCGTAGCCGCTCGGAAAGCCCGACTTGTGCGGCCAGGGCCTCGACCCGTTTCCGGTTTAGCCGCTTCCCGGCAATAATCGCCGGCAGTTCAATGTTTTGCCGGGCATCCATGACCGGAATCAGGTTGAAAGCCTGGAAAATAAAACCGATTTTGTCCCGGCGAATCGCGGTGATTTCGCGCTGCTTCAGGCCGGCAATTTCAACACCGCCAATCAAAATGGAGCCGGAAGTCACCGCGTCCAAACCCGCCAAACAGTGCATCAGCGTGGATTTCCCGGAACCGGAAGGTCCCATGATGGCGGTGAACTCGCCACGTGCCAAATCGATGTCCACGTGGTCCAACGCCCTGACCTGCGCATCGCCCTTCCCATAGACACGCACCAAATCGCGCGCCGAAACGATAGCGTCATCCAAGGCGCTAACGGGGGAAAGTTTTTGCAACACGGAAGAATTTTATCTTGAAAACACGGGCTGCATCGCCGCGGGGGCAGCAGCGCCAATCAACCAAAACACCGGTGAAAAGCATACCCCGCCGAATCATCGACGGGGCAGCGGCTTTGTTTCTTTATCAAAAGTGTCTGTTTAGAACAGGCCGGCGAGGAAGTTGAAAATCTTAGCCAACCATTCGACAACAGTATGGAGAATAGGAAGGATGTTGCTCCACATAATTAATTCCTTTCGGATCAATCAACAACAATTGTTGATATTTTTGGTGCCACCTTGTGACAGCATTAAGACTAGCTGAACGTTTGCTCAAAATGCAAGAACATAGCACAGGAAATTTTCCGCAAATGCGGATAAATTCCTGAATTTCAGGAAAAAAGCACCAATTAACCTGAGAAACTACTGGGCGGCACTCAGGGAAAGCTCAGAGAACGGCAACACGAGCCCACGCACAACACCGTGCCCGACCGCAATGCCGAACCCACGCCTTGTGAGACTCCGAGGACCCCACAACTGCAGCCGAAGCCCCGGCCTTTCGAATGCCCGGCGACCTCAATTCTTTGAACCGAACTTGGCGATAGTCACCAGGCGCAAAATCCGCCAGTTAAAGCTCACAAAGGAAAACAGCTGGAGGAACGGGTTTTGGCGGTGACGCAAAGTCGCCGCGGAAGGGTTCGGGGCCGCCGCAATCCGTTCGGCGGTGGCCGGGCTCAGCTCCTCAATCGTGGGAGACGCGCTAAAGTCAGTCATGATGCAAATCCTCTCTACGTGGGTTGGGGTTTACTCGGGGATAATCCACCAAAACGGCTTCCACTTCGCTTTATAGATAAAGCCCACGTGGAGCAGGAACTTGGTCCAATGCCCGAACAGGCCGATGCGTCCGAAACTCAGCTTGGGGTGGCGCCCGGCGTTATCCGGGTACTTGTCATAGTTGGGCACGATGGGGAACATCACCATCGCGGCCGCGGAGCCTTTCTTAATACCGGTGCCGGTCGAGGCTACGCAAGCCGCCCCCAACACCGCCATCGAAGCTTCGTGCAGTTTCGCCTCGGGGCCTTGGTTAATGAGGTCAACTATGCTCATGGCAACTTCCTTGCCAATCGAGCCTGACGGCATCCCGGTACGAGGCGGCGCCGGGGTAATGTTGGTGCCGTTGGGAGTCTGGTGCGGTTTCGAAATCCCGTGTGGGGGCGCAAAGGCAATCCCTGCGGCAAAAATGTTTTTATACAGCGGGGACTGGTAAGTCCTGGGCCAATCCTCGTGGGACCACTGCGCGGAGCTTTTCTTTGAATAGTCCGCGTCCACCTTCATGAACCCAGCCGGGTTGAACATTTCGGGAATCAACGTCCCGTCAGGTTTCTTGGCCTCCAGCCCGACCCCGGTAAACGGCGGGAGCAGCATGGCGAAATCAAAGGACAACTCGTGCATATTGCCGTCATAATCCTCGTAAGTCAGAGCGTGTGGGCGCACTTCGCGAACCCCCGCGCCGGTGATGGCTTTCACCCCGCGTTCCCGAAACAGCGATTCCGTCCACAACTGGGAGTCGGTAGAGTAGCCGTTGTCCTTGAACCGCATGCCGGCCATCCCAAAGTCGCCGAGCTTTTCCTCATTGGTGAGGTAAACGACCTCAGTCAGGTCCCGAATCCCCGCCTGACGCAGGTCATATTCAGTGTTGAAACAGTACTCAAAAGCGGCGCCCTGGCAGGTACACCCGCCGTTGCCGGTTCCAATCACGAACCGCTTGGGCGTCCCGGTCTCTTTAATCTCTTGGACGATTTTCTGAAACTCGACCCCGGCCTGTTCGGCGTGGTCAGGAGTGCAAACCGAATACGTGTTGCCACAATCCGGACCCAAGCCCGGCGTAGCGGCAAAGTTCAGCTTCGGGCCGGTCGCGTTGATGAGGTAGTCATAATGCACCAAAGCCCGCCGACCTTGGTTTTTGCCTCCCGTGAACTCAATCTCGACCTGGGGCTGCGCATCATCGCCGCGACCCTCGGGATAGATAACTTTCGCGGCCGCCTGATGAAAAATGACCCCCTTGCGCTTATAGAGCGGGGCGAGGGGGAACACCACTTCCTTCTTCTGCATCTTTCCGGTACCCACCCAAATGTTGGAGGGAACCCAGTTCCAGTTGGCGCGCGGGGAAATGACCACGACTTCATGATTGCGCCGCGACAACTTGCGACGCAGATGCATAGCGGCGGTATGACCGGAAATACCCGCACCCAAGACGACAACTCTTGCCATAGTTATAACTTCCTTAATCTGTTGCGGTCCCTCAGCAGTGTCACAGGAAATCGTTGAGCGGGCGGTAAATCCGCGCCGAAAGTGGAACGTCCGACACTGCACGACCAAGGCTTATTATAGCTTGAAAATCAGTGTGGATTTACCGGCTTCGCCCCCGCTTGTGGTTTAGACTTGAAATCTAGAGAATCCCGAGGGCAAACCGGGGAAAACCGTGAACAGCTGATGAGGAGCGAACCATGAGTGTGGCGAGTGAAAACGCTTTGGGCCTGTCCAACGGTGAGGGCGGCACGAAAGTCTTTACCATCGGACCGACCTGGCGGGCTGTGGGCTTTGAGATGACCACCGAGCAACGAGCCGACGAAATTTTGGCCCAGGCGGCTGACCAATGCACCCCGGTGGTGGGGGATATGGAAAACGGGACTTTCCAGTACGTGGACCGTTCCGGCGCGGTTGCCGTGTTTGACGTGGTTGCGGAAAAGATTGCGGATATCCACCAGGATTTCAACGCTAGCGCCGCCGTGGATGCGCGCTGGGTCGAGATGGCAGACCGTTTTGCCTTGGTTGACATAGTTGACGCACAAGGGGGGACGGAGCGTTCCGTAGGTAAGGCTTGCGTGGCGATGCGGGGCGGGCTGGGGCACGAGCCCGGACGTGCCGACGCCGGGAAACTGGGGATTTCTGCCCTCGCGCAGCGGGTCGAACTGTATGAAAACGTGGCAAGTTACGCGGCGAGCCAGACCGCCAAAATTTTCGGCGCGGCTCTGGACGGACCGCAACGCGCCCCGGAAGAAACCCTGCCGACCTTTATCTCGACCGGAGCTGTTTCCGTCCTGCAAAAGCAGGGTGCACACGCCGGAGCCGTGCTGGCTGCGAAAATCACCGCCGCCGAGATGCATTCCAACACCCTGACAGGGGAAAACTTCTGGGTTTTGGAGGTTGCGGCGGGATTCCCCCTCAGCGTGTGCGTGGCTGAAGGCGACATTGCGGGACGTCCCCGCCCCGGAATGGTCGTGGCTGGAGAATTCCTAATTCTGGCGGCCGCCAAGTAGAATAGTCTCGTTCCCCGCGTGACGACATAGTCTGAACCTCCCCAGGGTCGGAAGACAGCAAGGATAAGGGCTCCCTGTCGGGTGCGCGGGGAACGTTTATTTTCCCGGTTTGGGGTTGGTGCTCTGGCTCCGCCAGTGTTCACCCTTCGAAACAAATCCTTCTCGCGAATAGGCATTTGACCTCGTGTTTTAAGGTTCGTCTGATATTGCTTACTTTTCTTTAACCTGTAGCTGTCAAAAAATTTTCGGAAGCTTGCTACGTTGTGCCCTGTTGCAGGTGCGCCGGAAACGGTGACGGAGTTCGGTAAGGGTGAGGTCGAGACGATGCTGCAGGTGTTGGAGACTTGGGGGAACGAAAATCCTTCCCTGGGGGTGCGACACACCGATAGCCTGGTGGAACTGTTCGACAACCTCGAAGTCTTACCGCAAAACCCGCAACCTTGCAGCGTTTTTGTTCCTGATGTCAAAGCTGCCCGGCAAGCCACCTGGGTGCGCACCGTCCTGCAGGTTCCTTTTGAGATTGTGGTCCTCACCGGCCCCACCACGCGGCGCGCCCTGACCATGTACCTGATTAACTCACTTGTGGAGCCGCGTTTTCACGGTTTAGGGCAAGCAATAGTTGACGTAATTGACCCATTTATCGAGACCCGTTTCCTGTTGAGTTCGGTTTTATCCCTGAACCAGCCTCGACCCTCACTGTCGCAGATGCTGCAATCCCTGGCGAAAAGCAGCGTTTTCGAAGCAGACGTGAATGCGGGGAGCGTGGAAAAAATCACTGCCGCCAAGTGGAGCGCCCACCCCGACGGAATCAGCATAGAAGCGCGAACCTGGAATCCGGACGGTGGCTCTCCCTTAGAAATGTCCCCCGCACACACCCACTTCACCTTACAAGCCGTACCGAAGGATTCCGCTTGGGGACAACGCCAAGGCAAACACTGGGTGGAAGCCAGCTGGACCAACGAATCGGTTGACACCATCCGCAAGGCCCTCAAAGACAACATCAAACCCCGTACTTGCCAGCGTTGCGAACAATATGTGGTGGGCAACATCTGTGTGAACTGCGGATTTGCCGGTGAATCCAGCCCTGAACCCGATGAGACGAAGCAAAGCTTGGAGGCTTTATGAATTCCAGACAAAGACGCGGTGTCATCCTGCTGTTGGCCACCATTGTGGCGGCCATCGCGCTTTTCGTGTCTATTTTTCTGTATGTCAAAGAAATTGATTCCCGAGTGGGGCCGGAAGTGGACGTGGTGGTGCTGGCGAAAGACATCAAAGAACTGGCGCCTATCACCCCGGGGGATGTGAAAATCGAAAAACGCCCAAAGAAATGGATTTCTGCCAGTACCCTGCTGAGTAAAAGCCAAGTACAGGGCATGGTTGCCTCCGGAGACTACACGAAAGGAACCACCCTGCAGGAGGGCATGGTCATCAAAGCCCCCACAGTTGAACCGGATTACCGCGAAATCGCCATGATGGTGGACGCGGAAACCGGTGTGGCCGGCAAGATCCGCTCCGGAGACCGGGTGGACATCATCGCCACCACTCAAGAACAGAACGGGGTAAACCGCCAATCCAAAGTTTGGGTCGAAAACGCGCTGGTAGTTGAGGTGGGAGTACCCACCACGGTAAAGAAAGAAGACGAGCAAGGCTTCGCAAAAAACGATAAAGTCCCGGTGACGTTCGCTCTTCCCGTGGACCAGTCTTTGGCTCTGGCTTATGCGGAAAGTTTCGGTGAAGAAGTCCGGTTAGCGTTGCGCGGCCGCGGCGACCAAGGCCAATCCAATCCGCTGCAGTTCCCTAACGCTGCTGGAAAGCCCTCTGGGGGGCCTGCTCCTGCGCAGTCAGGAGAAGGAAAATGAGCGACGCTCACATTATCAGCTCAGATTTAGAGGAAATTACCCAGATTCAGGCCACTTTGGTGGAAACCGGATTGTTTGCAGAGGTGAGCTACAGCACGACTCTGGGCGACTATCGCCGGTTACGTAAACGCGACCCCAGCGTAAAGGTCGTACTCGTTTCCACCCGATTGGAAGGCTTCACCTGGATCGAAGGCGTCAAGGAAGTCCACCACGAGGACGCGCTTTCCCCGGTGGTGTTGATTACGGATGACCAAGAATCCATCACGGTCAACGATGCAATGACCGCGGGGTTGTCGGAAGTCGTCTCGGCCAACCCCAGCTTGGAGGAATATGTAGCCAAACTGGAGCGGGTCATCAGTCGGCTTAACACCCTCAATCGGCGCCTGGAACCCACCGAGATGAAAACCGAGACGGCAGGACATTTGGAAGTGTTCTTTGGAGCCAAAGGCGGGGTGGGAACCAGTTTGCACGCCACGTTGTTCGCTCGGTTTTGGGCCGCCCACGTCCGCACTTGCCTGGTGGATTTGGATTTGTACAAGGGCGATTTGGCGGCTTACTGCGCGGCTCTGCCTCGGCGTAGCATCGTTGATTTGGCGGAAATTTCGGAAGAATTGTCCGGACGGAGCATTGCCGAAGTGGCGCACAAACTGGAATGTGGCATTGACCTTATTGCCGCTCCCAAGGATGTCGAACAAGTCGAAAACATTGACGAACGTGACTTACAGCTGATTCTCTCTGCGCTGCGTTTCAACTATGACCTGGTGGTGGTGGATTGCGGCTCCCGGCTGTGGGATTTGGTCGCGGTAGCTATCGAAACCGCTGATGAAGTCACCCTCGTGACCAGCCCGGAGCTGGCGGCGGTGAGGAATGTGCGCAATACACTCAACGATTTTGAGCGTCTGGAGTTGAGTTTGGGGTCGGCGGCTCCCCGGCTGCTGTTCAACCGGGCTACTAAGAAGGCGGAAATCCAGCCCGAACTGGGTAGCAAAATGACCGGCCTGAATACGGTTTCTGTCACCAACGAGTCGGGCAACATTGAGAGTTACCTCAATACCTCGAACCTGTTGGAAGCCAAAACCAGCGGATGGGACTCAATCTATCGCGGAATGTGGGAATCCCAACGAATTCTCACCGAGCTGAGCTCCCGGAGGGAACGACGCAAGCAAACGAAGCTCGCGAAGAATTCTCAGGAAGTCAAGGAAGATGGGGCGAATAAAAGCCACGGGAGGCGGGCTTTAAAGAAATTTGGCACGAAAGAAAAAGAGAAAAAACAATGATTAAGGGGGAGATTGTGGAAAGAAAACTAGTGAAAGAAAACGGTCAAGCGACCGTGGAAGGCACGATGGCCATCGTGGTCCTGTTGGGACTGCTGGTGGTGTGTGCACAAATGTTGCTCTGGGGAGTTTCCCACTACATTGCTTATACCGCCGCCGAAGAAGGCGCCCGGATGCATGCCCGCGGCGCCAGCGTGGCCCAGGTCAACGCAAAAATTGACCAGTGGGTGCCGAGCTTTTGGGACGCTGCTCCGCGAGCCTCGTGGGGTTCGGACACGGTGACGGTGTCTCTGCGGACCCCGGGCCCGGCCGCGAACTTGTTGGATGACGTGAGCTACACGGCCCAGGTTGTAGGGGAGGACACGCTATGAATGCCCTGATGCAGTGGATGAAAAACGAACGGGGCTCCAACTCGGTCGAGCTGGTGGGCATTTCGATTGTGGTGATTTTCTTTACCGCACTGTTGGCGGAAGGCCTCTACATCGGTTCCGCAGTGGGTGCCACGCAGCAGGCTGCCCGTGACGCTGCCCGGGCGCAGATGCTCGGCCGGTCCGCCAGCGTGGCAGCCCAAGAATCCACACCGGATTGGTTGCGTATCGTGAACCTGTCTACCGGAGGTTCCGTGCCGGGATGTCTGGGCACCTGCGCGGAAGTCACGACATCGGTGCCGGTGGGGTTGCCGAGCCTGACTTTTGCCCACACCCAAATCACCCAGCGAGCTATTTTCCCGAAAGAACCACGGTAACTATGCCCCTGACAACTCGTGTTTTCAGTGATGAAAAGCGTCTCGATCGTGACGCCCAGCTCGCGGAGCATTTTCGCCAGCGCCTGCTGGAAGAAATCGATTTGGAGACGATTTTTAAGCTAGATAACTCCAAGCGTCGAGCCCGCCTTGAGAAAGTCCTGCTACGTTTGATAACGGCTGAGGGTCCGGTTATTTCCAGTCGGGAACGTGCCAGCCTGATTCGGCGCATCATCGATGAAGCGGTGGGTTTGGGGGTGTTGGAGCCCCTGCTGGCTGATGGAAGCATTACCGAAATCATGGTCAACGGAATCAACGACGTGTTTGTGGAACGCCGGGGACGTCTGGAACGCGCCCCTTCTGTGTTCCGCAACGAAGACCAGTTATACCAGGTCATCGATCGGATTGTGTCTTCGGTGAACCGTCGTATCGACGAATCTTCCCCAATGGTCGACGCCCGGTTGGAAGGTGGGGAACGTGTCAACATCATCATTCCCCCTCTGGCTTTGGACGGACCTACGGTGACTATTCGGCGTTTCCCCCGGCCCTTCCGACTGCCGGACTTGGTGACGAAAAAATCCATCAATAAGCCCATCATGGAACTGTTGAAGGTGCTGGTCGAAGCCCGCCTGTCGGTGCTGGTGTCCGGCGGTACCGGCACGGGAAAAACCACCTTCCTCAACGCCTTGTCCGGGGCTATTCCCGAAACCGAACGTATCATCACCATTGAGGACGATGCGGAACTGTCCCTCCAGCAGGCTCACGTGGTGCGGCTGGAGTCCCGCCCCGCCAACATCGAGGGGGAAGGTGAAGTCACCATTCGTGACCTGGTGAAAAACGCCCTGCGGATGCGCCCCGACCGAATTGTCGTAGGTGAGGTTCGTGGTGCCGAGGCGATGGATATGCTCCAGGCGATGAACACGGGACACGAAGGCTCCCTGACCACCGTGCATGCCAACAGTGCGGAGGATGCGTTGGTGCGTCTGGAAACTTTGGCCTCGATGAGCGAGCTGGAGTTGCCGGTTGACACCTTGCGGGACCAAATTAATACGGCTCTGAACATCATTGTGCAGTTGACGCGCTCGGTACAGGGCTACCGTCACGTCGCCGAGATTTCCGCCCTGCTGTCAAAACACCGGGAAAACTATCAGGTTTCGACCATCGCCAAATACGTCTATGACGCCGATCCGGTGGGTGATGAACCGGGTCACTTTGAATATTTCCCGCTCCCGGAAAGCTACGTGGAGGCCATCCGTGTCAAAGGCCTCAGCGTCCCCACCGAGTTCTTGCGGAGGAAAAAGTGATGTCGAGTTCTTCGCTAGTTGAGCTGGTCGCGCTGTGTTTTTGCATCCTGTTGACACTAACACTGACCTACTGGCGCAACTACCGTCTGCGCAACGCGGAACTCACCGACCTGCTGAATGCCGACAAAGGGGTAACCCGCAACGGCCTGTGGACTCGACTGGAAAAAGGTTTTGCGGCGTCCCGCCCGGGGATGCGACTGGGGGTTTACCTTCGCGCCACCACCATCAGCCTCTCGGCGCTCAGTGTCGTCCTCGCCCTGGTGGCAGTCACATTACTGGCGTCTTACCTGGCGTTTCATCTGGCCGGAATGGTGGCCGGGGCGGTGGTTCTGTTCCTGATTCCTTTCGGGTTCAAGGCATGGCTGTCCAATCAGCACGAGAAACGCCTGGCTCGCCTCATCGGCCAGCTTCCGCAGGTGGCACGGATCCTCGCGAATGCGACGTCTTCGGGGTTGTCCATTCAGCGGGGGATGCAGATGGTTTCCACCGAAATGTCTAAGCCGGCTTCCGAGGAGTTTGCCCAAGCTGTGCATTCTTTAGAAATGGGCGTGACCCTGCAGCAAGCCTTGACGGAACTGCGCGACCGCAACCCCTCACGGGAGGTGTCGGTTCTGATTCAAACCGTGGTGATTCAATCGAGAGTCGGGGGCAAGCTGGTTTCCGCGCTGACCGATATTGCTGCCACATTGGAGGACCGCAAAGAGTTGGCGCGAGAAGCCCTGACCGCGACTTCCGGGGCCAGGTTCTCCGGCTACATGGTCGCTTCTATCGGTATCCTGGCACCCATCGCCATCGCCTCGGCCTCCGGTTCTTCGATCGACGAGTTGCTGCATACGGATACGGGACGTATCGCGGCGGCGGTGGGAGGAACCATGATTGCCGCCGGAATCTGGCTGATGTCCAAGTTAGCGAAGGTGAAAGTTTGATGCTCACATTCTTTCCTATCCTCGCCCCGGTCCTGGCCTCGATGCTGTTCTTGCTGGCGGCATGGTCTTTGCGTATCATCACCGTCACCAAGGTCGATCAGTCGGTAGAGGCCGCTCCTACCGCTCAAAAGAAAGCGTTTCGTGCTTTTGAAGCGGTCATCGACCGGATTGGGGAAGTCGCACAAGGGGGGTTGGGGTTCCTGTATCCTCCGTCGCGCCGCCGCCTGTTGATTCGTACTCTCGATGCGGCCGGGCACCCTGAAGGCTTGACCCCCTCGCTGTTTATTCAGCGCCACTCCGGTTTCATCGTGGTCGCTGTGCTGGTCGCCGCGCCTTTCCTGATCCAAGGTAACGTTGTGATGGCGGCCATTTTTGGGATTGGTTTGGCGGAGTGGATGTGGATTTGGATTCTGCTCTCGGCAAAGGACCGGCGTGCCGAAGTTGAATCCAGTTTGCCGGATTTCCTTGATGTGCTGGGGGTAACGGTGTCTTCGGGGATGTCTTTCCGTAAATCCATCCAGACCGTTACTCAGTTCTATGACGGGCCGCTGGCCGAAGAACTCTCCACCGTACTTTATGAAATGGGGGTGGGAATCCCTCGGCGGCAAGCCTTCAGTTCCATGCGGGAGCGGGTTCCTTCCGACTCAATGGATTCTTTCGTGACCGCAATTCTGCAAGCTGAGGAACTGGGGGTACAGCTGTCGGATGCCTTGACGTCCATCGCGGTAGAGGTTCGTCGCGACCATGCGGCACAGGTACGGCGACAAGCCGGGCGGGCGACCGCAAAAGTATCCTTAATTGCTACCGTCCTGGTGGTTCCTGGTGCGGTCGTGCTGATGTTTGCCTCCCTGTTCCTGCCGATTTTGCAAAGCGGTGCTTTCAATGCCTTCCTGGGTTAGCACCAACGGCAACCTGCAGGAGCAGCTGCGCAATCTGATGCTGCGCGGTCCCATCTTGATTGCTTTGGACGTGCGGGTGGTGCTGCTAGGAATTTGCCTGGTGGCGAACCCGGAGCCGAAACCGCTACAGGTGTGGGCGGCTTTCCTGGCTTTGGCCGGGCTAAATTTTGTGCTGCTGTGGCGCAGCCGACGCAATCGGCTGATGGTTCAGTCTTTGCGCCGTTGGCAGGTTTGCGACGCGACTTTGACCCTGATGGGTTTGAGCATTATCCAAGGCAACGATGGTTGGAGCGCCTACCTGGTCATTTACGCCGCAGTGTCCGCCAGTTTGTATATGTTGATCTCGGACGGTTTGCTGCCTTTTCTCATGGGACCGGCGTTCATCGTGGTGATTTTCCTGGTCACTAACCAGTTGGGGGCGACCGTGTCCCTAGAAGTCCTGGTGCAGTATGCCCTGATATTGTTCGGGCAAGTGCTGGGGATGGTGATTCGCCACAACTTCGCGACCCTGTCGGCCGCCATGGAACGCTCCGCCCATGAACGCGAAGTCAACCTAATCCAATCCGAACGCCTAGAAATGTCTCGTGAACTGCACGACTCTTTGGCCAAAACCGTTCACGGCACCGAAATGATTGCGGCGGCGACCCTGCAAACTTTGCGTGCCGAAAACTCGGCGGCTTTGCCGCAAATGGAGGCAATTCGCGATGCCTGTCGGCAGTCCTCACGGGAAGCCAGGGAGGTGCTCACCGGTCTGCGCACCCTCTCGCAGCAGGATTTTCGGGAAACTTTGGTTCTGGCTGTCGAGCAGTTTCGGGCTGATAATGCCATCTCGGTGGAAACCGCGATTCCGCTGAAACTCCCTCCCATCAACCCTGATGCCCAGTGGGCGGTCGTGAAAGTTCTGCAAGAACTGCTGGAGAACGTGCGCAGACACTCCCACGCGACCGAAGTCAGAGTCGAAGTCGTTAAGAACCAGGACTCCTTGTTCCTGACCATTATTGACAACGGGATCGGGCTGCCCACCGACAAGCTAGCCAACCTCGCCTTGCGCGGTCACTTCGGTCTGGTGGGGATGCAAGAAAGAGTCCGCGCCTTGGGAGGGTCGGTCAACATCGTGTCCCACAGTGGGGGCGGCACAAAAATCACTTTAGCAATTCCACTTGACGAGTAATTGAGGAGGATTTCATGAAAGTACTGGTAGCTGATGATGCGCCCATTATGCGGTTTGGCATTATCTCGATTTTGCGTCAATACTGCCCGCAGATAGAGATTTTGGAAGCTGGAGACGGCGCACAGGCTCTCGAAATTTTGCGCGGTAAGGCTCTGGATTTGGCACTGTTGGACGTGCGGATGCCGAAACTGTCCGGGCTTGGGGTTTTAGAACAAAATGACACCGAAGTGCCCATCATCATGGTGACCCATTCCGAAGAACCCGCCATTATCCAAGCTGCCATGCGCGGGGGAGCCTCAGGCTACCTCGTGCTGGGCGATATCACCCCTGAAGAAATCGGGGGGGTCATTAAAACCTGCCTGAACGGGGGCATGGTGATGAGCAAAACTGCAGGGCGCGGGCTAAAAGCGGCGGCGAGTGAACACTTCGATATCCGCGATGATGTCAGCCAACGGGAAGCCGAGATTTTGGATTTTGTGGTCCAAGGAATGTCCAACAAAGAAATCGCAAAGGAACTGTTCCTTTCCGAACGCACGGTAAAGAACTACTTGAACGCCTCGTACAAAAAAATCGGGGTCAATGATCGTAATCAAGCCGCCATAGTGTGGCGTGACCGGGCTTTTTCGGTGGATTTGACGTGTTTGGAAGTTGGGGCGCTTTAGGGGCGAATGCCCCAAGAAGGTGGGGCGGGTCCGTAGCCAGAATAAAAGTGCAAACGAAGTTGACGACCGTTGACTCGCTAGTACCAAAAGGAGAAACAAAATGTCTATTCAATCCAAGATTGATAACGCTTTGATTGCGGCTCAGGTTAAGTTGACCAAGCTGACCGAAACCGAAGAAGGCCAGAACTCTATCGAATACGCCGGCATGATTGCTGTGGCCGGTATCATCATCGCCGCGATTGTGGCTGCGGCATCCGGCTGGGGCAGCGAACTCGTTGCCAAGATTAGCGCTGCTATTGCCAAGATTGGCGGCTAATAGAGCCTGTGTTGCGGTTGTGCCCCGTGCCCGTATCACTGGGCGCGGGGCACAACTATTGTTGGTAAAAAAATTTTTCGATGGGGTGGGAACGTGTTGAGCAAATGGTTGAGGTATCTGAAAAGTTCTGAACGCGGTCAGGCCAGTTTGGAATACGCGGGCATGATTGCGGCCGCGGGCATTCTGATTGCGGTCATCATCGGGGCCGCACAAGGGTGGGGCGACACCTTGGTGTGCAAAATTTCCGGCGCAATCAGCGGCGGCAACGCCGGATGCTCCGCCAGCGTTTCGGCTAATTCCGCAATTCCAGACAAAGTCTTGGCTGCTGAAAATTCGATGAATTCGGTAAACAAAATCGGCGGCACCGTTCCTATACAAATTTTTAACGTGGGGGGTGACTACCAGGGAAAACAAAAGATGCAACTGAAACAATACTCCGATGGTAGTTACGAACTGGTAGTTGAGAATAGTGATGGGCTCTCATTGAACGGCTCTGTCGGAAAAGATCTGGACACTAAGGGTTATGGCGTAACGGCGGAACTTAGTGCGAATGCTGAACTGGGCGGATCCAAGGGCGAAACGCAGGTTTACCGCTGCCAAGCCGGTCAAAGCGGCTGTATTGAAGCGCTTAAGAAAATTGCTGATGAAGCGCAACGAACCCACGAAGCCAGGGGATTAGAACATCTCACAGACAAGAATGGTAATCAGCTCAATGTCGCTGAGGACTGGAAGTATTGGCAAGTTGACGCATCTGCCAGCGGCAAAGCAAAGTTTGGAAATAAAATAGGGGATAATTCCACGGCTACCTCGGTTGATGCCAGCGTAGCCGTCTCCCTGAGTGGAAACGCGCAATGGGCTGAGGACTCGGTCACCGGCAACAAGAAACACACCGTGAGCGGTACTTTTGACGCCAAGGCTGCGGCGTCTCTGGGCATCAAATCCAAGGCAAAGTGGGGCACGGAAGATGGCGCCGAAAATACTTTTGACATCAAGTCTCCCTCTCTCTATGCCGGTGCTGGATATAAAGGGGCATTCCAAATCGTCACCGAACGTGACGCCAAGGGAGAACCCCTCGGCATCAAACTCATTACTACTAGAGACATGAATGCCAATGCTGGTATCTCAATGACTGCCGGCACTGTTAAGTCGAAGCGGTCAGGGGCAACAGATCCCAGCAGGTCTAAATTTGGCCCGAATCAAAGTGGTAAGCACGACTTCGTCTCTTCTGCCGCGACGACCACCACAACGTTGAAACTCAAAGACATCAAAGATCCTGCGTTACGTGCCAAAGTGAGGGCGCAAATCAACAGCGATACCCTTAGTTCCAACCCGGTGCACGCGGCTCAAATTATCGCCAACGGGGGCATGTATGAATCAGATCCGGGAGCGGATAACCCGGTCGCGAAAGCCCTATATCAACATGGGGTGTCCACCACTCAGACTTTCGCCACAGATAAAAATTCAGGCGAATCCGGTATGGACTTAATCCTGGTACACAGCAACAACGAGTGGTCCACCGATAACCGCAAGACTCTCTCCACCCAGTACCTGTCGGCGCCGGATTCGGCGGGAAAGAGGCATGTAGAAACTTACAATCCTAAACCGTAGGATATGTAGTGGTGTTTTGTTGGTGTTGATAGAAAGGTTTGTAATGAAACACAAAGCGATTTGGGCCATGTTTGCGGTCTGTGCAGTTTCTCTGACTGGTTGCGCCGGTGGTGGCGAGGCAGCCCCGAAAGTACCCGACGGCTGGGAGACTGACACAGTTGCTGGCAAGGTTGAGTTTGCCTATCCCAAAGATTATGACAATACGGATGGCGAATTCTTTAACTGGAGCAATATCCACGCTTCAAAAAACTTGTATAACTACGTGGTCGGTAATCAGGACGCTACCGTAACTGAGATTCCACAGGCAGAAGGTACGTTCGTTTCCCAAGCGACCGGGTTTGAGTACAACCTACAGCCAGGTCGGGTGGAAAACATCAAAATGCAGGGACATGACGTGCGTACCCTGGACTTCACGATTAGTGATCAAAACCTAGCGAGCCGGGCCTGGTTTATAAAGATTGACGACAATACGGTAGTTTCCATTGCTGCCATGTTTGAAAAACAGAACCAGGCAAATCTGGATAAAGTCGCTGAATCTATCAAGATTCTTTAGATAGGAAAGTCCATGAATCGGATGTTGAAACGATTGAAAAGCGAGGATGGTGCGGTTTCCTTGTTGGGGACGGTGGCTATTCTGGGGGCGTTGGCGGCTTTCTCAATCGTCTTCCTGATGTTGGGGTCGGCTACTACTGACCAGCGTAATTCCTCGACTGCGGCGGATGCGGCGGCTCTGGGTGGGGCGCGTCATTGGGCAGATACGATTAATGTTTCTTATCAGGCGAATTTGGCTTCTCCCACGAATGCGACCTTCTGGGCTTTCGCTGGGCATCCGGCGACGTCTTTTGCTGCTGGTTCTGCGGCTTCGGCAGATGCTTTTGCAGCTGCTAATAACAATGAGTTGTTGTCTTATCTGACTATGGCTCCGGCAAAGACCTATGCGAAGGTTCGTAACTTTGACACGATTGAAAAGTCCGACACCGTTAAAATGCGGGCTGAGTCGTATGCGATGTTGAAGGTTAAGGACAAGGGAGTTTGCCTGCGTGGTGGCCAAATCGGTTTGTTTTGGTCGGGCGTGTGCTGGATGAGTATGCCCCCGGGTTTGGATCCGAAAGC
Organism: Mobiluncus massiliensis; assembly: GCF_949769255.1. Taxonomy (GTDB): domain Bacteria; phylum Actinomycetota; class Actinomycetes; order Actinomycetales; family Actinomycetaceae; genus Mobiluncus; species Mobiluncus massiliensis. The sequence continues at coordinate 1,936,419 of NZ_OX458329.1, read as the reverse complement.
TCCCCCACCCCCTGGGTTCCCTCCAGAGACAACGATTCACACCAGACTCGTTAATCAATGACCCTCGATTTATCGTCGTGGATTGTACTACCCTTGGGGGCAATCTTGGGGGGCGCGGTCGCATTATTCTTCCGCAAAAAACTCCCCGACTATTTTCATGAGTCTGCCGGACCTTCTTCGCCGATTTTCCTGGCTGTTTCCACTGCCATAGTTTGCGGCCTTGCCTCTCTCATTGCCCTACGTTTTTTCAGTGAGGCGGGTCCCACTGTGCTGGTTGCTTTGGTGTTCGCTGCGGTGACCCCCATCTTGATTGTTACGGATGCGCAAAAGCATCTGTTGCCTAATCAGATTGTGGGTTTTGTGACTGTCACAGAGCTGGCTGCGCTGATTGCCGGCATTATCGCCGCGAACCTCGTCCCCCAGATATCCCCGGTGCACGGCTCCGGCGTGGCCGTCGGGATTCGTGCTCTACTGGGGGCTCTGGCTTTTTCCGCAGCGATGTTCCTCCTCACCTTGCTCAAGACCGGGCTCGGTCTGGGGGATGTTAAGTTGGCTTTTCCATTGGGGATGATGTTGGCATCGCAGAGTTGGACGGCGTTATTTTATGGGGTAATTCTGGGATGGATACTCGCTGGAATTGTGGCAATCACCTTGCTGGTCACCCGCCGTGCCAAACGTGACACCATGATTGCCTACGGTCCCTACATGATTGTCGGAGCCTGGATGGTCTGGCTCCTGGGACTTTTTGTCTAAAATGTCGGGGAAGGAATGCAATCCCAGCGGAAAACCGGGTTTCTGGAGGCAATCGGTGGGATATTTTTACCTGAATTTAACAGGGCTAAAACTGGGGTTTTACTTTAGCTTGTTAATCTGCAAATTGAGTGTGACTACTACGGAAAGCTGGCTTTCATGGTGAAACGTGGTTTGAGGATGCTGGTGGCGGCGACCTTCGTGGCGGCGCTGGCGTTGACGGGATGTGTACACGGCGGGAAAGATACCCCAAAACCAGCCAAGACTGACTCTTCGGCCAGTAAGGAGGCGCCGCAGAGCCTACCAGGCGCCATCGACCTGAAAGCCGACTTCGAAGCCGGTTCTATGTGGGCCCAGGTAGGGCCGCTGTATCGGCTGGATAACGGCAATTCGGCGCTGGCGCTCACAGTGGGCGTCGATGACGTGAACTCCGTCATGGTGAAAACCAGTGTCGGAACGGCTCTCACCACCCCGGATTATCCTGCGCAAAAGGAGTATTCGGGGATGTATCTGTTGACGGACACCGAGGTTTTTGAACCTTGGCGTGATGACCAAGAACACGTTCCCTACGTCAAACAGGATGGGACCGACACCAAGAACAGCAGTTTCAGCGGCAAAGACGGAGACCCGATTTCCGAAAGCGTCCTGGTACCTTTCGGGGACATCGGGGATAATCCGGGCACGGTTGGGGTCGATTTGGGACTCATCGGTTTCGCCTACGATGTTCCGGTCCAGGATGCGACCAAAGCCCCGAAGTCGCTGAAAAAAGCTTTGGATAGCCTGCCCGACAAGGCCCCGAAAGACAACCACGGGGAGTATTCGGCTTTCACTATAGTTCCAGGCATGGACGTGGCTTCCAGTTCAAAGAGCCTGGATGTGACTTTGGCGGCCGACGTGTTTTTTGATACGGGCAAGTGGGACATTAAACCCGAAGCTCAGGCGACTTTGGATGACTTGGCGAAAACACTGGCGACTCATGAGCCGGGTGAGGTCACTATCGTGGGTCACACCGATAACGTGCCTGAGCCGACTATTGGGAACCAGGCCTTGAGTGAAAACCGAGCGAATGCGGTGAAGGCCGTGCTGGAAGGGAAATCGGAGTTGTCCGGGTTCACCTTTAGTGCTTCGGGCAAGGGCGATACGCAACCGGCCGTGCCGAATACTGACGACGCCGCGCGGGCAAAAAATCGACGGGTGCAGGTTTCCATAAACACTCCGGTTAAAAAGGAAATCCTTGAACTGCAGGCGGCCAGCGCACAAATGCCCGCCCCTTATGCCCAGGAATCTGACTGGCCCCAGGCGGTGCTTTACAATGTCAGCCGCAGTGAAACCAGTAAGCCCCAGTATGTGCAAATCTCCACTTCTGAGGCCGTAGCCTACCCGAACTACACCCTGGTGACCTTCACGGTGGAAGCCGTTGACCAGGTGGGCTCTATGTCTTTGAACCTTGGCGGTTTTCACCGTCCAGAAGAGACGACTACCAATATCAGCTCTGTTTTCTACGGGCCTGATATTCTGCTCGGTTCGGCGCGCACCGTGCCGTTGGAATATCCGCGTATCGGTGTTGACGGGAAAAATATACACGGGGTGGTGACGGGTGGAAGCCTGGGCGCCATTCCGCTGTTGAAACCAGGTGAAAAGTGGACTGTTCCGGTGCTGTACCCGCCGGTTAACACCAAAACCATCACCATCGACGCTTCCAAGGAGTACAACCATGTCAAGTACGGCTACCGGATTAACGACGTCCCGGTGAAACAGGCTGGTGAGGCGACCGGCTCTCCTAATGGTTCTAGCAAGCCCACCCCTCAAAAGAACCAGTCTGGTCACATCAAACAACCCAGCGGCTCTTCCACAAAATCTCAGACAGCGTAACTTGGAGAGACGATAGCGAGGAAAGAAAATGGTGAACCGACCGGGACCCATTTGGGCCGACCTCGAAAAACCGGATTATATGGTGGAATCCGAGCGTTTCGTGCCTGTCTATGTAACCAAGAATCGTCGCGAGAGAAACCAAGGACTGCTGTACTGTGCCAGCACTCCCGGGATTGTGTGGATAACGAAATGCAATGGAATTCACACAATAGCCATGCGTTTCACGATTGACGTGGCTTACCTGGATCGACACCACCGGATTTTAGAAATCGTGACCTATCCGCCCGGGCGCATTGGTCGGCCACGATTTCGAGCCAGTTCCGTACTGGAGGCACCACCCGGAACTTTTGGTGAACTCGGATTGAAACCAGGGGCGATTTTTGCGGCAAAGCCCGCGGGCGAACCTGAATCCGAAAAAGGCAAAGCGGCGCTTAGCGGAGCTGTGAAAGCGACGGGGGTTGGTAGCGTCGAACCTGACTCAGAGGGTAAAAGGTGAGGTCATACCGTGGAAATTAGTTATGAAGAAACCGCCGTATCGAACGAATTTCCCACCCGCAACGCCCTGATTGGGCTGTTCCTGGGGGCGGTCACCCTGGGCGCACAAACCTACCTGGTGATGAAATCCCCGGCTATGGCGGAAATGTTGATGACCGGGTGGGGTGGGTATTCCGTGGCTTACGGAGCCCTGGACCTGTTGCGCTGCCTGGTGGTGTGCGCGTATGCGTTGTATCTGCTGCGGGCTCGGATGAACCCGGATTCCGAGCGGCCTTTCGTGGTGGTGGCGGCATTTACCGCGATTATTCCGTGGGCTGGTTTACAGGCTTACATTCTGATATTGGCGATTCAATCCGGCGGTTTTACTCCTTTTGATTTCCTGTGGGGGGCGCTTTTGGCCAGCATCGCGGGGGCGGGTTTGGCGCTGGGTTTGATTCGGCCGAAATAACTGTGCGGAACTGAAAAATTTTCGCCACCGGGGCTCAGGTAGAGTAGAGACATGATGACTGCCCTGTATCGCCGCTACCGTCCCGACACTTTCGAGGACGTAATCGGTCAAGAACACGTAACTAAGGCACTACAGGCGGCTTTAGCAAACGGTCGGGTCAACCACGCTTACCTGTTTTCGGGGCCGCGGGGCTGCGGCAAAACGACCAGCGCCCGGATTTTGGCGCGCTGTCTGAACTGTGCCCAGGGGCCGACCGCTACCCCGTGCGGGACTTGTGATTCCTGCCGGGATTTGGCGACGGGCGGGCCGGGTTCCCTGGATGTCATCGAGATTGATGCGGCTTCTCACGGCGGCGTGGACGACACCCGGGAACTGCGCGATCGGGCGGCCTATGCCCCGGCGCGGGATCGGTTTAAGATTTTCATCATTGATGAGGCACACAACGTGTCCAAGGAAGGCTTCAACGCCCTGTTAAAGCTGGTAGAGGAACCTCCGGACCACATTAAATTCATTTTTGCGACCACGAATCCTGAAAAGGTCATTTCCACCATTCGCTCCCGCACCCATCACTACCCGTTCCGGCTGGTTGCCCCGGAGGTATTGCGGGACTATATGGCTGATTTGTGCCGTTCCGAGGGCGTCACTGCCGAGGACGGGGTGCTGGGTCTGGTGGTGCGGGCCGGAGGCGGGTCCGTACGCGATTCTTTGTCCATCCTCGATCAGCTCATTGCTGGTGAGGCTGAACCAAAGCTGCACTATGACCGGGCCGTGTCCCTGCTGGGCTACACCGATTCCGCGCTGTTGAGTGGGATGGTGGACGCTTTGGTGTCCGGCTCTGGTGCCGAGGCGTACACGGTGGTGGACCGGATGATTCAAACTGGGCACGAACCGCGGCGTTTTGTCGAGGACCTGCTGCAATATCTGCGCGACCTGGTGGTGATGAAGCTGGCTGGGGCGGGAGCCGGGGCCGTTTTGGGGGATTTGCCCGAGGCCGAACTGGCGGCGATGCGTCCCCAAGTGGCGGCCCTCAGCCCGCGCACCCTGACGCGTTGCGCCGAACTCGTTGACGAGGGGCTAACCGAGATGGTCGGGGCGACTTCCCCGCGTCTGGCATTGGAACTGTTGGTGGCGAAACTGCTGTTGGCGACCTCCACGGAGGGTTCGGGGTCGACCCCACCGGAGGCGATGAAGGCTACCGCGTCGGGCTCTCAGGACAGTGATGGTCCTGTTCCCCCGGTGGTGCCCGCGCGTGCTGAGACTCCTTCACAAGGGGTTCCCACCAGTGCCGTTGCGGGCTCGGCTGGTCCTGCTGTGCCTCCGGACGCTCCCGCACGCCCGGACGCTTCTGCGCCTCAACCAGCGCCGGTTTCCGCACCACAGCGCGGAAAGGACACCGTTTCTCAGCCCGAGCCAGCTATGGAGCCCCGTGAGGAGAAATGGGAGTTTAAGCCGACCCCGTGGGACATTCCCGGTGAAGACACGGCTAGTACGGCCAGTACGGAGAGTCACGTCCTGAACACCCCGTCTGGCCAAACGTCTGCCCGGCGGGATACCCTGGCGGACCAACCCGCCCCCGCTCCCGCCACCGCTCCCAACCCGGCTCCTGCCCCCGCTCGCGTTTCTGCCCCGGCTCCCGCCCGGGGTACTCAGCCGGCCCAGTCCGGCACTGGCACAGACGGAGACTATGAAACAATCCGCTCCAACTGGGGCAAAATCATGGCTCGTTTGAAACAAAATCACGCCGCGACCGGGAATCTGTTGGAAACCCACGGCCAGCTACAGGGAATGCGCGGCTCGGCGGTGGAAATCGCCTTCCCGAACCCCGGATTGGTGCGAGCTTTCGGGGAACGCCACACTTCTGCCCTAGCCGCGGTCATTCAGGGATTTACCGGCCTCAACGTGGAAGTGCGCGGAGTGGTGGCCGGTTTCGGGGCGCCCGCTGCTCAGCCCGCTGCCGCATCGGAGACGCCCGTATCTGCCGAGCAACAGTATGGATTTGCGGCACAGGCATCGGAGCCGCCCATTCCACCGGAGGATTTCCCTCCGCCGTCTGAACCGTCATATTTTGAACCAGAGGTACCCCAGGACCTGCCCGAACCCCCTGCTCAAAACCAGTATCGACCCGCAGAACCCGCAACTGTGCCAGTTGCTGAGCCGGAGCCGCCCGCCCCCGTACCGGAGCCGTCTGCAGTCACACCGAAACCCCCCTCTGCCGCTGTTCCCCCGGAGAAACTCACGCCTGTAATCTCGACCACACCCCGTGAATCGAACCAATCAGGTGAACCACGTAAACAGCCTGACCCGCAAGTTTCAGGGGAAATGAAAGCGGGAATCCAGACTGCTCAAGCCATGTTGGGTGGAACCATCATCGATCCGAAATCCATGCCGGGTTCCCCGTCTGCGAAGGCAGGCCGGTGATGAGCCAAATTTTCACCGACGCCCTGCAAGACCTCATCGACGCGCTGGGAAAAATGCCCGGCGTAGGGCCAAAATCCGCCCAACGCATCGCATTTTGGGTGCTCAGCGCGGATGAAGCCGACATTAAGAGACTCACCGAGGCGCTGACCAGCGTTAAGGAAAAGGTCCACTTTTGTGAGGTTTGTGGCAATATCACCGAACACCCGGTATGCGCGATTTGCCAGGATTCCCGCCGAGATCAGTCGCTCATCTGTGTGGTGGAACAGGCCACCGACATTGTTTCCCTGGAACGCACCCGGATGTATCGCGGGCTTTATCACGTTCTGGGCGGCGCCCTGGATCCCATCAACGGGGTCGGGCCCGATCAGCTGCGGATTGCCGGGCTGATGACGCGCCTGCAGGATTCCGCCATCAAGGAAGTCATCATTGCCACCGACCCCAATACGGAAGGCGAAGCGACCGCGGCTTACTTGGCGCGAATGCTCGCTACCATCGGAATCCCGGCCTCGCGCTTGGCCTCCGGTCTGCCGGTGGGAGGCGACCTGGAGTATGCCGACGAAGTGACGCTGGGGCGCGCTCTGGAAGGTCGGCGCAGGCTGTAGAAAACTCGGTTTGCCTCAAACTGGCACCCCAAAAAACGCCCGGGTTAAAACTGCCCACCCCCAATCACCCGGCGCAACATCACCCGCTCCAAATCGCCGCCGAGCAAACCCGGTTCTCTACCGGCGGCAATTTCACGAGTTTCGGGCATAATAGCTATAATCAAACAGTTAGCAGTAAAGGTGCCGCGGCCCTCACTGCCGCGTGTCGGCTTAAGGGAGGTTTTCATGGCGCTAGTTGTGCAAAAGTACGGCGGCTCTTCCGTATCGGACGCAGCGGCCATGAAGCGCGTCGCTAAGCGTATTGTTGCCACCAAACGAGCTGGTCACAATGTTGTGGTGGTGGTTTCCGCGATGGGAGACACCACCGATGACCTGCTGGATTTGGCCGCTTCTGTCACGGAAAAAGCTCCCCAGCGGGAAATGGATATGCTGCTGTCTGCCGGGGAACGGATTTCGATGTCCCTGTTGGCGATGGCCGTGAATGAACTCGGCGAAACCGCCATTTCTTATACAGGCCAGCAAGCCGGGGTACAGACCGACAACCACTATGGCAAGGCACATATCGTTTCGATGGTGCCTGAACGGGTTGCCCGCTCTATTCATGATGGCAACATTGCGATTGTGGCAGGCTTCCAGGGCGTGAACGAACGTAAAGACGTGACCACACTGGGACGTGGCGGTTCAGATACGACCGCGGTGGCGTTAGCGGCTTCCCTTCACGCAGACGTGTGTGAAATCTATACCGATGTGGATGGCATGTTCACGGCAGATCCGCGTCTGGTCCCTAAGGCAAAACAAATTTCAGCCACGACTTTCGAAGAAACCTTGGAAATGGCTGCCCACGGCGCAAAAATCCTGCACCTTCGTGCGGTTGAGTTTGCGCGGCGCTACCACGTACCTCTCCACGTGCGTTCTTCTTTTTCGGACAAATCAGGCACCTGGATTTCCGACGGTCCGGCTCATCCCGAGCTAAAGGGCTTGGTGCCCGACAGTGCTTTAACATTTGACCCTGAAGCCCAGCTCATGAAGGAGACCCCAGTGGAAGAACCGATTATTTCCGGCCTCGCCCACGATCGTAGTGAGGACAAAATTACCTTGGTGGGAGTGCCCGACGAACCGGGTCGAGCCGCCCATATTTTTGAGATTATTGCCCAAGCCGGTGCCAACATCGACATGATTGTGCAAAACGTGTCGACGGTACAACCAGGCGCTACCGACTTGACAATCACTCTGCCCCACGCCGATGCTGCGGACACAGTAAAGGCGTTAGAAGGCGCGAAAGCGGAAGGAGGTTTTCTAAAGGTCGTCCACACCGGCAACGTGGGTAAGTTGTCGCTCGTGGGCGCCGGAATGCGAACCAATCCGGGTGTTTCTGCAAAACTTTTTGGGACTCTTTCCAAAGCGGGAATCAACATTGACATGATTTCCACTTCGGAAATCCGCTTGAGTGTCCTGGTCAGCGAGGATCAGCTGGACGAAGCTGTACGTGCGGTTCACAGCGCGTTCGGCCTCGATGCGGAACAGGTTGAAGCCGTGGTTTATGGAGGTACGGGACGATGAGCCAGGACAATCTTTGTGTAGCCGTGGTGGGTGCGACCGGTCAGGTCGGCCGGGTCATGCGGACTCTACTCACGGAACGGAACTTTCCCGCCTCCCGTTTTCGTTTCTTTTCTTCATCCCGTTCTGCGGGTACCGTGGTTGACTTTCGGGGTCAGCAGGTCGTGGTGGAGGATACCGCGACAGCAGACTTTTCCGGGGTAGATATCGCTATCTTTAGTGCCGGTGCCGCCGCCTCTCGCGAATTCGCCCCGAAATTTGTGGAGGCTGGGGCTGTCGTGGTTGACAATTCGAGCGCCTGGCGCAAAGACCCGGACTGCCCCCTAGTTGTCAGTGAGGTCAACCCCCAAGACTTGAAAAACCGCCCGAAAGGCATTATCGCTAACCCGAATTGCACCACTATGGCGGCCATGCCCCCTTTGAAAGTGTTGCACAACCTTGCTGGGTTGACCCGGTTGACGATTTCGAGCTACCAGGCAGTATCCGGCTCGGGATTGAAAGGCGTGCGTGAACTGGAACATATGGTCGAAGCCGTGGGCGATGTCTCCAACCTGGACAAACTCGTCCTCGACGGCAAAGCCATCGCCTGGCCTACTCCGGAAACCTACGTGGCTCCTATCGGCTTCAACGTGGTGCCGTTTGCCGGGAAATACGTAGATGACGGCAGCCTGGAAACCGATGAGGAACAAAAGCTGCGCAATGAGTCGCGCCGGATCCTGGGGATACCTGACCTGCGCGTGTCGGGAACCTGCGTGCGCGTCCCGGTGCTGACCTCCCACACCCTCACTATTCACGCCGAATTCTCCCGCCCCATTACTGTTGAACAGGCCAAACAGGCGCTAGAAGGCGCTCCTGGCGTGGTTCTGCAAGACGTACCGACACCGCTGGACGCTGCTGGCATCGACCCCTCCCTGGTCGGCCGCATCCGTCAAGACCAGGCAGTTGACGATAATCGTGGCCTAATCATGGTCGTGTGCAGTGACAACCTGCGCAAGGGCGCGGCGCTCAATGCGGTGCAACTAGCGGAACTGGTAGCAGCGGAACTTTAAAATGTTAAATAAATGTAACTAATTTACCGCGTTGTCATGTTTCTCTGTGCTAAACTCGTTCCAGAAAGGAGCACCGACTCATGGCAGTGAATATTGTCACTCAAGATAACATGGCTCAGGCTATGAGTGAGAGCGATATTGTGGTGCTCGAATTCTGGGCTCCATGGTGCAGCCCGTGCCGCCTTTTTACCCCGGTTTTTGAACATGCTTCCCTGCGTAACCAGGACGTTTACTTTGGTACCGTCAACACCGAGGAACAAAAACCGTTGGTGAACGCAGCGGGTATTGTTTCCATCCCGACACTCATGATTTTCCGGCAGTCAATCCTGGTGTTCCGTGAGGCTGGCCTGCTCCAAGGCACCCAGCTGGACGAACTGCTCCACCAGGTACGGAACTTAGATATGGCCCAGGTCGCAGCCGGGCACGGGGCAGTACAGTAACCCCCATATAACTCGCACTTTACCCCCGGTTTCGCCGGGGGTAACGTATATCTACTGGCAGACGAAATGTCGGGACACAATTCGCCAGACGTAGCTTACTTATCCCACTGCGGAGGGACGTATTGGCCTTTTCCGAAGCGTGCCGCCATATCGCTACCTACCACGATGCCATCGCCCGCGGTGGTGTTCCAGCACACCACGCGGTTGCCGGACTTACTGGCCTGACAGGCAAAAATGCCGTTAGAAACCGTTTCGTTGGCACCCAAAGTCCCTTCCGTGGCCGTGTCGATGGGTTCGATACACGCATACTCGTGGCGGCGGCTGTGCGAGGCGTAAAGCACATCACTGTATCCCGTATTCGGGGCTTGTGCAGAACAGTAGTAAGGATCCGTAGAGTTAGCGAAACACTGTACTTGTGACCCGCTGAAGATGCAGCGAACATTGCCGTCAGCAGTTGTAAAACTGTTGAGCTTCTTGGCATTAGCCGGGGCGGCTAGCGGATTCGTGGGCGTAGGTGTCGGCGAGGCGCTAGCACTGGCGCTGGCGCTCTCATCAGGAACAACCCGCTTTATGGTCTCGCCAGGGTTGGCTCCGGGAACTTCAATAGTCTTGGTGGGGCCGGTGTACCCTTCCGGCAAGCCATTTTGTACCAACTCTTGCGGAGTGGCACTCACACTAGGGGTGGGTTCCGCCGCGTTAGCACTGACCGGGACCGGTTTATCAGCTTGGTTGGCCAGCCCCCAGACAACCAGCACAATCACGACCAGCCAAATCAATAACCCAAAAATCATCCACATCCAAAACCGGTTGTACCGACTCTTTGTTGATGCTCTGGAGCGGGAAAACCGGGAGCCGAGCCTTCCGGTCGTCGCAAATTCGGGACCTGCAGGAGTGGCGAAATCGGGAGTAAAGTCCGGTCCTGAGGCCCGGTTTTCCCGGTTCACCGCCGCCATTTCGGCCGCGGCTACGGCAGCGGAGGAGTAATCATCCTCATAGAGCTCTAACTCGATAGGCTCAGATTCCGGTTCCTCAAAAACGGGTGATTCGGGCAGAGGGGAGGGTTGAGATTCCTCGGGTACAGGCAAGTCGTCCGGTTGGGAAGTTTCGGGCTGGGGGTCAAGTGGGGGTTCGCTCGGCTGAGATACCTGAGGTTCTGAGACGGGTGAGTCTGGGGACAGATAAGCCATCGCGTAGTGTTCCAGTTCACCTCGTTGCGCCAGTTCAGCACGTTTCGCGAGAGCTTCATGGACCTGCGTATCCTGCAGTTCAGCTAGCCAATCCAAGAGGTCAGGATAGGTCGAGGGGTTCAAAGCTAGTAAGGGGCGCAGCTCCGGAGCGTCTTGTGCAATAGTCTGCAAACAATCCAGCGGGGTATCTGGGTTGATAGCTTCAAGTTGTTCCTGGGTTAAATCTTCCATGAGCGCACCGGTTTCAACATCAAAATAGGACAGTACCCCCTATTATATCCATATTCCTAGCATTTTCCAAGGTAACCTTCAGGTTTGTCCATGCAAAGGGTCTGAATCCCGAACACGCGGGTGATAAAACCACCCCAGGAATCCTGGCGATGCCCGGCTGTGCAGGTGTGTGCCGGGTTTTCCAGCCTGATAACCGGGATAAATATTGACGTTAGCTTCTGTTTGCGGGGCTGGGATATTATTCCAGACACTTCCAGGGTTAGACTAGGAGCAGTGAGTTTTGGCGGCGAGAGGTGAGTGATGGTGGGAAATACGCAAAAACCCGTTCCGCAGCGGGGTCGTCCCACTAGTCAGGCGCGCCCTAATCCTCAGAGGCAGAACGCGGAACAAATCGCCAAAGCGCGCCGCCGCTGGACCATCGCTATCATCGTGGCTGCTGTCATATTGGCGGCTCTCGTTATCGGCCTGGTCGTGATGTGGGTGCTGGGCAGCGATTCCCAGGGGGCGCGTTCGGCTTGCGCGAAAGCCAGCCAGGATTTAACCAAACAGTACACTTCGCTCCAGCAGGTAGTGTCCGACGCGGAAAATACTTTGGCCACGACTGATTCCACTCAAGTTGCAGACCCCGCCATGCTCGATGACATTCAGGCCAAAGCGCAGCAGGCCAGCAAAGAAGTGAAACCCCTGGAATGTACCGGTAAGGATGTCGCCAAAAAAACCTCCACCATGATGGCTCAGGCTGAAGCGTTGAAAAAGCAGCAAACCGAGCTGGAGGCGGCGCTGCAACACATTCAGGAAGCTGAAAATCTCAACGGTCTGACGGTAGCCAAGAAAGCCTTGGAAGATAAGATTGCCCAGGCGGAAAAGCTGGCACAAACCGCTGCGGCCGCAGAAGCCAATACCGAGCCCAGAGCGGCTCTAGCTGCCCAAATTGAGGACGCGAAACGCCTTTTGAACCAGGTCAACTCCCTGTCAACCGTGTCAGACGATAAAGTCGATGGTCTCAACGAATCGATGCGTGCCTCTGTGGACCGTCTGGAGGAGGACATCACCGCGGTCACGAAAGCTATCGATGACATACGCATAGAAAAGGCTCGGAAAGAATCCGAGGAGCAACTTCTCCGTCAGCAACAGCAAATGGAGCAGGAACGGCGGGAACAACAAGGCAGTGCGAACTGCGAGGTCGGCCAGATGACCGTTGATGCCAACGGCAACAAGTTCTATTGCCGCAACGTCTTGGACCCCGCGACCGGAAAAGGCCAAACGACCTGGGTTGGAGAACCCACGGAATAACCCCAACTCGTCACTCGATATACCCTGGTACCCCCCAGAGAATCAATCCCTATCCCACGACGACTAGACAGAGGGCGCTTCAGGGGAGTGCGAGGAAGTCTCTGCAGGAGAGCTCGGAGAGTCAGTCGAAGTATCCGGTGGCGTAGGTTCCTTTGGAGCAATCGCCACCACCGCGGTCATGGACGTATCCAGCCCGACCAACTGCCCCGCCTTGTCCAAAGACAACACGGTACCCGGTTCGACCGAGGAATCTTCCTTTTCGGTAATCGTCAAACGCACCCGGTTCGCATCCACAAACTGTTGAAGAGCCTCCTTGGTGCCTCCCACCAAGTCTTGGGGAATCCGGAAGTTACCGGAGGCCACCTCCAGGTCGACCGAGTCGCCTTTCTTAACCGCTTCGCCCTCGGCGGGGTTGGATTTAATGACTTTGTCTTTGTCTATCGTGCCCGAATCAGCGGTCGTAATGCTGCCAACCTCTAATCCTTCCGCCTCTAAAGCCTTCCGAGCCTGTTCCTGGGTCAGCCCGGCCAGCGAGGGCACACTGGCATCGCCCGGACCGGTAGAAAGCGAGACGAACACCTTGGAACCTTTGGCGACCTTCGTCCCCACCGCCGGATCGGATTTAACAAAAATACCTTCCGGAATATCCTCGGAACTGACCCCGCGACCCAGGCGGAACACCAGTCCCGCATCGGTAATCGCGGTGGAGGCTTCCTCCTGGTTCATGCCGTCCAGAGAAGGAATCTCGACCATCTCATCGGTCGGCTTGTCTCCGCTGAAAACCAGCCAATATCCGAGGCCTAAAACCGCTAAAATTGCCAGCAGCACGATGACAATAATCAGCGGTTTCTTGTTGGGCTTACCGCGATGGTTCTGGGTCGGATCTGTGGCTTCCAAAGTTTGGGTGGTCTGTCCCGCGGCAGACATGGCGTTAGATCGGGAAGTCCCGTAGCTAGAGGCGTACCCCTGGTTCACCGGCGGGAGTACCGTGGTTGCGGCGCCGGTAGCATCACCGGCTAGAGGGGCCGTCCAGGTTGAGGTGGCGGGAGCCGCCACGCTTCCTCCACGCAGGGAAGCCTGCAGGTCAGCACGCATATGAGCGGCATCGGGATAGCGCTCTTCACGGTCTTTCGCCAACGCTTTCATCACCACGCGGTCCAAAGATTCCGGAATGTCGGGGGCAATCGAGGAAGGCAGTGGCGGCAGCTGCGAAACATGCTGGAACGCGACCGCCACAGCCGAATCACCCTTAAACGGGGGCTGGCCGGTCAGCAGCTCAAACAGCAAACACCCTGCGGAATACAGGTCAGAACGGGCATCAACCTGTTCGCCGCGAGCCTGTTCGGGAGAAAGATATTGGGCGGTACCCACCACCGCATCGGTTTGTGTCATGGTGGCTTGGGAATCGGACAGGGCGCGGGCAATCCCAAAGTCCATCACCTTGATTTTCCCGGTCGTGGTAATCATCACATTGCCGGGCTTAATGTCGCGGTGTACCAAGTTTTGATGATGGGCATACTCCAACGCGTCCAGGACACCGGAAACGATTTCGACCGCTTCTTCCAGCGGAACCGGATTGCCGTCCGTCAACAGCTCCCGCACCGTGTGGCCTTCCACGTACTCCATGACGATGTAAGGCACCTTTATCTCGGCGCCGTCAGAAGCGGTGATGGTTTCTTCACCAGTGTCATAGACAGCCACGATAGCGGGATGGTTCAAATTGGCGGCTGATTGGGCTTCACGGCGAAAACGTGCCTGAAAGACGGGGTCGCGGGCCAAGTCCTGGCGCAAAATTTTAATCGCTACAATCCGGTTCAGGCGCGTGTCAGTACCGATATGGACTTCAGCCATACCGCCGCGTCCAATGAGCTGGCTAATTTCGTAGCGCCCGCCGATGATCCGGTCAGACTGACTCAAGGTTTTCCTCCTCTACTGGCGAGCTGGCTGGGGCTGCAACCGCCGTTACGGTCAAGCCCGATTCAAGGTTACCGGTTGAGGCCCCGGTACGCAGGGTGGTTGCCAACCCAAAAATCAACGCTATCAACACCACGGCGGTGATGACTAATGCAACAACAAGTTTTCGTTTCGATCCCGTTTCCGGCTGGGGCAGCGGTTTGGCTTCCAGGTAGCGCATCATTTCCTCGTGACGCTGCGGTGGAATCGCCTGGGAACCCACCGGTATAGCGGCTGGTTGGGCCGGTTTTACTCGATGAAAATCGGGTCGCAAGGGTGGGGCAGATGTCTCCGGGTTCGCTGAGGCGGGCGGTGTCGAGCCGTCCTGGTGCAGCCCGGCCGCGGAGGCAGTCGCGTCAGGTTTGGCCGGGGTCGCGTGAGGGGACAGCGGTGCCGGGTCTACCGGCGCAGCAGATGATTGTGCGGGGGTGTCCGGGGACGGGGACGCCGCAGGTTTGGCCGGGGGCGCGGACACCGCAGGTTTGGTCGGAGAGGCAGATACGGCGGGTGTGTTTGCAGCGGAGGACTCCGGTGAAGTATCTTCCGGCTTTTCGTCGACCTGCGCCACGGGCATCTGGGCTGTGGGGGGAGCGTCGGCCAGATTGCGTGAAAAACTCATGCGCGGAGTAAACGACAGCGGCACCGTGCCGTGCCACAGCGCCTGAACCGCTTCAGCGAGCTGTTTCGCCGATTGTGGGCGCAGCCGCGGGTCTTTTTCCAACATCTGGTAAATCAAGGCCGCCACCTGGGAATTTACGGTTTCAGGAAGGGGCGGAACCGGGTCTTTTACGTGCGACATCGCGATGTCGACCTGGGTCGGCCCCGTAAACGGACGTTTTCCGGCCAAGGCTTCATAGGCGATGACCCCCAGCGCATAAATATCGCCCAAGGCGGTCGCGGTTTCACCCATCGCCTGTTCGGGCGGCAGGTACTGGGCGGTACCCATCACCATCCCGGCCGCGGTCAGGGCTTCGGCGCGCGGAGCCAACGAAATCCCGAAGTCCGTCAGTTTCGCCACGCCCTTGTCGGAAACCAGAATATTTGAAGGCTTCACATCGCGGTGAATGACGTGTCCTTCGTGGGAAGCCTGCAGGCCGTTAGCGATTTGGATGAGGATGGGAGCGAGCTGTTCCCAAGTCAAAATCTGGCCTCCCGCCAGAATGTCCGACAGGGGACGTCCCTCCACCAGCTCCATCACAATCCAGCCTTGGCCATCTGTTTCGCCCCAGTCAAAAACGGCGGCGAGGTTGGGATGATGCAGGCGGGCAGCGTTGGTAGCTTCAGCACGTAAACGGGCCAGGAAGGTCGCCTGACCGATGAGTTCTTCTTTCAGCACTTTCACCGCGACGACATTTTGGCTGCGTTTGTCCCAACCGCGCCAAATCACGCCCATTCCTCCGGTTGCCAGGATGGACACCAGGCGATAACGGTCGTTCAGTACCGTATTTGCCCCAATCATTGGCTCACTCCTGCCTGCAAAATGCTGCGAGCCAATGGGGCAGCCACGGTTCCGCCGGTGCCGCGTATTCCCTGCGGATCCTCCACCACAATTGCTACGGCAATACGTGGGTTTTCCGCTGGGGCAAACCCTACAAACCAATGGTCAAGGCCGTGCCCCACCCCTGTTTCGGCAGTTCCGGTTTTACCCGCCACGTTCAGGCCGGGAATGCCGGCAGCCTTGCCGGTTCCGGACTGGACAACTTCCACCATCATCTGGCGGATACTGGCGGCAATTTCCGGCGACACCGCCTGGCTCAAAACCTGAGGAGCATACTGTTTGAGGACCTGGAAATCGGAGGACAGTTCCTGATTAATCAGGTAGGGAGTCATAGTTTTTCCGTCATTAGCGATAGCGCTGGCCACCATCGCCATCTGCAGGGGCGTCACCCGCACGGACTGCTGCCCAATCGCGGCGTTCGCCAGGAAAGACGGCGCTTCCGGGGGAGGGAATTCGGAAGCTACCCCGGTCAGCGGCACGTTCGGGACGGTGCCGAAACCAAAGGCTTTGGCCTGGGCCTGTAGAGGCTCGCCGCCCAACTGCATTCCCAATGCCGCAAACGGGGTGTTACAGGACAGGGCGAAGGCTTGATGCAACGGCACCTGGCCGTTTCCGCAAGATTCCCCGGCAAAGTTTCGGAGTTTCACATCGGTGCCCGGCAAATCCAGCGTATCGGGCGCATCCACAATCGTATCCGCGGCAACTGTCCCGTGAGACAGCAGAGCCGCAGTGGTCACAATCTTAAACGTCGAACCGGGGGGATAAAGTTCACTGATTGCCCTGTTTAGCAGGGGTTTTTGTGGGTCGGCGATCAAAGCGTTGTAGGTATTTTGCAGGGCGTTGCCGTCCGGGCCGCTCAAGGCGTTGGGGTCAAAAGCGGGGGAGGACGCCATTCCCAGGATTTCTCCCGTTTTCGGGTTTAGCGCCACGGCGGCGCCGGTTTTCCCGGACAACGCCGCGGTCATCGCGTCCTGGACTGCCGGATTGATGGTTAGTGACACATTCCCGGCCTGCGGCTGGGCGCCGGTAAACAGGTCTTGGAGGCGCTGCATCCATTGGGAATCCGCCTTGCCAGACAAAATCGGTTCAGCGGCCTTTTCCAAATCTGTCATCTGGCCGCGAATCGCCGCCGGGAAGTATCCCGTAATATGGGCGT
This sequence comes from Mobiluncus massiliensis, assembly GCF_949769255.1. Taxonomy (GTDB): domain Bacteria; phylum Actinomycetota; class Actinomycetes; order Actinomycetales; family Actinomycetaceae; genus Mobiluncus; species Mobiluncus massiliensis. The sequence continues at coordinate 1,919,470 of NZ_OX458329.1, read as the reverse complement.
ATTTCGCGCCCTGGGGATAATTCCGGGCGTAGGTCACTTCCGGCCCGTTTCCCACGGGCAGCGACTGAGCCAGTACCAGGGCACCGTCCCCGGTCACGATTTTGCCGCGCTCCTGGTTCCAGTAGGCATCGGTGACGCGCCGGTTCAGGGGGTGTGCGTTCAGGGTCGGAGCGAAAAAGAACTGCTGATACGTTAACGCCCCCATTAATGCCACAATCATGACAATCAGGGCAACCGCTAAACGGCGAATCTGAGCGTTCATTGAGGCATCACCACTCTTTCGGTGGCGGCGTAATCGAGAGCTCCTCCGGCTGCCCCCGCAGAATCTCCCGAGTCGCCGGAACCTCCAGACGTCAACCTAAAACCACCGGTTCCATTGGAAGGAACTGGTCGACGTGCCGAATCGGAAATCCGCAGCAGAATTGCTACCGCTAACCAGTTGGCGACAGAAGAAACGCCCCCTGCGGCCAGGAACGGGGCGGTCAAACCGGTGGAGGGAATGAGGCGGGTCACGCCTCCCGCCACGATAAACAGCTGCGCCCCGATGCCGAAAGCCAAAGCGGTGGCCAGCAGTTTCCCGAAACCGTCACGCACCCCCATCGCGGCTCGCAAACCGCGCAGTACCAGAATCAAGTACAGCAGCATCACGGCCAACATGCCGGTCAAACCGATTTCCTCAGCGACGGAGGACACAATGAAATCCGAGTTTGCCAGAGGGGTTTGACCCGGCCTGCCTAACCCCCATCCGGTTCCGGTCAAACCGCCGTAGGCCATCCCGAACAGGGCATTGACCAGTTGCCAAGAACCGCCGACCCGGTCCGGGTTCGCGACCTCCAGATCCAAAGCGTGCAACCAGTTCGTCACCCGGTCTTGCACGTGGGAAAAGGACAGATAGGCCACGACAGCCATCGGTATCATCAACACTCCGCCGAAAATAATCCAGGAGGGGCGGTCCGTTGCGACATAGAGTACGGCAACAAAGATAGCGAACAGCAGTAGCGCCACCCCCAGGTCCTTTTGCAGTACCAACAGGCCCATCACCGCTGCCCACACGACCAGAATCGGTAGCAGGTCGCGCCACCGGGGCAGTTGAATGAAACCGAGCTTTTTCCCGGCAATGGCCAGGGAATCCCGGCGGTATTCCAGATAGCCGGCAAAGAAAATCGCCAGCAAAATCTTGGCAAATTCATTGGGTTGAATCGTGAATCCCAAAATCCGCAAGGAAATATCGGCACCGTTGACGGTTTGTCCCAGTCCTGGAATCTTGGTGGAAAGCATCAGTAAAATGGCCACGACCAGGGAGGGCCAGGCAAACTTTCGCAGGCTACGATGATCCTGAAACACCAGTAGGGTCAGGATTACCACCGCGATGGAACCGACCATGAAAATGACTTGGCGTTCGTTGTTGACCTGGGTCAACATGGCGTTACGCACCGCAGTGGAACCGGTGGTATCGGCGCGTTGCTGATAGTACAGGTCCAGGCGGGAAATCATCGCCAAACCAATCCCGTTTAACGCCAAAGCCACCGGCATAATGACCGGATCGGCGTAGGGAGCCAAAAACCGCATCGCCACGTGTAGCGCGATTCCCCCCACGGCGATTGCCGCGCAATACCAGTACCAAACCTGGGGAGCCTCCGGGTGGGAAACCATGATGGAAAGATAGGCTCCGACCCCGACCAAGATTGCCAGAATGAGCAAGAACAGTTCGGAGCGACGCCCAGATCTGGCAGGATACTGCACGATGGTAGCCATTACTGGTTACCTCCCGCGGTATTTGAGGATTCTTCGGTTGACGCAGTTGTCTCAGGTGTGGTTGGGCTCGGGGTCACAGGGGCTGGTGCGGGTTTGTTCGCTTCCTTCACCATTCCGGTGTCCCGCCACGATGCAATCAACTCCTGGGCTTCCTCACGATTACGCAGGGAAATGCTCTTTTCCAGGCGCTGCTGGATGACGGGGGCCAAATCGGAATTGCGCACCCCCATACCTTCGACAGGGTGATACAAATCCCACGAGCCAATGGACTGATCAATTCCCCTAAACAGGGTCACTTCGCCCTGATTCACGCCCAAGAAGTACTGCTTTTGGGTCCAGCCATAGGAAAACCACGCTCCGAGACCCAAGGCCGCCAGAACCAGCAGCGTCAAAAAGATGCCGATGAACCAACCCCGCCGAGACAACTTGCGGGGATCTTTCGGGGTGCGCATGGCAAATTCGTCCTGCTCCAAAGGCTTCCCGCGGCGCAGCATCGCGGCTTTCTCGGCGGGCGTCGCTTCGCTGATACTGGCTCCAGCGGGACGAATGGAAGCGGCTCCCACAATCTGGGGAGCGGTAGCGGTCAGTTCCTCATCGGAATCCACCACGTCAGCAATCACGCAGGTCACGTTGTCAGGGGCACCGCTCTTCAGCGCTAAACCGACCAAATCTTCACAGCAACTTTCCGGCGTCTCACCTTCGGCCAGAACGGTGGCGATGGTCTCAGCGGAAACCACTCCGCTCAACCCATCCGAACACAGCAACCAGCGATCCCCCACCACAGCCGCACGCACGGACTCGTCCAAAGTTACATCGCCTTCGGAATCCCCCAACACCCGCAGTAAAACGGAACGTTTCGGGTGGTGCGCAGCCTCCTCCGGGGTCAATTCCCCAGATTCCACCAGGTACTGCACAAAAGAATGGTCTTTCGTCACCTGGGTCAACTCACCGTCCCGCAACAGGTAGGCTCGTGAGTCACCCACGTGAACCATCGCCATCTTGTTTCCCGAACGTAAAATCGCCACACAAGTGGTACCCAGGCCCTGTAGCTCCTCGTGACTGCCCGACAGCTCCACCAAATCTCGGTGAGCCTCCCCAATGGCGTCACGCAACAAGTTCAACAAGTCGTCAGCAGCGTGGGAATCTGCGTCCAGCGGCGCCAAATGCGCCACCGCCACCGAGGAAGCAATGTCGCCCCCGGCCGGACCGCCCATTCCGTCAGCCAGCACCAACAGATGCGGCCCGGCATAGCCGGAATCCTGGTTGTTTTTGCGAACCAAGCCGACATGGGAACGAGCCGCATAACGCAGTTGGATAGACATCAGCGCAGCTCCACTATGGTTTGTCCGAAGCGAACCGGGGTGTGTGCGCTGAGCGGAGTCGGGGAAGTAATCCGGACTCCTCCCACAACAGTCCCGTTCGTTGAACCCAAATCCTCCACGAACCACTGGCCGTCTCGCGGAAAAATCCGGGCGTGTTGAGCCGAAGCGTAGTCGTCATCCAGCACCAAAGTTGAGGTCGGAGCGCGGCCCACGATGACCGGCCTATCGGTGAGCTGCAGGGAAGACCCCGTCAGGGGCCCCTCGGTAACCAAAAGCGTGGACACCGCGGCGTCACGTTTCCTCTGTTTACGGCCTTTTGAGGGCTTCGAAGATTTGGCCTGGTCGCGCCGAGTGACAACCGTACCGTAGATGTCGCGGCTCAAAACCAGGATGGACCCTCCCACCAGGAGCCACAGCAACACCAGATATCCCAGGCGCAGTAAGGAAAAACTCAGTTCGTTCAACAGTTAGCCCCTCGCCTCACGATTCTTGGGGTGGAGCGGCTTGACGCCAGAAAATCATCTTGATACGGCCTGCCGTCACCACGTTGCGATCTAAGAGAGTAGCTTCGTTGACGCGGTTGCCTTCCACAAACGTTCCGTTCGTGGAGCCCAAATCACGCAGCACGTAGTTGGTGCCGACCTGGACAATTTCAAAATGCTGATGAGACACTCCGGAATCGCTCAAAGCGATGTCCACGTTGCGTCCCCGTCCCACCACGGTACGCTCTCCCACCAGCAGGTAAGTCTGTCCCCCAACCACTTCCAACAGAGGTTTTTGTTCATGCTTCGCTAAAAGTTCGGATTCCTGCGGGTTCGTTGTGACGCCGGAGTTTGCCGGGACGTCCGGAACCGCGGATTCCACAGGTTTCCATTCCAGATTCTCACTAGCTGGAGTATGTGCAGGCGCCGGGTGCGGTTTTGGCTGGGAGGGCGAAAGCACGGGCTCGGCTGGTATACCGGGTTCACTCCCGGACACCGGACGAGCCCCGGAAACGGAACGAGCCTTAACTTCCAGGCGGCGCTGTTCGGGATTGAGCGGGGTAAACTCAACGTAAACCGAACCGGTCAACGAATAATTTTGCTCGTTAGCGTAGGCGTTAGCGTCACGCACGAACTCTTGCAGCAAGGCTTCTTTACCCCACTGTTCGAACGCAGCATCAGTTTCAGGAGAAATGGAAATCTCAAAATGATTGGGTGCCACGGTGCGTTCACGGGACATCGGAGTGGCGCCCCGATCCATGGCTTGGCGGATAGCCTGAGTCACATCTATAGGCTTGTCAGGACCGGAACGATACACCTTGGATTTCATGCGGTCAAAGAACTCCAAAACCCCTCCTTCCGAGAATCGCCAACAGTTGAGACAGTCTGGGGCAATTCTAACGGCATAACTCGTGTAATTCTTTATTGAACTATAGGACCAGGGGTTTTAGCGGTGATCCGCAACCCGGGTAAAGAAGTCCCCGATGGCCTGCAAAACAATGACGATGATGCCAATAACGATTAGCGAAACCAGCAGGGTATCAGCTTGGTAGCGTGAGTAGCCGTAGTTAATGGCCAAAGAACCTAAGCCGCCCCCGCCAAAGGCCCCGGTAATCGCGGAATAGCCAATGATGGTGATGACCAGCACGGTCGTGGATTGAATCAGGGCGGGAAGCGCCTCGCGGACTTGCACGCCCCACATGATTTGGCTGCGACTGGCACCCATCATTTGCGCCGCCTCAATCTTGCCGGAATCCACACCCATAATGTTGGATTCGACCAGACGAGCAAAGAATGGCGTGGCCCCAACAATCAGCGGGACGCAGGCCGGTTGCCAGCCTATGGTGGTCCCCACTACCAGGCGCGTGAACGGGAGGATAAATACTGCCAAAATCAGGAACGGCAGGGAACGCCCGAGGTTCACGATGAATCCCAAAATCCGATTCACCGCCGCGTTGGGAGTTAAGCCAGTTTTCGCCGTGGAAACCAGGAACAACCCCACCGGGAGACCAAACAGTACGGTGAACAGAGTCGAGACGGCTGTCATCGCTAAGGTCTCCAGGGTGGCAGGAAGCATCTCTCGCGTGATGGCGGGATTGTCAAACCAAGTCGGATCGCCAGGACCGGCGGGCAGAATGGATTGTACTGACGTAGCAATCAAGTTCACCTGGTTTACTAAATCTGCGTTTTGTGACAGCAGGGTGGGCAGGAGTTCCAGCATGTTAGTTTTCCTCCTCCAAGTTCAAAGCCTCCAGAGGTCTGACGGTTGCATACACACCTTTGGAGCGCATCGCCGCAATCAGACCGTTCATGTTTTCAGCCGAAACCGCCAAAGCGAGCCGTCCGACCTGGGTATTTCCTACAGTCTCAAATGTTCCGGCAGCAATGTCCGCCCCCGCGGCGGCAACCATTGACATCACGGCAGAACCGGTAGGCTTGCCCGGATTCGAGTTGAAGGCAATGTCTACCAGCGCGGCCGGTTTGCCGTTCAGCACCGGCTTGCTTTTCACTTGTGGACGGGGAACCAGGTCAAGCGCTAAACGGCTTTCTGGCTCGGTTAATATGTCCTCAACCGTGCCGGTTTGGATAATCTTGCCGTGTTCCAGCAGGGTGACGGAATCACAAATTTCACGTACCACCGCCATCTCGTGCGTAATAATCACCACGGTGACCCCCAAACTTTCCGAAAGGTCACGAATCAGGTGCAGGACCTGACTGGTGGTTTCCTGATCCAGCGCCGAAGTCGGTTCATCACACAACAGGACCTGAGGACTGGTGGCCAGACCCCGAGCAATGCCAACCCGCTGCTTCTGACCCCCGGACAGCTGCGAAGGATAGGACGAGGCACGATCTTGTAAACCTACCAGCCGCAGCAACTCCATGACTTTTTCCTTGCGGTTGCCGTGCGGTACGCCAGCTAGATAGAGAGGATAGGCGACGTTTCCGGCTGCGGTGCGTGAATCCAGCAGGTTCGCGGCTTGGAACACCATCCCGATTTTGCGTCGCGCCTGGCGCAACTCTGCCTCATTCAAGGTGGTCATTTCTTGACCGTCAAGGGTGATGGAGCCGGTGGTGGGTTTTTCTAACGCCGTCAAGCAACGAATTAAGGTGGATTTGCCGGCTCCGGATTGTCCCACGATACCGTGAATCGAACCTTTGGCAATCGTCAGGTCAATGTTGTCCAAGGCATGCACGGTTCCGCCCGCCGCGGACTTCACATGATAAATTTTGCTAACCCCGCTCAGGGTAATCATCGGCTCGCTTGTTTTCATCGCCTTAAACCTTACCGGATTTTGTTGTAATCCCCGCAATAGCGTCCGTCTCAGGTCGGCTGGTACCAGCCCGGCCCCCCAGCCCGAGGCTTGCGGAACAAATTGTGGGCGTTAAATGAGTTTTCCCCGGTCCGCTGGATCGCAGCGGATTCCGGGGAACAGCGCGCCCGAAGGGACTCGAACCCCCAACCTTCTGATCCGTAGTCAGATGCTCTATCCATTGAGCTACGAGCGCTGAGGTCATTAAGTCTAGCCCTAACCTGCACGATTCCCCAAATCGGCACTCTCCGGGCAAGAAATCTAGAGAAATTTGGCTTTATTCAAAGCGATTCCAAGAAGTCAGTTTGTCGGCTTCGGTGATTTCCCGCAATACCCGGCAGGGGTTGCCGACGGCCACGCAGTTATCGGGAATATCTTTGACGACGATACTGCCCGAACCGATGACCACGTTGCTGCCGATGCTCACTCCCGGTAGGACTTGCGCAGCGGCGCCAATCCACACGTTGTCGCCCACGGTAATGCTGTGGCCGTACTCCAAACCTTGGTTACGCCGCTCAAAGTCAATCGGGTGACCCGCCGTGTGAAACCCGCAGTTCGGAGCAATGAACACATTGTCGCCGAAGGTAATCCGGGCGCAATCCAGCATCACCGTGTTGTGGTTAGCGTAAAAGTTTTCCCCGATTTCGATGTTGTAGCCGTAGTCACACCAAAACGGGGCGGTTATGGTGAAATTTTGCCCGGTTTTGCCCAAGAGTTCCCGCATGAGGCGGTACTGGGCGGCGTGGTCGGAAGGCCGGATTTGGTTGTATTCAAGGCACAAGTCTTTGGCGTGGTCCCTTTCGCTGCAAAGGGTGGGGTCTCGGTCTGCGTTATAGAGCATCTGGTTCAGCATTTTTTCTTTTTCAGATAAACTCACCAGAACTCCTTTGCGGTAGGCGGATAGATTGTCAGGCTGTCGAATGACGCCCTACCTACAGTGTAGAGCACCCGCGGAACCGAAAACGAGACGAACCGGCCTTGTGACTTTAGGGCAGGCCGGGAAAGAACACGCTGATGATGACCCGCAAAGCCCCGAAGGTGGCCAGGGCCAACGCCAGGTTGCGGGCCCACTGAGGCTTGACATACTTCTTAAGCAATCGCGAAATGACGGTGCCGACCAGGATTGCCACCAAGATAGCGGCAATCGTGGGGGCAGGTAGGGAAGTGAGCACGGCTCTTTGCCCGCCAAACCAGACTTTGCTGGCCACCACAATAATGTTGAAACACAGGAACAGTGGCTGCAAAGTGGCCGCAAATTCTCGCTGAGACCATCGGGTAGTTTGCGAGTAGGCCGCCATGACCGGCCCGGACTGAGCCACCAGGGCGCTCATCATGCCCCCCAGGAAACCGAAAATCAGGGATCCCGAAAAAACTGGTATAGCCCGAAAACGCGGGGCAAAAATGGAAAAGAACACCATGGTCAGCATGATGATTCCCACAAAAATGGAAAATACCCGGTCCGGTACAAACCGTAGCGCCACAACGGTAGCGAACAAAGCTGGCAAGGCACTGAGCATCAGCAAGCGGAAACGATACCAGTTAATATCTCGAAAACCGGTCACGAACAGCAGCAACGTGACTAAACCGCCGCAAATGTTTCCCCACAAAATCCCGTAGTGAGCCCCGGCTGCCACCACCAAAACCGGGACGGCAATCATGCCGAAACCCATCCCAGCCAAGCCTTGCACGCAGGTACCCAGCAAGACAATCGCAGTCAAGAGTACCAATTCCATTACTTCACTATATCGCCTCGCCGCGAGGCTCCCAGCATGGAATACGTCGCCTAACTGTGGGAAAGCGAGTCATTTGCGCAATGGATTGCGCAAAATCGCACAGTTATCAGGGTGTGGAACCCAGTCGGGACCGGCCTAGCGTCACCGGTTGGCGTTATCGCTATAGGCCTCCAGGTAGCGTTGATATTTCTGGGCCGTGATTTCGGCGTATTCTTCCTGCGGAACGATTTCCTCACCCACTGGCGGTTCGTAATCCTCTAAAGATAGAGTGCTATCCAACAGATACGCTCCCCACAAGGCGGCTCCCATCATGGAATTTTGTTTCACCAGACAGGGAGTCAAGGTGTGTCCGAACACGTTAGCCGCCAACTGGGACCAGATGCTGGTGTGGAGGATTCCCCCCGAAATGAGGATGCGCTCGGGCTCTCCGTTCAGTTTGGTTACGGCGTCATAACACTGTTTAAGGTTGAACAAAACCCCTTCCAATACGGCCTGGTAAGTCAGCTTGAAATCGTGTTTCGAGGTCAGACCTAAGAAACCGCCCTTGCGCTTGTCGCCCCAGCCGGGGTTACGTTCCCCAAAAATGAAAGGCAGAAAGACCGGTGTATCAGCAGCGTAATCCATCCCCGCTTCGAGTTCATCGTAAGTGGTGGGACGCAGCGACAAACCTTTAAACCAATCCACCGTGTTGCAGGCACCTGCCGTTGCAGCTCCGGAAATCCAACTCTTGGGTCCGATGTAGCACCAAGTAGACATATCCGGGTGGAACTGCGGCTGGGGGGACGTGACCCGCAAAGCACCGGACGTGCCCACCGACAGTGTCATTTGCCCTTCGCGCAAGGCACCAGAGCCGAGCTGATTGAGTGACCCATCGGACATGGCGGGGACCACGGGGATTCCGGCCGGTAATCCCAAACTGGCTGCAGCCTGGGCGGAAAGCGGTGCCTGATAGTCATTATCAACAATTTCCGGAAGCTGAGAAGGTTCGAGATTAATCACCTCTAACAGCTTGGGGTCGTATTCGCCGGTGGTGATATTCACCAATCCGGAACCGGACGCCATACAGCGAGAAACTTTGATGTTCCCGGTCAAGCGATAAAAGTTGTAAGTCGCCTGCCCCATGGCGATGTAGGAAGAAATGTTGTATCCCTCTTCTTTGAGGAAGGCAAGTTTAAAGAAAGGATAGATAGCGTTGGGATAACCACCGGTGAGGTTATAGTATTCCCTGGTCAGTTGGGGTTTGCTGCGGAAAGCCTCAGCTTGGTCGGAAGCCTTGGTATTGGACCACTGCATGATGGGTGTCACCGGGTCCATGTTCGGGTTGAACAATCCGATGGAATGCCATACCCCGGAAAGGACGATGATGTCGATGTTTTTTCGACCTCGCAACAGTGTCTTGGCTGCCGCCAAGCTCGCTTCGTAAACGACCATGGGATCATGCTGGGTCAAATCATTACCCATGGGGGGATAGAAAGCATTTTCAACCGTAAAATCGTTCTTGACGGTGTCATAGATCATCGCTTTGGCTGAACTGGTTGATGATTCGATAACTAAAACATTCATCGCGCACTCCTAAAGGTCACGGCTGATTTCAGTATATCTGCAGTGACTTGCGCGGTGTTCAGATTCAGGCTGCTGGGTCAGAAGCCAGATTTGTTACCGGTTCGCCCGCTAAAGCGCGTAACAGATTGTCTACCGCGCCCTTTGCCATGCGGATGCGGCTTTGGACAGTTTGGGCGCCGCTGTGCGGGGTGGCGATGACATTGGGGAAACGGAAAAGTTCGTGGTCGGGCGAGGGCGGTTCTTGCTCGTAAGCGTCCAAGGCGAGACCGGCGAACTGACCGGCGTCCAGGGCCGCGGCGGCGGCGGACTCATCGATAATCCCCCCTCGTGAAGTGTTAATCAAAAACGTGCCGGGAGACATGAGACGGAACATCGAGGCATCAAATAAGTGTGCGGTCTCTGGCGTGAGTGGCAGATGCAAAGAGATAAAAATGCTCTCTCGCACCAGGTCAGGCAGATCTACGCCCTGAACCGTCGGGTCGGTATCGGGGTTGAAAAACGGGTCGTAAACCAGCACTTTCATTTCCAGACCCGTGACCAGCCGCCGCAAAGCCCGCCCGATTGAGCCGTATCCCACAATCCCCAAAGTGGCTTGCGACAACTCGGTGCCCACCACGCGCAACCATTGTCCCTGCCGAGTCGTTTCATTCAACCAGGCGGCGTGGCGTGCCAGTGCAAACATACTGGTCAAGGCCATTTCAGCGACGGCGATGGAATTCGCTCCCGGAGTGTTGGTCACCACGACTCCATTGTGGCGAGCAGTCTGCAAATCGACCCGATCCACCCCCACGCCGTAACGCGAAATGACCCGCAGGTCAGGGAGCTGATGCAAAACCGCAGCTGAAAAATCGTCCAAGCCCGCCAAAATCCCTACGCAACCGCGAGCGGCTGCGACTAACGAATCGGCGTCTAAGGGCTTGCCTGACTGGTTATAGGCAACCTCATAGCCGCTGTCGTGCAAGAGATCGCGGGCAAACTCCAGCTCCGCAGAGGCAAAAGAGGTCGGCGTCACTAATAATTTTTGCGAATCTGTATTCATGGTGTTCTCCGTGGGGGCTCAATATCCCTAAACATGGTCAGCGTTGAAAACTATCCTAGTTCCATATCGTTCTTCGTGGCTGGCCCCGCGCAACTCCTCGGGGTGAATCGTCAAATAATCCCATTATCTGCATCTGCACAGCTATTCCAACCAAAACCGCGGCGCGTTCCAGTAGACTTTGGGTACACATCGACCGTTGAGCGCTGACCAACTGGGTTCTTGATGAGGACTTTTGGGGTGTTTCGGCGGCCAACATACAAGTGAGAGTTTGCTCTATGTTCAAAGGAGAGTTTAGATGCAACCATTTGAGATAGAGGGATGGACCCAGACTATGGGGACATTACCGCTGCTCGGCATTGCTTTAGCTGCAATTGCTGCGATTTTGGTCCTGGTCATTGTATTCAGGCTCCATGCTTTTCTGACCTTGGTTTTGGTCAGCTTCCTCACGGCCTTAGCCACTGGTTTGCCCATCGAATCAATCGTGGGGGCGATGAAAGATGGCTTTGGAGGCACCCTCGCCTCGGTCGCGCTACTCGTTGGCTTAGGTGCCATGCTCGGCAAGATGGTCGAGCAATCCGGGGGCGCGAAGGTTCTGGCAGATGCCATGATTAATCTCTTCGGTGAGAAGCGTGCCCCCCTAGCTTTGGGTGTGGCATCCCTGATTCTGGGCTTCCCCATCTTCTTTGATGCGGGCTTGATTGTGATGCTGCCGATCGTTTTCGCAGTGGCGAAGCGTCTAAAGGGTTCCATCGTTCTCTACGCGATTCCTACTGCGGCCGCTTTCTCGGTCATGCACGTTTTCCTCCCGCCCCACCCCGGCCCTGTTGCCGCAGCCGACTACTTCCACGCCAATGTGGGTTTGGTGATGCTACAAGGTTTCATCATTGCTATTCCGACCTTCATTCTCTCCGGTTATTTGTGGGCTAAATTCATTGCTCCCCGCGTCAAGGTGGAGGCTTCCCACGTGTTCGGTAACGTGTCGGATGATGAACTTCCCGATAATCCCCCTTCAGTCGGCACAATCATCGCGTTGCTGCTGCTCCCCGTACTGTTGATTTTCATGAACACCGGGTTTACGACCCTGTCCAAGGTCGGAGTTATCAGCGGCGATGCTAGCTGGGTGAAATTACTCATCACGTTGGGTGAAACTCCTATAGCGCTGCTGATTTCGACTCTGGTTTCGATTGCGGTGCTTGGTGGCAAAATCACTAAGGACAAAACCGTTTTGGAAAAGGTGGTTGATTCCGCGCTGGGACCAATCTGTTCCGTGGTGCTCATCACCGGTGCCGGCGGTATGTTCGGCGGGGTTTTGCGTGCTTCGGGAATAGGCGACGCGTTGGCTAAATCGATGGAAGATTTGGGCATTCCGCTCCTGCTGGCTGCCTACCTGATTGCGGTGGCGCTGCGTCTGGCACAAGGGTCGGCCACAGTAGCGCTGGTCACGGCCGCTTCGCTGTTGGCTCCGGCGGTCGAACAGGCAGTGGCTGCCGGTCAGCTTTCGCCGTGGGGCGTGGTCTGCATCACCATGGCTGCTTCCGCGGGTTCGGTGTTTGCTTCACACGTCAACGATTCTGGTTTCTGGCTGGTCGGTCGATTGACGGGTATGGACGTAAAGACCACCCTGAAGGTGTGGACCATGCAGCAGCTTCTCGAATCAGTCATCGGTTTCGCTATCGCGGCGTTGCTATTCATCTTTGCTTAGAGCGAAGCCAACGAAATCATGAGTAACTGGTTCGATATTTCTGGTCGAGCCGCCCTAGTAACCGGGTCCAACCGGGGACTAGGGCTGGCTCTGGCCACTGGTTTAGCAAAAGCCGGGGCGCGCGTCACTTTGCAAGGCCGGGATGCCGCGAAAGTTTCCCAAGCAGCCCAGCAGTTGTCTGAGTCACTGGGGGTCCCGGTCGGGCACTTGGTTTTTGATGTCACCGATGCCCAGGAGGCCGAACGTGCCCTCAATGACTTTATGGATAGTCAAGGCACACCAGACATCCTGGTCAACAACGCAGGTATCCAGCGTCGTCACCCCATCACCGAGTTCCCTACCGAAGAGTGGGACGCGGTCATCAGCACGAATCTCTCTTCCGTGTTCTACGTGACGAAACCGGTCGCGCAGCGCATGGTGGAACGCGGCAGCGGCAAAGTCGTCATGGTCGGTTCCGTGCAGTCTCGGCTAGCGCGGCAAACCATTGCCCCGTACTGCGCCTCTAAAGGCGGCGTAGCCATGTTTGCCCAAGGCCTCGCGGCGGATCTATCGCGCTACAACATCCAAGTCAACACGTTGTCTCCCGGATACTTTGCCACCGAGATGAACACGGATTTGTGGCAAGACCCGGAATTCGATGCTTGGCTGAAAGCCCGTACTCCGGCGGGACGATGGGGAAAGTTTGACGAGCTGATGGGGACACTCATCTATCTGTCCTCGGAAGCGTCAAATTTTGTCACTGGACAAAATATTTTAGTCGACGGAGGAATGACTAGCGTGGTCTAAGCCAGTCGGTCGAAAACTGTAGGGAGGAATGAATGACTGACATGAAACAGGTGTGTATCAACGCCAAGGAAGAAATGGGTTCTAACTGCGTGCCTTGCCCCGAGCCTGGTAAAGGCCAGGTACTGGTGAGAGTGGCCTGGGCCGGAATCTGCGGCTCGGATTTGCACTACTTCTTTGACGGACAGGTTGGCGCCTTCAAACTGCGCGAACCGCTGGTGCCGGGTCATGAGATAGTCGGTATCGTCGCCAAAGACCCATCTGGGACCTACGCACCTGGAACGCCGGTTACCCCTCATCCGGCTACCTTCGGTCAGCCCCAGGCTGCCTATAGTGATTCACCGCATCTGTGGCCGGGTGGAGCCTATCTCGGATCGGCCTCCACCTGGCCCCACACCCAGGGGGGGATGAGCGAATACATCCTCTTGCGGCTTGACCAAATCCACGCTTTGCCACCGGATTTGCCGCTGAAGCGGGGAGTACTGACCGAACCTCTGTGTGTGGGATTACACGCTCTGCATCGTCTCCAGGCAGCTACAGGATGGCAGAATTTGGCGGGTCGGACCGTTGCGGTAATCGGGGCGGGCCCGATCGGGCTGCTGGCAGCCGGCGCGGCTCAGAGTCTGGGAGCCGAAGTCAGCTGTATTGATGTGCAGGATGCACCTCTGCAGCGAGCTCAAGCCCTGGGAGCAGACCACGTGTATAACTCGACAAAGACCGAGCTGGAGGCTTCTGCATTTGACGCGGTTTTGGAATGTGCGGGCGTGTTTCCCGCCATTTCCCAAGCCTTCCAGATTTGCCGTCCTCGCGGCACGGTGGTTCAGGTGGGGATGGTTCCCGCGGTTGATGGGCCGGTCAATTTAGCACCCTTGATTTCCAAAGAGATTACCTACTTAGGAACGTTCCGGTTCCTGGACGAAATCGACCAGGCATTAGAGATTTTGGCTAACGCCCCACAGTTGGAATCCGTCATTACGCACGAGTTCAACGCCGACGAAGCCGAAAAGGCCTTCCACACAGCTAAAGACAGTGCTGCGTCCGGCAAGGTAATAGTTAACCTGTGGTTTGAGGAGTGAAAACGAATGACAGAGAAAGCAGATGTAGCAGTAATCGGTACCGGGGTAATGGGACGTTCTTTGGCGCGCAACTTTGCACGTCATGGACACACCGTTGCCCTGTTTGATGTTGCTCCCGGACGGGCTGCTCAGGTTGCGCAAGAGCACAGTGCGGAAGGAAACTTTATCCCCGCCCAGGATCCGGCGAAGCTGGCCGAGTCGATGTCAACCCCTCGGGTAGCAATTTTGCTGGTGCCTGCGGGTGAACCGACTGACAAGGCCATCGATATGCTCTGTGAAGTATTCTCCGCCGGGGACATCATCGTAGATATGGGTAACTCTTTCTACCTTGATACGGAACGCCGGGAGAAGCTGGTTACGCAGCGCGGCCTGCACTTTGTCGGCTGTGGCATCTCAGGAGGGGAATCCGGGGCTCTCAACGGGCCTGCCATCATGCCTGGTGGTGCCAAAAAAGCCTACGAGAGGCTGGGACCCCTGCTGGAATCCATTTCGGCCCATTATCAAGGTGAACCATGCTGTACCTGGGTAGGCCCGGGCGGGGCGGGACACTACGTGAAAATGGTGCATAACGGGATTGAGTATGCCGATATGGAGCTGCTCAGTGAGGCTTATCAGCTGTTACGTTACCGAAACGGAATGAGCCCCAAGGAAATCAGCGAGGTGTTTTCTCGATGGAATGAGGGACCGCTGCATTCCTATTTGTTGGAAATATCCGCCGATATTTTGCAGCATACCGATGAAAAAACTCACCAGCCTTTCATCGACATTATTTGTGACCAGGCCGGTCAAAAGGGTACGGGTTCGTGGACTGTGCAAAACGCGTTGACCCTCGGGGCCGGCTCCACCATCATTGCGGCGGCTACTTTCGCCAGGGCAGTGTCCTCGCAAAGTGTTCACCGAACCTTGGCTCGTGAGGTCTTAGGGGAAGGGGTTCCTGACACGGTTCCCGGTGGACCAGACTTGCTAGATAATCTGGAAAAAGCCGTCTATGGGGCAAAAATTGTGGCGTATTCCCAAGGGTTGTCGCAGATTCGAGCCGCCTGTAAGGAATACGGTTGGACAGTTGACCTAGCGAAACTGGCGGCCATTTGGCGTGCCGGCTGCATCATCCAGGCGCAGCTTCTGCAAGACATCATGGAGACCTACCAAGATGGCGACTTTGACACCCCGCTGTTGCTCAAGCCTGCCATCAGCGCGGTCATTAAAGACGCCCTGCCCGCGTGGCGTGCGGTGGTCAGCGACACCATCAAAGCCGGGATAGCCCTGCCTGCTCTCAGCTCTGGCTTGGCATATCTGGATTCCTTGCGTTGCCCAGCTTTGCCGACAGCTCTGGTACAGGCCCAAAGGGACTTCTTCGGGGCTCATACCTATCGCCGGCGGGACTGCGAGGGCAGTTTCCATACCCGATGGGAAAACCCACAACGTCCGGAGATATCGCTTTCTTAGCAGTAATTTGAAGTTAACGTGGTTCACCCAATAGGGGAGTGCCACGTTCAGCCTGGTGTAGTTTTCAGCGAGTTGCCGCAATCTTTAGAGCATCGGCAGCCCGGGAGGTAATTTCGCCGAAATCACCCTGGGCGATTAACTGTCGGGTGGCAATCCAAGAACCACCACAGGCAGGAACCTGTGGGTGAGCCAGATACTGGGCCAGATTATCCTTTGAGATACCGCCGGTCGGGACAAACTGTACCTGCGGGAAAGGACCGGAAAGCGCGGAAATCACGGGTAGCCCGCCCGAGGCTTGTGCGGGAAAGAACTTGACGTATTTCAAGCCCGAATTGACGGCTTTCATCAGCCAAGAAGCATCGGTAGCGCCGGGCAAAACGGGCACTTGGTTAGCTAGGCAGTAATCCACTAGGTCCTGATCGTAACCGGGCATGACCAGGTACTTTGCCCCCGAATCGATGGCGGTCCGAGCCTGTTCCAGATTCGTGACAGTGCCCGCCCCCACCAAAATATCGCTGTGCTGGGACATTTGCGCTATAGCTGCCGCTGCCGCATCGGTGCGGAAGGTAACCTCAGCTGTGGTGATGCCTCCCGCAAGCAGAGCATCAGCCAATGTCAAGGCATCTTTCGCGTCGTCCAGAACTACCACCGGGATGAGGGGATTTTGCTTGATAACCGCATCCATTTCCATCATGAATCCTCCTGAGTGTCGTGAGCAGTTGCTAGCTAGGTAGTTTGCCCGACAATCGTGTCTGGCAGGCCTCTTGAGCCAACGCTGCAGTGTGGAACAGAGCCTCAGTGTCCATTTTATGACTTCTGACGCGGAATATGACGTTGAGTAAACGCGATTGAACCGGGCGAGGCCGGTGTACGTTAGGGTGCGACCGTAAGCCGCGGTATGCTATCTTGTAGCCTACCCTCCTGGCTGCCCGCATAATCTGGCGTTTGCTCGGCTTTTATGTGCTTTAAGAGTGTTATTGAATACAGAGCTATTAGAGCTATTTTGATACTGTTGGGCCCTTTTGTTGGTTGAACTTTGATAATTTAGAATCTCACCGTTTTACAACTGTTATGCTACTGTATACATTGGTTTCTTGCAATTTAAAGAATGCAGCAAGTATCCTATTGTAATTGTAGTAGTTTCATGTCCTTAAGGCTAATAACACTAGAAATAAGACTGATTTATATGGTATAATCCTGTTTGTCTGAAATCCGCTCAAAATTCTAAGGGTAGACATATATAGGTAGAATCTATAGTGGTTTCTATTTATACAGCTATATACATTAGTTATCTGCATGTTACGTTATCAAAGAAATTACATTCGATTAGTCAATATTTGTTATGTTTAAATGATAATGACATATATAAATATAGGCAGAGTACTATAGATACCGAGCCAGATATTTAGCCATATTAGCCACGGAAACAGCGCTACCGCTTTGTTTGGAGTACTTGATAGATTTTTCTATCAGTAAGCCATGTAACATAGTAGATAGCAAATGTTGCATATGTATATATGAAACTGCTGTTTTTGCCAAAGTACCGCACATGGAATGTAAATAAGATTATAAAGGGACGGTCTACGTATTTTAGATGTTTTAGCTTTAGTTAGCATGTATTACCTATAAATAAATTCTATTTGAAGCATATGGACGGTTATACCATTATTTAGCTAACTAAAAGGCTTCAGCCTGCATAGATGTATTTCCTACGAGCGCGTAGGTGTTGTTTTGTGGTGTTTCGCCTGAAACGACCAATCGTGGTCGTTTCTTAACGGCTTCACCGTTTTCGCGGCGGCTCATGCTAGCTTCGCTCGCTGCCGCCCGCGCCAGTGAACCGGGGGTTCGAATCCCTCGCGGAGGGCGAGGGTGTTGTTTTGTGGTGTTTCGCCTGAAACGACCAATCGTGGTCGTTTCTTAACGGCTTCACCGTTTTCGCGGCGGCTCATGCAAGCGTTGCTTGCTGCCGCCCGCGCCAGTGAACCGGGGGTTCGAATCCCTCGCGGAGGGCGAGGGATTCGAACCCCCGGTGAGTTTCCCCACAACGGTTTTCAAGACCGTCACATTCGGCCGCTCTGTCAGCCCTCCATGCGCGAAAAGCGTGATACAGATTCTATCAGGTGAAAGCCGTGCTGCCGACTTTTGGAAAATCTGCGGGAATTTCGCTAGAGTTAAAACCCTTGGAGACGTGGCTGAGCGGCCGAAAGCGGCACCCTGCTAAGGTGTTAGGGGCCTTGCCCCTCGCAGGTTCAAATCCTGTCGTCTCCGCAATCCCGCGTCACCTGTAGTGACGCGGGAATTTTTATACTTACTGGCAGATCCAAGTTCTCTATCGTGCGGCATCTGTCCCACGAGATATAGAGTTAATTCCTTTCAGTTTTGCCGGTTAATGGAGATAGCCTTGTACTATGCGTCGTTCCAAAATTGTCTGTACCCTCGGCCCCGCCACGAATTCCGAGGACAAGATTCGTTCCTTGATGCAAGCCGGGATGAATGTGGTGCGTATCAATCGTTCCCACGGCACTCAAGCGGAGGCAGCTGAGCAAATCGACTTGGTACGCCGAGTTGAGAAAGAATTTGAACATCCCGTGGCTGTCCTGGTTGACTTACAGGGTCCCAAGATTCGCCTGGGGACGTTCGTCAACGGTGTTGAAACTCTCCTTCTGGGGCAGGATTTCACCATTACCACCCGTGATGTACCGGGGGATGCCAGCATCGTCTCCACGACTTTCAAGGGACTGCCAGGCGACTGTCATCCCGGTGATGTGCTTTTGATTGATGACGGTAACGTGCAAGTTAGGGTCACTCGCATCGAAGGTGAGGATGTGGTGACAAAAGTCGAGGTTCCCGGAACAGTATCGGATCATAAAGGGCTGAACTTGCCGGGCGTGGCTGTTTCCGTACCGGCTCTTTCCGAAAAAGATAAAGACGACTTGCGTTGGGCCCTGACCCAGGACGTTGACTTCATTGCCCTGTCATTTGTGCGTCGGGCAGATGACCTGGATGACGTGCATCGGATAATGGACGAAGTTGGGCATCGCCTCCCGGTTATCGCCAAAATTGAAAAACCCCAGGCTGTGAATCATTTGCAGGAAATTATTCACGCCTTCGATGCCATCATGGTGGCTCGCGGTGATCTCGGGGTGGAAATGCCGCTGGAGGAAATTCCTACCGTGCAAAAGAGAGCCATCGAATTGTGCCGTGCTGAAGCAAAACCGGTAATAGTGGCTACCCAAGTGCTGGAATCCATGATTTGCAACGCGCGTCCCACCAGAGCAGAAGCCTCAGACTGTGCCAATGCGGTGTGGGATGGGGCTAGCGCGGTCATGCTTTCAGGCGAGACAGCGGTGGGCAGCTATCCGATTCAAGCCGTAGAAACGATGGCAAAAACCATCGAAGCTGCTGAAGAGCTAGGAACGCGCCACTTCGCGAAACTCAAGGACGGCGACCTTGATTGGGAATCCATCATCGCGCGTCATTCGGTTTTGATTGCGAAGTCAACCAATTCTGAGTTCGTGGCGGCTTTCACAAATTCTGGAGCTACAGCTCACCGGTTGGCTCGATTGCGCTCCACAATACCTCTGTATGTGTTCTGCTATCACGAACACGTCCGTCGCCAATTGGCTCTGGAATGGGGGATTCAAACCTATCCCATCAAAATGGCGCAGCGACTCTATCTGATGATTCATGAGGCGGAAGATATTTTGCTGGAACGCGGTATTGTCCAACGAGACCAAGTTGCCGTGTTTGTGGGAGGTCTCCCCCCAGGGCAAGAGGGCAATACCAACTCTATCCGGTTGCACCGGGTAGGTTCGTACCGAGATGTCTGATTCCATTCGTTGACGCGGTTGACGATTTACCGAGCGTGAGATGGGGCTGCCGGGCTCAGTTGCGACGACTAGGGCGCTGTTCCAGAACCTGGGTATCAGCCTCGGCAGACAAATGGGAGCGACTGTACCTACAGACCGTCATGTCATTCGGTGCGATGAGGGTGATCCAGGTAGCCTTGGGCAATCGCGGCCGGGGTGGAGAGAGCGTTCGGCAAACGTGGAGCCAGCAGTACTCTCACCGAATGAAAAATATCGGGAGCCCCGGGCCATACGGTGTCATCAGGTAGGTTGTTTGCGTTCAGCTCGCCTACCCAGTAGCCATCACTTTGGATTACGTATCCTTCCAAATAGTCCCACCATCGATAGTAAAGCTCGAGGTAAGGTTCCAATTCTTCCACTGAGGCACCCTGTTCACGCAACTCAAAAACCAGGGCTACTACAGCTTGGATGGCTTCCGTGAGGACCCAGGTAAACCGCTGACGCATCAAAGGTTTACCTTGGTAGTCCACGGTAAAGAAAATACCGCTGTGGCCGTCTTTACACCACGAATCTGAGGCTGTTCGATTAAAGATCTCCCGGGCCACGTGCAAGTAATCTTTCGGTGGCTCGAGACCGTTTTTTTGTGAAGCGGCAGCGACTTGGACAATTTTCCGTGACCAGCCAAAATTGTGTCCGACGTTGATTCCATAGGGTCGGCGCGGGTCGGCTGGAGTGCCGACGTTGTAGTTTCGATCCAGATTCCAATTTCCATCGAAATGTTCTGGGACACGCCAATTATTGTTCCGGGCTTGCTCCATGGCAAATGAAACAATCCGCGAGGCTCGTTCAATCCACTTTTTGTCTTGAGTGGCATCACCGACAGCGAGAAAAGCCGAGACTGCGTGCAGATTTGAGCTCATGCCGTGATAGCTTTCCATCTCAGAAAAATCGCGCTCGAAGTTTTCGTTTACACGGCCAAGTTCTTCGTCCCAAAAGTATTTTTCTTCGACTTTGATGGCTTGTTTCAGTAAGTCTTTAGCGCTACTGACAGGGGTTAATGAAGCTGCGGCAGCTGCCTCCAAAAGATAGGACATAGCCCGTGAGCTTTTCCGATTCCCCTCTGTCCCCGCAGGTATGCCACGCGTATTCGCTAACTTTTGGCGTTCTTGAATTGGTTCAATCAAAGAAAACCAGCCATCGTAGTCAGGATCTTTGAATGCATGTGTGATGGCTTGGACTCCGTGTTCGCACCGTCGCAGAGATCCGGGGATTCCCAATAACGAAGCTACGGCATAAATGTAGGTCGAGCGAGCCGTCAAATCGAGCTCCACAGGTTTTGCTGTATCGACGCTCCCATCGCTGCGAATGTACCCAAAACCGCCGTGAATATATGCGTGCTGGCCGTATTCCAGCACCGTTTGCAGGTGATTTCCTAGCCAACGAACATGTTCAGTGGAATCGAATCTTGGCATTGTCGCTCCCTCCTCACCAGCCATCGATACGAAAATTTTACCCGTTGATTCCTAAGTTTTTTGGACTTCGGTTGAATTTTCAACACTTATTAATTGCTTGAGAGAGTAAGTTTCGCGTCGCCTTCGGCAGATTTTTATCGGGTAACCGATTCACCCTGGAGGCTTCGGGTGCTTCAAAGTCCCATTACTTGGGTGAGAGCTTCCAAGACTGCACCCGCACCCTGCTTCGTGTCCGGCAGGGTAGTGGCGGCTGCGGCTGCCTTGACTTCGGGGCGAGCATTTCCCATGGCGACACCGTAACCAGCGGTCCGCAGCAGGGGGATATCGTTACCTCCGTCTCCGATGGCAATAGTGTGACCCAAGTCAACCCCTAAATTCTCACAAACAGTGGCAAGTCCATGCCCTTTTGAAGTTCCCGGAGGGTTGATGTCCAGCCAGGAACGCCACCCGATAGCGTGTTCCACCCCGGTAAAATCAATGCGATTAACCGCGCAATGAAATTCCTCGTTATTCAACTGGGGTTCACGAATGACCACTCGGGAAACCGGGGTCGCCAAAAGTGTATCGAGGTCTTGAACCTCCAGGGTTTCACGCAGTTCTCCGGGAGGGAAAGGCTTGGAAACCCGGAAACCGAGGGGATTGTCCTCCACTCCAATGCAGGCTTCGGGTAGAACCTGCAGCACGCGAGCCACTATAGGACGAGGATCGAAAGTATATTGATTCGTCAGGGCGTAACCGTCAGTTTGCGTATAATGACCGACCAAGGAGCCATTGGCGCTGGCAATCCAGGCGCTTTCCAGTTCTAGCCCTTCCACCACCGGCAGGGTTGCGGGAACGGAACGTCCTGTGGTGATGCAGATATGCACCCCACCAATACGGAGTCGATCGGCATATTCCTTTACTTTGGGATAAATCTGCTGTTCTGGGGTGACTATAGTGCCGTCAATGTCCAGGGAGACCAACACGTCACGAGGACTTTTGGGCAAGCCCATTAGTCCCAGCGCGATAGCGTGGCGCGTGACTTGTTCGGCATACTCGCCCAAAAAAACCTCCGGAATCGGGTTAATATCCTGATGGAAAAAGATTCAAGTTATTTACCTGGTTGACTGATAGGTTCCAGAACTTCCAACCCGCCCAGATAGGGACGCAATCCGGCGGGAACCCGCACCGAGCCGTCGGCCTGCTGGTGGTTTTCTAAAATAGCCACAATCCAGCGCGTAGTCCCCAACGTCCCGTTCAAAGTGGCACAGACCTGCGGTTTCCCCTCCGCATCACGGTAGCGAATCCCCAGGCGGCGTGCCTGGAAAGTCGTGCAGTTTGAAGTGGAGGTCACCTCCATAAAGCGCTTCTGGGTGGGAAGCCAGGCTTCGCAGTCAAACTTTTGCGCCGCGCTCGAACCGAGATCCCCGGCCGCGGTATTGATGACCCGATAGGGTAGCTCCACCTTGGCGAGCATTTCACGTTCCATATTGAGCAGCTTTTGGTGCTCCGCCAGCGCATCTTCCGGTTTGCAATAGGAAAACATCTCGACCTTGTGGAACTGGTGGACGCGAATAATGCCGCGCGTGTCTTTGCCGTAGGAACCTGCCTCGCGCCTAAAACAAGCTGACCATCCGGTATAGCGCTTGGGACCGGCGGATAGATCGATGATTTCATTCGTGTGATAGCCAGCCAGAGCGACCTCCGAGGTGCCGGTCAAATAGAGTTCATCAGCAGGCAAGTAGTAAATTTCGTCCGAGTGCTCACCCAAGAATCCCGTCCCGCTCATAGTCTCAGGCGACACCATGCACGGCGTAATCATCGGGGTGAACCCGTGAGCCATGGCGGTGTCGAAAGCAGCATTGAGGATTGCCAGCTCCAGACGGGCACCCACGCCTTTCAGATAATAAAAACGAGCTCCCGATACCTTCGCGCCCCGGTCGGTGTCGATGGCATCCAAACCGATACCCAGGTCGAGATGATCCTTAGGGGTGAAGCCTTCCGCCTCAAAGTCACGAATCGCTACACCTTCCTGGCCCAGGACCTCGTAGTCGTCCTCACCGCCGGAAGGTACCCCGTCCAAAATCAGGTTTTCCAGCACCATCGCGGCCCGCTTGGCTTCCTCAGCAGCCTGGTTGGAGGCATCTTCCAAAGCCTTAACGTTTTCACTCAGCTTCTTGGCCTGCTCCAGCAGGGCGGGGCGTTCCTCTTTCGAGGCACTGCCGATTTTCTTGGAAAAGGCCTTTTGCTCGGCGCGCGCTGTTTCAAAAGCAGTCAGCGCCGCCCGGCGGCGTTCATCGGCGGCTAAGGCTTGGTCTACAGTTGCGGGGTCGTTACCACGAGCCACCTGAGAGGCTCGCATCGGTTCCGGATTGTCTTTCATCGCACGCAAATCAATCATGCTTAAAGCATAACCGTTTTGCGCCTCATCTTTAGATAGCGCGGCTCGCTAGCGAACTCACACCGCGCGACCGGAGACGACCTGTTCCATCCAGGCTTGTGCCGTGGCGAAATCCAGATTCGCCGTCCCCCGTACAATCTGGGCACGCATCCGATCCGCCCGCGGATACGAACCTAAAAACCGCACATCCGGGCAGGTCCGGTGCAGCCCCATCAAAGCATCTTTGACACGTTCTTCGAAAATATGGCCTTCGATATCAATGGAAAAGGCATAGCGGTCAAAGTGCCCTCCGACCGGGCGTGATTCAATGCGCGAAAGGTTTACTCCCCGTGCCGAAAACTGTTCTAGCATGGTCAACAGCGCGCCGGATTCATTGTCCGGTAACGTAACTTGAACTGTGGTTTTGTCTGCCCCCGTGGGGGGAGGGATAGCTCCGGGAGGGGAAACTAGGACGAATCTGGTTTGGGCGCTGTCGTCATCCGCAATCCCCTCAGCGAGAGTTTTTCCGCCATAGGCCGAAGCGGACACTGCGGAGCAAAGAGCAGCGTCATAGCCGCACGAGTCATCTTCCATCAGCAGTTTGGCGGCCGCGGCGGTGGAGGTGGTGGGAATATGAGTTACTTCGCCGATGTGCTGTTCCACCCAACAGCGAGTTTGCGCCCAGGCGTGTGGATGAGTGCCAATCCGCTTAATCTGACCCAACTCCAGCCCGGAATCTGCCCGCACCATCAACGCAAAGGCAATCGGTACTAAAACTTCGCCCACAATCGTCAAGGGCTGACCGTGAGCTAAAGCGTCCAAAGTGGCGTTAACTCCACCTTCCACTGAGTTTTCAATCGGAACCACCGCACGATCGGCCTCGCCGGTACGGACCAGGTGCAGGGCGGATTCGACACCGGCAGCGGGTAGCAAGGTCGCGCCGCGGGGTGTGATTTCTCTGGTAGCTTGCTCGCTAAATGTCCCGAAAGGTCCCAGGAAGGAAACTCGTAAAGGACCTCTCACCTCCGGTCCGGGAAGTGAGGTTCCAGTCGAAATCGATGGTGCCGGGTTTGTTAATGCGGTATTCATAGGCAGTACTCCTCAAAATAATTATCGCGAAGCAGCGCAATTTCGACAAAACTCGGTATGATTTTAACCATGCAGACAAAAGTCAAGCCTCCTTCTACGCCCTCGCGCTCGATGTCGGGGCGAGCGGGAAGCGGTACGCGCAAACCGATTAAGCGTTCTTATAAACCGCTACCCACTACGCGTTACCTGGTTGCTGGTTTGACCGCAATTGTTGTCAGCATGGGCTTGATCGCGGGGGCGATGAGCTCAACCAATACTTTTGATGTGAAGCCCTGGGATCCTTCACAAGAAATGCACTGGGATCCATTCGAACACCACGAGATTGCCGGTGTTGATGTGGGCTCCCTCAGCGAGGCGGGGCGTCGTACCTCGGAGGCAATCAAACCTAAGACGGCGGCAACTCCCACAGAAACTAAGAACCAGACGAAACCTGAGAAAACTCCCGAGGCAACTCCGACTGAGTCGCCGGCTCAAGAGGAGAACCCGTCCTCCACTGTTGTCCAGACTTTTGAAGTTCCAGGAGCGCCTCAGGAGCCGACCGCTTCAGAAGCCCCCGATGGGGCGCCGCCAGTGGCTATGGGTCCCATAGCGAAGGATTCACGAGTTGACCGGGTTCACGAGGTCGCGGTCCCAAAAGCATAGCTACCGGTGCGTATTCATCGGTTCCCAGTCTGGGTGGTGGCTTCGGTCCGGTAGGCATGTCTGCCCAGGTGAGACGCACACCTTTGCTCGTTCTGTTAGGCATCCAATGGCGTTGGGATGATGATTCCCTGGCCGACCCGGATTTACGTCAGCTCTTGGAAAGTTCTACCCGTGCCAATTCGGTGGTGCGCACCAAAGCGAACACCACTCTTCCCGCTGCCGGATTTCGCGCTTTGGCTACGGGGAATCGTACGGGGTCGAGCGAGAACGGATGGATCCTGGGCCAGGCGGTGCTGGATTCGGGTGTGAACTTGCGTTTGTTTGGTGATGGAGCCGCGGCTGGAATGGGTTTCGTGCATCCTGACGCACCCGGCGCCAACCTTCCCAAGTCCCTGAGTTTTTCGCCGGCCTCCAGCTACCGCGGCGCCAGTCCGGAAGTGTTCGCGGACCTGCTCAGCCAGGTCATGACTCCCGGAGCGGTAGTCGTGGTAGATATGCGGGTGTTTCCCCGCCATTTGCAGCCCCAAGTTCTGCGCGCTGCCTGGCAGCGTGGTGACGATTTGGGGTGGAATACCATTATTGCCTCAATAGCTGACGATAAACCGGTGACAAACCGAGAATCTGATGTTTACCTAATTGACAAATCTGCCCCCGAAAAGGCGATTGTCCCGCCGGGAGATCCCCGACTGCAAGTCTTTGCGGCGCGCGGTCCCCAGTTCGGCAATGGGGGAGCGACCTCGGCTTCTACTCATCGATCGGGATGGGTGCAAACCGCCGACTTGACCGCTACCATCTTGGATTACGTCGGAGCTGAAAAACCAGCGTGGGTGCAAGGCTCCGTAATCACTATGGGAAATGTGGTCACTGTGGAGTCTCTCGCATCGGCGGCACGCCGAGCCGCGATGATTCGCAATGTCCAGGTGTGGTTTCTTCCCGGCTTGGGAGTGGGAGTGGCTTTGTTGTTGATTGCGGCAGTATGGACGCTGAACCGCCGCACGCACCCCCGGTTGGGTGAGGAGTGGGACCAGCCCCGGGCATTGTTGGGATTTTGGCGAATGGTGGCAACCTTTGCCGCTCTCATCCCGGCAATGGCATATTTCATGAACTTGGCACCGTGGTGGGAACTCGGACCAGCCGACACAGACGTTGCCGCCGCTAACTATCTGTGGCTAGGATGTTTGCTCCCGGTAATCCTGAGCGCCCTCGTAGCTATCGTCTGGAGTGCTTTGGGGTTGAATTCCCTCCTCGGCCCGTTGTTCATAATAAGCATATCGTCGCTGATAGTAGGGATACTAGACCCCTTGATTGGTTCCCCGATGGTGTTGGATTCCATTATGGGACTGCAATCAACAGTCGGAGGGCGTTTCTTTGGCATCGACAATGTCATGTTTGCGGTACTCGCCACCGGAGCACTGATTCTCGCTACGGTTATCTACGGGTTGGTAGCGGAACGCAAACAGTCTACGACCACAGAAAAATCCTTGATGGCGGTGCTGATTGTCATGGCTAGCGCGGTAATTTTCCTAGATTCTGCCCCCAGCTTGGGGGCGGATTTTGGTGGCACGATGGCTCTGGTTCCCGGCTTTGCCATTCTGTTCTTAAAATTCAACCGAAAACCTCTAACAGTCCTATCATCTGCACTGATAGTCTTATTGACGATAGCTGTAGCAGCTCTATTTGCTTATATTGATTGGTTGCGTCCCGCTGCGGAACGGACCCATTTGGGTAACTTTATCGATACGATCACTCAGGGGCGGGTGCTGCCGGTACTCATTAATAAATCCACGATGGTTTGGAACGCTGGCTGGCCGGCGTGGCTCATTATCAGCGTTATTCTGGCTATTCTGCTGGCGATGGTGATTATTTTGGCTCCGTTATTCGCCAATATGCGAAACCCTTATCGCCGTGACTACGGTTGGTTGTGGGGTAGCGTCGGCGCAAAACTTCGTCCTGAAGGAATTGCTTGGAATCACGCGGAAATATCCTTATTTACCGCTTGGATTACCACTATGGTGGTGGGCATGCTGCTCAATGATTCGGGAATCCTGCTGGGTCTGGCGGGAGCCGCCGTCATGTTTCCGGCCATCTTGGCTCAAGGATGTCACAAGTTCCTGATTGACTCCCCAGGCGATAACCGTTCAGTGCAGCCTTACTTCAGGCAGTAAACCTCACCGGGCTCCTGTTTAATCGCTGCGGACAGGCGCAGCCGAAGGGGAGCCCGAACGTGGCGCACAAAGCGTGTGGCGGAGGCCAGAAATACATCCCGGAATTGGCTCAGACGGTGACGGTATCCCGCCATATCGTTGCCGGTAGCCCGGTGTGTCAGGTCGCAAGGAACTTCCTGCACCGAGTACCCCTTAACCAGCAGGTCGATAGTCATGCCGGTTTCCACCCCCCACTTATGCGCCAAGGGCAAACAATCGAAAAAGGCTTCTGCGCTCAAGCACCGCTGACCCGACAGCGGTTGGAGCGGTTCCCATCCGGTCGCCCAGCGAATGGCCCGGCGTGATAAACGTGTCACGAAACCGTGACCGCCGGCACCGGCTTGGCGCGGCAGGGCAGCTATGGCACAGTCCGTGCGCCCCTGCATTACCGCCTCCACCAGCGGGAAAGTCTGGGCGGCAGAATCTCCCAAGTCCGCGTCCAGGAACAGAATGAGACGGCGAGGCCCGTCCTCGGGGTCGCGCATAGCTACGACTTTTGCCCCTGTTTCCATAGCACTGGCCTTACCGCGGTTGACGGAATGGCGTACCACCACGGCACCGGCACTGCGCGCGGCTTCACCCGTATTGTCACTAGACCCATCATCAATCACCACGAATAAATCCGCTCGGGGCAAAGCCTTGGAGGCACGAATTGTCGCCCCAATCGAATCGCCTTCGTCCTTGGCGGGAATAATGACCGCAACTTTCTGGTTCGGATCAGGAACGACTGGGACAGAGTTCTGGCTGTTTTCCTTGTCAGTTTCAGGCACGTGTGCAATTTTAAAGCCCTATCTAGCCAAATGCGAGCTTTCAACGCCAGAAGTTTCCGGGTTTTGTCATCTAAACGCCCGCGCCAGTACAGAAATTGGTGAAACAATGAGGCTATGCATGAACGAGCTGGACAACTTGCCAAACCGGAAGACCTCATCAACGTTGATGAAGTCATTAGCGCTTACTATGACCTAGAACCCGATGTGAATGAGCCTGCACAGGCAGTTTCGTTCGGGACTTCGGGCCATCGCGGTTCATCTCTGGACCGCGCCTTTAACGAGGCTCATATCGTTGCCACCACGGCCGCGATTGTGGAATATCGTCAATCGCAAGGTTACGACGGCCCCCTATTCATCGGGCGCGATACGCACGCCCTGTCCGAGCCGGCGTGGCGTACCGCCTTGGAGGTCCTCGCGGGAATGGAAGTGCGTACTCTGACAGACGCGCGCGACTCCTTCACCCCGACACCCTCCGTATCTCACGCCATTCTCAAGGCTAACGGGGCGGGAACGCCGGGAGGCGTGCGGCTGAGCGGAGCGGGTTTGGCTGATGGTATCGTTGTTACCCCTTCGCATAATCCCCCTCGTGACGGCGGCTTTAAATACAACCCGCCCAGTGGTGGTCCCGCCGATTCGGACGCGACTTCCTGGATTGCTAATCGTGCCAATGAGATTTTGCGCCAGGGTTGGCGTTCCGTGCCGAGGAACCCGCATCCCGAGCAATCAGAATTTATTGGAAAAACAGATTTTCTACCGTCATACGTAGACTCGCTAATTGACGTAGTTGACGTTGAGGCGATTCGGTCCGCCGGTGTCCGCATCGGGGCTGACCCCTTGGGCGGCGCTTCGGTAGACTACTGGGCCGCCATTGCCGAGCGTTATGGGTTGAACCTGACGGTGGTGAACGAAAAGGTCGATCCGTGCTGGTCTTTCATGACTTTGGACTGGGACGGCAAGATTCGGATGGACTGCTCCTCGCCCTACGCGATGGCTTCTCTGCGTCAGGTGATGGAGGGTGGCTCGGCTTCCTACGATATTGCGACTGGAAACGACGCTGATTCAGACCGTCACGGCATCGTTACTGCCGATGGCCTGATGAATCCGAATCACTATCTGGCGGTGGCAATCGAATACCTGTTCACCCACCGTCCGCACTGGTCGCAAGGCTGTGCCGTCGGCAAAACCCTGGTGTCATCGGCTTTAATCGACCGGGTAGTAGCCGATATGGGACGCAAACTCGTCGAAGTCCCCGTTGGTTTCAAGCATTTTGTACCGGGATTGCTGGATGGGTCCGTAGGCTTTGGCGGCGAGGAATCCGCCGGCGCGTCTTTCCTGCGCAAAGACGGCACCGTGTGGACCACCGACAAGGACGGGTTGATTGCGGCTTTGCTGGCCTCCGAAATCCTCGCAGTGACCGGGAAAACTCCCAGCGCTCTGCACGAAGAACAGGTGGCCCGGTTTGGTGCTTCCGCTTACGAACGGGTGGACGCCCCCGCGACCAAGGCAGAAAAAGCCAAGCTCGCGGCTTTGGCGCCCGAAGACGTTGCGGCCTCGACTCTGGGCGGGGAACCGATTGTCGACCGCCTGGTGCAGGCGCCGGGCAACCACGCGGCTATCGGAGGACTGAAAGTCACTACCAAGAACGCCTGGTTCGCCGCGCGTCCCTCCGGCACTGAAGATATTTATAAGATTTATGCCGAATCCTTTAAGGGTCCCGAGCATCTTCAGACTATTCAGGAAGAAGCAAAACAGGTGGTGGCCCAGGCTCTGGCAAAATAAGGCTCGTTTCACCACGCTGGCCTAGCATCTGGCCAGGGCAGAGAGCAACGCGGCTTTTTCCGCAACGGTGACCGTCAGGTTCCACCGATACTTGATGTCGATTTGTTGGCGGGCGTAGGCGCAGCGGAAGTTGTGGTTTGGAGGCATCCAGGCATCGGCAGAGGCGTCTGATTTCTGTTGGTTAGCCGGTCCGTCTGCCGCCAGCAGCACGCTCGGGTCATTTGCATAAGCCTCCCGCTGTGCTTTCGTCCAGGCCCAAGCGCCGGACTTCCACGCATTGCCCAGTGCCACCACGTGGTCAATCTGGACTTTGCTGCCCGGTGCTGTTTCAAATTGCACGGTTTTACCGGTGTAGGGATCGTGAAAGGTTCCCCCGGTCAACCGGCACGGCTTGGCGCTGTCCGCGAAACGCGGGGATTGAAAGTCCCGAGCCAAAATTTCTGCTCTGGTATCGCAGCCATTCCCGTCGCGATCCATCCACCCCGCTCCGAACATGTCGCGCTGATACCCGCCGGGTCCAGCGTCTTTACGGACCGTCAGGGCACATAGTTCACGCAGGGAACCGCCGATATTCGCGCTGGTGGAACCGGCGGGGCAACGTAAACCGGGGGTGGGAAAATTCGCCAGATTCGGCCCTGCTCCAGGCCATAGTGCCCACCAAACCAGTGCCGCACAGCCAACCAACACGACGTCGCCGATACTGGCTCGGCGCTTTGGCGTCGAAGGTTCGATACTAGAGAAACCGCTCACTTCTCAAGTGTGGTACCGGAGTCGCTACTTTCGCCATCCTCATCGGTTGTACCTGTGGAAAACTGGTTTTTCCACAGCTTCTTTGTCTTAGCATCTGGATAGTCTCCACGGGCGATTCGGCGAGCTCGCTGTGCCGATTTCCACTGTTGGCGAGTCATCGAAATCGTCCAATCGTGAGTTTCAGGTAGAATCCAGCGCCGCCAGGAAGCCAAGATGGTGAGGGTCGAGCCGATTAGAGCCGCTGCCACCATACCGGTCAGGGGATATCCAAGTTTGTAGAAAGAGGCATCTGCACACGAAGCGAGGATAGCCGGGATGGCATAGAGGCTGCTTCCCCCGAACACCATCGGCACATTGCCCGCAGCGATATCACGCACCATCCCTCCACCGATAGCGGTGATTACACCCATCAATATGGACGGAATCACGTCGAAGCCCAAGCTCAGAGCCTTTTGAGTCCCCGTGCCAGCCCAGATTCCCAGCACCAGAGCATCGAATAAAATGAGGGTCCGCCGCGACCATTTGCCATCAAACTTCCATAACCCGGCGACCACCGCCCCAGCCAAAGCCATGGTCAAATAAAATTTGTCGGTCAGGGCTACAGGAGGGGCATTGTTCAGCATAATGTCGCGGATGATGCCACCACCCAAAGCGGAAACCACTGCCAAAACTCCGAAACCAACCAGGTCAAAATGCTTTTGACGAGCCAATCTGCCGCCGAGGATACCGTTTAGGAAAACGCCGGTAATGTCGAGAACTCGAAACACCTGGGGTAAAAGGTCATTGAAAGAAACTGGTGCTGCTGCCGAGATAGTTGTGGGAAACAGGCCGGCATCGAAAGAGAATATAGCACTCAGCACGTGAGCATTGTACCTGAGACGAGAGGAAACTTTACTCCAAAATCGGCAGCAGATTCTCTAGTGAGGTCTTTCGTTACTCGTTTGTTCAGTGGAGCTCCGGGGCGCTGGTAAGTCGGGTGTCGGACGGGGGTTACAGTGAAAAAGCTCCCCCGGCGGCGAGACCCAGAAGGTAAGTGACAACTGCAGCACCGATACCGATAGCAGCCTGCCGTAAAGCTCGCAAAAACGGCGGTTTACCAGACAGAATGCCAATCGTTCCACCAATCATCAGCAAAATGAGTCCGACCAGTACAACTGCGGCGCTAATAGCGGGGATTCCGCTGAATCCGAGGAGAAAGGGAATCAGGGGAATGAATGCCCCCAAGGTGAAAGCCAAAAAAGAGGACAGGGCCGCCTGGGGTCCGGAGCCAATCGCCTCCAGCTCCCCAGAGGGAGCTTCCTCAAAGGCTAAGGCGAGGGGATAGTCGTCTGTTTCTTTGAATTCTTCAGTTGACATTCTTGACGCAGAAGGGGTGGTGGTGTCGTTGTCTCCAGCGGTCGTTTCGTCCCTGGATTCGCTCTGACTGGCGCCTTCCAAGGAATCTGGAGTAGCCGTTTTAGACAGCGTGCGTGACTGTAGCTGTGCATCAATGGTTTCCAAGGCCAAAACTGCGTGTGCAGCTGCCTCCTCAGGATTGTCACCTCGGGCCATAAACAGGAGTTTCAGCTCATTAGCGGCGCGGTCCAACATGGGCAGACGCTGTTTCACATCCGGGTTAGGCTGCGAAGATTCCAACAACTCGCGTTGAGACGTGATGGAAATGTATTCCCCCGCAGCCATCGACAGGGCTCCTGCCACCAACCCGGTTAGCCCCGTGACCAGAATTATTGACACCGGAACTCCCGTACCAGCGATGCCCGCCACGAGAGCGAGATTGGATACCAAGCCATCATTGATTCCGAAAACCATGGCGCGGGCACGTCCGGAAAAACGGGCTCGGGAGCGAGCCGCCAAAGCGCGAACCACTTCAGAATGCAGGTGCTCATCGGCCGCCATCTGCGGAGTGGCATCCGCATCGACATCGTAAGTGCCGCGTTCTTCGGAGCGTTGCATCATCGCCAAAACAAAAATAGAGCCTATCTTGATGGCCAGACCCTGCAGTAGCCGGATATACCAGGGGCTGCGTGGGGCTGGCTCGGCGTGAGTGCCGAGTTGCGCCAGCCAGTAATCCTCGTGACGCTTTTCGGCATCCGCCAGTTCCAACAGAATCTCGCGATTGATGCCCTGGCGTTTTTTAGCGATGGCACGGTAGATTTTCGCTTCGTCACGTTCCTCGGCGAGATAGCGCCGCCAGCGCTTAATTTGTTCCGGAGTGGGTTCGGGGAGGTTCTGTGAGTTCATCTACTTTGGCAGCCTCTCCATCGGTTTGGGTTAGGCAACGATTTTTCCATCAATAATGATGTGGCCGTCTTTGTCGCGGGTAACACCATTTTTATCGGTTGATGTGGTTGACGCTTCCGGTGGGGTGTTTCCGGCATTCCCGGCGTTGGCGAAGCCCGCCCAAGCAGCACTGCCCCCTGCGTTTAGCTGGGTCTTTAGGCTCTCTGCCAACTTGTCAATGAGTTTAGCTCCCTGTGTGCGCAAGACATCGTCCATTTTTTCTGTGGCTACCCTGCGAGCATCCGTGACGCTTTCCGAGTTAGCAATTTTGGCTGCAAAACCTTTTACGCTGCTGATTTGCTTTTCGCTCATTCGCAAGGCCAATGCGGCTCCAGCCCCCAAACCAGCCAGAAACAGCCACTTGCCTTCAGCCATTGCCCACACCTCCGAAAAACTCTGCGCGGCAATTCTACTGTTTATCGGCCTTTTGCGCCAAAGCTAGACGGGAAGGGAAGTGGCCTTTCCCGCTCGGGACAACACATCAGCCACGAAAGCGGAAGCCACCGTAGTCTTGCCCTGGGTCAGCGCGTTAGCTAAATCCAGGGCTTCAAAAATCTTTTCTCGCGCCCCCGCCAAGCGAGTTCTGGCAACGAAATCCAAGTCCTCGCGCAGCGGTAGCGTGAGGGATTCCAAACCGAAATGCCCCGCGATTCCCACGGCAACTTCCGATTGACTGTCTAATTTGGCTCGCATCAACACCAGGGTTTCTAAAGCGGCTTCCAAATTAGTTCTCTCGCTGTCCTTGGCATCAATAATTTTGCCGACCACGCGCTGAGTTGCCAGATACTTCAGCTGTTCACGCCGAGGCTGGTAGCCATTGAGAAGGTCTAGCGATATTGTTTCAAACGCGCTCATAATCCCTTGATTTTGAGAATGTAGGGCTCCGGGCAAGACACTTAAAGCCGGATGCAGGCCTGCGTCGGCGGCGCGCCGGGCAACCTGTATCAACTGCGGATTAAGGTTCTCTCCCGGAACCTCAATTTCCAGGCCATACCAGTTATTCTCCGCTAAAAGTGACAACAGTTTGGCGCTAGCTTGGGGATTTTCCAGCATCTCCTGAGCGCTGACTTCGGCGCGCAGGGCTCGGCCCAGCTGGGGTGCCGTGTCACCCAGACAAAACAATTCAGACCAGGAAGCTGGATCATCAAGCGGAATCCTCACCCCGATTTCTCCGCGCTGGGCGGGCACGCCGAGCTGTAGCTCCAAGCGCAGGGCCGTGGCAAAAGCGGAGCTGACATAGACCGTATCGCCCAGAGCTTGACTCAAGAGTTTCGCGTTTTTCCACGGCAAAATAGGCACTTGCACCGGGAGGAACTGGGAAAAGTCCGGTGGTGCGAGAGGAGTTGAGGGCAAACCGGCGACACCGGGCGGCTCCGGGGGAAGGTTCGGCGTGGAGTTACTCACGTTCCTATTCTCTCGCATTCACGGCCTGACGGGAGCATCCCGGCGGGTTTTACCCGCGGTCAGGTGAAGTTTGCGCCATCCTTGCCTAAAATAGGTGGGTTATGTCCCTAGAGTTGTCCTACCCTTCCGATTTGCCCCTCAGCGCGGCAAGACCGCAGATTCTCGCTGCCTTGCGTGAGTATCAAGTCGTTGTTATCAGCGGAGCCACCGGAAGCGGAAAGACCACCCAGCTGCCGAAAATGTGCCTGGAAGTAGGCCGGGGTACGCGGGGCATGATTGGCCATACCCAGCCGCGCCGCCTGGCAGCCCGGACCGTCGCCTCGCGAATTGCCTCCGAATTGGGTCAATCACTAGGTTCCACGGTTGGTTACCAGGTGCGGTTTCGCCAAACCTTGGGTCCCGACACGCAAATCAAACTGATGACCGATGGGATTTTGCTGGCCGAAATCAGCCACGATCCACTGCTGAAACAATACGATGCATTGATTATTGATGAGGCTCACGAAAGGTCTTTGAACATTGACTTTATCCTGGGCTATTTGCAGCGTCTGGTGGTGAAGCGCCCCGACCTGTTGGTAATTATTACTTCTGCCACCATTGATTCCGAACGTTTTGCCACGGCTTTTGGACCAGATACCCCCATTATCGAAGTCGCGGGCCGAACATATCCAGTAGAGGTCAGATATCGCCCCTTGGTTGACGTGGATGACGGATACTCGGGACCACTTACGGCCGACACTGCCGGTGAGGACCTCACAAGAACGGAAACTGGTGAGATTGACCAGGTCACCGGCATTTTGCGGGCGGTGGATGAACTATGCCGGGAAGGGCCCGGAGACATTTTGGTTTTCTTGGCTGGCGAGCGCGATATTCGCGATACGGCTCAGGCTCTGCAGGGACATCTGGGGCGCCGTTACGTGGCTCCCGGTCAGCGGACCTCAGTTCCGGGGGCGGTGGAAGTCTTGCCGCTCTATTCCCGGCTCAGCGAGGCGGAACAAAAGCGCGTGTTTGCCCCGCACCCATACCGGCGGGTAGTCCTCGCTACGAACGTAGCTGAAACATCCTTGACAGTTCCGGGCATTGTTTATGTGATTGACCCCGGAGTGGCACGAATTTCCCGCTATTCAAACAAGACTCGCGTGCAGCGCCTGCCTATCGAACCCATCTCGCAAGCCTCCGCCAACCAGCGAAAAGGGCGCTGCGGCCGGGTGGCTCCGGGAGTGTGCATTCGCCTGTATTCCGAAGCGGATTTTTTGTCTCGCCCCGCCTATACCGAGCCTGAAAGTCAACGCACTTCGCTGTCCGCGGTGATTTTGCAGATGGCAGCCCTGGGGTTGGGCGAAGTGGCAGATTTTCCGTTCCTGGATCCGCCCTCGCCCCGCTCCGTTACGGATGGGGTGACGGAACTGAGCCAACTGGGAGCGTTAGATACCCGAAAGAAACCCGCTCGACTGACCCGCCTGGGACGCAAACTTTCCCGGTTTCCTCTCGACCCGCGCTTGGCCCGTATCCTCATCGAAGCGGACCATCTCGGAGTCATCGACCCCGCGGTCGTGGTCGTGGCCGCGTTGGCGATGCAAGACGTGCGGGAACGACCCAGCGAACGCCGGGCAGAAGCCGACCTCGCCCACGCCCGTTTTGAAGACGAGCGTTCGGATTTCTTAAGCTATCTGAAACTATGGAGTTACCTGCAAGACCGGATTGAAACTCTGTCCTCCAGCGCATT
Source organism: Mobiluncus massiliensis (assembly GCF_949769255.1). Classification (GTDB taxonomy): domain Bacteria; phylum Actinomycetota; class Actinomycetes; order Actinomycetales; family Actinomycetaceae; genus Mobiluncus; species Mobiluncus massiliensis. The sequence goes on along the minus strand of NZ_OX458329.1, from coordinate 1,883,475 downwards.
TCGGCGGTTGTGCAGCCGGGAGTTTTTGCATTTCCTCCGGGTGAGGGAGTGGATCGACCTGGTGGCAGAACTGCGCGGAATGTGCCGTGACGTTGGGATAAAAACTAGGGAAATCAAGGTAGTAGATCTTGACCAGGTTGACGTCGAGAGCCTGCACCAAGCCATCTTAAGTGGGATGCTCACCCAGATTGGGTTCTGGTCAGAGACAAAAAGGGAATATCACGGGGCGCACGGGACTCGATTCGTGGTGTGGCCGGGTTCGGGGTTGAGCCGCAAACACTACGACTGGGTTATGGCTGCTGAGTTGGTAGAAACGTCGCGACTGTTTGCCCGGACTGTGGCACGGGTCGAACCTGAATGGATTGAACAGGCGGGACGTTACCTGTTGACGCGGACTTATTTCGATCCCTACTGGTCCACACGTTTCGGGTGCGCCATGATTCACGAGCGGGTTAGCTTGTTCGGGATGGTTCTCAGCGCGGATCGCTCCGTCCCGTTGGCTTCCCTGCGGGATACGGTGGTGGAAGGGACACCGGCCCGGAGCCTGGCGCGGGAATTGTTCATTCGTCACGGAATTGTGCGCGGCGAATGGCGTTCGGTCTATCCCTTTAGGGAAGACAATCAGCGCCGGCTAGAGATGGCTGCCGAAGCGCGGCGGCGGCGCCAAATTCCTGGCGAAGTCGATCCCTATACCTTGGAAAAATGGCTGGAAACGCGCATTGACCCCGCCGTTACCTCAGGAGCCGCCTTCGAGGCGTGGTGGAAAAATCAGCGTCTCGAGCACCCGGATTGGTTGGAATACCCCTGGGATTTATTGGTGCCAGATAGCGGAGAAAATGCCGACCAATTCCCCGATTTTTGGCCGGCGGGCGAGCACCTGCTACCGCTGGCCTACACATTTTCAGGTAAGCGCGGACCGACCCCCGAAGCGGCGAATCAGCGTGACTTACCACACAATAAAGGGAAAAAATCTAAGAAAACCAAGGAACGTGAGATTGACACGGTTGACCTTCCAGAAGGGGTCACCATCATCATCGATGAGGCAATCTTAGAGTCTCTAGATTCTCGGGGCTTCGATTGGCCGATTCCCGGAGCGCTGCGCGATTACCTGCTGGCTTGCGTCAAAGCCCTGCCGAAATCCGTGCGGAAGTACGTGGTGCCCGCGGCAAACTTCGTTGACGAGATCCTGCCCCGGTTTGAGCGTTTTGTAAACGAACCTCCCCACCAGCGTCCCGACTTTGACGAAATCTTTACCCAGAGCGTAGCCGCGGTTCGCCAAGTCGACCTGACCGAGACGGACTTAACCGCCATGCATGCGGCTTTGGAAGAAAGCCAGCGAAATCACTTCGCGATTGTGGGACGCGGCGGGAAAGTTCTGGATTTGGGAGACGACTTCCAGGCTCTGCGTGACCGCTTGATTGTGAAAACCACCCAGGAACAGGGCAAAGTCTGGGCGCAACAGGAAGCCGAAAAAGCTAAAGTTGAGCGGCCCAGAGATTTTGCCCAGCAACTCAGTCAAGCCCTAAGCCTCACGGAGACACGAGTATCGACCCGGTGGCGAGGAGCGGAAGCGGCGGCTTTGGCCGCGTCCCCCTATCCCTCCACTTCAGCGCTGATAGATGCGGCACAAAGCGCGGCGGGCCGGGCTTTGGTGGCGGAATACCTGGCGGAAGGACATTCCCTCACAGACGATACGGACCTGGCTGAACTGCAAGAATGGGCTATTGACCGTTACGAGGACCAGGTCTATAGAATCCTGCAAGCCGTTGCTGCCGCGATGCAGGCGCAAGGGGAGCTCGAGCAGCAATTGCGAGGGGCCACCGGCTCTGCCCTCGCCGCCACCAAAGCAGATATTGTAAACCATGTAAACCAATTGGTAGGCGGCGACTTCTTGGTGAGGACGCCTGCCAAATGGCTGGCTCAGCTGGCCCGTTACCTGCGGGCAGATGCCCTACGATTGGACAAGGCCCGGCGTAACTCTGCTGGTGACGCCCAGTTAGCTGCACGTTTCGCGGAAGTTGCGACGGCCTTTGAGACAGCGGTGAAGGCGGCGGAGGCTCGCCCCTTTAACGCCGAGACCCATCACCGTTTACAGGAGTTACGTTGGCTGCTGGAGGAGTACCGGGTACAGACCTTTGCCCAGCAACTCGGCACGATTGAAAAGGTGTCTGCCAAACGGATAAATAAGCAAATCTCGGCGCTCAAATAAGGAAATCTACTTGGTTAGCCCATACCAAATAGGGCGTGTTAAAAAACCTTAGAAATGCTTACTAGCTGCATCGATAAGCATATTTATCGACGTGAATCCCCGAACCAGGCCTTAAAAATCCCGTAAAAATTCGCGTTTCCGTAACTGGAGCATTCGCCGGGCGTCCCGCTTAGCAAAGCAGGATCCGGCTGGTAGGGCGTGTAGTTGTAAAGCGCCGTGGTAGCCTGGTTAGCCAAAACCACTGGAGCCGAACCGCAGCTGTCCTGAGGGGAGTAGGGGATATTGTTGGCGATCCCGGTGCGGAAAGGGAACTGCGCGGGGTTTTGCCGATAGCGCTGAAATTGAGCCGCAGCATAATAAACCTGGGTTCCAAAACCAAAGTATTGCGGGTCACAATTCCCCCCGTCAGGGCAGGCAAACCCCGTTGCGACCTCATAGCGGCTCGGGGACAAGTTGTAATCCGAGGCCGTGAGCAAACCCTGTTCCTTCTGCAGCAACACCAGCAGGACCTGAGGATTAATCTTGCACGATTGGGCGGTTTTATAGATGATTGTTCCCGCGGATTCTCCCGGTGCCCCTTGGTAGCCTTCACAGCGCGGCGAAGCGGGAACGTCAATAGTGTCCTCGGTGTAGTCAGCCAAACAGGGGGTGGAAAGACTCACGCACCCCGCGTTCTTGTCGCGAATAAAGTTCTCTATATCCGCTTGGCTCATGGATTGGTAATCGTAGAAAACCGCGTCAGAAATAATGTTTCCGGGGTCGAATCCAGACAGGTCAAGGGCGGGAGCCACGGGACGGGTCGCCGTTGGAGAAGCCGGTTCCTCAGTACTGGCAAAAAAATGAATCCCCGCCGCAGCCAAAGCTCCACCCAAGCCGAGTGCGACCAAGGCTAGACCCAAAATCACCAGGAGGGCACGAAAAAACCCACCCTTGCGTCGCTTCACTCGTACGGAAGCACCCGCGGACGGGTAGGCTCCACGGGAGGGACGCTGGGGCATTCTTGAGGACACCTCACCATCGTAACCTACCTCCCGGGAGGGGCGCTGGGGCTGTTAGACTGAGAGATAGCGAACTCATTTCAACCAAAGCGAACCGAGGATAAATATGGTCCAGACATTCTCAGGTACCCTTGATGAACTGCTGAGCGATTTGGCCACGGAGCTAAAGGAACTGGCTGACAACGGACACGTCTTGCGTGTGGTTGGCTTTACCGGCTCCCCCGGAGTGGGGAAATCTGAGGCGGTAGCCAGGCTGGGGAAGTTGCTGGACGGAACTGTTTTGGGTACACAGCCGCTGTTGGCCGGCATCATTCCGATGGATGGCTTCCACAAGTCCAACGAAGTCCTACAAGCCGAGGGTCTCAGCGACTATAAAGGACGTCCGGACACTTTCGACGTAGTGGGCTACCTGATGGCTTTGGATCGGGCCCACGATGCCAAAACGGTGGTGTACGCCCCCGGATACGACCGCCAGCTTGGTCAAGCTATCGCGGCACGTTACAAAGTCGAACGAGAAGGTGTGGTACTTACGGAAGGCAACTACCTGGCGCTGCAAGACGGGGCGTGGTCCCTGGTTCGCGAGGCAATCGACCTGCTGATTTACTTGGAGGCTTCGCCGGAGGTAACGCAGGCTCGCCTAGTCGCTCGCCACACGCATCACGGCAGAACCCCGGAACAGGCGCTCGCTTGGGTGCAGCGGGTTGACGAACCGAACCGGTTGCTGGTCCAGAGTTCTCAAGCGCGGGCAGACCGCATTTGGAACCTGCCTGCGTGAGTGAACCAGGTTAACCGGTTACGGTTGAAATTGTTATTGTAAACCAGACTTGGTCGCAGCTACCACAGCTTCAACGGTGTCGGGATGCACTGCTCCTAAACCGCCCAGAGCAATAATCGTGTTGGGATGTAAGCTGCCCAGATAGTTCGCCACCGGAGCGGGGGCTTGGTTGGTACGGGAAGGTACCAGCAGCACCGGACCGTCTCGCAAAGCTCCAGCCACCAATGCATCCGCAAAGTTATCGCCGCGAGCAATGTAAGCGACATAATCGCTCACGGTTGGCGCACCGTTCTCATCTAGCCGCGCTATCGCGGGATAGGCATGAGCTGAGATAGCTGCCGCGGTACCGTAACGGTCCGCCCCAGCCAGACGAGAGACGTTCGCCCCCGATTGAGCCGCGATTGTGGTTAGAGCTTGCTGCGGGAGAACACCGGGCCCACCCAAACCAACGACTTCGGAAACGTGCAGGTCAGAAACTTCAGAAGCCACGTACTTCCACGTCTCGGGACTGCGCGGGTTGACTATCAAAACCGGACCATCGCTCAGAGTTCCCCCCACGACCGCATCGGGAGAACCAGCCCCGTTAGCCCCCACGCCATCGGCAATATAAATCCGCTTGGCGCCCTGTGGGAACGCATGGTGTGAGATTGCGATAGCGGTGGCGTATCGATCAGGACCGAAAATCCGCGAAGTTTGACGTCCTTGCGCCGCGTTTGCCAGGACCGCATCAGGAATTGCTCCCGGCCCGCCTAGAGCCACCACCGTGGTGGCTTTCAGCCGGTTGATTTCCCGAGTAACTGCAGAGGGAATGGGACCGTTGATGGGAACCAGCAACACCGGACCATCAGGCAGAATCCCGCCCGCTAAAGCATCAATGGGCATATCTGAACGAGCTAAATAAACCCGTTGCGAACCACCGGGAAAGGCCCGAGCCGAGATTCCCGCCGCGGTCTCAATTCGACTAGCGCCCGAAATTCGCAGCGAGGGAACCGCATTAGACGAACCGGCAGAACCAAACCAGGACGTAAAGAAGCGATAAAAGTTGCGATTTCCGTAGCTGGAGCACTTGTCTCCCAGGCCACCTCCGGCGGCCAGGGCCGCCTCATTCGGGGTGTAAGGAGTGTAGTTGTACAGCCCCGCGGTTGCTTGGTTTTCAATGAAAATTGGAGCAGTTCCGCACTTGTAGGAGCCATCCTGATTCCGAGACGGGTGATACAGCAGGTCATTGACTCGCCCGGCACGATGACGGAATTTTGTCGGATGTTTTTTATAGTACTGGAAACGGTGCGCCGCCTGATAAACCTGATTAAAGAATCCGTAGTACTGGGTGTCGCACGGGGCCGTATCCGGGCAGCCGTAACCCATAGCCTTCTGGTATCGCGACAGTTTCAAAGCCTTATCCGAAGCGGTAATCAGGCTCTGTTCTTTTTGCAGAGTCACCAGTAATACCTGGGGGTTAATCTGGCAAGCCTGGCTGACTTTCCAGATGATTTGCGCGGCGCTCTCGCCTTCGGCTCCTTGATAGGCGCCACGGCAATAGGCATCAGCCGGACGATCCGGGGTATCCAAAACGTAGTCTTTGAGGCAGGGAATGGTGATTTCTTGCGTGGTGGGCTGAGCATCTGGCTGATCTTGGGGAGCCGGGATGGTAATCGTGTCTACACCTGGCTGGCAAGCCCGCCCTTTCGCGTTCAAGAACTGCTGAATAGCGTTGGCGTCCATAGTGTTCGGGTTGTAAAAAACCTCATCGGAAATAATCATTCCGGGTTTAAACCCTACGACCGCAGAGGTGAACTCGGATTGGACCGCGGGGGTGGAATCCGAGTCTTGCCCGTAAGCCGGGCTCAGACCAAAACCGGCGAGAGCCAAACCTGCCAGCGAGAAAACCGCCAGGCAAGTACCCCCAAAATGACGAAAAAGATGTCGTTCGCCGTGAAGTGTGTTCACTTTTCCTCCCAGTGGAATCGAAAATCAGACTCGCGACATTCAGGATATCGCCTGACGTGAAAAAACTCAGGAAAAGCTCTTAGATTTCACCATTTGGTCTGCCAGTTCCATGACATGATTCCAGGTGCCGCGCAACTGACGCTGCGCCGCGGCGGAGGGCCAGACGCGTCCAGCTCGACGTTCCCGCGCCACCCACTGACAGTAGTAAGCCACGGTGGCGCCCTTACCGATTTCGTTGCAGTGCATCAAAAACTCGGCACCGGCGCGCAGGTAAATCTCATCGGTGAACTTTAATGAGCCCCGGGAACGACCTCGTTTGGAGGTCATCAGTCCCATGTTGTGCAGTGCTTCGTTCCACGAGCCACCGCACCGCTTGGTGATGGTTTGGCAAGTCGGCGGCCAGCGCACCATGCCTTGCGAGGAGCGCACCCCTCGACTGGTGATGTCTTGGGTACGCAGCCGCTCATAGACTGCAGCGGGGATGGTAGTTTCCTGATGGTCATGCGCGCGTTTCTTGGCCAGCACGATACGCGGCCAGACCTCATCAATGGACGGAAAAATGTAGTTTTCTTTTTCCGCGCCGAGTTCCTTGTCGGCCGCCTGCTGAGTCTTGACGACCTCGCATTCCTCGGCCAGAACCTCAGCCAGCTCAGTCTTCATTCGAGAGTTAATCTTTAGCTTGGCCGCCCAGTAATCAATCATGTCGGCTGGAAACTGCTTCAGCTCGCGGTCGATTTCGTCCTGATAACGCAGAGAAAGCACATACCACAGACCGGCTTCCACGGCCTCTTGGGACAAGATAATTTGGCGAGACAAGTATTACACCTCGATTACGTTGATATTAACCACTGCATTCTAGCAAATTTGAACGCTAGACGCAGAAGAACATTCACAAAGTAAATGCACACCGTACCCGCGACAGTACGGAAACGGCCTACAGCTAACAAGAATACTCCCAACCGGGAAGAAGCGTGGACTAACGGTTGGATTCAATCTTGAAGAAGCCTAGAACTCCCAGTCGGCGTCCTCGGTTTCCTCGGCAGTGCCAATGGCGTAGGAGGAACCCGAACCCGAGAAGAAGTCGTGGTTTTCATCAGCTGCGGGCGACAAAGCCGCCAAAATCGCGGGATTGACGTCAACCTGGTCAGCCGTGAAGAGGGCTTCGTAACCCAGGTTCATCAAAGCCTTATTCGCGTTGTACTTGAGGAACTTCTTGACGTCTTCCGTCAAGCCCAGCGGATCGTAGAGGGTCTCGGTGTACAGCTCTTCGTTGTCGTACAAGTCCATCAGCAAGGAGAACGTGTAATCCTTCATCTCTTGGCGCCGGGACTCGGAGGATTCGCGGATAGCCAGTTGATACTTGTAGCCGATGTAGTAGCCGTGAACTGCTTCATCGCGGATGATGAGGCGGATAAGGTCAGCGGTGTTAGTCAGTTTCGCGTGAGCCGACCAGTACATCGGAGCGTAAAAACCACTGTAGAACAGGAAAGACTCCAGCATGGTCGAGGCGACCTTGCGCTTTTCCGGGTCATTGCCGTGGTAATAGTCCAGCACGATATGGGCTTTCTTTTGGAGGTATTCGTTTTCCTCGGACCAGCGGAAAGACTCGTTGATTTCCTCAGTGGACAGCAGGGTCGAGAACACCGAGGAATAGGACTTGGCGTGCACCGATTCCATGAATGCGATGTTGGTGTAAACCGCTTCTTCGTGGGGAGTCCGGGAATCCGGAATCAACGAAACCGCGCCCACCGTGCCCTGGATGGTGTCCAGCAGGGTCAAACCGGTGAACACCCGGTTCGTCATGTTCTTTTCGTCTTCGTTCAAGGTTTTCCACGAGGGAATATCGTTAGACAGCGGAATCTTTTCGGGAAGCCAGAAATTCCCGGTCAGACGATCCCACACCTCCAAATCTTTGTCATCTTCGATGTCATTCCAGTTAATGGCTTGCACGGTTTTTGGAATCCCAATGACCACGAGTTTCTCCTTGAATTCAATAGTATTTTTGGGTTTGCGCAAAGCAGGGAATATCGCGCGAAACTGACTTTCCCAGTCTATCCCGTGAGACCCAGGTTTCAATTTGGGATACAAAAAAACCGCGGTGCGGATAGGGTAGGAACAGAAATGAACTAACTCAACGATGAGGATGCACAAACAGACTAAAAAGTGTTCGAAGGCAAGAAACAGTGGACGACTCGGACTTGATTCGCTTGGCAACCCAGCTGCCGGTTTCGCAGCTGGGAGACCAGTTGCTACATCTGCAACCCGGATCCAAGCTGGGTTTATATCTGCTTGAGCTGTCTAACCAGCCGATTACTCCCGCGATGGTGGAGGTCGCGGAACGGGCATTGAACCGACCGCTAGCTTGGATTTTGTCCCAGCTGCGGGATGGTTGCGCGGGTTTGGACATGCAGGACTTCATGGATTTGATGCAGCATCCCGGTCCGGACTTATTGGATTTTGTGTTGCCGAGCCACACCCCCCTTGCGGACTGCTCTGATGGTAGCGATTTGGCAGCTGGGCAGTATATTCCTTCCGCGGTTTCCTCGTGCTCTGTCCAGTACGGCGACGACAATCTGGTACAGATCAAAGCCGTCCATCCGGATTCCACAATGGACGTGAATCACCTTCCCGATGACTTTGTGATTTCCCTGTCGAATTCCTTGCAAGCCTATTTCCTCATGGCGGTGAAGTCGAAGCTCATTAACTTAGCCGGTCCCCAAGTCATGCTTTCGCTGATGGGGATTCGTCAGCTGCGTTCGCCGCAGCCTATCTTGCCGATGGTGGCCTTCGCCTTGAGTGATAGCGATGAAGATGAGTTTTTCCTGCGTCTCATTATTGGGGCACTCGCACAGGCTTTCGCCTATTGTGACTGGGCAGAGTCAGACGACCCGCGGACGGTGGCGGTCGACCTGCTGCACGAGATGGGACAAGATGCCACCCCAGAGGCGGTAGGTGAAGCTGTGGAGGTGTTTAATAACTTTCTGTTTTCAGCCGGTTGTTTGAACTCTCGCGGGGAGGTCGACCCGCGAGCGCACACTCCGATGGTGCTGCTGCAATACCTGGTCTCGGAAGCCCTCCAACCCAAGTAATCCATCCGGTTCATCCTTCTTAGAGAGGAAATCCCCGGTTGACGCGGTTCACACTTCAACCGGGGATGCCTCGTATATAAGCAGTCAGAAAGACTTAGAGCATACAGCTGACGCAGCCTTGCACTTCGGTGCCTTCCAGGGCAGCTTGGCGCAGACGGATGTAGTACAGCGACTTGATGCCTTTGCGCCAGGCGTAAATCTGGGCTTTATTCACGTCACGAGTCGTAATCGTGTCCGGGAAGAACAGAGTCAGGCTCAGCCCCTGATCCACGTGCTTCGTGGCCTCGGCGTAGGTGTCGATAATCTTTTCATACCCGATTTCGTAAGCATCCTGGTAGTAGTCGAGGTTGTCGTTGGTCATATAGGGCGCCGGATAGTACACGCGGCCAATCTTGCCTTCCTTGCGGATCTCAATCTTGGAGGCGATGGGGTGAATCGACGAGGTCGAGTTATTGATGTAAGAAATCGATCCGGTGGGCGGAATGGCCTGCAAATTTTGGTTGTACATGCCGTCGCGCTTGATGTCCGCGGCTAGAGCCAGCCAATCTTCCGGGGTCGGCAGGTGGATCGAGGATTTCTCGAACAGCTCGCGGACCTTGGCGGTCTTTGGGGTCCAGTCCCCGTGAAGATACTTCTCAAAGTATTCTCCACTGGCGTACTGGGAACGTTCGAAGCCCTCAAAAGTGACCCCACGCTCTACTGCCAAAGCGTGAGATGCTTTGAGGGCATAGAACGCCGTGGCGTAAAAGTACATATTCGTAAAGTCCAGACCTTCGTCCGAACCGTAGAAAATCCGGTTTTTCGCCAGACAGCCGTGCAAGTTCATCGCTCCCAAACCGATGGCGTGAGACATCGAGTTGCCGCGCTGGATAGTCGGCACGCACTCCACGTTCGTCAAATCCGACACCGCCGTCAAAGCGCGAATCGCCACGTTGATGGATTTCGCAAAATCGGGGGATTCCAAGGTTTTGGCGATGTTCATGGAACCGAGGTTGCAAGAAATGTCTTTGCCGACTTTCGCGTACGACAGGTCCTCATTCAATACGGAGGGCTCGGATACCTGGAGAATCTCGGAGCACAGGTTTGACATGATGATGCGTCCGTCAATCGGGTTTGCCCGGTTCACGGTGTCCTCGAAAACGATGTAGGGATAGCCGGACTCGAATTGGATTTCCGCCAAGGTTTGGAAAAACTTGCGGGCGTCAATCTTTTTCTTGCGGATGTTAGGGTTGTCAACCATCTCGCGGTACTTTTCCGTGACGGAAATATCGCTGAAAGGCACCCCGTAAACCTGTTCGACATCGTAGGGACTAAACAGGTACATGGGTTCTTTGTTGCGTGCCAGCTCGAAAGTGATGTCGGGAACCATCACCCCCAGGGACAGGGTCTTGATGCGAATCTTTTCGTCTGCGTTCTCACGCTTGGTGTCCAGGAAAGACATGATGTCAGGGTGGAACGCGCTGATGTAGACCGCTCCCGCGCCCTGGCGAGCTCCCAGCTGGTTTGCGTACGAAAATGAATCTTCCAGCAGCTTCATCACCGGAACCACGCCGGAGGACTGGTTTTGAATCTTTTTAATCGGAGCGCCCGCCTCGCGCAGATTCGTCAGCAGCAAAGCGACGCCGCCCCCGCGCTTGGACAGCTGCAGGGCGGAGTTGATGCCCCGGGCGATGGACTCCATATTGTCCTCCAGGCGCACCAGGAAGCACGAAACCATCTCTCCACGAGCTTTCTTTCCGGCGTTGAGGAAAGTGGGGGTGGCGGGCTGGTAGCGTCCCGAAATGATTTCTTCCATGATGTCCATGGCCAGCTGTTCATCGCCGCGTGCCAGGTACAACGCCACCATGCATACGCGATCTTCGAAACGTTCCAGGTAACGCTTGCCGTCAAACGTCTTTAGCGTGTAGGAAGTGTAGTACTTGAACGCCCCCAGGAAAGTCGGGAAACGGAACTTGTGACTGTAGGCCTTTTCGTACAGGGACTTGATGAACTCGAAGCTGTACTGTTTGAGAGTTTCCGCCTCGTAATAGCCTTCCTCGACCAGGTAGTCGAGTTTTTCCTTTAAATCGTGGAAAAACACCGTGTTCTTGTTCACGTGCTGTAAGAAGTACTGGCGAGCAGCTTCCCGGTCCGCATCGAACTGGATTTTTCCGTCCTCACCGTAGAGGTTCAGTTTCGCGTTTAGCGAGTGGTAATCGTGTTCGGGGTCGAGGAATTCGTCTTCGAGTGTGTCAGTCATGACTCCGGTGACACCGGGGAGTCCGATTCCGCTTGTTGAGAGTGTAGGTTCGCCCAAAATTCTTCCAATCCTTTTCTGACTGCAGTTACATCTTCCGGGGTTCCCAACAGTTCAAATTTGTACAGGAAGGGAACCTTGAGTTTGCGAGAAAGTACTTTGCCGGCGATGCAATAGGCCTCGCCGAAATTGATATTTCCGCTGGAAATTACACCGCGGCATAAGTTGCGGTTGTGTTCGATGTTCAAAAATTTGATGACCTGTTTGGGGACTGCCTTACTGGTGTCCCCGCCGCCGTATGAGGGCACCATGAGCACATATTCCTCATCGACCAACAAGGGTTCAGAACCGGGGTGCAGCGGGATACGCAACGCCGGAACACCGACACGTTCCACGAATCGTTTGGTGTTCTCAGTTGCGGAGGAAAAATAAACCAATAACCCCACGGTTTTGCCTTACTTCAATGCGGTTTTTCTAGCGGATTCACAAGGTTTGCCGGTTGCGCTGACGGGGTGCGGCGGTGTGGCACGCACCCAACTTCGAGCCGGTGGTGCACAGCGGGCGAACCGGGATGTCGCGATTAAATAGCGGCAGCGGTGAGTGCCGCGGCGGCGAGTGCCTTGATTTTATCGGGACGGAACCCGGACCAGGCATCATCTCCGGCAAAAACAACGGGGGCCTGCTGGAATCCCAGGCTCTTGATGTGATCGAGAGCGTTCACGTCCTCGGTCAGGTCGACGGTTTCGTAGTCCAGACCCTGTTTGTCCAGAGCGCGCTTCGTTGCGTTGCACTGAACACAGTTAGGTTTCGTGTAAAGAGTGATACTCATCTCTAGGCTTCCTCCGCAATATCTCCCAGTGTGTGGTTTTCCCGCGGTAATTTCGTGGACCGCGAAGCGAAAACTACAACGTTGTTATTCTACCAGCACTGAAAAGTCCTGTCGAGTTCAAAACACTACACCTTGTGGGCAGGTGTGTCTACCACCACTACATATAGTGGTCGGTTTTTTCTCCCCGCCGCCTGTGGACAAGTCCGATTTCGGCTGTGGACGAGGTTGTGTATAGCTGTGTCAGCCCACGTAATAGGGCTAAGTTACACGGGTGTAGTTATCCACAGTTTGTGCAAAAAGTAATTTTTAGAAAAATGACAGCTTCGGCGTGTCGCCAGAATTTCGGGGAAGCTATAGAATTTTGACTATGGAAATCGAGAAAACTAACGTGGAATCTTTTCAGCTTGATCACACCAAAGTAAAGGCCCCGTTCGTGCGGGTGGCGCACCAAGAAACCTTGCCTGGTGGGGATGAGTTCATCAAGTACGATGTGCGGTTTTGCCAGCCCAACGTGGAGCATCTGGATATGCCGGTGGTGCACTCTTTAGAGCACAGCATGGCAGAACACATGCGTGACCACACGGACAAACTGCTAGATTTCTCGCCGATGGGATGCCAGACAGGCTTTTATGCGATGACTTTAGGCCTTCAGACGGAAGAATTTATGTCTATATTGGAAGCAACTCTAGTTGACGTGGTTAACATGACTGAAGTGCCGGCGGCGAATGAAGTCCAATGTGGTTGGGGCCAGAGCCACAGCTTGGCAGGAGCGCAGGCCGCGGCGCAAAAGATGCTGGATCATAGAGAAGAGTGGGGTCGCATCTATTCCCACTAAAGCGGAATCCCCGGCTGTGTCGGGAAACTGAGACTACTTGACTTCCTCAGGTTCACGCAGTCCCAACAGGCACAGCGCCACCAGGAAACTCAGGCGAGCCACGTCCCCGGCTCGGGAGTAGTTTTCCGCCGCCGCTTCGGGCCCGCACAAATCACTGATACCTCGGATTGCCAGGAAGGGGACCTCGACCCCGTAAGCAACCTGGGCCAAAGCCGCTGACTCCATATCGACCGTAGTCGCCTCGGTATAGCGTTCCCGCAGTTGCAAAGCAGTCTCGGTGCCCACGAATTGGTCAGCAGAGAGAAACTCCCCGCTGCGGGTGCGCGACCCAGCTAGCTGTTCGGGCAGGGCGTGAAAACGCCCGAGCAGGTCTCCGTCAGCTAAATAGCGTTCGGGCATTCCCGGAATCTGACCCAGGGCGTAACCAAATTCGCGGGCATCGGCGGTGGAAAACAGGCAAGACGAAGCCGCGACTATGTCCCTAACTTGGGAGCGCGCATCCAAACCGCCGGCCGAACCGCAGCTAAAAATGTAGCGCGGAGAAACATAAGTCAGGGCTGTAGCCAGCGAACTGGCCGCGTTGACCAGCCCAATCCCGGTAGTCAACAGGGCAATCGTGGCATCCTCAATTTGGAGCAGCTGCAAGCTACCTTTCGCACCCAAACGCACCAGATTCCCCCCGCCCTTAGCCAGGTCCCACAGGGGTGCCGCTTCGTCCTCCATCGCGGCGGTGATGATGGCCAGAACCGGAATACGAGCCGGGGGCAAGGGAAGATTCAGGTCGCGGTCGACTGACATATCGAGCCTTTCGTAGGACTGAGTGCCGAATGGGTCATTTCCAGGTAATCCCGAAAACCAAATTGTAGAGCATATTTCGGCCACCCTGCCGATTTTTACGTTTTCCCAATCCCGAGACGGCGGGGTACCGAGAGTGTAAAAATGCGGCGACGAATGCGGAAAACTGCCGTGTTTGCAACCCTATTGACAGGCTACCAGCCGGGGCTTTGGCGCCAACCGAGTTGTTTACACGTGGAACCGCCGGAAGATTTCCCCCTTAGCTTCATGGTAAAATCATGGCTCGTGCTGAAAAGCGCGACTAGGTAGAGTGTCCGAGCGGCCGAAGGTGCAGCACTCGAAATGCTGTGTGGGGCAACCCACCGTGGGTTCAAATCCCACCTCTACCGCAAATTTGGGAGGCTTTATGGCTAAACCTAGTGAGACGCCGGCAGCCACGGTGAACGTGGAGGAGCTGACGAAAGACTGGCCGGCGCCTCTCGCCATAACTTCGGCTCAGGTGCGCCAAGCCCGGGCGGACCATCCCGGTCCCTTTTTTGTGGTACTCGACGATGACCCTACCGGCACCCAATCAGTCTGCGACTTACCGGTGCTGATGAAGTGGGACGAAACGGATTTTCTCTGGGCGCTGGGCACCGCCGCGCCAGCCGTGTACGTGGTGACCAATACCCGCTCTCTGGATTCGGATTCTACCCGCCGGGTCAACCAGGAAATCGTGGACGCGGCAACCCGTGCGGGCGCGGCACTGGGGCGGGAAGTCGCGTTTATTTCACGGTCTGATTCCACCTTGCGCGGACATTTTCCCCTGGAACCCAACACGATTGGGGTTGAGTTAGAAAAGCGCGGCCAAACGGTTGATGGGGTCATTATCGTGCCGGCGTTCCCTGAGGCTGGACGCATCACCGTCGGTGGGGTTCACTATGCCGGCTCGCCGCGTCAAGGTTTCATTCCGGTAGGTCAATCCGAGTTCGCTAAGGACGCGACCTTTGGGTATGAACAATCGGATTTGGCGCAGTGGGTTGAGGAAAAATCTGCGGGTCAATACCGGGCCGAAGCGGTTATCCGGATTGACTTGCAGGATCTGCGTCACCGGGACGCGGGGGAGGAGGCGCTGCGTAAGCTATTGTCAGCTGCAAACCGCCAACCGCTCATCTGTGATGCCGTCACCGAGGATGACCTGCGGCTCTTAGCTCTAGCGGTCATTCAGGCCGAAGCACAGGGGAAACGATTTATCTATCGCACCGGTCCTGCTTTCGTGCGGGCTCGCCTGGGGCAAGACATTCCCCGTTCGCTGCAGGCCCCGGATATTGCTCCGACGCGGATTCCCGATTCTGATTCCGACAGGACCTCCGTTCCCGGCGGTCTCGTCGTGGTGGGTTCCCATGTGGGTCTGACGACCCGGCAACTGGCTCGGTTAGAGTCATGTATGCCCCTGAAGCAGGTCGAAATCGAGGTAGCAGAGGTCATTAGCCAGGATCAGCCCGGTGCATTTATTCAGCAGGTCGTAAGTGAAGTCTGTCAGGCTTTAGAGAGCGGTTCAGTGGTGGTTTACACCTCCCGCAACCTAGTAAAAGGCCGGGACCGGGCGGACTCGCTGCGTATTGCCCGCTCGGTTTCGCAGGCGGTGGTGTGTGTCGTACAGGGAGTTATCGCCACGGTCAAACCGTGGTTTGTGGTCGCGAAAGGGGGCATTACGTCCTCCGATGTGGCGGCGAAAGGCCTGGAGATGCGTCGCGCCTGGGTGCGCGGCCCCATGCTGGAGGGGTTGGTGTCGCTTTGGAGTGCCCCAGACGGTCCAGGGGCGGGTATTCCTTACGTGATTTTTCCGGGCAACGTGGGGGATGAAGATTCCTTGCGACAGGTAGTCGAGAAACTCACGGTTTGACCCGGGTCGTGCCGTAGCCTACCTGCGCTCCCCAAAGAACTCTCTCAACAGGGCTTTTACCCGAGGTTCATCCACCCCGCCTTTGACCTCCACCTGATGGTTGAGCCGGCTATCGCGTACCACATCGCGTACCGACCCGCAGGCACCGGCTTTCGTATCCCAAGCGCCGAAAATGAGTCGTGAGATGCGGGCGTTCACAATGGCTCCGGCACACATCGTGCAAGGCTCCAGCGTCACCACCAAGGTACACCCCTTGAGATTCCAACGTTCCAGCCGGCCCGCAGCTTCCCGCAACGCCACAATTTCCGCGTGAGCGCTGGGATCGTAAGGCGGACACTCGCGCTGGTTCAGCCCCAATCCCGCCACAATCCCCTCCGGGGTTAACACGACGGCGCCGACCGGGACATCTCCGCCCTTTCCCGCCTGCTGAGCTAGATGAAACGCGGTATCCAACGCCCGCACTTCTGCCGGGGACAAACCGTAAGCCGCGCCCCCGCCTGGTGAATTCCCGGAGGAATCGCCGGAAAGATTGGGAACAGAGGGAACACTGGAGGAAACCATAGAGTAACTCTAACCGACCCGAGTGAACTTCACGCGAGGCGGGGTGCTTTCGCGGTAAGTTAAAGCCATGCACTTATATGTTGCGGATCATCCGCTGATTAATCATAAATTGACCCTGTTGCGCGACAAAAACACGCCGTCGCCGATGTTTCGCCAGCTCGTGGACGAGTTGATGACCTTGCTGGCCTATGAATCAACCCGCAATGTTCGGGTAGAGACGATTGACGTAGAAACCCCTATCACCAAGACACAAGGCCAGGTTATGGCAGACCCGCGTCCTATCGTGATTCCGATTTTGCGGGCCGGTTTGGGGATGCTGGAAGGCATGACTCGCTTGTTGCCGACCGCGGAAGTCGGATTTTTGGGAATGAAACGCGACGAACAAACCCTCGCGATTGAAACCTACGCTAACCGGTTGCCCAGCGACCTGTCCGGGCGTCAGTGCTTTATTGTTGACCCCATGCTGGCGACGGGCGGGACCTTGGTGGCGGCTATCAACTATGTGTTGGAACGCGGTGCTCGGGATGTCACCTGTACGTGTATCCTGGCTGCTCCTGAGGGGATTAAGGCCGTGACTGACGCGGTGGGCGACCGGGCGGAAGTGACGGTTGTCGTGGCTGGGGTGGATGACCATCTGAACGAGGATGCCTATATTGTGCCCGGTTTGGGTGATGCCGGAGACCGTCTTTACGGGCTGGTCTGAACAGCGATTTCATTAAAACTATTGGCGGTCAAGGTTTTGCCTTGACCGCCAATAGTTTTAGCTCTCGAATCAGAACGCCGGGATGACCGACTGATCCGGCCAGGTGTCCTCAATGTATTTCTTGGTCACGTCAGAATGCAGCAGCTCATCGAGCTTCTTAATGGCTTCGAGCTTGTCCTTTTCATCGGCGCGCCACACCAAGACGTTCACAGCAGGGTTACCTTCTGGGTCTTCCAAAGACAAAGCATCAGCGGGATTCAAGCCCCCACCTTGAGCATAGTTGCCGTTGATAACGGCAATATCCACGTCAGGCAGCAGGGATGGCTCTGTGGCTCCATCAACTTCGGTGAACTGGAAACCGCGAGGGTTAGCTTCCGGCGTAGCCTTGACATTGACAACCGAGATGTCTTTCATGCCCTTCAACTGCAGCAAATCATGGTTCTCTAGCAGTTTGAGTTGGCGTGCCTGGTTAGACGGGTCGTTAATGATGGCAATCTTGGCACCATCTTTGAGCT
This sequence comes from Mobiluncus massiliensis, assembly GCF_949769255.1. Taxonomy (GTDB): domain Bacteria; phylum Actinomycetota; class Actinomycetes; order Actinomycetales; family Actinomycetaceae; genus Mobiluncus; species Mobiluncus massiliensis. The sequence continues at coordinate 1,866,098 of NZ_OX458329.1, read as the reverse complement.
CATCGAGACTCTTGATTTTACTGGAATAAATGCCCATCGGCTCCAGGTGAATACCCTTGCCGGCAGTGAATTTGTAGCCGCGAGAGGCTGATTGTTCCTCGAGATAGGGCACGGTTTGGTAATAGTTGGCATCGATGTCCCCAGACTTCAAAGCCTCGTTGGGTTGGATGTAATCAGAAAATTCCTGAACTTTAATGGTGATGCCAGCCTTTTCAGCGGCACCGGAATCCTGCAGGTACTGCAGAATCTTGGCGTGCGGGGTGGGAGAAGCGCCAACGGTCACAACATTTGCGTCACCGGTGTCGCCTCCGCCGCAAGCAGTCAAAGAAATAGCCAGAGCGCCAGCGCCCAAAACTGCGGCGGCACGAGTCAAAAATTTGTTCATGATGTCCCTTTCCCTCGATGTCATGTTAACAATGAAAGAATAATAAACATTTGGAAAATAAGGAAAAAACCCAGCAAAACCGGCCGTGAAACCGGTGCTGGGCCAAACCGGGAAACCCCGTAAACGTGCGCGAAAGGGGAGTTGAACCCCTACCCCATCACTGGGACACGGACCTGAACCGTGCGCGTCTACCAATTCCGCCACTCGCGCGTGTGCGGTTGTTCGCAAAAACAACGCCATAAAAAGATACCTAAACTATGTCAGTTCGGCAAATTTTAGGGTTTGTTGGGAGTGGTTGGCACGGTGAGGAGGACGCAGGGGCCATTTATTTCTTGAGGAGTTGGTGAGGAAACGTTGAACTCACTTGCGATTTATCTGGGTAAGTTGGCTCGCTGAGGGGTCTGCTCGCAGTCCTAAGCGGGCGGTTGTTTGAAAATACGGGGAAAGTTTAATTCTTCTTTACAAAATCATGCGCCCCCACCTGTTTCAACCTTGTACAATGGTGTCCAGGTATATGTATGTTCGAGGAGGATTACAGGTTTATGACTGGCGTAAATGTGCCCGGCAACGGTCAGGGAGGCAGACCTGCGCCTAAACCTGCAAATGCCAACCCGAACCTGGTTTCCTTGGGCGGTACCCCCTCTGGAGCGGTTCCGCTTAATCAGGCAGCTGTTCCTTTGAACCCGGAAGCTGTTCCTCCCCAAAACTACGGTGGTGCGCCCCGCAACGGTAATTTGGTTTCCTTAGATGGGGAGATGGGAGGTGCGGTGCCTCTCAACGCCGCCGCGCCATACAACAATGGGTCGGTGCCTCTCCGTGGGGAATATAGCGGCATGGACGGCGTGATGGGAATGTCACCAGCTGCACCAATGGGAATGCCGGCGTACAACCCAAACAGCCAGTCACAGAATCCGAATGCATACGCTGATTACGGCTATGGGAATCCCAACATAGCTCAGCCGCCTTTCTCCGGCGGTCAGATGCCTGTTTCCAATCCTGCTGGGTATCCAGATTATTCAGGATACCCTGCGCAAAACCCGCCGAGTGTCCCCGGTCAGCTGGGAACTCCACCCCAGCAACCCGCCGGATACCCCCCGATGGGAGCGCCTGCTACCCGGTACGAACCCCAGCCTATGGATCCTCGACAGGTGGCCCAACTCACGGAGGAACAGCATCCTGATTTGCAAGACATCCGCGCACGGGTGCCCTTTAACATGCCGACTTTGGGGTCCGACCAGTCTGCCGTGGTCGGTCGGGCCTCTCGGCGCAAAAAGCGTGATGCCAGCCGGGGGGAAAACAAATCCGAAGGTATTCGGGGGAGTCTCACCGTTCCCGGAGACCCGAATGCGGGCCCATCCCTAAAGGAACTGTTGGGTCAGCCCGTGTCAAATATGGCTGCGGCAACAATTCTGAGCCCCAAAGAAATCGAAGATTCTGACGGACTGCAGATGCGAGCCGTAGGTTTGGCTGTGGGTGAAGTACCCGAGGTGGATGCCCGCTACGAAATTCCTTACATTGCTCGCGAACACCCGTCGTATTACACCGGCTACGAAATCAGCCTGATTATGGAGTCCATTCGCGATCCCGAACATGCCCGTCAGGTGCTGGCTCGTATCGTCGCGATTCCGCGATGGATTCGCTGGGTCATTTCCTTGTTCGGCGGCGTGTGCGGGGCGGCTGTATCCGCTTTGAACGCCTTCCTTTCCTTAATTGCCTTTACCGTGTTGATGGCGATTGTGCTGCTCTTCACTTACGCTTTTGCCAGCCGTATCGGTTCGGGACGTTTCTATGATCCGACCGGGTACAAGGTCATTTGGTTGGGGTCTTTTATGCCCATTGGTTTGCTGTCTGCCATTATTGTGGCGCGCTCAATGGTGGGACAGCCCTGGCTGGCTATTATTGCTTTTGTTGTCACCACGACTTGCGGGATTTTGTGGACCACCTGGATTCAAAAGTTCCAGGTGCGCCGTCTGCTCTCCTCTGAGATTCCCGATGAGCCTATCAATGAATAACTAGTCGACTTGGATTAGGGATTCCCCTGCATCGAAAACGGGACGCTATAGCTAACAGAGGCTAAAACGGGACGACTGTCACAGTCACTTTGGTGATTACCCAAGCCAGGAACCACACTGTGCCCCAGCCTATAGACAGGAACGACAGCCCGAAAGTGGCTCGCAGCAGCCCGTCTCCGGGTTGGCGTTCGGAAGAGAGGGCGCGCGCCCGCAGCATCCCGCCAGCCAGCACCGCCACGACGATGGCAGCTATCGAAAAAATCATCGGCACCACGAAACTGACCAGAGTAATCACGAACAACGTAATGACGATACCGGGGATTTTTTGTGTGGAGTCAGTGTACCCGGGGCGAGAAAAAACCTCTTGTGGATTGACCTTTTCCAGGCCGGGAAAATCCGAAACATAGGCATCGCTCACGTGTTTAGCCTAGCGCAACAGGCGTTTTTTTGCGCGACGGAGGCCGTATTAGGATGGGAGGGACAAATTCGGGAGTCTGCAAGGAAGGACGAAATATGTCAGAAACGAAAACCGGTAATTTCAAGTGGAAATTGCATGGGGACGGCAAGCACATTACTACCGGTGAGGTAGTACAGCCCAACGAGCGTCTAACTTGGCCGCGAACCATCGGTATCGGGGCTCAACATATTGTCGCTATGTTCGGCGCGACCTTCCTGGTTCCGTTGCTGACCGGGTTTTCTCCCGCAACCACCCTGTTCTTTACGGGTGTGGGCACCATCCTGTTTATTCTCATCACTTCCGGACGCTTGCCTTCGTATTTGGGTTCATCTTTTGCGTTGATTGCGCCCATCGGTGCGGTCACCGGTTACGTTTCCGGGGGCGGAGCTCCTATCGACTCGGACAAGATGGCTCTGGCACAAGGCGGGGTGATTTCTGCCGGCGTCTTGCTGCTGTTGGTCGGTGTGTTAGTTCACTTCGCAGGTGCGGCCTGGATTGACCGGATTATGCCACCGATTGTGACGGGGGCTATCGTTTCCCTCATTGGTTTCAACCTGGCTCCTTCGGCATGGAATAACGTCCAGCAGGCTCCCGTGACGGCCACCGTGACCATCGTGTCCGTCCTGCTGATTACCGTACTGTTCAAGGGCATCATCGGACGTTTGTCGATTCTCATCGGGGTGCTTATCGGCTATGCGACCGCGGTGATTCGCCACGAAGTGAACTTTGAAGCTATCAGCAAAGCCGACTGGGTGGGCCTACCGACTTTCCACGCTCCGGCGTTTAGCCCCGCCCTGCTGGGCTTGTTCCTTCCGGTAGTGTTGGTTCTCATCGCCGAAAACGTGGGACACGTAAAGTCCGTGTCCGCCATGACCGGTCAGAATCTCGATGACCTGACGGGTCGGGCTTTGATTGCGGACGGTTTGTCCACCATGATTGCCGGCAGTGGCGGCGGTTCCGGTACGACCACCTATGCCGAAAACATCGGCGTGATGGCCGCGACCCGGGTTTACTCCACCGTGGCTTATATCATTGCCGCTGTCGGGGCTCTAGCCCTGTCCCTGCTGCCCAAGTTCGGTGAGATTATCGCCACCATTCCGCCGGGGGTTCTGGGTGGAGCCGCGACGATTCTGTACGGCATGATTGGGATGCTCGGAGTGCGTATCTGGGTCCAGAACCAGGTGGATTTCGCTGACCCGGTGAACCTGAATACGGCCGCGGTGGCGATGGTGATGGCTATCGCGAACTACACCTTGGTCATCGGCGACGTGAAGTTCGAGGGTATCGCGATGGGTTCCTTCGGCGCCATCATCATGTACCACTTCATGCGGGCGATTTCTAACGTTCGCGGCACTAAGCTGGAGCAGGCCTCCCCGGCTTCCGCTCCGGCCGGAACGGAATTGCATTCCGAAGCCTACGCTAAGCGTCACGCGGATCAAGAACTCCGAGCCACGCAAGGCCAAAAAGATGCCCAGAATTGAAGCAAAGGACCTGCTCGGCCAGGGTGATTCCCAGGAGATACGCGCCAAACGGAGACGACGCACCCTGGCTCGCCAAACCGTGATTTTCGGCTGGATTGTGCTGGCGATGGCTGCGGTTTTGGTGGTTTCCCTGCCTTTTGCTGTGGGTTTGGTTTCTCTGCCTTTCGGTAATTCTTTTGTTTTGTCCGAGGAGGCAAAGGCGAAAGTGCCGCCATGCGCTCCGAAGGGAAAGCCGGTTTCCTTACAGGGAGTGGCGGTAAACATATTCAACGGATCTTCCCAAAACGGCCTGGCCACGCAAACGGCACAGCGACTGAAAGATTTCGGCGTCAAGGTGAACGTGGTGGGGAATTCGCCCGATTCCTACGCCGGGGCGGCTCGCATTAACACCAGCAAGAAAAATGTGGCGAAAGCATTTTCGTTGGCGCGGGCCCTGCCGGAAGCTGACGTCAGGATTGATTTGAATCGTGGTGCAGAGATTAACGTCCTGTTGGGGGAACAGTTCCAGGGTGCGCTCGCTATGGATAACCTCAGTGACGGTGATTTGGGACCCTATCCGCCGGCACCGAAAAACTGTCAGGAAGTTGACTGAGTGCACCACGAGGCTGGCGATTAACCTGTTGAATTCTCAAAAAAACCGTTGGAAGGCGACCAACCGGACTTATCGGTCAACGATTTTGGTTATGCTTGAAAATAGTTTTGTCGCCTGAGAATGTAGAGAGTGCAGGTAAAACTCGTGAAAGGGGAACGGCGTGGGGTTGTTTTCTAAGGGTAGACCCGATACCAGCGGTCCGGTTCGCCCCTACCTTAAAAGTTTTGCCGGGTGGGAAGCGCCTTCTACGTTTGCCACCGTTGAGGATTCACTCGAGCTACAAGATGATTTTGCGGCGCTGTTTGCCGGACAAAACGTGGACGATATTCATGGCGCGGAAATAGATGACTGGGCTTACCTGGTGCGTGACCGCAACAATCCTGATGATTACGCGGCGGTCTGCGTGTGGGTGCAAGGCCACTTCGTAGGCTATTTGGATCACGCTACCGCCGGCAAATATGTGGTGGAACTCAATGGTTTGGATGCCCAAGAACTCAATCTAGTAGTGCCTTGCCACCTGTGGGCGCAACGTACCAAATCTAGGTTGGCAAACCGCGTGACCTTGAGTTTGCCTCCTGTCGGCGGGGTGGGTCCGGTCAATATGTTCCCGAGAAAAGCCTTTACAATTTTGCCTCCTGGGGAAGAAATCCCTTTGGAGGATTACGATGATCACATTGCTCCGCTCCATCCCTATATTTCCACTGGCAAGACGGTGCCGGTGGCTCTGTGGATGCGGGAGGACGACGGTGGCTTGGGCGCCTATCTCGACAAGAAAACGTATATCGGACGAGTCCCCCTTCACGCGGCAGAGCTAATTGTGCCCCTGGTGCGGATTGCGGTGGCGCATAAACTCATCCCGATAGCCCGCGGTATGCTAACCGGTTCTAACATTCGTAACGACCTGACCATTGTCACGGGGGACACCCGGACGGTTGGTTCTCATTGGAAACCCACCCACGACGGCGGAAAGTGAGTGCGTGAGGCGCGAGGCGGTGTACAACCTCCCCGCCGCGCTTTTGAAACGGCCCTGACTAGGAAAAACAGCCCCTGTTTGTCAGGGACAAACAGTTGTTTTTCTTTCAGAATCCTTTTAGGATTTATTCAAGGAACTGACGGAGTAGGCGTGGCGGACAACAGCCTCAGCGCGAAAAACAGCCCCTGGAAACTTGTGACAATCCAAACCAAGAAGGAGACTGAGTTGAAGAAGCTAACTCGTATCGCGGCGGCAGCTGGGGCAGCATTTCTAGGGTTGGGTCTGAGCGCCAATGCGGCTCTGGCTATTCCGGCTCCTGCGGATCCCACTATTGACAATATTGGTGGCATTGAAGCCCCAAGTTCCCCGGGAGGAATCCCCGCCAACGGATACGGCCCTGATTACCACACGGCGATGGTGGGTTTGAGCCAGGCCGCTTTGCATCCGGGGATGACACCTTTGGGCGCTAATGATTTCAACTGCCGGCCAGCCCCGGGCACGGAACCGGTCGTGTTAATTCCGGGTACCAGCAATGATGCTTTCGGAGCCTGGTCCTATATGTCTCCACGCTTGAAACAGGCCGGTTACTGCGTATTTACGTTTAACTACAACCCTGCGACCTCAAAGAACGCTAAGGGCGAAACCGTCATCAACGATTCAAAAGCCTTCAGCGGCGACATCAAGCAAAGCGCAGCGTTTATGGCCGGTTTTGTGGATCGGGTCTTGGCGGCTACCGGCGCCACAAAGGTTGACTTGGTGGGCCATTCCCAAGGGGGTGGAGCGCTGCCGCGGGCGTACATCAAGTGGTACGGCGGGGACCAGAAAGTCGACCAGCTCATTGGTCTGACCCCGAACAACCACGGCACGACCTTGGGAGGAATGCTGAACCTGGTTAACTGGCTGCGCCAGGAAATTCCGACCCTTGACGACAAAGTGTTCCACAGCTCTAACCAGACCGGTTTAATGCAGCAGCTGGTCGGTTCGGAGTTCTTTAACCAGCTCAACGATGGTATTGAGGTTTACCCGAACATCGACTACACCGTGATTACCACCAAGTTAGACACGGTCGTCACCCCCTACACCAGCGAATTCTTGGAAGGCAGCAACGTCAATAACGTGGTACTCCAAGACGTGTGTCCGGCGGATACGCATCGACACCAAAACATGACCTATAGTGATGTGGCGCTGCAGCTTGTGCTGCAAGAACTGCAAGAGGATCGTTTGTCCTGGCAGATTCCGGTGCAATGCCACCGCTACCAGCCTTACTTGAAGGCCTCTGATCTGTAATCTGGGGAGACCGAATAATTTTTGCCAACTCCCTGTCGGAGCCTTAACCTAGGATTCCGACAGGGAGATTTTTTGAGTGATGAGGGAGTGAGTAAATCCGTGGACAGCGTGGAAGCATCGGGACGCAACCAGAAGCCAGCTGAGGACAAGGGGAATAACTATCTCAGCGGTTACCTGGCGGCCTGGTTTAAAATCATCGCTACCGGGATGATTACCTTGGTTGCTTTTGAAGCAATCGCGGTAAACACAGCCATGCCCTTCATCGTGGACCGCCTGGACGGCAAAAATCTGTTCGCGCTGGCAGCCGGAATCTCCATGTCCACCCAGTTGATTACCACCGCCCTAGCCGGGGCGTGGGTCGATACGAAAGGCCCGAAACCGGTAATTTACACGGGCATAGTGGCTTTCACCGGGGGACTGCTGGTGGCGAGTTTCGCCCCCAACATCTGGTTTGTCGTGGTGGGACGCGCGATTCAGGGTCTGGGCGGCGGTTTGCTGATTGTGCCCCTCTACGTGATGGTGGGTTCCTACGTCTTACCGCACAAGCAGCCGGCTTTTTTTGCGGTCTTTGCTATCGCCTGGGTGGTGCCTTCCCTGGTCGGCCCGCTGGTGGCGGGATTCCTGGTGGACTATGTGCATTGGCGTTTCGTTTTCGGAATTTGCCCAATCCTATTTCTGGTGTTTTTTCCGGTAGTGTGGCCAAAATTTCGCCAATTTCCTCCGCTGCATGACCCGGTGCCGTTCCGTCCCTCGCCCCGCCTGCTTTGGGGTTCCATTTTTAGCGGCATCCTGATTGGCGCGCTGCAAGTCATCTCCGGGGTAGAACGTGAAACTGTCTCTCCGGTACTCATTATTGCTGCCTTAGTCCTGACCCTGGCGCTGTTCTTTGCGGCCCGTCCTATCCTTCCTCCCGGCACTTTCCGGGTGGTGCGCGGCGTCCCCGCCACCGTGGCGATGCGCGGACTGTTGAACGGCACTTTTGTCACCGTAGACCTCTACCTACCCCTGCTGCTGAAAGAAATTCACGGTTGGGGCCCCACCATGGCCGGCCTGTCCATGACGGTTTCGTCAATGACCTGGGCTTTCAGCTCGTGGATTCAGGGCCGGATTGTGAATCCAGCGCACCGCCGTTGGTTGATCATCATCGGTCCCATTATCCAGATTACGGGCACCCTGGTGGTACTCCTGGCAGTTGTGCCCGGTTTCAGCCCCTGGTTTGTGCTGGTGGGATGGGCCATCGCCGGTTCGGGTCAAGGTCTCATCTTCCCGCTGGCCACCGTCCACGCCCTTTCCCTGACCCCGCCCCAACGCCACGGCGAAGTCTCCGCAGCTCTGAACGTTGCTGACACCCTCGCGGCTGCCGCTCTGGTGGCTTACGGCGGAATTACCTACGCCACGACCCTCTTTTTGGGACCCTGGGCATTCGCTGCCACGATAGGTTTGATGGTGTTGATGATGTTTGTTCAATTCTGGGTCGGTACCAGGATTTTCGAGTTTCCCTCGGACAAATGAGACGCTAAAGTTGGTTGTAAGGTTAGGTTTTTGTTGATTGAAAGGTTTTGAAAATGGAAGCATTTTTGGCTTTTGTCGGGGGGCTGTTTGGGATGTCGATTATCGCCATCATTATCCTGGTGTTGCTCATCATGGGCGGGATGTTCTTTGTGGTGAAGCAACAGACGAACTACGTGATTGAGCGTTTCGGTAAGTTTCACAAGGTCGCTCTGCCCGGTCTGCGGGTAAAGATTCCGTTCGTGGATCAGATTGCGAAAAAGGTTCCGCTGCGCATCATGCAGCTGGATTCCGTAGTGGAAACCAAGACCAAGGACAACGTGTTCGTCACGATTCCGGTTTCGGTGCAATACCAAGTCCAAAACGTGGTCGATTCCTACTATCGTTTGGCCAATCCGGAACGTCAGATTCAGTCCTACGTTTACGACCGGGTGCGTACCTCCCTGGCCAAACTGGACCTGGACGAGGCGTTTTCTTCCAAGGACCAAATCGCCCAAGACGTCGAGACAACCTTGGCTACGGCTATGAACGCCTACGGTTTCGCCATCATCAACACCCTGGTGACAGACATCAACCCGGATCCGACGGTGCGCGCCTCGATGAACTCAATCAACGCCGCCCAGCGGGAACGTGAGGCAGCGGTTTCCCTGGCGGAGGCCGAGAAAATCAAGATTGTGAAACAGGCTGAGGCCGACGCGGAATACAAGCGCCTGCAAGGTGAAGGTATCGCCGCTCAGCGCAAAGCTATCGTGGACGGTCTGGTCAGCCAGTATGAATCCCTGCGCGATGCCGGGATTGGCTCAGAAGCCCAAGAGATGCTGCTGTTGACCCAGTACTTCGACACGTTACAGGAAGTCGCGAAAGCCTCTAACACCCAGACGCTGATGCTGCCGTCCAACCCCGGTGGCGTCAATAACGCGATGGAGGAGCTGCGCAACTCGCTGTTCACCGCCACTCGTGCCGCGGATCAAAAGCAAACGGCCGCGGTGCCGCCGCGTTCGCACGCCCTCCCCACAACCCCGGCGCAACAGTAACGCTTTAGTTCCGTGATTTGGTGTCTAGTTAGTGTCGTTGGGAACCTAAAGGGTGCTATTTGCCCTGCTCGCTGAGCATATAGAGAACCATTTTTGCAGGAGTCAAGGCTTTAACTGCGTGTGGTAAGCGGGTAGAAAAGTGCACCATTCCGCCGGGAAGCAGTTTCACAGTTTTGCCGTCGGCGGTGATTTCAATTTCCCCTTCCAGGGTTTGCACGATGACCGGCATAGCTGCGGTGTGCTCTGATAGTTCTTCGCCGCTGTCGAAAGAAAATAGCACAACATTTACCCCTTCTGCACGCATTAGGGTTTTAGAAACGGTAGAGTTCGGGGAATACTCAATTAGCTCTGCAAGATTGTTTATATATCCTAGACCGGCAGTAACCAATTCTTCTTTTGAATCCATGTTGAATCTCCTTTGACGTTTCTCTCTATTTACTGGGTTTACGTGCTATTATAGCAATCCCTGTCAGATTCTTACGGTAGTGCTTAAATGTGGCGCGCATTTCTAAAATTCTCGCCCGTAACTCTCGATCGTTCAGAACATTACCGAGTATCCGCAACACTCCCTTGAGACCTTCATCAGCTAGGTTACGCCGTGGCGACAGCAGAGCCATGGGTTCAAAACCGACCCATTCAATAACAAAACCAGCATTTTCCAGTACCTTGCGCCATTCATTTTCGGTGAGGGGGCGAGCGTTCACGCGAATAGCTTGTGCAAGACGCTTACGTAATTCATCGGCTAGCTGCATGTCTATATCGTTAGGAGTTAATCCGAGTTCGTGAATTGCGTAGCATCCGCCTGGTTCTAGTATCCGGTATGCTTCTGAAACAATTTTTTCTTTGTTTTTTTCGCTTTGCATGGTGAGCATCGCCTCGCCCACCACTACCTGGGCCGATTGCGAATCCAAACCGGTATCCTGGGCATCTGCCTGCACCACTCTGCCGCCGCTGTCTGCAACGATGTTTTGCACCCGCCGGGCTGCGTCCGGGTCTTGATCTACCCCTGTATAGGACTCGACCGGCGCATCAATAATAATTTTGGCTGTTTTGCCTAATCCGGGCGCAAACTCTACAACTTTCTTTCCTGTAATATCAGCTGCTTGGAGCATTCGGTTAGTAAGTTTGAGTCCTCCGGGACGCAGCACCCGTTTTCCGGCACGCGCTAGTACCCAATGTCCGGCTGCGATTTTAGTGGCACGAGTACTTTGCGGAAGATTGCAGTCATCATTCATGCCCCCAGTCTATCAGAATAGGCTTAGGTAAGCCTTACCTATCCTAGGTAGTTTGGGTGCTCGGAAGCACAGGCGGCGTGTTTAGAGCCATCCGAGTTCACGGGCTTTTCGAGCTGCGCCCGCCGAGGTGTCCGTGTGGGTTTTGCTGATCGCACTAGAGAGGTAGTTGCGTACCGTGCCGGGTGAGAGATACACCCGAGCCGCAATTTCTTGGACTTTCAAGCCCTGTTCGGCGATTTTCAGGACTTCCATCTCGCGTTCAGTCAAGGGATTATCGCCCTCGAAAAGGGATTCGGTGGCCAGTTTTTGGTCCACAGCCGTGCCGCCGGCGGCGATAGTTCGTACCGCGGCGGCGAGTTCTTCGGCGGGAGTTTCCTTGACCATAAAGCCTTTGGCGCCGGCGCTCAAAGCGCGTTTCAAGTAGCCGGGACGCCCAAAAGTCGTCAAAATCAGCGTTTTGGTGTCGGCGGTGGTCTCGGTAATGGCTTTGGTGGCGGCGATTCCGTCGAGGTCGGGCATCTCGATGTCCACCACCGCAACCTGGGGGTGGTGGGTTTGGACGGCATCGAGGAGTTCACGACCATTGCTGGCCTGGGCGACAACCTCAATGTCTCCTTCGAGTTCCAGCAGTGCCGCAATCGCTCCGCGCACCAGGGCTTGATCATCGGCCAGTACCACGCTAATCACAGCTTTACCTCCACTACGGTGCCGGTCTCCGGGATGTTTTGCCGCTCGCTCTCGGCACTTGCGGCACTCGTGACCTCACGTATCCCAACTATACTGAGAGTCCCGCCGACCTGTTCCACGCGAGCCTTGAGTCCCTCCAGGCCGTGTCCGGTAGCATCGGGGGGAATCCCCACTCCATTATCGGTGATAGTCAGGTTGCTCCGGTCCAACTTGATAGTGGCTTGGCTGGCAGCCGCGTGACGAATGATGTTGGTGGTGGCCTCCCTAATCACCCAGGCAAAAATCGCTTGGTTCACAGCAGGGATGGAGTCGAGGTCTGGCCAGGCGCTGCCCTCCCGCTGCAAGCCGATACCGGCACTCTCTAGTGCCTGAGACGCGGCGGTGATTTCCTCGAACAAACTCTGCACTTTGAGCCCCGCCACAGTCTGCCTAACCTCTTCGATTGATTCCCGCGCCAAGTGGGTAATCTCGCGCAGCTCCGTCTGGGCACGCCCGGGGTCACGTTCCAGCAGTTTTCCGGCTAGTTCGGATTTGAGGGCAATGACCGTAAGGGTGTGACCCAGGACATCGTGTACGTCCCTGGCCACGCGTTCGCGTTCTTCCAAAATCGCTTGTGTGCCGGCTTGGCGCTGGCTTTCAATACTGGAACCGATAAAGAAAGTTATTCCCGCGACGAACATAAACACCGCTGAGGTAGTGATGGCGAGGCCAAAATATTCTTGACCATTCGGTACAAAACGGGGGATGAGTAAGGAGGCTAAAACCGTCAGGGCCCCGGCAATGTAGCCAGCCGCCTGGGGCAGGGTGAAATGCGCGGCAGCAGCGATAAACGGCAGGAAAGTCAAGGAATCCAGCGGTCCTAACACTGCCACCTGTAGCAATGTAGTCATCACAAGTACTGCAAAGGCTATGGCGTCGCTCTTGCGTAGGCGGTGCCGACCATCGAAGTAGCAGAAGTTACGTTCACCCATGATTGGTTTACGCCACGAGAGGATAAAAGCTATGACGTAAGCCAGTGCGAATGTGGCGGTCAATACCAGGGAAATTATCTTTGACCCCAGGGGTAAGGTCAGTGCCTGACTAATCGGAAAGTACAGGAACCCCAGCCACACGAGGCTCATGAAGGTGCCCGCGAAAATGTAGGACTTCGAAGGCGAACTGGTGATACTGCGGCCTTCTGTGGTGAGGGCGTGGGAAGATTTCGGGTTCATGCGTGCCTCCGTGAACGCTGGTAGCCCCACAGTGCCAGGAGGGCAAAAATCAAGATCCACACTACAAAGTTCACGATGCCAATTCCTAGGTTTTCGGTGTACATCTCTCCGTCCATCGTAATCTGATTTCCGTTAGTGGCGGAGTATCTGGCGAGAATTCCGTAACCGTAGCCCGGGATGAATTTCGCGAAATCCAGCAGCCATCCGCCCAGGGGCATGAACAGATTCGCTCCGAAAGCAAATAGAGTGGTCAGTCCAGAGGCAATAGAGACGGCCGTATCGGAATGCAACAACATCCCGAAAGCCAGACCGTAGAGGGTGAAAGTGAGTGATCCGCCCAGAATCACCAAGACAGAGATAATCCAGGCAGAGGGCTCCGCTTTGGCTTGAGTCAGACCACCCAACAGGAAGATGACCGCCACGGGCAAAGCCGCCAGTAGCGCTCCCAAGACGATTTTGGTACCCAGGTACCTCCCGTTGCTCAGGGGAGTCAGTGCGATTTGGCGTCCCCAGCCTTGGATTTTGTCCACCGAGGTGCCAGCGGCGAAACTAGCGGTGGAGATAATGGCCCCGTAGGCGGCGATATTGACCATAGTGACCCAGGCCCAATTGGTGGCGGTGTCGGCGACCATTTCCTTGGCGTAGGTCGCAGCGACCCCAAAAATCAGGTAAATCACTACCGGCAGTCCAATGACAAACATGGGTACTTCCGGTGAGCGCAGAATTCGCTTTAAATCCAGAGCAAATATTTTCGTGTTCATGATGAGGTTTCCTTAGTTGCTGGTTAGGGTAAAGAAAGTGTCCTCCATGGAGGGAGGCACGATTTCCAAGTGGCTCACACCGGGTTGAGAGAGGATGAAACGTGCGAAATCATCCGATTTTTGTACCGAAAGGTACATTCTGTTGTCATTGATTGCTACAGATTCCTGGGGCCAGTGTTCCTGTATCTGAGCGGTGAGCGCTTTGAGGTGTGAGGGGTCAACCTGGAAGGACACGTTGCGCGTTCTCTGGGCAGTAATTTCTGCCGGGCTGGCATCCGCGATAATTTTTCCGTGATTCATCACCACGATGCGATCAGCATAGTCCGCGGCCTCCTGGAGGTAGTGGGTGGCAAAGATGATGGTCTTGCCGTTTTGCGCCTGACCGTGCATCACTTCCCAAAAGTCGCGGCGCGCGTTGGCGTCCATCCCCGCGGTTGGTTCGTCAAGCACCAAAATATCCGGGTTTGGCAACAGGGCCAGCGCGAATTTAATCCGCTGCTGTTCCCCGCCGGAGCATTTCCCAATCTTACGTTTGCGAATCGGCTCTAGGTTTGCCGCGCGTATCACCCGCTCCCGGTTTTCCGGGGTATCAACATCACGGCCGTAAGCTGCGGCAATCCAGCGAACGACTTCGGAGACATACATGTCTTTGAGTAGGCCACCCGTTTGCAGGACGGCAGCAATCTGACCGCGGGAAATCGCGGTTTTCGGGCTTTCGCCCAAAACCTGTACTTCCCCGGAGGTCGGTGCGCTCAGCCCCAGAACCATATCCAGGGTGGTGGTTTTCCCCGCCCCGTTCGGCCCCAGCAGAGCCATAACTGTACCAGTCGGTACATTAAGTTCGATGCCGTCCACCGCGTGGACTTTCCCGAAGTGCTTATGCAAATTAGTGAGCTGCAGGGCAGCCGTAGTAGTTGTGTTCATGTATCTAAGTCTTGCTCCCCGGCGTTTGGGCCGGTAGTGTGCGCAATCACAAAAATTAGATGACATCTGTCATGTTTTCCGGGCTCCGTGGGAGCCAGATTAGAATGACTCCATGACCAAGATGTGCGAAAACCAGGACGATTCGGCGAAAAATGGCGCTGTGTCAGTTGACTCGCGCTGCCTGGTGGTGGTCGGAGGGGTGCAAGGTCTGCGTGCGCTGTGCGCTGACGGCTGGGATTTTTCGGTCTACGAGTTGGTAATTTGTGGCGATTCGGGTCAAGACGTGGCGCGAGCTTTAGGGATTGTCCCCGACGTCTACATCGGCGACTTTGATTCTTCGCCGCGTCCGGCAGGCCAGACCGAGTTTGCGGACGGACGCACCCGCTCTCCCGAAGTCTTGGCGGCAGTACCCGCCGACCCTACCAGCGGCGCTGTTCCCGGCGATGGCGCGGAAGTGATAGTTCTCCCCGCGGCCAAGGAAGTTACGGATTCTGAAGCGGCGGTCGATTTGGCGTATTCTCGCGGTTACCGGCAGATAGATGTCATTGGCGGCTTGGGGGGACGCTTGGACCATACTTTGGGAAACCTCGGCATTTTGGCGAAATTCGCCCACACTCCCGCCCGGCTGCGTTGGATAGACGGCTACAACATGGTGTCCCTGGTAGGACCGGGAACCCATACAGTGCCCCGCAACGACTACCACTATTTCGGCTTGATTCCTTTTGACGGCGATGTTGAGGGCCTCACCCTGACGGGGACTCGCTACCTGGTCGAGGACTTTACTCTGGTTCGCGGCTCAACACGCGGGGTTTCCAACGAAATCACCGGACAGTTCGCCACCGTTTCTTTCACCAGCGGCAGACTGCTGATGGTCTCGTCACGAGATCTGCAGATTTCGGGTCAATAGTCTCTCCGGGCGGTTCTTCATGACAAGCATGGTAGGGCGGGTTTCGGGTTTTCGTGAGCTGTTCGAGATTTTGCAACGCAATGTGAGAGATGCGGGAAAGTGGTGGCCGGCGGAAACGAAGTTTGAGATCCTGGTGGGCAGCGTCCTTACCCAAAACACGACCTGGACCAGCGTGGAAAAGTCCCTCGAGAACCTGCGGAAGGAAGGACTTCTTGACCCCATGCGGCTGGCGGGGGTGAAACCGGACGAACTGGAGACACTCATTCGACCCAGCGGCTTCATGCGCGCGAAAGCGAGATACCTGAAAAATTTGACCGAATGGTACATAAAAACTGATGCCCGGGCCGGTGAGATTGACACCCCAACGCTGCGCAACTCTCTTTTGCAAGTCCCGGGAGTGGGTGAGGAAACTGC
This sequence comes from Mobiluncus massiliensis, assembly GCF_949769255.1. GTDB lineage: Bacteria > Actinomycetota > Actinomycetes > Actinomycetales > Actinomycetaceae > Mobiluncus > Mobiluncus massiliensis. Next base: position 1,850,229 of record NZ_OX458329.1, on the reverse strand, counting down.
CGACGACATCCTGCTTTATGCCTATGACCGCCCGGTTTTTATTTTCGACGCCTATGCGCGCCGATTGCTGGCAGCAGCTGGTTTGGGCGAGTTTCGGACCTATCGCCAAGCGCGACAAGCCTGCGATGCGGCGTGGCGCGCGGAGGGATTTACGGTGGCGGAACTGGCGCTGTTTCACGGTTTAGTGGTGCAGGCCGGAAAGGATGCGCGTCGGGAGGGAAGTTGGGAAGGTATCCTGAGGACATGATTAAAGGCGCGATTTTCGATTGTGACGGGACATTGCTTGACACTATGCCGCTGTGGCGGGAGGCAGCCGGAAAATACTTGACGACCTTGGGGATAGAGGTTGATAAAGATTTGGGTGCGCAATTTTTCGAGATGACTTTGCCCGAGTCGGCGCACTTGGTACACCAACGCTTCGGGTTGGACGTAACGGTCAGCGAGGTCGTGAACGGTATCAAAGATGCGGTCTATACCGGCTATCTCGAGGAGGTACAGCTCAAGCCCGGTGCCAGGGGTTTCCTGGAGGCGCTGGCCGAAGCGGGGGTGCCGATGACGGTGGTCAGTTCCGGATCCGAGGGCCTGATTCGCCCGGCGTTTCGGCGTCTGGGGATTGAGGACATGTTTACGCAGTATTTCGCTTCATCGGAGACGGGAATGCATAAGCGCGAGCCGACTATGTTCTTGCAGGCAGCGGGGGCGATGGGCAGCGTACCGGAGGACGCCTGGGTGTTTGAAGATGCGGTTTATGCGGTTCGGGTGGCGAACGCGGCCGGGTTTCACACGGTGGGAATCGCTGACGACGCCAGCCGGGGTGAGTCGGATGTTCTGGCGAGCGAGGTGGAGGCGTATTGGGAAGAATATCCCGGGGAAATCCCCGATTTTATGCGGTAATGTGCTGGTTTTGTGGGCACTTCGTATTTCGTGAAGGCTATCGCTAAGTGAAGATGAGGAGTGTGGGCGGGGTATCGACAATTTTTACCCCTCTGCAATGGAGAAACAGAGCTCCTGGCTGTTGCTGCTAGAATGTGGCATACTGTTGTAGTTTGAACCGCGGGCGTAGTTCATCGGTAGAACGACAGCTTCCCAAGCTGTAAAGGCGGGTTCGATTCCCGTCGCCCGCTCCATTGACTAAAAGCCGGGCTTTAGCCCGGCTTTTAGTCAATCTTGGGGGTCGCGACGGGAATCGAACAAGTTCGCTCAGCGGCATCGAGCGTAGCGAGAATGAGCCGCTGAGTAAAACGGTGGAGGCGTTAAAAAACGGCACTGGTGTGCCGTTTTAGCCGGAACGCCTTAAAAAACCTCCGTCGCCCGCTCCACGAAACAAAAAACCCACCAACACCGACCTTTTGCTGTAGTACCTGGAAAAAACCCGAAATATAGACACACACAATGTTACTTAAGCCCAATTTTGTTTTATTAAGCCATATCTATGCCGAGGGTGAACTGGAGGAGGCTACAACCTGTCGGGAATCCCGACAAGTTCGTCGTGAGGGCATGAACTCGGTAGCATTGACCCCTGCGCGCATCTACACCCATATAGTCTCGATCCGGGGCTACCCAAAAAATGGCTACCCCTTGGACTGGACGTGAAAGTGTGCCCCCTCAACTGTCTAGAGGGGGCACACTGTTCGTTAGGGAAACATGCATAGCGAGCAACGAGTGGCTAGCTCACATTCGTGACCGCCAGCGATGTCGGCTGACCCGCAACCTCCGCAGTGGCAGTCTCGGTCATCGTAGAGAGGTCAATCATGTGCACTTTTCCAGCGAGAGGGTCAGAGACCCACACAGTGTTAGCGTCGGCGTAGTTGCCAGCAGCAACTCCGGGGGCAATGCCGCCGTGACCGCTGGGCTTTTCCCATTCACCGGTCACCTGCATGGTGTGTTCAAGGCTGCCGGTCTCATCAAAGACATAGAGCTTGCCGTTGGTTCCGAGTGTAATCACATGACCGTCAGGTGTGATAGCGAGATTCGAGATATTCACGCCCTCGTCCACCCCGACAGTCTTGGTGGTATTGTCACCAACGAAGACGAGCTTATCGCCAGCTTTACCGACCAATGTAGAAAAGTCCTCATTAGCTACAAAAGTACCCACGCGATCCTCGCCAAGGTCAGGAGTAGGAATGTTGACACCCTCGCCGTTCTTGATAACTAGTACAGAGTCAGCGCAACCGAAGGCGGCGTTGGTGCCGCGAGCAACTTCGCCGTGCATGCGCATACAGGTGAAGGTTTTCTCCACTTCAGTCTCTCCGTGGCGCAGTTCAATAGTGTCGGGCAATGCGGTGCCTTCCTGTGCTGTGGCGCTCACGAGGTAGTGACCTTCAGGCATGGGAACCACTACGCCGTGATGTGGCAAGTTGGCTTTGACACGAGTGAGACCATCAAGCTGCCCTGTCTCTAAATTCTTGGTGGTGACCAGGGAAGCGGCGCCATCATCATCAGCGAAAATCCCGGTCGCCCCGGCTTGCGGATTCGGCACCACGTGAACAGGCTTATTACCCTTAACAACCTCTTTCAGCAGTGCTGGCTTTCCAGTATAGAAGTGGAAGTGATCGCCGTGCTCCTGCTTCCATGCACCCGCATCGATGATGGATGATTCGTTGTCGTGTTGACGGTTAGCCACTACGTGACGGCCGTCATGTGCCGTTGTCAACGATGGGCGTGAGGTGAGCTCAAAATCCGTAACTTTCTTAAGGTTCTCATCAAAGATGCTTACCCCGCTCTCAGTTGCCACGATAACGCGTGGCATTGCTTCCGAGGTTTCTGTTCCTGTGGAACTCACGCCGTGGTCGTCGTGTTTTTGACCTTTAGGGTCGTAATCGCCGGATTGGGTTCCGCAGCCAGCCAGGGCCACAGTCATTACTGACGCAATTGCAACAATCTTCATTAGTTTCATAAGGGCTACTATAAATGAAAACGATAATCATTATCAACTAACGTGTATACTGTTTCCTTGAAACCGGGTTAGAACTCGTGTTACTCCTGGTCACACTGGTGTTCGAGTTAGAATACCTTGATAGGTTGTGAGCTAGGCTGCTCTGTGAGAGGGGGGTGTGGTGAGGACCTACGAGTCGGGTGCTGCGTTGGCGGCTGAGATTGCTAAGCGCGGTGGTTTTTTTATCCGCGAGTTTGCTGAAGTACCAGAGGAAGGTTGGGATCAGCTGGTTGATGGGGTGGATCGCACGCCCCGTCAGATGATTGCTTATCAGCTCGGTTGGATGGAACTGTTGCTGAGTTGGGAGCGTGAGGAACAGGCTGGCGCTACGGTGGTAACTCCAGCGCCGGGATTTAAATGGAATCAGCTGGGAGGTCTGTATGAGTCGTTTTATCAGACTTGGGGAACTATCGCCGTTGATGATCTGATTGATCGATTTGGAGTCCTGCTGGGTGAAGTAGTTCAACTGGTTAACGGTCTGAGCGAAGCGGAGTTGTTCGAGTCAGGGAAGCGGGCGTGGGCGTCCTCTACCCCGTCGGCGTGGCCGGTGTGGAAGTGGATACATATCAACACAGTCGCGCCGTTTACTACGTTTCGCACCAAAATCAGGAAGTGGAAGAAACTATCTGGTTGTTAGTAATGAGCCTCGCCAATGGTCGATGAGCCAGCGGTCGTGACTGGCGATAATCAATGTTCCTTTCCACCTACTCAGCGCATCTTCCAAGGCTTGCATACTGTCGAGGTCGAGGTAGTTGGTCGGCTCATCAATAATGAGAATGGTAGGGGCTGAGGCCAGGGCTATCGCAATCTGTGCGCGGCGTTGGTTACCCGCAGATAGTTCGAGGATCGGGGTTGCCCACATTGCGGGGTGCAAGATTCCTTTCCCGGCTTTGCCGATTCCCTCCCTCCAGATTTCGGTGGTGAATCCAAAATCACGGACTCTCGGTAAATGTTGGGGCACCAGACTAACCGCTTTATCGCGCGTGATGGTTCCGCTTGCCGAGGCGTCAGCAGGGGGCTGTCCAGAACTTATCCAGTTCAAGAGCGTGGATTTCCCCGACCCGTTAGCGCCGGTGACCAGCAGGTGTTCGCCATAAACGACATCAAAACTGAGTGGCGCGAGACGCTGTTCCACGCTCGCCTGCCTTGCAGATACCGCCACCCCGGCGCGCTTGGCAGGCTGAGCAAACGCGAAGGACAATTCATAGTTACGGGGTTTGCGCACTTCTCGCGCCGCTAAGGTGTCTAAGCGCTGGTCGTCATTTCGTATCCGACGTGTGGCGGTCGCGGCGGCACGGTCGGCAAAAAACTTCTTTGCTTTGCCTTCAGCGCTGGCGAGCCGCACACCTCCGCGAGAGATTTTTCCCGCCGCCTGCCGATGCCTCCGCACCTTACGCGTTTCGGCTTGCTGGGCAGCGTGCAGTTCCACATACTTGGTGCGGGCACGGGCTTTTTCAGCCAGATAGTCGGAGTAAGCCCCCGCGCAACGGTAAAGACCTGCGGTTTCGCCCGCCCCTTCGGCCTTCGCTAAAGCATTGAACACCTCCACGTCCATATCGTAAATCACCGTGGCGGTGTCCTCGATGAAGGCCCGATCATGGCTGGCCATCAGGACCGGACCACCCCAGCCATTGACCGTTTGTGTCAGGAAACTGAGTGCCTGAGCGTCGAGATGGTTGGTAGGTTCGTCCAAAATCAACACTGCCGGTTTCAAGATGAGAGTTGCCGCTAATTGCAGCCTGCCGCGTTGACCGGGAGACAACCGGGACAGCTCCCGGTTCCGCCCCGACCTTGTGAAAGATATCAAACCGAGCCCGGCCAGCACCTCGGCCACCCGAGCATCGAGCGACCAAATCTCAAAACTCGTCATCTGGGCCAGCAGCTGGTCATATTCTCGCTCCAACTCGCCAAGCGTGCCGCCCTCGTCGATTCGCACAGTTACCGCCGCAAACTGGCCAGCTATGGTCCGCAGTGGACGCAGCGCGGCGTCGAGGTAGTCGCCGACGCTGCCGGGGAATTGTTCGATGCTGGGAACCCGGAAGTGCTCCGATTCGGTTCCCTCGACTTTGCCCCGCTGTGCCGGCAGGTCGCCCGAAGCGATACGCAGCAGTGTAGTTTTGCCACACCCATTGGGTCCGACCAGGCAGGCGCGTTCTCCGTCGCTGACGTGCAAACTGACATCATTGAGCACCGGGACAGTCGCATAGGAAAAAGAAATATTAACGAGGTTGATGGCAGGCATAGTAATCTCCAGGACGCAAGAATTTAACGGGAAGCGTCTCAGCCGGGCTGAGCAGAGATTACTTGGTCATCGGAAGATATCTCCTCGATAGAAAGGGTGGGCGAAGGATTAACTCCAATTTTAGCTCACTGCTTTCGCGCCAGCTACTGTTTTTTCTAGGCGCTGGCGTCTCTGTCACAAGGGCGGTTCTGTCGCGTTTGTCGTTACGGGCGCGGCGCAGAAGGGTGGTCCACCGAGTTGGCCGGATATGCTCGGGGTGCTTTTGGGTTGAAATAGGGGCAGTGGTAGTCCCGAAATCATCTGTGTTGATGCATTAAAATGTTTTATTGTAGCTGTGTGATTCTCTGTGGAACACGCAGGGCTCCCTGGCTTTCTGGGCTCTCAAAATCCCCGTGAGGGTGAATCGTCACAGACGTGAAAAGATAAATGATAGGAAAGACACGGCAATGACTTCTGAGCAAAATCCCGGTTTCCCTCCCGACGGCGTCCCCAACGGGATACCGCCGCAGACACCCAACGGAGTCCCGCCACAGGCTTCTGGGCAGATGCCCTCCGCTTACTCAAACCAGCCGGCGGCACTCCAGAATCAACCGACAGCGCCAAATGGGCCTGTTTATCAGACACCTCCGGGATACGTGGTTGCGAATGGGCAGTTGGCGGCTGCCCCGGTGACTAAGTCGCGCCGAGGGCTGGTAATTGGTATTTCGGCTGTCTCGCTGGTTCTGGTGTTGGCGGTGGTGCTTTTTATCCTGTTGTTTACTGGGGTTCTTTCCTTGCCTGGTGGCTCCAAGGCAGCGGGCGGATCTGTGAGCGCGTCCCCAGACGATGTTATCTCCGGGCTGACCCAATCCGAGAAAGAACCGGAACTCATAGACATGGGCAATGATCCCGGCAAGTTTTACGCCTTTATTGGGGACACACTGCTGGCTACGGACGGAGATGAGGTCTGGGCTTTTAGTCTCAAGTCCCAGAAAGAGGTCTGGCGCAGTGATGACGCTATCAAGGCACTGAATTGTGACTCAGAGTATGATGCTTTGTTTGCCTACCAGGCTGAATCGAGCTCCAACTTGGCACTGATGAGCTGCTCTTCCGAGACAACAACCCGCTATGCCGTGATTTCTGCCAAGGACGGCAAAGTTGTTACCAAGAAAGAACTGAATTCCGATGAAGTCAGTTCTTTCATGGAGATACTGAAGGATGGCAGTCTCGTGACCTGCGAGAACAGCGAGCTTACCCGCTATGACGGGGCGGCTCACACCGAGAAGAAACTATGGAGCCAGTCGGTGAAGGACTGTGGGTACGGTGTTCGGGAATATGATTCCGGGTGGCTCAGGATGACATGGGAGGGTGAAGACTGGGGTCAGCTGTTTAACTTGCAGGATGGCTCGCAACCTGCAGGGGCACAGACTTTCATCGATTCGATTGAGAATCTGGAGGAAGATTCCTATTCGTTCACGCCGTTAGCAAAAGGCAACTTTGCTGTTGAGTACTACACAGAAACAGGCGGGGACACCTCTGTGGAACATGCGGTTATAGTGGACGCACAAGGCACGCCGCTTTCCCAGACTTATGACAACGCATTTTTCACGATTACAGACGATGAACGGGTGGTATTGGCGATTTCCTACGAGTTTACAGACGACTACAAATTGAAGAAGTCCACGCGTCTGGATCCTGCTAACGGTCAGGAACTGTGGACCAATGAGGATGCCGCAATCGGCTGTGCCTTAGGAGCGGATAAACAGTTCATTTGGGGGTGGAACTTCCTCTGCGGCGGTGGCGGAGCCCCGGAGGGTAACAAGGGGCTGTTGCTTGATACCAATACCGGCAAATCCGTGCCGATGGGAGATCTTAGAAATGTCCAAGACGTCCACCGTACCGATAATGGTTTCATTCTCGAGACTTGCAATTACGAAGAGGAAAATGCGGAAATAAAGCTCACATCCTTTGCCTGGAGGGATGGAGAATTTGTGAAACTGTGGAGCCAGGAATACAAAGATATCCCTTATTTCATCGAATATCAGCATCGAATCTATGCCACTTCTTCGGGAGACGATTTCGGAATCGTGGGCTACCTCGGATACAAATAGGAAAACTGAACGCGGGCGCGGCGGGCTGGCTTTACTTGCGCTAAATTTACCTTTACTTATTGGGGGAAATGACGATAATAAGTAAAGGTAGAGGGGGTGCGTGCTGATGATTTCTTACGACGGCCTGATGCGCAGGCTCAACGCAAAAGGCCTCACCAAGACTGGGCTGGCCCACGAGCTGGGCATTTCTTCCCGGACGATAGCAAAAATTGGACGCGGTGAACCGATTGCCGGACACGTGTTGGCCAGAATCGCGGCGTTCTTGGAGTGCAACCCGGAGGACTTGTGCCAAAGTCGCACGGACAATGTGCTGCTGCAAACCTTGCGCGATGAGAAAAACATCCGTCTGTCCGGGGGGCTGTACCATGAGCTGCAAGTCCGTCTGACCTATAACTCAAATCATATAGAAGGCAGCCAACTCAGTGAGGACCAGACCCGACTCATTTTTGAGACAAACACGCTTGGTGCTGATTCAGGACTCCCGGTGGACGACATCATCGAGACGGCCAACCATTTTCGCGGCATCGACTTTGTTATCGACCGGGCAGAACAACCCTTGAACGAAGAAATCATTAAGGAGCTGCATCGCATACTGAAACAGGGCACCACGGAATCCTCTTTGGAATGGTTCGTCGTTGGGGACTACAAAAGACGCCCCAATATGGTGGGCGGGCGCGAGACTGCCAAACCCCAAGATGTCGCCAGCCAAATGAAACAGTTACTGTCACGTTACGAGTCACTGAACAGGGTCGAATTCGATGACATAGTCGAGTTTCACTACCAGTTTGAGCTCATACACCCTTTCCAGGATGGGAACGGACGGGTAGGCCGTCTCATCGCCCTGAAAGAATGCCTACGTCACGGAATCGTCCCGTTCATTATCGAGGACTCTAAGAAACTGTTTTACTATCGTGGCCTTTCGCAGTGGGAAAACGAAAAAGGCTACCTAAGGGAGACTTGCCGTGATGGGCAAGACACTTTTATCAAACTTATGTCCCAGTTCGGTATGCAACCCTAACCCCGCCCTAATCGGCGTCTGATTTGACTTCAATTTTGTAAACCTGGCCAAGCTGAGCCAGGGAGGACATTTCAGGTTCGGTGCCGCTGATGGTGCCATCAAACCAGACCGTGACGGTTTTCCCCGTGAGCCCCGTGGCATCTACGGTTGTCCCGTCTTTCGTGTAATCCAAGTTATCGACCGGCAAAGCAATCGGTTTGAGACTGTTCACGTCTAACTCGGGCTGCTTTTGTCCCTTCGTAAAAATCCTGGCATATTCCGGTGGCACTTGAGTTACCTGCACCATGAGCCTATCCGCGGTGCTTTCCTTTACTTCAGCGCGGAAGTTGGCGACACCTTTGGGCATAAGTGTCGAATTCATGGCGATGTCTTGGAAAAGAATCCAGCGCTCGCCCCTCTTTACGTTCAGGTAGCCGGGTTCCCAAGTTTGATATTCAAATCCCGTCCCAAAGTTTGATTCATCATCTGCGCTGGGGGTTTTTGTCACGTCGACACTGGTACGAATCGTGCCGTCAGCAGTTCCGCACTTCATCCCGCTGTTGACGTAGCCGGTGTCTTTATAAACCTCGCCCCGAACCTGGACCAGCGGTGGCAAAGCGCCGGGGGTGTCCGCAGTGCTGGTAGGCGTATCTGTGGCTTTCGTAACGCCCGTGGCCGTCGTGTCATCTCCACTACCGGTGCATGCTCCCAGCAGACCCACGCTTAACAGCAAGATTACCGCGAAAATAAAGTGTTTCATGGATGCCCCTTCCCGTCCCGATTTTACCAAAAGCTCAACCCGTACGATGTCCCAGCAGGGGTGTTCGGGGCGGTCTTGGCGTATAATCGCTGGAAAGCAGTTTCAGACATTTGGAGGATTCATGGAAAAAAAGCAGTTAGCGGCGATGGTTGATCACACTTTGTTAAAGCCGGAGGCAACCCGCGCCCAAGTGGAAGCACTGGTGGCAGAAGGTGTTGAGTTAGGAACTTATTCCGTGTGTGTTTCCCCCAGCCAGGTGCCCCTCAAGGTCCCTGAGTCCCTCAAACTGTGTGTCGTTTGCGGTTTCCCCTCCGGTGCTCATGCGACAGCTACGAAGGCTGGCGAGGCTCGTGAGGCCGTGGCAGCAGGTGTAGATGAAGTTGACATGGTTGTCAACCTGTCGTGGGTGAAGGACGGACTGTGGGACCGGGTGCAAGCCGATATCGCGGCGGTAAAGAAAGAAGTGCCCGCCCCGAAACTGTTGAAAGTCATTATCGAGTCCGCGGCACTGACCGATGAGGAAATTGTGAAATGTTGCCAGGCTGCTCAGGCAGCTGGAGCTGACTTTGTGAAAACCTCCACCGGTTTCCACCCCGCTGGCGGGGCATCCACCCATGCGGTAGCGCTGATGCGCCAAACCGTGTCAGACACGATGGGAGTTAAAGCCTCGGGAGGAATCCACACGGGAGCCGAAGCCCTCGCGATGGTAGAGGCCGGAGCCTCGCGCCTGGGGCTGTCGGGGACCCGCAAAGTCCTGGAAACGCTCTAAGGGAACGTTAAAACCGGTGGAACCACCCTTGTCCGACCCGCGAAAACGCGGCTCAGGGCGCATCAAACCCTAAAACTTCGCTCAAATCCGTTTTGATGGCCGCCAAACGTTGGTGGGCCTGGGCTTTTGCTGTCACAAGGGTCTGGGCGGTGACTTCGGGCACCACCACTTGCAGGTAGCACTTTAACTTTGGCTCGGTTCCGGAGGGGCGCACCACCACGCGTGACCCGGAAGCCGTCCCAAAGAACAGCGCGTCCGTAGGCGGCAACTCCTGCAGATGATCCCACCCTGACGGCACGGAGGTATGCAGCTCATCAGGCATCGAATTGGTGGACAGGTCGTGGCTGAACACGATGGGTTCCCCACCAAAATCCGTCAAACCGCTAGCTCGCAGACGGCGCATTCCCTCGCTAATCAAGCTCACGTCCGCTACCCGGAATGTTAGCGGTGTCGTGACATAAAGTCCGTGAGTTAGGTAGATTTCGTTGAGCTTATCGTCAATGGTTTGGCCCTGCACTTTCAAAACGGCTGCGATTTCGCACAGTTTCACCGTGGCGCTGATACCGTCCTTGTCGCGCACACTGTCGGGATCGCAGCAATTGCCGATGGCTTCCTCATAGCCAAAAATCAGCCCCGGGGTGCGGGCAATCCACTTAAAACCTGTCAGGGACACCATCGGGGTGACCCCGGCGGCCGCGGCCACCCGGTCTAACAGTTCCCCCGAGACGAGAGAACGAGCCACTGTGGCTGACGAACCCTGGCGGTCTCGACATTGGTAGTATCCCAGCAAAACCCCCGTTTCGTCCCCGCTCAACTGGCGCCAACCCCCTGGTGCGTCCGGGTCAGGAATCGCCGCCGCGCAACGGTCCGCGTCCGGATCATTGGCAACAATCAAATCCGCGTGTTTTTCACGAGCCAACGCCATAGCCATATCGAGCGCCCCGGCTTCTTCCGGGTTGGGGAACGGAATAGTTGGAAAATCCGGGTCTGGCTCACGCTGCGAGGCGACAGGAAATACCTCGCTAAATCCGGCCTGAGCTAACACGGCTTCGCAAACTTCAGCCCCGACCCCGTGCATCGAAGTCAGCACCAGCCGCAAATCCCGCGGGGAATCGGCGCTAACCAGACCCGCCGTGCGCTGAATGTAGCGGGTAAACAAATCTTCGTCAATGAAATCCCACCCCGTCTCGGCGCAAGGCACGTCACGTGCCGGCGGGGCAGCCTGAATCTGGGCAAAAATCCTCGAATCCCAGGGGGAGACGAGTTGCGCCCGGCAACCGGAACCGGTGACGACCCGCCCTCCCAGGTACACCTTATAACCGTTGTCTTTCGCGGGATTGTGTGAGGCGGTCACCATCACCCCGGCATCAGCGTGATACTGCCCCATTGCGTAGGCCAGCAGGGGGGTGGGGCAAACATGGGGCATCAATAGGGCTTTTCCACCGGCTGCCGTAATCACTCCCGCCGTCGTGCGGGCGAAGTCGGCAGAACGGTGCCGACCGTCGAAACCTATCACCACCAGGAAGTCATCCCCTACAGCTGCTCGCAGGGCAGCGGCCAGCCCCCAAGTGGCGCGGCGAATCACCGCCGTGTTCATCCGGGCTGGTCCGGGACCCATTTCCCCGCGCAGACCGGCAGTGCCGAATGCGATTTCTGACTCGAACGCTGCGGCAAGTTCAGCTTTTGCCGCGGGAGTATCCGTGTCGAGCAGGAGCTGCAGGGCTTCCCGGTCGCGGGAATCGGGGTCGTTTTCCAGCCAGTCTTGATACATGTGGTACTCACTTTCCTAAACGAGTGTTCCACCCATGTTACGGGCTGGAAGCCGACATTACCTGGCGAATGCCAAAATTTTTCCACTAAGAAATATCGCCAAACCCGGCCGAGAAATGAATTCCCCCTGTGAAAAGCGCCCGAAGACACCTGAGTGTGTGTAGAGTACTATCCAATGAATTTGGCGTTCTATTCAGCCAAATCAGCTAACCTAGGAGGTTTATGGTGCGTAAATACAGTCCTGCGGCTCTGGCTGCCATCGGTGCGTTGGCTTTGGCCGGGTGTGCTGCCGCCCCGGATTCGGGGTCTGATAATGCTGGCGGCGCCAGTAATGATAAAGAATTCAAGGCTTGCATGGTTTCCGATCAAGGCGGTTTTGACGATAAGTCCTTTAACGAGTCCGGCATGATTGGTTTGCAGCGTGCTGAGAAAGAACTCGGGGTGACGCTCGGACAGACGGAATCCAAGTCCCCGGCTGACTTCAAACCCAACGTGGACACCCTGCTGGCCCAGAAATGCAACCTCATCATCGGTGTAGGTTTCATGCTCAACGATGCGATTCGCGATGCGGCCAAGGCTAACCCTGATGTGGAGTTCGCCCTGGTAGACTCCCGTTTCACTGAAGATAATGATGTGGTAGAGCTGAAGAACGCTAAGCCGATTGTGTTCAATACCGCAGAAGCCGCCTACCTCGCGGGATATGTTTCCGCTGCGGTGTCCAAGAGCGGTACTGTTTCCGCTTATGGCGGCATGCAGATTCCTTCCGTAAACATTTTCATGGATGGTTTCGCTGACGGCATCGCGAAATACAACGAGGACAGCGGTAAAACTGTGAAGCTGATTGGCTGGGATAAAGACGCTCAAAACGGCTCTTTCGTGGGCAACTTCGAGGATCAGTCCAAAGGCAAGCAGCTGACCGAACAGCAGATTTCGCAAGGTTCTGACATCGTGATGCCAGTAGCCGGTCCGGTGGGCAAGGGCACCCTATCCGCCGCGGAAGGCAAGAATGTTCTGGTCGTCGGGGTGGACTCCGACTGGGCTGAGATGTACCCGGATTCTTCGTCCATGATTCTCACCTCCGTGGTGAAAAAGATTGACCAGGCAGTTTTTGACACTGTCAAAGAGGCTCGGGACGGAAAGTTCACCTCGGAAGCCTACGTGGGCAACTTGGAAAACCAGGGCGTTGATATCGCTCCCTTCCACGATTTGGATGCCCAGGTTCCCGCCGAGATAAAGGACAAAGTCAAGTCCCTCAAAGAGGACATTATTGCTGGCAAGATCAAGGTTGAATCTAAGAACAACCCGTGATTCTGAGCCATTAAGAATATGGAATTGGGTCACGTTGCGTGACCCAATTCCATATTTGAACTAAAAACCACGCGAGAGGGAACCTATGAAGCTGGAACTGCGCGGAATAACCAAGACTTTCGGTCCATTAGTGGCCAACGATCATATCGACCTGGTCGTAGAACCGGGGCAAATTCATGCTCTGTTAGGGGAAAATGGGGCGGGCAAATCCACACTGATGAACGTCCTGTACGGTTTGTATCAGCCCGATGCCGGAGAAATCTTTGTCGATGACGAAAAGGTTTCCTTTAAAGGTCCCGGCGATGCTGTGGCTGCCGGGATTGGCATGGTCCACCAGCACTTTATGCTGGTACCGGTGTTTACCGTGGCGGAATCGGTGGCTTTGGGATACGAACCGACGAAAGCCTTGGGTCGGTTAGATTTGCAGGCAGCCCGGAAAAAAGTCCAGGAGCTTTCCGCACAGTTTGGTTTTGATATCGATCCCGATGCCTTGATTGAGGATCTCCCGGTCGGGGCTCAGCAGCGAGTGGAAATCATCAAAGCCTTGTCGCGAGACGCGAAGGTCCTCATCTTGGATGAGCCCACCGCGGTGCTGACTCCCCAGGAAACCGACGAGCTCATCACCATCATGCGCCAGCTGCGAGACGCGGGAACCGCAATTGTTTTCATCACGCATAAGCTGCGTGAGGTCAAGGCGGTAGCTGATTGCATCACGGTAATTCGCCGCGGTAAAGTCATCGGCCAGGCCAGCCCGGAGTCTACAGATAGCGAATTAGCGGCGGCCATGGTGGGGCGTGCCGTGAAACTTTCCGTAGAGAAAGATGCTCCCCAATTAGGTGAGACAGTCTTTCAAATGTCGCAGGTCAGCGTCGTTAACTATGCGGGGCATGTCGATTTGGACCACGTGGATTTGGCGGTACGCAGCGGGGAAATCCTGGCTATCGCGGGGGTTCAAGGCAATGGTCAAACGGAACTGTGCCGCGCCATCTTAGGGCTGGAGCCTTTGGCGGGCGGCAAGATGACGTTGGACGGCAAAGACCTCACCAAGATGAAAGTGAAAGACCGTTTGCGTCACCAGTTGGGCTACATTCCCGAGGACCGTTCCACAGATGGCATGATTGCGTCCTTCTCTATTGCCGAAAACATGATTCTCGATTTGTACGACATCCCGCCCTTCGCTACCGGGGTCAATATGCATCCGAAAGTCGTGATGGAAAACGCGAGCAAGCTCCAGGAAGAATTCGATGTCCGGGTGACTTCGTTGCAAGACCCGATTTCGACGCTTTCCGGGGGCAACCAGCAAAAAGTCATCGTGGCCAGGGAACTATCGCGCCCGCTAAAACTCTTGGTGGCTTCCCAACCCACTCGCGGATTGGATGTGGGATCCATTGAGTTCGTTCACCAGCGAATCGTCCAGCAGCGAGACATGGGGACCGCGGTGATTCTGGTCTCGACCGAGCTTGACGAAGTGGTGGGGTTGGCCGATCGGATAGCGGTGATGTATCGGGGAAAGATTGTCGGAGTCGTGCCTCCGGACACACCACGCAATGTTTTGGGCCTGATGATGGCCGGAGTTTCAGCGGAAGAACAGGAGGCGGACAAATGAACGAGACTAAGGATACTTCGCGTCCCGGCCTGAACGTGGTTTTGAGACAAATCATGTCGTCCTCCGCGGTGCTGATTACCTCCGCGGTGCTGCTGTCATTACTGGTATCTGCGCTTTTGGTAGCTATTTTTGACCCGAACGTCCAGAGCAGCGCCGCTTACTTACTGGCTCGCCCCTCGGATTTCTTCACGAGTTTCGGGGCGGCCTTCGCATCGTTCTTTACGTCCCTGTTCCGGGGAGCCATTTTCGACTATGAAGCGACCAGCTTGGCAGGAATGGTGCTACCTATCACCAACTCGCTGACCCGTTCGGCTCCGCTGATTCTGGCGGGACTGTCCGTGGCGTTGGCTTTCCGGGCGGGACTTTTTAACATTGGTGCCCAAGGTCAGCTTTTGCTGGGTGCCCTCATGGGGGTCTGGGTTGGGCTGAATTTTCATCTTCCCCCAGGTTTGCACCTGTTAGTGGCGGTCATTTTCGCTATCCTCGGCGGGGCCCTGTGGGGCGCGGTTCCCGGTATTTTGAAAGCCCGATTGGGAGCCAACGAGGTTATCGTCACCATCATGATGAATTCAATAGCCCTCTACCTGCTGTCTTATGCCTTAAAGGCCGAGAGCTTCGTAGGGGACGGCTATCCGGGCAAATCCATGACCGTCCCGGCCAGCGCGTCCTATCCTGAGCTGTTAGGTTCGGCTTTCAACCTGCACCTCGGATTCATCGTCGCCCTCGCCGCAGCAGTTTTCGTGTGGTGGTTGCTGGAACGTTCCACTTTTGGTTTTGAGCTGCGGGCAGCCGGGGCAAACCCGCACGCGGCTCAAACGGCTGGCATCTCGGTCAATCGGGTCATCGCCCTCACGATGGTTATTGCTGGGGCTTTAGCGGGACTAGCCGGCACCTGCCCGTCATTGGGCACCGAAAAGTTCCTGTCTACCGGTACTGCCGGTTCTCTCGGTTTTGATGCGATTACAGTCGCCCTGCTCGGTGGTTCCACCCCGCTAGGAACTGTTCTCGCCGGGATTCTCTTTGGGGCCTTCGCTGCCGGGGCTTCCACCATGCAGGCTGCGGCCGGCATCCCGGTGGACATCGTCTCGGTGTCCCAAGCGGTGATCGTCTTGCTCATCGCAGCCCCGCCGTTGATTCGGTGGATTTTCCGACTTCCCGACCCTCAGAAAATCACTGTCGAAAACGCGACCGTTGCCGCAGAACCAGCCCTGGTTACTGGGGAAAGTCCCCACGAAACGGCTGAAAGCGAGCCGCTTACCCCGCCAGAAGAACCTTGTGAAGGAAAGGAGGCAGACCGATGAACCTGAGTGAAAATCTGTTAGAAAAAAGCCGCGCCGACCGTCAGGAAAACACGGAAAAAGTCAGGCTGCGTAAAGATTGGCGCTGGTCTGTTTCCGCCTGGGTCATGAGTGTACTGTGTGCCGTGATGGGGCTGAGTGCACGCGGAGTGTCGGTGGTGTCTTTCCAGAATGCGACGACATGGTTCCCGACTGGCAATGTTGATCTTCCGGCACAGCCAACGATTCTGATTCTGACCGTTGCGTGTGTGGCGGGCTCGGTGGCGGCGACTTGGCTGACGCTGCGTCACGGGAAAGCTCCGGGGTGGATTGCCGGTCTGAGCGGGATGTTCTTTCTCATGGCTCTGCTGCTGTTTGTCGTAGCGGGACGCGAAGGCTCTGTGATGCCCCTAGTCTCGCTGCTGCAGTCGACCCTCGCCCTGGCCATCCCCCTCGTTTTTGGTTCCCTCTCCGGTCTGGTTTGCGAACACACCGGCGTAATCAACATCGCTATTGAAGGCCAGCTCCTGTTAGGGGCTTTCCTGGCGGCAGTTGTCGCTTCGGCTACTTCCTCGCCCTACCTGGGGCTGGTGGGCGCCCCTATCGCCGGGGCCTTGGTGGCGGTGCTCCTCGCCTTGTTCACCGTCAAATACCGGGTGGACCACATTATCGTCGGTGTCGTGTTGAATATGCTGGTGGTGGGCTTGACCTCGTTCCTGTATTCGACCTGGCTAAAGTTCAACGAAAACACTTTGAACCGTCCGATGCCATTGAAATCCCTGGCTATTCCCGTGCTGTCGGACATCCCCATTATCGGGCCGGTCCTGTTCAAACAATCCCTGCTGGTCTATCTCATGTACTTGGCGGTAATTGTGCTGAATTTCGCCCTGTTCCGCTCCCGGTGGGGGCTGCGTTCACGGGCGTGCGGGGAGCATCCGAAAGCTGCGGACACCGTGGGTATCAACGTGAATCTGTACCGCTGGCGCAATGTGTTGTTGGGTGGAGCTTTGGCTGGTCTGGGCGGCGCCTACTTCACTGTCGGTGCGGGTCTGGCCTTTTCAAAGGATATGGCCGCGGGCAACGGTTTTATCGCCCTGGCAGCGATGATTTTGGGCAAGTGGAATCCGAAGGGCGCCGTGGCGGCTTCGCTCCTGTTCGGTTTCGCCACTGCTTTGGGTTATGTGATGCAGTCCGTGAACTCACCCATCCCGACCGATTTCCTGTTGATGATTCCTTACATCGTCACAATTCTGGCGGTCGCGGGATTCGTAGGGCGGGTACGTCCTCCAGCGATGGAAGGCAAACCGTATCCGCTCTAACCCACACACCGGCAAAACTGTGGAAAGAGGAAATAATGTTGAGCGAAACTGACTGGGAACGTCTCCATGTCGCCGCACGGGAGGCCCAAACCCATGCCTATTGCCCCTACTCGCACTACCGGGTGGGAGCGGCGGCGCTGACCGAGGCTGGTCGCATCGTCACGGGATGCAACAGCGAAAACGCCAGCTACGGATTGGGTCTGTGCGCGGAATGCGGACTGATATCCCAGCTCACTCTCAGTGGCGGGGGCAAGTTAGTGGCTTTCCTGTGCTACGGCAACCCTGAAGGGCAAACTCCTGTCCTCACTGTCCCTTGCGGGCGGTGCCGCCAGCTGTTGCGTGAACACGCCAGCCCGGAACTGGTCATTGAAACCCCCGCCGGACGCCGGCCGTTTCAGGAAATCCTCCCGGAATCATTCGGGCCGGAATTTTTGAGCTAAACCTCGGAAAGGAAAAAATCATGGTGGAACCTTTTGATGCTGTCGATGTGATTCGGACCAAACGCGATGGTCAGGAACTGTCTACCGCTCAGATTGAGTGGGTCATCGATGCCTACACCCGCGACTGGGTCACCAGTGAACAGATGGCGGCCCTGGCGATGGCGGTGTTCCTCAAGGGCATGAATCAGCGCGAGATTTTCGACTGGACTCAAGCGATGATTGACTCCGGGCAACGCCTGGATTTTGGCTCCCTGCCGCGGCCCACCGCGGATAAACATTCCACCGGCGGGGTAGGGGACAAGATTACCTTGCCGCTCGCGCCGCTGGTAGCGAGTTTCGGGGTGGCCGTACCGCAGCTTTCCGGGCGCGGCTTGGGACACACGGGCGGTACCTTGGACAAGCTGGAGGCCATCCCCGGTTGGCAGGCTGAGCTGAGCAATGAGCGGATTACCGAGATTCTGGGAACCGGCTGCGGGGCGGTCATATGTGCGGCCGGGGCAGGGCTGGCTCCGGCGGACCGGAAACTCTACGCCCTGCGGGATGTGACCAGCACAGTTGATTGTGTCCCGCTGATTGCTTCCTCGATTATGTCAAAGAAGATTGCGGAAGGCTCCGCCGCTCTGGTATTGGATGTCAAGGTCGGTTCCGGGGCTTTCATGAAAGAGCTGTCTCAAGCCCGCGAGCTGGCGCAAACCATGGTGACTTTGGGTAAAGATGCCGGCACTCACACGGTGGCCCTGCTCACCGATATGTCGACCCCACTAGGCCGGGAAGTCGGCAATGCGGGGGAAGTCGCCGAAGCGGTGGAAGTGTTGGCAGGCGGAGGTCCCGCCGACGTGGTAGAGCTCACGGTCGCTTTGGCAAAGGAAATGTTGACGGCCGCGGGTCAGCCCGATGCCGATCCTAGCGCGGCTTTGGCTTCGGGAGCCGCGATGGACACCTGGCGGGAAATGATTCGGTCCCAAGGTGGAGACCCCGACGCACCCCTAGCTTCGGCGCGGGAACATTGCGAAGTGAAGGCAGAGCGCAGCGGTGTGCTCAGCCGCCTGGACGCGCTGGCAGTCGGGGTTGCTTCGTGGCGTACCGGTGCTGGGCGAGCCCGTCCGGGCGAGGCAGTGTCCTTGGGTGCAGGAATAACCCTACACGCCAAGCCGGGCGACCGGGTACAGGCAGGTCAAACCCTGTTTACCCTGCACGCTGACGAGCCGCAGCGCTTTGAACGGGCGCTGGCGGCGCTGGAAGGCGGTTGGGAAATCTCGGACACCTTTGCCGGGGCAGGGCCTTTGATTATTGACCGGATTGACTAGGGCGTTCCGTTAGTTTTAGGAAGTTCCGCCAGTTCAGAAGGACGTCAGTGCGGCGGGTCTTTAGCACAGGGCGGCCGCGGTGGCCAGAGCCAGCGTGTTGGCAAACTTCGTTTCGCGTTGCTCCGGAGTCATGTCCTGGGAATGGTCTAGCAAACTATCCGATACGGTCAGCACCGTCAGGGCCTCACGACCGAATTCGGCAGCAACTCCATAGAGAGCAGCGGTTTCCATCTCTAGGGCGAGGGTGCCATAGGCGCGCAAGCGTTCCAACAAACCCGGAACTTTGAAATAGAAATGGTCCTCAGAGAACACGGTCCCGACGTGAACTCGGTTGCGGTCGGCCTCGGGCAGTTCGTCAACCGCTTTCATGGCGGCCGAAAGCAAGGACCACGAGGCGCACGGAGCAAAGGTAATCTCGGGGAAACGCGCCACGTTGATGTGAGAGTCAGTGTGGGCGCCCATGGCCACCACCGTGTCCCCGACTCCCGCCAGGGGAGAGATAGAACCGCAGGTACCTACCCGAATAATGCGCTCAACACCAAAGAACTTGAACAGTTCTGTGGCGTAGATAGTTAGGGAGGGTTGACCCATGCCCGACCCCATGACCGACAGCGGTTTGCCTTGATAGGTGCCGGTAAAGCCCAGCATGGAACGCACGTCGGTGACCATTTTGGCGTCACTCATCAGAGTGTGGGCGATTTTTTCGGCTCGCTTCGGGTCGCCGGGCATCAATACGGCGGGAGCGAAATCCCAGGGTTCGGCAGCAATATGAGGGGTAGACATATAACCTCCTGGTTGGGTCTCAATATGCGGTCAAATCATTGTAATGGCTTTGCCCTTTTCATTAGGGCTAAATGAAATTGTTAGGACTAATCGCTGAGTGAGGCTTAGAGAAACCCTGTCACTGGGAGCTTCGCCCGATGTGATTTATGCATGTTAATCACTGTTTTTCCGCTAGGGTGTAACCATGACTTTGAAAATTGTTCCTAAACTGTTCCTCCTCACTGGTGCCGCGGCGTTGACTCTGAGCTTGAGCGCCTGCTCCACTCAGGCCAAAGACCAGGCTGCCAGCCAGAGCCCGGCTGCGTCCAACTCTGCCACCCCCACTCCTGAAGAACCCAAGTCCACCCCTGCTGCCGTCGTCGAGGGCGACCGTCCCCAAGTTGTTGGACCCGAGAACCAGCCGATGGTTGGCTTCCCCAAAGATATGCAACCGCCAGCTCAAAACACAGCCTGGATTGTTCAGGAAGGTACCGGCCGAGTTGTTGAATCCACCGACACCGTCACCGCCGTCTATGCCGGTCAGGTTTGGGGCAAGGGCGAATTGTTTGATGCTTCTTACCTGCACGGAACAGATCCGATTAGCTTCTCGTTGACGCGTGTCATCCCCGGATGGACCCAGGGCCTGACCGGCCAGAAGGTCGGCTCGAAGCTGATTCTTAGCGTGCCCCCGGACTTGGGTTATGGACCCAGCGGAGGCAACCCTCAAGCCGGTATCGGTGTCGATGACACCATCGTGTTCTATATCGAAATCGTGGACGCCCAACCGGCACAGTAGCCACAAAGGAAGTAACCATGCTGATTTCCGACCGTGATATTCGTGCCTTGGTGGAACAGGGCAAGGTGGTGCTTGACCCGTGGGATCCTGATGCTGTGCAGCCTGCCTCGGTGGACATTCGTCTGGACCGGTACTTTCGCCTGTTCGATAACCACAAATATGGCTTGATTGATCCGTCGAAAGAGCAAACTGAGCTGACCCGCCTGGTGGATACCGGTGACAAGCCGCTCATTTTGCACCCGGGAGAGTTCGTGTTGGGTTCCACTTTTGAACACGTGACCTTGCCTGAGGATGTCGCGGCGCGCTTGGAAGGGAAATCCTCGCTGGGACGTCTGGGATTGCTAACCCACTCGACCGCGGGGTTCATCGATCCCGGCTTTACCGGCCATATCACCCTCGAGCTGTCCAACACGGCGACTATGCCGATTGCCCTGTACCCGGGGATGAAAATCGGTCAGCTGTGTTTCTTCCAGATGTCCTCCCCGGCCGAGGCTCCCTACGGTTCCGGCGCGAAAGGCTCTCGCTACCAGGGTCAGCGCGGCCCTACCGCCTCGCGTTCATACCTGAACTTCAGTCGGG
Organism: Mobiluncus massiliensis; assembly: GCF_949769255.1. Lineage (GTDB taxonomy): Bacteria > Actinomycetota > Actinomycetes > Actinomycetales > Actinomycetaceae > Mobiluncus > Mobiluncus massiliensis. The sequence continues at coordinate 1,829,272 of NZ_OX458329.1, read as the reverse complement.
TAGAGGTCCCGGAAGGGCGCGGGATTGTGGCTGTACCACACCCCGACACGGAACTGTGAATCGTTTTTCCCCGTTGCGGGCGCGGTGAACAAACGCCGTGAAACACCGCCGTGCTTGCCCCTCCGCGACCCAGACGTGCCGCCCCGGTAGCGCTGCCCGGTAACGACCCCGCAGACCACTCTTTGGAAGGAAGATAACCATGTTGTCACCGGCCAATCGCCACGATTCCTTGGATTTGTCAGACGCCGAGCCTTTTCACTTGCTGGCGGTAGCCGATGACGTGCAGCCCGAAGAAATCGACATTCTGGCAGGCCAAATCTGGACCGAGTGTTCCCGCCTGGGGCCAGGGCTTTTGGAGCTGAAAAAAGAGGCGTATCTGACCGGTCCTTGGGATTTGACGCCCGAGGCGATTGTGGGTTTGGGGCTGCCCAGCCGCCTGAAGTTCGCGTATTTGGCGGGGGTTCCCGCCTTGCGTGGGAAACCGGTGCCGCAGTGGCTACAGGGCAGTGACCCCTTGTGGGATGCGTTTCGCGAAGGCGGCCCGGAAGGGCTGGAACTGGAAGTCTTGCAAGGGCTACGGCGTATAGCGCGGCGTTTGGCTGGCGCCTTGCGGTTCTCGACTGGTCCCATCATTGTCCCAGATCCGGATTCCGCGGTGAATCTGCGGGTTTTGTCCGAAATTTGGTTGGAACCCGCGGCTTGCCTCCAGGTGGTGCAGCGAGCTTTGCCTATCGCAACCCTGCTGATGGGAAATGAAACTGAACAGACACAGCGCCGCTCGGGGCCGAAAGCACCTCGACTGACCACCCCTGAGGAGCGCGCCAACTATGACCCCGACGGATTGCGCTCCCGCATTCAAGCCGGAGTCAGCCCGGATGAACGGGCGTGGCTACACGCGGAAGCGGAAGCCTACGATGAGGCCGCTATGTCCATGCCCATGATGGTCGACGCTTACGCGATTGCTGCTGACGTGACCCAGAAATCATCTGTTCACGTAGTGGTGCAGGGAGAAACCGCTATCCCTCCGGCCTTGGGACATGCCGAAGACGGCTGCGTGAGCTACGCCATTTCCTGGATGGCCCCGGAAATCACCATCACTGAGGAAAGTAAACTGAAACGGGCGATGCGCCTGGACCGGCTGACCGTCATTGACGCCATCGAAGCTGTAGCCAGGGAGCTGGCCGAAGCGACTAACGGGGTCGTCATTGACCAGGACGATTTTGTCGTTTCCCTCTGAGTCCGAACCCGAACTTTGGCGCCCCTAGACGCGTTCGATGCCGGCTTCGCCGTGTTTATTAATCCACCACTGACTGGCGGTACGCACGGTGAAACGCCTGATAATCGCTAACAAAACCCCGGAAAGAACCGCGAAAACGATGGCTTGAGCCAATCCGACCTCTATGTCATCGTCCTTGGGGGGATTGGCTCCGGTGGCCATCCTCCATCCCAACCTGACGATGTTGTCGCTGACCAGACCGGCCGCGGCCACAGCCGCCACATTCACAACTTTTTGTCCGATGTCCACGTTTTCTCCTTAAATCCTTGTCAGGTTTACGCCAAACAACAGCGTCCCCTCCATGTTATCGGGTCAGGCCTCGGTTCGGTCGAGAGTACCGCCGCGGGTTTTGCCGGTGCGGTCGCGCGGGGTGGAACAGGCTATTCCCCCAAGGGATTCTTTGGCAGGCGGTATTCGTTGCCCAGCCGCAGCGAGGGTGCGATGAGACCTTGTTCGCGCTTTTTCTCAAGCAGTTCCACCATCTCGTCACGCAACGTCCACGGGTCGACCGAGTTGAGGTAAATCCGGGTGGAGCCTTCGAAACCTGCCAGGGTCGAGGTGCGCTGCTTTAACAGGATGCGGAACCGCATGGGGACATCGAGGTCAACAGGTCGGTGATACCACTCTTCGTTGGTGGGCACCGCGGGCCCGACCGCACAGTGCAGCGCGTGCAACACGTCAGAAATCCCATCAACCTGTTCGCGAGTGTATTCCCACGGCAGCAGCGCCGGTCCCAACGGCCAGACCGCGATGGTCTGATAGCGGTGACCGAAATCAGCGAACCCTACCGCGTAATCGTTGCCCAGAATCATCATTTGCCGGTGGCCCACATAGTGCAGGATTTGCCGGTAGATGGCTGGGTTTGCTGCCACGCGCGCCGCTTCGGCTTCAATCTGGACCCCGTATTCGTCCACCGCCACCAGCTGTTTATGCAGGTGGTCAAAGGACGCCCCGGCCGGTTTCAACCAATTTTGGAAAGCGGTGACGTATTTCACGGCGGGATTCAAGTTGTATAAATCTTTCAGAGCGGCGATGGTGTAGCCGATGTAGGCACGGTGTTCCGCAACGCTCAAGGTCCCGGCTGAAGCGTTTTGATCCGTCCGGGTCGCCCCGTCCACGTAGTGACGCCGTGCCACGATAACGTCATGCCCTCCAGCAAACAGACCGTTGGCGTATTGCAGCAAAGCATCATCGGGGATTGTTTCCAGATGGTCCTCACCGGAAGCCTCCAGGCGCATTTTCACCACGTGCAAAACGTGGTCATACCCCTCGGCAGAAGCCAGGTAGTCAGCCATGCGCCGATTCTGGGCCTCGGTGGGGTAGTGGTTGTGGTTTTCGTGCCAGTAGTCGTAGGAAACAATCTCAAAAAGGTTGGGAATCCGCCGAAACTCCGCCACCATGTCGTGCATGGAGGCGGCGGGTAGGCCCTCAATGATGTGGAACTTGGAGTCCAAGCCTTTGACCAATCGGGATTTTTCCGGTGGGGTGTCGAAGTACCGGTCCGCGCAAAAGGCGCAGGCGTTGGTGAACTCGGAGGGAAGCAGTAGCCGTGGTCGGTCGAGTAGAACGCGTCGGTGGGAGTGGGGTCGTTTCCCGCGGCTCGTCACGGTCCACACTTGGGTCCCGGTCAAGGGATTGCGCTGTTTGATGGTGCCGTCTGCCATCCGATCCATCGGGTCAGGATTCAGTAGGAGAGGGTTTTTATCCTTCATTATGAACAGTATTCCTTTGGGGTTGGTGCCTGAGCTTACATATTGAGCCAGGCTTTGGCTTGGCCGGACACGTCTTCGAGTACGGCTTTGGCCTCGGCCGCCAGCTTGGACGGCACAAAAATATGGGTGTGATAGATTCCTGAAAAAATGTTTGCCGGAATGGAGCGGGAGGACAGCACTTGGGCAATCCCCGAGTTTAACCCCACCACGTCCAAGGATCCCGGCGCTGACAGGGTAATAATCGTGTAGGGATCGTCAGTGCTGAGACCGGCGCGGGCGGCTTCTTCCAAAGTCACCCCGATAGTGATACCTTCCGGTTCGCGAATCAACGCGACCGGCTCCACGTCCGGTGGCAGCTCGGTGACGCTGGCGAACACGTACTCCACCCCGATTCTGGGGTCAATCTGGGCCAGCATTTGTTCGTATGTGGCGTTCTCGCTCATAAATTCCTATTCAATCGCTTCTCGGGGTCTTTCCCGGTGACGTGACCTTTTCATTCTAACCGCCCTGAGGAGCTCTTGCCCGAAGCCTCGGGAAATGTATGCCAGTTTCAGCGAAAAAGCGAAGTTGTGCGTCCCCCGTGAATTTGTGCCAAACTGACTACTGGTTTTTTTAAAATATTTAACTAATCCCGGAGGTCCTGATGCTGTTAAAGCTGTGGCGAGAGCACATGCCGCGGCGTTGGGCCTTCCTGGTGATTGTGATTATTGCCCAGGTCGTGCAATGTTTAGCCAGCCTGTGGCTGCCGACTCTGAACGCGGACATCATCAACGATGGCATCGTCGGCCAAAACCTAGCCCTGATTTGGAAACTCGGCGGCATCATGCTGGTCGCGACCGTCATTCAGACCCTCGGCATGGTCGTCTCGGCCTATTTCAGCGGTCGGATTGCCATGTGGATTGGTCGCGATGTGCGGCAAAAGGTCTATGACCAAGTGTTGACTTTCAGCTCGTCCCAAATGCACCACTTCGGTTCCGCCTCGCTGATTACCCGCGCCACCAACGACATCAACCAGGTGCAAAGCGTGATTCTGATGACTCTCATCATCATGATTCAAGCCCCCATAATGGGCGTGGGTGCGGTCATCATGGCGGTGTCCCTGGATGCCCCGCTGTCCTTGCTGTTCCTGGTGGCGGTGCCGGTGCTGCTGGTCGTGGTGTGTATCTTGATGCACTTCATGTCGCCTTTGTTCAAGGTTCAGCAGGAACGTATCGATGCGGTGGCGGCTCGGATTCGCGGGGCGCTTTCCGGGGTGCGTATCGTGCGGGCTTTTGGCCGCAAACAGTTCATGAACGAGCGTTTTGATACCGCTAACCGGGATTTGCGTGATGTCGCTTTGCGTCTGGGTAACCTGTTTGCGCTGATGATTCCGGCAGTGCAGCTCATCGTGATGCTCTCCTCGATTGGGGTCATCTGGTTCGGGGCGGGACGCTATTTCTCTGGTCAGATGGAAATCGGGGATATTGTCGCTTTCCTGACCTACCTGATGCAGCTGCTTGGAGCGGTCATGATGGCTTCGTTCATGTTTGTGATGGTGCCTCGTGCCGAGGTGTGTGCCAAACGTTTGTCTGAAGTCATCTCAACCTCGCCCGAAATCAGCTCGCCCCGCACTCCTGTGGCTTTCCCCGCAGGGCCGTTGACTTTGAGTTTCAAGGGAGTTTCGGTGGGCTTCGCGGGAGCCAGCCGGCCGTTGCTGCAGGACCTGAACTTCCGTATCAAACCGGGCCAGAGCGCCGCCATCATCGGCTCCACCGGTAGCGGCAAAACCTCCCTTTTGCGCCTGATGATGCGCTCCTTGGACCCCACCGCGGGACAGATTACGGTCAACGGAGTGGACTTACGGGACCTCGACCTTGACCAGTGGCATCGCCACATCGCTTACGTTCCCCAAAACAGCTACCTGTTCTCAGGCACTATTGCTTCCACCGTTTCCGGGATGGAGGCGTCGCAAATCACGGGTGAGGTACGCGAAAAGGTTTGGGCGGCGTTGCGTCAGGCACAAGCCGGGGATTTTGTGTCTGCCTTGGACGGTGGCGTGGACGCTGAGGTTAGTGCTGGGGGCAAGAATTTTTCCGGCGGGCAACGTCAGCGGCTTTCGGTGGCACGAGCCCTGTTCCGAGGCTCGGCGCTGGTGTTTCTCGATGACCCGTTTTCGGCTTTGGATTTTGCTACCGAGGCGAAGCTGCGCGGGGAGCTCAACAGTTTGGAGGGGCCGGTCAGCCTCATTTTTGTGGCGCAGCGTATCGCTTCGGTGCGCCACGCGGATCAGATTATAGTGCTCGATGAGGGCCGGATGGTAGGTCTGGGGACTCATGAACAGCTGCTGGCTGACTGCGAAGCCTACCAAGAAATCGTGGAGTCCCAGCTGTCCTTGGAGGAGGTGCAATAATGCCTCCAAATCAGAGGAGCTCTGCCCAGCGTGGCCCGCACGGGGAGCCCAACCCGCACGATAAGCCTCGCAATGCCCGCGCGGCTTGGAAGCGGCTGTTCGTTGAGCTCAAGCCATTCCTGGGATTAATCGGGCTGGAATTCTTTATGATTCTGGCGGGAACCGTCTCGATGAGCTTGGTTCCTGCGATTCTCGGTTTCGCCACCGATAATATTCTGGCCGGAAAAGTGGACCGTCTGGTACAAAACCTGGTGGTGGCATTGGGCCTCAGTATCGTCGCCGCAGTCCTAGGCTACCTGGGGCAGCGGATTAACCGGCTGGTGGTGCAGCGTTTGGGATATCGGCTGCGAAACGTCGCCAGCGATAAGGTCAACCGGCTGTCGGTGTCTTACCTGGAGTCACAAGACACGGGCGACCTGGTGTCTCGCACCACTAATGATGTCGATAACATCACCCAGACCCTGCAACAGGTTCTGGGGCGAGCCCTGGACTCGCTCATTTCCATTGTGGCGGTCACGGTAATGATGTTCGTAATCTCCCCGTGGCTGGCGTTGCTGACCTTGCTGATTTTGCCGGTCGTCGGGGCGGGAGCCGGGTTCATCATGAAAAAGTCCCAGCCCTACTTTAAACAGCAATGGGACCAAACCGGGGTGGTCTCGACCCTGGTCGAAGAATCCTTCTCCGGTCAACAAATCCTCACTTTACACGGTTTGACACCGACCTATTCCCAACGTTTCGCGAGGGAAAATGAGACGTTCACCCAAGCCAGTTTCAAAGCGCAGTTCATCTCCATGCTGATGCAGCCGATGCTGATTTTGGTGTCTAATCTGTCCTTCGTTTTGGTGGCGGTAATCGGTGCCTGGTTCGTACTGTCCGGCATGATGACCATCGGGGGAGTCCAGGCGTTTATCCAGTACTCGCGCAACTTTTCTATGCCACTGGCCGCAGTCATGCAGATTTTGAACCTGATGCAAAGCGCGCTGGCCAGCGCCGAGCGCCTGTTCGGATTCTTTGACGAAACCGATTCTGAAATTGAAACCGACCGGGCGGCCCGACTCATCTGCGGACCCGACCCCGCTTCTGACCAGGACGAGGGAACAGCCGACTGCGGCGCGGCGCTACAGGACGGTCGCATCGTGTTCGACAACGTGACGTTCTCTTATGTGCCTGGCAAACCCGTCATCCGAGACCTGAACCTGACCGTAGAAAAGGGCCAATCCATTGCCATAGTGGGCCCCACCGGAGCGGGCAAAACCACCCTGGTGAACCTGTTGGAACGCTACGTTGACCCTGATAGCGGCACCATCACCCTGGGCGGCCTCGATATCCGCCGGATTCCTATTGAACGGCTGCGAGCCGAAATCGGCATGGTGGCGCAAGACCCCTGGCTCATAGACGACACGATTCGCGCCAACATTGCTTTTGGTGAACCCCTGCCGGACCCGGCCGCGGTGGAACTGGCAGCGACTCAATCCGGACTGGACTCCCTGGTGAAAGCCTTGCCCGCCGGATACGACACGTTGATTGACAACGATTCCACGGCGCTGTCAGCCGGGGAAAAGCAGCTCCTCACCATAGCGCGAGCGTTTTACGCCGACCGGTCTATCCTCATTCTGGACGAAGCGACTTCCGCGGTTGATACCCGCACTGAACTGCAGTTGGCCAAGGCAATGTCGCGGCTGGGGCATGGGAAAACGACCTTCACTATCGCGCATCGGCTCTCCACGATTCGCGGCGCGGACATTATCCTGGTCATTGACGAGGGCCGCTTGGTGGAATCTGGCAATCATGAACAATTGCTTGCCAAACGCGGCGCATACTACCAGCTGTACCACAGCCAGTTTAAGCAGGCGTGAGCGGTGCGGCCCGGTGGGGACCCGCGCTTCAGAAATCGAGCAATCTCGCGAATCAGCGACCGGTATTGACCGCGGCACTGGAACTGCCCGGCGTCACGTCCTGAGACTGAGCGACCAGTGATTCCGCTGGTGAGACGTAATCCAAGCCAATCAAGGTGGCGTTATCGAAATAAAACGAGGTCACGGAGGCCAGGGCGCACTCACGTTTCCGCGGGTCGTGCACTAAGGACTTTCCCTCCACGAAACGCCGCAGGGTCCAAATCGGCAGCTGGTGGGAAACTACCAGCGATTCCCGGCCCGGGGGAGTCAAGGCTCTGGCGTGAGCGACCGCGCGAAACATCCGCTGGGCGATGTCTCGGTAATGTTCCCCCCAGGACGGCAGCCAGGGTGCCACATAGAGTGGCCAGTATCGCGGGCTGGCCAAGGTCAGCGGGGAACGGTGAATCTTTTGCCCACGCAGCTTATTGCCCGCCTCGGTCAGGCGCGAATCGGTGAAAATGGGCAGCTGGAAAATTTCGGCCGCGGGGGCAGCGCTTTCCTGGGCGCGCTGCAGCGGGGAGGACATAATCATGGCAATATCGCGGTTTTCCGTGGCCAGCCAGCGAGCCGTCAGGGCCGTCATTTCCCGTCCCCGTTCAGTCAGCCCAAAGCCGTCAAGCCGTTCGTAGAGCACCCCTTCGGGATTATCGACTTCGCCGTGGCGCATCAGGTGGACGGTGGTCAGGGCCATGATTCCTCACTTTTTAGGGTTGACGGTCAGCGATTATCAGATTTTAGGCCGTTAGCGGCGCCGGGGAAACAGGAAATGCCATACCCGTCCCAGGGTGCGCAAAATCCGGCGAATTACGTATCTCCAGAGAACCCGCACAGTCCACAGGAAACCTACCATGATGGCGGGCAGGTAGCGGCTGCGCACCTTGATAGCAATATCCAAGCGGCGGTGCGCGAAATCATAAACCGGCCAGTGCCGACGTTTGGCGATCCGGCGTAACTTCGGTTCGGGATTGACCACGCGGGGGTGTCCGACCAGGTTAAGGAGCTTTTCGTCGGACATGGAATCGGAATAGGCATAGCACTGTTTCAGGTCGTAGTCGTGTTCCCAAGACAGTTCCAGCACCGCTTTGGCTTTCATGGTGCCGTGCATCAAAGACTGCGGCATCTTTCCGGTGTAGCGTCCCCACTCATCGACTTCCACCACCGTGCCTAAAGCCCCGGTCAAGCCCAAGCGGTGCGCCATAGATTGGGCGATTTCTCGCGGGGTGGCGGACACCAGCCAGACATCGTGCCCGGCGTCGAGGTGCTTTTGGATAATGTCCAAAGCTCCCGGAAAGAGCCGTTCCTGCAGGAACCGGTCGTAGAGTTCCTCGCCGACCAGCACCAGATCCGATTCCAGTTTGCCTTCGATAATCTGCAGGGATCGTTTCTTCACCTGCTCTACGCGGTGGATGTTTTCCCCGAAAATGACATAAAGCAAGGCTTGGTGAGCCGCAAAAACAAAAAAATCCAGCCCGAAGTAGCCGCGGGAATACAAATCTCGCGCCAGATACCAGGTCGAGGCACCGCGAATCAAGGTGCCATCGACATCAAAGAAAGCTGCGATTTTCGCCACGAATCAATCTTACTGAAGTGTTGTTCAGACGCCCAGAAAAACGTGCGCGGGCCCGGATACAACCCGAGCCCGCCGACGTCTACTTCTTGTTGCGACGCTGATGACGCGTCTTACGAAGCAACTTGCGGTGCTTCTTTTTCGCCATCCGCTTGCGACGCTTCTTAATAACGGAACCCACGCCGACCTCCTAAAATAACTGCTGCCGCCTAACACGCAGCAAATAACCAAACAAGTTTACCTTTTTCAGACAACCTAGCCAAAATGAGAGAACTTCGCCCGTGGCAACGTCACAAACTATTGCGCGACGGCTTCGTCGTCGTTGCTAACCATCCAGTTTTCCAGGTTTGACGCGGAAAGCTCTTCGACAGCTTTCAAAGGCACTCGAAACGAACGCTTGACACGAACGGCGGGAAGGTCACCAGCATGAACCATACGATAAACAGTCATCTTTGAGACCCTCAACAAATCCGCGACTTCCGCTACGGTGAGGAACCGTGGTGCCTGGTTCTGAGTCATTCCCGTCATCCTAAATTTGCCTAGACGCGCTACTGGAGCCACTTTAGTCTCACACTTAACACGCGTTACATACAGAAATATAGCGGTAATTTGCATAAAAGTGTTAGTTCTCAGCTCTCAATTTTCTCTAAAACCCTGAATTTCGCCGAAATTCCTCCTTTTTGAGGGGCTAGTATTCCGGTTTTAGCCTGCCAGAGGGTAACGTTGTAACCGAGTTTTCCTCACGTGGTTTCCGCCAGGATTCCACCGGGGCGGCGAAAGCTCCGCCAGAAAAACAGCCGGAATATCTCTGTCGGGAAAAAGGAACGGGCGACCTTGAAGTTTTTTGCGAACCTGCGCGAGAAAAGCGGGAAGTGGTTTGATGAAATCGCCCGCCGCGCCCCCGCTCGCCTGACTCTGGCGGTGTTCCTCTCCACCATCGCCATCCACACCGCTATCCTGTGCCTGCCGATTTCCACCCGCGATCCGAGTCACGCCCGCTTCGTCGACGCGCTGTTTACCAGTACTTCAGCAGTGTGTGTGACCGGGTTGACCGTGGTACCTTCCGACACCTACTGGTCGCCGTTTGGGTTGGTGGTCATCATGCTCGGTGTCGAAATCGGGGGGCTCGGGGTCATGACCCTGGCCTCTATGCTGTCCCTGGCTGTTTCGCGCCACATCGGCCTGACCGCCCGCCTCCTGGCTGCGGGGGAAAAGAAATCCTCCCTTGGGGAGGTCGGTTCGCTGGGGAAAATGGCGCTTTTGGTGTCGGTTTCGGTCGAATCGGTCATTGCCCTGATGCTTTTCCCCGAGTTCATCCGGCAAGACTACGGTGTCGGCATGTCAGCCTGGTATGCGGTGTTCATGGCGGTCAGTGTGTTCAACAACGCAGGTTTCGTCATAGTGCCGGGCGGGGTGGAACAGTTCGTTAGCGACTTCGGCATCATCGGCCCGATGTGTCTGGGAGTTTTCATCGGAGCCATCGGTTTCCCGGTTTCCTTGGATTTGGCCCGCAACTGGCGGCGGCCGAAGCACTTGAGTTTGCACTCGAAACTGACCATCACCACCTACCTGGCGCTGGCCGTGGTCGGCGGCGGCATCACCGCGGCTATCGAGTGGGATAATCCGCGGACTCTGGGGGCTTTGGACTTGCCGGGCAAGCTACTGGCATCTCTACTGGGGGCGTTTAATACCAGGTCACTAGGGATTTCCACGGTCGATGTGGGTTCTATGCACGAGGCTTCCTGGTTCGTTTCCTCCATCATGATGTTTATCGGAGGCGGTTCGGCTTCCACCGCCGGAGGCATCAAGGTTACGACTTTCGCGGTCATGGTTCTGGCGATCGTGGCGGAAGTGCGCGGCAATCGTGACATCGAGGCATTCGGGAGGCGTATCGGTCCTTCGACGGTGCGTCTAGCGGTGGCGGTTGTCGCCATGAGTTCTCTGGTCATAGGTTTGTCCACCGCCGGACTGCTGTTGTTGACGGACTTGCCGTTGTCAGAAGCCCTTTTTGAAGTCAACAGTGCATTCGGGACTGTCGGTCTGTCTACCGGCATCACCGGTTCCTTACCGGATTCAGGAAAATTTTTGCTCTCCCTGCTGATGTTTACCGGCCGGGTGGGTTCCATGACTTTCGGTGCCGCCCTCGCCATGCGAAACCGCCGCCGGGTGATACGTTTCCCCGAAGAAGCCCCCAATATCGGATAGGTCATAACGGGAGTTCAACGAAATGGCGGTAACGAATTGGGCCTTCCCCAATCTGGAGGCGAAGCCGGGGGCGTGGCGTCGGTACTGGGTGGTGCTGGTGGCTTTCCCCAATCTGTATCGGGAAATTTTCGCGGGTTCTACCCTGGAATCGTTTTGTTTGGGAATGGCCGACGACCCTCTGCATCGCAAACTGCTGGACTCCTATATTCGGGCGCGGGCTCGCAATGAAAAGCACGCCCTCAAGGCGTTGCAAAACGGTACTGATGTGCGCGATATTCCCGGTGCTGACAAGGCCATTGAAGCGTTTAAAACCCGGTTTGATGAGCTCAACCAGGAAAATGCTCAGGGTCTGTCAGAGCAAAAGCTGCCGCTGCTGGTCGAACGGCTCTCCGCAGCCGTGTGTGACTACACATTTTGCGAGGATATGCACCCGCGAATCGCGGACCGAGTCATCGGGCCGAGCGGCCGAAATGATGCGGACGCCCTGGCGCAGCAGTGGCTGGAGTTTCCCCTGTTAAAGTACCTCAAACAGCGTTTTCACCCGCGGGCGCATCATTTGCGGTTTGATTCTTTGGATGCCGTGACGCTGCGCCAGCCTTCCGATTCCAGCTCCGTGCAGCGGACTGCCGGGCATCTGCCGCGTTACGGGGCGCCTCACGGGGGGACGAATCCCCACACTTTTCCTTACGTGACGAGTTTCATCGGTCCGGTTCCCCCGATTCCCGATCCGACTTCCGGCTTGCACTTCCCACAAGCGCCGCTGCTCCAGTTTGCCTGCACGCGTGACCTGTTTGACCCGGTGTGGGCGGCCAGTCCGGAACAGGCGCGCGAGATTCCGTTCCACTTTGATCAGATTCCGCCCCTCAGCTTTGACCGGGTCTATCAAGTGAACACCCTAGAAAACTGGCGTGAACTGGTCAGACGCTACCCGCTGGAGTTCACCAACCTGGAGGTGCGCCAGGAGTTCCAACGCTTGAGCGGCAAAGACGCGGTGTTCCTGGGGGTCGATTGGGAGCGAGTTCGCCAGGATTATGACGTGGTGTTTTTCGGGTTTACGGCGGTTTTGGACTGTGCCGATGTGGGCGTGGACATCGAGGCGAGTGAGCTGGGGGAGCTGGCGCAATCGTGTTCGGGGGCACGCCTCACCGCGGTCATGTATCGGGTGGTGCCGGGTTCGACCTATTGGCTGAACCTCTAAAGTTCCCCTCAGGGGCGATTCGCGAAATCTTCGAGCAGTTTTCCGTCCCCTGACACGATAATCAGGTCATTGGCTGCCACTACCGTGTCTGGGCCGGCATATTCAAAGTGTTGTCCTGGTGAGATAACGCCGAGGATATTGACCCCGTAGCGGCGGCGCACATCGGATTCCAACAGGGTAAATCCCTGGATTTCTGCCGGGGGGCGCATCTTAACAATCGAGAAGCCTTCCCGATCCATCTCTACGTAGTCCAGCATCCTGCCGTCAACCAGGTGCGCGGTACGCCTTCCGGCATCAAATTCGGGGTAAATGACGTGGTGGGCACCAATACGGCGCAGGATTTTGCCCTGTTCTCGGCTGATGGCTTTGGCCCAGATTTGTTCCATCCCCAAATCGACCAGGTTGGCCGTAATCAGCACCGAGGCTTCCAGAGCGCCAACCCCCACTACAGTGGACGAGAAATCTTTGGCACCCAACTGTTCCATAGCGTCCAGGCGGGTCGCGTCCGCTTCCACCACGGGAAAGAGCGGGGAGAAACGCTCGACTTGAGCCGGGTCGCTTTCGACTGCCAGAATTTCGCGATCCAGAGAATTCAGCGTCATCGCGACCGCGGATCCGAAACGGCCCAAGCCGATTACCAATGTTCCCGAGGATTTTTCCTTTTCAGCCACCCTCAAAGTTTACCTGTTTCAGGGCTTCCAGTTGGTTTTCTGGCGGGAATTTGGCGGGATTTGAGGAATTTTTGTCGCCCCGATGGCGAGGTGGTGGACGGCTCCCATCCGGTCTTTTGTCATGACAAAGTCGCCTGTTGTGGACACTGTGGGCCTACCCAAGACCCGTTTAGGCAAAGAAATCCGTAAAGAACCTAATGAAGTCCAAAACCGGCCGATAGTTACGGTTGTCACCAAGGTCGCCGGCGACGGCGTCACTGGGTCAGAGACGATGACAATCCAAGGATGGGATGAAAATGAGCGAGCAACTCAGCGGTACAGACAAGCTGCAGACACCGCAGATGTTTGCGGTAGCTGTGGCTTCCACAGCTGGTCGCAGTGCCTACGATAATGTCCCTGTTTTCCCCAAGGTTGTCGCTCCCAGCAACGTGAATCGGGCGGACGGCGAGGCGCGGGCTTTCAAATCTGGCACGCTCGCTGAAGCGGTAAACAGGCTGGTAGGTCGTCCTCCCTTTAACGTTCCCGCTTCGGGAATTGTGGGGATTCTCAGCTCCCGCACGGTGGCTAACCAAGGCTTTGCTGCCTAGTTTGCGGGGTTTGGAAAACATTCTTTTTTCTTCATGATGTTCTCCTTTCGGGGCAAGGCGTCCGGGATTTTTTCCGGACGCCTTGCCTTTTCTGGGTTGGATCGCGCAGTCCCTTATTGTGTTCCGGGAATAAAACCGCTCTTTCAGAAGTTGAGTTAGATAGACTCAAGTTTTGCAGTCTTAGGTAGACAAGGAAAATCGCCTGAGCTAAAATTGAGTCGTTAGAACTCAAGATTCCTAGTTCTTGGGTTTGAAATGTAAAGAATACGAACACACACAAAGAAAAAGGGGAGAAACACAATGGCAAAAGCAGTAGGCATCGACTTGGGAACCACAAACTCGGCTCTGGCAGTTTTGGAAGGTGGTGAACCCACGATTATCGCCAACGCAGAAGGGATGCGCACCACGCCTTCCGTGGTGGCGTTCTCAAAGACGGGCGAAGTCCTGGTGGGCGAAGTCGCCAAGCGCCAGGCAGTCACGAACGTGGACCGCACTATTTCTTCGGTGAAGCGCCATATGGGCACCGACTGGAAGGTCGCCATCGACGACAAGGAATACACTCCGCAGGAGATTTCGGCTCGTATCCTGAGCAAGCTAAAGCAGGACGCCGAAGCCTACCTGGGTGAAAGCGTGGAATCCGCGGTCATTACCGTTCCGGCATACTTCAACGACTCGCAACGTACCGCGACTCAGGAAGCTGGTCAGATTGCGGGGCTGAAGGTGCTGCGTATCATCAACGAACCGACCGCGGCGGCGCTGGCTTACGGTCTGGAAAAGGGCCAGGAGGACGAGCTAATCCTGGTATTCGACCTGGGCGGCGGCACCTTCGACGTGTCCTTGCTGGAAGTCGGCAAGGACGACGATGGGTTTTCCACCATTCAGGTGCGCGCCACCAACGGCGATAACAAACTCGGTGGTGACGATTGGGATCAGCGCATCGTAGATTGGCTGGTTGACCAGGTTAAGACCAAGGATGGCGTGGATTTGTCCAAGGATAAAATCGCGTTGCAGCGTCTGCGTGACGCCGCTGAACAGGCCAAGAAGGAACTGTCCAGCGCGATGAGTACGAACATCAACCTGCAGTACCTGTCTATGAGCGAAAACGGCCCAATTCACCTGGACGAAAAGCTCACGCGAGCCAAGTTCGAGGAAATGACCGAGGACCTGCTCAATCGCTGCAAGACCCCATTCAACGCGGTCGTCAAAGACGCGGGCATCAAACTCAGCGAAATCGACCACGTGGTGATGGTCGGCGGCTCCACCCGGATGCCCGCCGTAACCGAGTTGGTCAAGGAGCTGACCGGCGGCCGCGAGCCGAATAAGGGTGTGAACCCCGACGAGGTCGTGGCGGTGGGGGCAGCTCTCCAGGCGGGCGTGATTGAAGGCGACCGCAAGGACGTTCTGCTCATTGACGTGACCCCCTTGAGCTTGGGTATCGAAACCAAGGGCGGCATTATGACTCCGCTGATTGAGCGCAACACCGCCATTCCGACCAAGCACTCCGAGGTCTTTTCGACCGCTGAGGACAATCAGCCTTCCGTGCTGATTCAGGTCTACCAAGGGGAACGTCAGTTCGCCCGCGACAACAAGCCGCTGGGTACTTTTGAACTGACCGGGATTGCTCCGGCACCGCGCGGGTTGCCGCAAATCGAAGTGACCTTCGACATTGACGCCAACGGTATCGTTCACGTCTCGGCAAAAGACCGCGGCACCGGTCAGGAACAGTCCATGACCATCACCGGCGGATCGTCCCTGCCGAAGGACGAAATCGACCGCATGATTAAGGAAGCCGAAGCTCACGCTGCCGAAGATAAGCAGCGCCGCGACGAAGCCGAGGTGCGTAACGGCGCTGAACAGGCCGTTTACCGCATTGAGAAACTGCTGAAGGACAACGCTGAAAAGCTGCCTGAGGACGTGGTGGCTCCGGTGAAGGAATCTTTGGAACACCTTAAGAAGGCTAACGAAGGTGAGGACATCGAGGCTATCAAGACTGCGATGAGCGAACTGGAGGAAAAGGCCCAGGCCATTGGTCAGGCTCTCTACGCCCACGCGCAGGAAAACGAGTCGGCGCCGGCAGACGGTGCTTCTGCCGAAACCAACACCGCCTCCAACGATGATGACGAAGTGATTGATGCTGAAGTCATCGATGAAGACGATGAGGGCGGTAACAAGTGAGCGAAGACAAACTCAGTCAAGAAGCCCGCAAGGCGTATGCCGAAGCTCAAAAGGACTTCGATAAAGCCGCTGCTCACGAAGCCGAAAAGGCCAGTGAGGCACAGAAGTCTGCGGAGACTGAGGCCAAAGCCAAGTCGGGCTCCAAGAAAGGCAAGAAGGCGAAATCCGCGGCGGACCATTCCGCGCCAAGCCACGCTTCCCCCGGCGACTCTGCTAGTCACGAGGCCGGGGAGGCGGCTCAGGCGGGCGACAAACCCGCCTCGAGCGAAGCGGATGAACTGACCAGCGAGCTGGCTCAGGCTCAAGAGGACCGCATCGCGGCTCTGAACCAGGAGCTGGATCAGGCCAAGGACGATTTGGCGCGGGCGCGGGCGGATTTGTATAACCTCCAGCAGGAGTACAGCAACTACGCCAAACGCACCAAGGCGGAGATTCCCCAACAGCAGGAAGCCGGGGTTGCCTCGGTGGTCAATGCCCTGATGGGCGTGTTGGACGACATCGATTTGGCTCGCCAGCACGGGGATCTGGAAGGTCCGTTTGGCGCGGTGGCGACGAAATTGGAATCCGCGTTACAGACCCGGTTTAAAGTCAAGCGCTACGGGGCGGTCGGGGACACCTTCGATCCAAATCTGCACCAGGCCATTCAAATGGCACCGGGTGCAGATGACGATGGGGAACACGTCATCGACGCGGTGGCACAGCCGGGCTACCTGATGGGCGAACGGGTTCTGCGCGCTGCCATGGTGGTGGTGGGAGTTGAGAAAAATTCCTCTGCCGACCAACCTTCTGAGGCGTGAATCGTGAACCAAGAAAATGGAAAGGGGGTAAGCGATGGGCACCAATGATTGGATTGATAAGGACTATTACGCGGTCCTGGGAGTATCGAAGGGCGTGACAGATAAAGACCTGAAGAAGGCCTATCGCAAGCTCGCGCGTCAATATCACCCAGACCAGAATCCCGGAGATAAAGCTGCCGAGGAAAAATTCAAAGAAATCGGTGAGGCATACTCGGTTCTCTCCGATCCTGAACAGCGTCAGAAGTACGATGCCTTGCGGGCCATGGCCTCTGGCGGTCCCCGGTTTCGGGCCGGGGGTTCCCGTCACGGTTCCGCCTCCGATTTTGAGGACGTATTTTCGGCGATGTTTTCCGGCGGCTACGGCGGGGGCAGTACCACTTACGGCAAAACCGGACCGGATTTGAGCGATATTCTCAACACGTTCACTCGCTACGCGGATAGCGCTGATGGAGCGGGTCCGGGTGCGTCCTACACCGGTTTTGGGCAGGGTTTTTCCGGTTATCCGGGAGGAGCCCGGCCCGCGGCTGAGCCAGGTTATGGTGCCGGGGCGCCCAATGCGGGGGCACGTAAGTTCGCCTTCCGCGCGCAAGACGGTGCTGACCTCACGGCTTCCACGAAGCTGACCTTTAAACAGGCTTATAACGGCGCCACTATTCGGCTCAAGCTGCACGGTGAGGTAATTAGTGTGCGGATTCCTCCGGGGGTTCGGGATGGGCAAAAGATTCGTCTGAAAGGTAAGGGTAAGCCGGGCGTTAACGGCGGCGAACCGGGGAACCTGGTGGTGACCTGCAACGTTTCCCCGCATCCCTTCCTGCAGTTGGACGGCAAGGATTTGCTGTTTACCCTGCCGATTACCTTTGCGGAGGCCGTCAATGGGGCGCTCATTGAAGTGCCTCTGCCAGATGGCACGACCGTGAAAGTTAATGTACCGAGCGGTACACAATCTGGTGAGGAAATCCGCATTCCCGGATACGGTCTGCACACTAAGAAGGGGCGGGGGAATCTGCGCTTGACGGTGCAGGTCGCTGTGCCGCAAAAGCTCTCGCGAGCTGCCAAGAAAGCCGTCGATGATTTTGCGGCGGCGACTCGCAGCGCTGATCCGCGTGCCGAGTTGGATCGGAAGGTCGCGCTTTAGGAGGTGTCATGAGCCTGATCGATGAGATGAACGCGGCCCTGTCGCTGCTGTATTCCAACAATCGGCGGCTGGTCGAGACGATTCTGACCAAAGAATTCGGTGGGGCTCGAGGCGCTGGGGGGCTCAGCGAGGTGGAGGCTCAGCAGGTTTGGGTTAAACCCCGATTCCGGGTGTCTCAGGCCGCTGAACTGATGAGTATCCACCCGCAGACCCTGCGTCAATACGACCGGATGGGTCTGGTGGTGCCGGGGCGTACCGGCGGGGGCGGGCGGCGCTACTCGCTGCGGGACTTGGCGCGGCTTCACCAGGTGCAAACCCTGTCTCAAGGGGAGGGCGTGAACCTGGAGGGGGTTCGGCGCATCATGGCTCTGCAACGGCGCGTGGATGAACTCGAAGCGGAAAACGCAGCGCTCGCTCTGGCGGCGAACCGGCAGAACCGGGTCTTTGCCGCCTCCTCCAGCGGTGAAGTCACCAAACTGAACCGCGGGCAGCGTCCCGAAAAAACCCAATCACTCGGTTTCCCTCTGGAGATGTCCTCCCAGTCGGGTGCCCTGGTGGTGTGGGGTCAATAGGGGTATGGGGGTGAATGGCTTTGCTTGGTTATCCCGCACTTTCGGTTAAAAACCGCGGGGGCGCCGGTATCCCCAGCGTCCCCCGGAATAATCCCCTTAATCAGGGATTACGAAGCCATCATTCGAGGCCTTACTTGTCGCCCAACTTGTCATCAGCAGCATTGCGGGCAGCGTCAATCTTGTCCGCGAACTTGCCGCCGGTCGCCTTATTGGCAGCGCCGGCAACGTCGTCCAAAA
Source organism: Mobiluncus massiliensis (assembly GCF_949769255.1). Lineage (GTDB taxonomy): Bacteria > Actinomycetota > Actinomycetes > Actinomycetales > Actinomycetaceae > Mobiluncus > Mobiluncus massiliensis. Next base: position 1,810,856 of record NZ_OX458329.1, on the reverse strand, counting down.
CCTTGTCGGTCTTTTCCTCGGAAGTCACCGCGTCCTTGGCGGCGTCCACCGCGTCTTTGGCCTTATCGCCCAAATCCTTGGCGGCATCCTTGGCCTTGTCGCCCAAGTCCTTAGCCTTACCAGTCAAATCTTCAAAACCCATGAGAACTCCTTCTTGTTTAAAAATTGAAATTGGTAATTCTTTTCTATCAGACTTCACCGGAGCGCGGAAGGGATTTCACCAAATTACGCAGAGAGTGAAAACCCAGATTTTACTTTTCTATCGCGGAATGCGCCGCCCGCAAATGCTGTTTATACAAGTGCCGAATGGCGAAAGGGAATGATATCTATGGACCAAAAATTTACGACCAAGTCTCAGGAGGCTCTGGCGACGGCACTGCGTACCGCGGGGGCGGCCGGCAATGCCATGCTGGAACCGATACACCTGTTGTCTGCGTTACTGGAGGACCGTGAGGGGATTGCGTTCGAGGTCCTCAGCAGTGTGGCCGATGCCGACGCAATCGGCCGGGAAGTGCGCCGTGAACTTGCGTCTTTGCCGGGAGCGACCGGCGAATCCGTGGCGGAACCGCAGCCTTCCCAGGCTATGTTAAATGTCATCAGTGCGGCTGGCACGAAAGCTCAAGAGCGGGGCGATGATTACGTTTCCACCGAACACCTGCTGTTGGGGTTGGCGGACAACGAAGGCAAAGCTGGCAAGATTCTGCGCGATGCGGGAGCGAGCGACAAAAAGCTGCGCCAAGCCATTAAAAAGGTTCGCGGAGACGCCAAAGTGACCTCCCCGAACCCCGAAGCCACGTTTAAGGCGCTGGAAAAATACGGCGACGACCTGACCCAGCGGGCTATGGACGGCAAACTTGACCCGGTCATTGGGCGCGACGCCGAAATCCGGCGCGTTATCCAGGTACTCAGCCGGCGCACCAAGAACAACCCGGTGCTCATCGGGGAACCCGGCGTGGGTAAAACCGCCGTGGTGGAAGGCTTAGCGCAGCGCATCGTGGCGGGAGACGTGCCGGATTCCTTAAAGCACAAGCACCTCATCGCCCTCGATTTGGCGGCGATGGTGGCGGGGGCGCAATACCGTGGCCAGTTTGAGGAACGCCTTAAGGCGGTACTGGAAGAAATTAAGAACGCCGAGGGCGAAGTGGTGACCTTCATTGACGAGCTTCACACCGTGGTCGGGGCGGGAGCCAGCGGAGGGTCGATGGATGCCTCGAATATGCTGAAACCTATGTTGGCGCGCGGTGAGTTGCGCCTGGTGGGGGCCACGACTTTGGACGAATACCGCGAACACATTGAAAAGGATCCGGCTTTGGAACGCCGGTTCCAAACCGTGTTCGTGGGTGAGCCCAGCGTGGAGGACACCGTCGCGATTTTGCGCGGCATTGCCCCGAAATATGAAGCCCATCACAAGGTGACTATCGCGGACGGGGCATTAGTGGCGGCTGCGCAGCTTTCTAATCGCTATATTTCCGGGCGTCAGCTGCCCGATAAGGCTATCGACTTGATTGACGAGGCGGCATCGAGGCTGCGGATGGAACTGGATTCCTCCCCGGAGGAAATCGATTCCCTGCGTCGCGAAGTCGAGCGGGTCAACATGGAGCTGTCCTATTTGAACGCCTCCGACCCGGATCGTTCCGATCCGGCGACCGCGGGGCGGGTGGCGCAACTGCAGGCCAGCTTGGATGAAAAGCAGGCTCATCTGGACCGGCTGAATCTGCGGTGGGAAGCCGAAAAAGCCGGTCACAACCGGGTCGGTGAACTGCGTGTGAAGTTGGACGAACTGAATACGGCTTTGGAACAAGCCATGCGCGAGGGGCGTTGGGAGGATGCAGGCCGCCTGCAAAATGGCGAAATTCCAGCGATTAAAGCCCAGATTGCGGCCGCGGAAGGTGACTCACCGAGCGAGGGTTCGGCGGGGCAAGCCTCCGCAGATTCTCCAGATTCTGTAACGGACAGTACAAAACTGGGTTCTGCAGGCGTCAATGAAGCTGAGGAAGGTCCCATGATTGCCGAGAAAGTCGATGCTGCCGAAATCGCGGAAGTGGTTGCGGCTTGGACGGGGATTCCGGTCGGCAAGCTGCTGCGGGGTGAATCTGAAAAGCTGTTGCACATGGAGGAATACCTGGGACAGCGTCTCATCGGGCAAAAGGCCGCGGTGAGGGCGGTGGCGAACGCGGTGCGCCGGGCGCGTGCCGGCGTGTCTGATCCGAATCGTCCCACGGGCTCTTTCCTGTTCCTTGGCCCCACCGGGGTGGGCAAGACAGAGCTAGCTAAGGCTCTGGCCGATTTCCTGTTTGACGACGAAAAGGCTTTGACCCGCATTGATATGAGTGAATACGGTGAGAAGCACTCGGTCGCGCGCCTGATTGGAGCCCCTCCGGGCTATGTCGGTTACGAGGAAGGCGGCCAGCTGACTGAAGCCGTGCGGCGGCGCCCCTACGGGGTCGTGCTGCTCGATGAGGTCGAAAAGGCGCACCCGGATGTGTACGACATTTTGCTGCAGGTCTTGGACGATGGTCGTTTGACTGACGGCCAGGGTCGCACGGTTGATTTCCGCAACGTGATTCTGGTGCTGACCTCGAATCTGGGCTCCCAGTTCCTGATGGATCGCGCGGCTGACCATGCTGAGGCGCGCCGCCAGGTTTTGGATTTGGTGCGTGCTGCCTTCAAGCCGGAGTTCCTCAACCGTCTGGACGAAACCATCATGTTTGAGGCGCTTTCCACCGAGGACCTGGAACAGATTGTCGACATTCAGATTCACCAGCTAACGGCTCGCTTGGCGGAAACGCAGCTGACCCTCGAGGTCACCGAGGCGGCGCGGTCATGGCTGGCGGTAACGGGTTACGACCCGACTTACGGAGCGCGTCCGCTGCGCCGTCTGATACAGCGTGAAATCGGCGACCAGCTGGCGGAAAAGCTGCTGGCGGGCGATGTCGCGCCCGGTTCTACAGTGGTCGTGGATATGCCCGATTTCAGCCCCACCGATTTAATAAAATCTGGGGATCTGAGTGAATTGACAGGACCAATGTCAGATCAATATCGGCTGGAACTGCGGGTGAAAAACCCCCAATAATCCGATAAATTACCTGTTCAAGGCGGTGCAGATGTGATTTTGCGCCGCCTTGAGGTAATTTCTTCCTGAAGACCGCGTCTCAAAACGTGGAAGTTTACCGGGTGGTAAGTTAGGATTAGTTGTGAGTTTCCTGGCATTTTACTGGGAATAGCTATTTAAAGTGTTGGTTTACCAGCGGGAGAGGTTATGGTTGCGGAAAAACGGGAGCGCGGCCCCTATCAATCGGGCTTAGCAAGGCGTGAAGCAATCCTGGACGCGGCTGTTGATTTACTCGCTGAGGTCGGCTATCACGGTATGTCTCTGCGTGACGTCGCCCGTCACGTAGGCATTTCGCATCCCGGGGTCATCTACCACTTTCCCTCCAAAGAGGCTCTCTTAATGAGCGTGGTGCAGCGCTACGAAACGCAGGTTGGTTTTGACCTGGATCACCTTGAAAAGTTAGACGCGTTGCCGGTGTTGGACACCCTGTTAGAGGTCACCTCACGGCTGAACGAAAATCCCATGATTATCGAAGTGGAATGCATGATGATGGTGGAAGCCTCGTCTGAGATTCATCCCGCCCATGATCATTACATGCGCCGCTCCGAACGTTTGCTTAGCGTTTTAAAGCGGGTTTGGTCTCGCTTACAGCAGGACGGCAAAGTCGCCGCCACAGAGGATCCGACTCATTTAGCGGAAATTCACGCCGCCGTTTATAACGGCATCATGATTCATTGGCTTTATGACAGGGAATTCGACGCTGCGAAGGAACTGGCGCGCTATTTCCTCTCGGTGTTCCTGCCCGATTATCAGGAGGAACTGCTGTTGCACTACCGGGAGTCCGGCTGGATTCAATAATTTGTATCGGTCGGTCAAAAACTGATGAGTGTAGCATTCGGGTCTCTCGAGGCGGCGCACCTGCCGGCACGCCAGGGTTTTAACTTTCCTTATGCCTTAGCGGTTTTGTCGCGTCAATCCAGCGGGAATGTCTACGTGTGGACAGCCGCTTCCGACCCGGCGGACCTCAACCGGTCTTTTCCCTGGATGTCGGTCACCAAGTTCTTGGTCGCAGTGGCATTTTGGCGTCAATCCCTGGCCGCGCCCGCGCTGTCTTTACACACCTTGGTCGGCTCCCCGGCGGATCCGGAAGTGAAGCTAGTGGACTTGCTCTCGCACTGTTCCGGTCTGCCTTTCGATGCGCCGATGGCCGCGCCTGACCAACCTCGCCTGGGGGTAGAGTTCGGGATTGCTCGTCCCGATGCGCGCGCAATTGCCCCGTTTACCAAGCGAATCTACTCGAACTACAACTTCGAATTGGCTGGGGCGACGGCGGAAAAGGCCGTGGGCAAACCGTGGGCGGACTGGGTGCGAGAAACGGTCTTGGAACCTCTTGGAATGAACGGTACAGTTTTATCGCACTCTCCGGCGTGGGGTGCGGTGGGCCCGGTGAGCGACTTGGCGCGCCTGGCGGGGGAACTGTTATGCCCCGAGGCGGGGGTTCTCGGTTTTACCGAGCGTGACCTCGATGGGTTTTGCGCTCCGCAGCATCCCGGACTGCGCGGACTGCTGCCGGGATACGGACCGCAAAAGGACAACCTCTGGGCGACCGGGGTGGAGTTGCACGGCGTGAAGTCGCCACACTATTTGCCGGTGTCTTTCCCCCCGGAGGTCATCGGCCACTTCGGGCAGTCGGGGTCGTTCATCTGGGTGGACCGCGTGGCCGGGACGGCGGGCGCGTTCCTGGGTGCGCAAAAGTTTGGTCCGGTTCACAAGGAGCTGTGGCCCGACCTTAACGCCCAGATTCGCGAGCTTGCTCTCTTGGCGCAACAGTGAGGTGCGGGATTGTCGGGGCGCATCCCGGCGGATTACGAGGTTACGACCTGTCGGGACGTGGCGGATAGGCGCGCCGCCAAGCCCAGATACTGATGGCGGCCGCGTGGCCCACGTTTAGTGACCGGGTCGAACCATACTGCGTAATCTGTACTAATCGTTCCAAAACGTTTTGCATGGCAGGAGTCAGGCCCTGTGATTCCTCGCCGAAAACCATCAGGGTGCGCGGAGGCAGCACAACGGTTTCCAGCGGTTCGGCACCGGGGAAATTATCCATTCCCACTAACGTGAGTTCCTGCTGGGCGGCGTACGCCACCAGATCCCGTACCTCCGGGTGGTAGTGCAGGTGCAGGTAGCGGTCCGTAACCATCGCTCCGCGCCGGTTAAAGCGCCGCCTGCCTACGATGTGGACGTGGCGCACTCCCAGACCGTTCGCGGTGCGGATGATGGATCCGGTATTGAAATCGTGACCCACGTTCTCAATCGCGATTTCCAGCGTGGGTTCCCCCGGTCCAGACTGTAACAATCGGTCCAAATCGTCCCTGATGGCCTCCTGCCTCCAATACCGGTAGTGGTCCGGCACATTGCGGGCATCGCCGTCCCGCAGCAACTCCGGGTCATATTGGGGACCGACCGGCAGAGGCTGATCAGTCGGCCAAGGACCCACCCCCACCGTTCCAGGCGCTAAATCTGCCGGGTCTGCAGGACTATCCACCGGTTTATTGCTCTCATCCACGCTTTACACTTTATGCTTAAAGCGTGAAAAAGAATGATCCGCAACTGACCAAACTCGCTGAACTTGTGAAAACCCTTTCCGTGGTCCACGGGAAAGTTACTCTGGCATCGGGCAAAGAATCGGACTTTTATGTCGATATGCGCCGCGCTACCTTGCATCACGAGGCCGCCCCGCTGATTGGCCATGTCATGCTGGATTTGCTGGAAGAAAATGGGTTCCCCGTTTCGGAAATCGACGCGGTGGGCGGGTTGACGATGGGTGCTGACCCGGTCGCCACGGCGATGCTGCACGCGGCGGCGGCCCGAGGCTTGAGCCTCGACGCTTTCGTGGTGCGTAAAGAAGCGAAAGACCACGGCATGAAACGCCAGATTGAAGGCCCGGAAGTGGCGGGTAAGCGTGTCGTAGTCCTGGAGGACACCTCGACCACCGGCGGTTCGCCCCTTCAAGCCGCCGAAGCCTTAAAGGCTGCGGGTGCCGAAATCGTCGCTGTGGCGGTAGTGGTTGACCGCGCCACCGGGGCGAAAGAAAAAATCGAAGCTGCCGGCTATCCCTACTTTGCGGCGCTGGGTCTAGCGGACTTGGGACTGGCATAACGTTCCTTAGGACCAACCCGCCTGTCCGGCCGCGCCGCCGCAACCTCCCTTGTGCCAGGGCCAAATGACTTTTGCCCTCCAGCCTTGCTTCGATAAAACCGAGCTGGGAAATCCGCGAAAGACGCGAAAACTGTGTGCAAAAGTGAAAGAATGGGACACGTCATAAGACAATCCGACGCTATATAAAAGGAGATAATCGTGGCTCTTGCAACCCCCGAAGTTTATAAGGAAATGCTGAAGCGTGCCAAGGAAAACAAGTTCGCCTACCCGGCTATCAACGTGACTTCCTCGCAGACGCTGACCGCTGCCCTGCGTGGTTTCGCCGAAGCCGAATCTGACGGCATCATTCAGGTGTCCGTGGGCGGTGCAGAATACTGGTCTGGCTCAACGATTAAGGATCGCGTGGCGGGTTCGCTGGCTATGGCGGCTTATGTTCGTGAAGTTGCTCAGAATTACCCGGTTAACGTGGCTATTCACACCGACCACTGCACTGAGGACAAGCTGGCCTCCTGGACCGAAGCGCTCATCGACCTGGAAATCGAGGAAGTGAAGGCCGGCCGCCTGCCGTTCTATCAGTCTCACATGTTTGACGGTTCTTCCATTCCCCTGGCAAAGAACCTCGAAGTCGCCAAGCGTCTGTTGCCCAAGGCGGCTGCGGCCAAGACCATCCTCGAGGTGGAAATCGGCGTCGTCGGCGGCGAAGAAGACGGCGTTGTCGGAGAAATCAACGAAAAGCTCTACACCACCACCGAGGACGGCATTAAGACTGTCGAAGCGCTGGGCTTGGGCGAAAACGGCCAGTACCTGACCGCTTTGACCTTCGGCAACGTCCACGGCGTGTACAAGCCGGGTCACGTCAAGTTGCGTCCCGAACTTCTGGGCACCATTCAGGAGGAAGTCGGTGCGCACTTCAACGCCGGCAACCGCCCGTTCGACCTGGTGATGCACGGCGGCTCCGGCTCCTCGGCCGAGGAAATCGCCACCGCTGTGGCCAACGGCGTCATCAAGATGAACGTTGACACCGATACCCAGTATGCGTTCACTCGTCCGGTCGTGGACTTCATGATGAAGAACTACGAGGGCGTGCTAAAGGTTGACGGCGAAGTCGGCATTAAGAAGCAGTACGACCCGCGTGCTTGGGGCAAGGCGGCAGAAGCCGGGATGGCCGCGCGCGTCGTTGAGGCTTGCGAGCGTCTGGGTTCGGTCGGGACCAAGATGAAGTAAACCGCGTCTGTCTTACGGAGGGGAGCCCGCCTGGGTTCCCCTCCTTTTTATGCAGATGAGAATCACGAGGAGAAACGAATACTCGATTTTGATCGTAATTTTGCCTCAGTCGATGAAAGTTGTCGGTGTTTCATCAACCGGGAAATAAGACAAGGCAATATCGGTAGGACATTGCCAAGATTCTGGGGCACTGAGGAAGTGCAGCAAAGAATTCCAAGCCGCACCCTGCAGAGAAGAACCTTCCTTAACAATTGATTCTTGTAAGTTGATTTCCATCCACTTAGAGCACAATGCGCGACGGGTAAGCTCATCGCGAAGTGCGTCTTCGTAATAGGGAAGTAATTTTTTCAACACTCCGCCCAGGACGATGGTGGTGACATCAACCAGGTTGATATAGGTGGATAGAGCGCGTCCCAGATATATCCCACAAAGCCTTACCGCTTCGGTCGCTTGGGAATTGCCCTTGTGTAAGCTCGCAAAGAGTTGTTCCCACGGTGAATTTGCTGGTAAGCCGGCTCGGTCCAGAAGGTTCGCTTTGTCTATATACGCGTCTAAACAACCCACTGCTCCACAATCGCAGGGCCGATCTTCATCGCTGACTGCGATATGTGCAATTTCACCGGCCCATCCATGCAACCCCGAAGAAACTTTTCCATCGAGTACCAGAGCAGAACCGATTGCGCTATTTTGCGAAATAAAAATAAAATCGCTGAGCTCCTGCCCGGTTTTTTGCCGAGCTATACTCTCGGCTAACGCAGAAAGATTTGCTGTATTCTGGTAGTCAACCGGTACCTGGGTATTGAGCTTCGAGCGGAAGTTTTTCTCCAGATCAATGTTTCTCCACCCCAAATGAGGCAACATGTGCAAGTTACTGGTTGAGGATGAAATAATTCCCGAGAATCCACAAGTAATCCCGCACAGAGACAAACCAGAGCGTTGTATCTGGGTAGTTAACTCGTTCACCATAGATGCAAGTTTTCCAAGTGTGCTCTGAGGTGAGTAGGCGGGCACGTCAACTTGGTCAAATTGTTCGGCAATGATGTTTCCGCGCAAATCCATCACGCAGGCACTGATGTAATCTTGACCAACTTCGGCTCCAATGCTCCCGTGAGTACGTCTGGCGGGAGTCAACATAATGGAAGGTCTGCCGGAAGGTCCGATTCGGGTAGAGCCTTCTTTGATGATGCCGAAGTCGATGAGACGTTCTATGAGCCTGGTTACAGTTGAGCGGTTGAGTCCTGTCTCATTTGCAAGGTCGGCTCGAGACATGACTTCAGAGCCGGTAACGATGCGATAGGCCAGCAGTTGCAGATTATGATTACGCAAGGATTCCGCCCGCATTCCGGGAACTTCGTGATCCGAGGACTGCAAGGACGGTTGTTTCGATTTGGCTGCTCTACTCAAGTTGACTCCCTTGTCATCTGGGACAATCATAACCCAAATTAGTCTTTCTCCACTCAAGTTCAAAGAGTGTTAGTTGCTGAAAGCAACTTAACGTCCAGGCAAGGGAGGGTTTTTTCACACTGTTTGTGAGCGAAACCAAAGCCTTTTCAGGGAATCAACCCTAAACTCTGGGAAAAGTTGGGTAAATCTCGTGTTTAGAAAAAGTTATAAAAGACGCTTGACAGGATTTACCAGAGGGTGCTAACGTGCATAGTGCAACAAAAGGTAGCTCTGGGCGGCGATGCTCAGAGTCTAGTGACACGATGAGGTGGAACGTGAGTAACCGGTTGGTAGCAGGAATAGATTCCTCGACACAGTCATGCAAAATCATGATTCGTGACGCTGACACCGGTGTACTGGTGCGTTCTGGAATGGCTTTTCATCGTACCGGGACCACAGTCAATCCTGCGGTGTGGGTGCGGGCCTTCGACGAAGCGGTACAGCAGGCTGGAGGCTTAGAAGATATCTGCGCTATTTCAGTAGCGGGTCAGCAGCATGGTCTGGTTACTTTGGATGAAAACGGCGAAGTCGTTCGTGATGCTGTGCTCTGGAATGATACCAGCGCGGGAGCTGACGCCAAGGACTTAATCACAGAGTTAGGGCGGGGAGATGATACTGCAGGACGGAAAGCCTGGGTGGCAAAGACGGGTTCAGTACCGGTTTCATCACTCACCGTCAGTAAGTTGCGTCATCTCGCGGTGAACGAACCGGAAAATCTCTCCCGAACTCGTGCTATCGCCCTTCCTCATGACTACCTGACCTGGAAAATCACCAAGAGGAACAAAATCACGGATTTGGTGACTGATAGGTCAGATGCATCGGGCACCGGCTACTTTGACCCGGTGGAAAATGTCTACTTACCTGACATTTTGGAGTTAGCTGCAGGCAAATCCGGCGCAGACTTGGTTCTTCCGAAAGTTCTCGGTCCCCATACTCCTGTCGGGGAGTTCAGCGTGCTAGGTCATGAAATGCTTGTTGGTCCCGGAGCTGGGGACAACGCCGGAGCTGCTCTTGGTCTTGACCAGAAACCTGGTCATGTCATCATTTCTCTGGGTACCTCAGGTGTCGTCTCCTTAGTCTCGAAAAAACCCACTTGTGATGAAATCGGTGAAGTTACTGGTTTCGCTGATGCAACCGGCAATTACCTTCCGTTGGTGTGCACGCTCAACGCGTCTCGAGTGCTTGATACTACGGCGGCGGCCTTAGGCGTCAATTATGAGAGGTTTTCTGAATTTGCACTGAGCGCACCTCCAGGGTCTGAAGGTTTGGTGATGGTTCCTTATCTCACCGGCGAACGTACTCCGAATGCACCGTTAGCTACCGGCTCTCTCTTGGGCATTCGAGGAGATAACTTGACCGCGTCAAATATTGCTCGAGCGGCAGTGGAAGGGATGCTGTGCCTAGTGGGATACGGCCTCGAAATCTTCAAGAGATTAGGCGTGGAAGTCAACGCAGTTTCCCTAATTGGCGGTGGGGCAAAGTCTGAGGCAGTGAGGCGTATTGCCCCGTCTGTCTTAGGGGTAAAGGTCACAATACCGGAGACTGGGGAATACGTGGCCGATGGCGCCGCACGCCAGGCCGCTTGGGTTCTCAACGGAGGAACTCGTCCACCCGTCTGGTCGCCCCGGTTGACCTCCTCATATACCGCGCAACCGCAACCTTTTATTATGGAACGCTATCAAGAAGTCAATGGCCTTTACGCCGATACGACACAGTTAGAATTGGAGTAAGCGAGATGAAAAAATTTCGTCTACCGCAGGAGCTGGGAGTTGCCGGGGTGGTCCTGGCTGTGGGTATCATCATGGGTATCATCTCCCCGGCTTTTCGCACCTTAGATAACCTGGAAGTGCTATTCCTCAATGGTTCTGTGGTGTTGTTTTTGGCCTTAGGCCAAACTTTTGTACTGCTAACAGGTGGTATCGACCTGTCTGTAGGGTCTAACATCGCCTTGACCGGGGTCATCGCAGCAATGGCGATGCAATCCGGCGTTCCTTGGTGGGCAGCGGCTCTCATCGCCATACTTGTGGGTGTTGGCGTGGGACTGTTCAACGGGGCGATGGTGTATTGGGGCAAGATGCCGCCTTTTATCGTCACCTTCGCGACTTTTGGCATTTCGGCGTCGATTCCGAAGATTCTCACCGACGCAAAATCGGTTACCGTTTCTGACCCCATGTTTGCGATTTTCGGCCGCGGGCGTCTATTTGGAATCCCGATACCTGTGGTTATGGTGCTGATTGCAGCTGTCCTTTGTGCGTTGTTCCTTCGACATACCGCCACTGGCGTACACATTTATGCAGTTGGTGGCAACCCGGCAACATCTCGCTTGGCTGGTATTAACGTTGCCAAGATTACTGTCTTGGTTTACGTAATCTCAGGTGTGACTGCAGCTTGTGGTGGTATTATCACCGCTTCGCGTCTGATGGTGGGGTATCCCACGGCAGGTTCTGGAACTGAACAGTTCTATTCAATCGCATCAGCTGTGGTCGGCGGGGTTTCACTTTTTGGCGGGGTCGGCTCAATTCCCGGTGCTTTTTTGGGAGCGCTGCTCATCGCCGAGGTCTCAAATGGCATGAATGTCATAGGAGTGTCTTCTTACTGGCAACCTTTGGTTATTGGCGTAATTATCTTGATTGGTGTGCTTATCGACACAAATCGCAGAGGCTTCTCGATACGCCGTTTGCTTCAGCACTTTATGAAACCTAGTGGCTCCGCAACGACTCCAGATTCTCCTGCACAAGGAGACAAAATGCTTGAACACTCAACGAGTGTAAAAGATGATCAGAAAACACAACCCTCACTGAAAGAAGGATAGAAATGAAAAAAATTCTGGCAACCTTAGGCGTGGGAGCACTTGCCGCCTTCGCTTTATCTGCCTGCAGCAATGCGCTGGATACCGGAACTTCTGCAAGTTCCGAAAAGGATAATGGGGCAGCGTCTATTCCTGCAGCCTGCAAGGGAGACAATCCCTATTTGGCAGTACTTTTGCCTAACCAGACAAATCCCTACTACGTAGCCATGAAGGAAGGCTTCGAAGACGAGGGCTCCAAGAATGGCTTCAAAGTCGAAGTTCAAATTGCAAATGACGACGATGCCAATCAGCTGGCTCAAGCTCAAGCTATGCTAGGTAAGAATCCCTGTGCCTTGGCGCTGAACCCGGTTAAATCTGAACCGGCCGCGGCTATTGTCAAGGCCGCAAATGATAAGGGCGTACCGGTGTTTACCGTTAATATCTCGGCTGATCCCGATGCTTTGAAAGCGCAAGGGGCATCCGTAATTCAGTATTTGGGGGCCGATAACGCAGCTGGTGGAGCTCAGATGGCTGAGCAGATTATGAAAGATCTGGGTGCCGACACCGCAATGGAAATCGGCTTTGTCACCGAACCTGATGAGGTCGTAGTGGTAGAACGCGACGAAGGCTTTAAGAAAGCAATTGCAAAGAATCCCAACGCCAAGGTGGTAGCAGAAGTCGATGGCAACGTGAAGCTCACAGACTCTCTAAATGTGACCTCTGAGATGCTGCAGGGGAATCCCGGAATCAGCGTAATCTTTGCGTCCACGGGTCCTGCTGCACAAGGTGCTGTGGAAGCGGTGAAAGCCTCTGGTAAGGATATTAAGGTGTACGGATTCTGTGCGTCTGAAATGCAGACAGACGATGCCTATCCTGCCTGTGTGGCTCAGGAACCAGAAGACTACGGTCGTCGTACCGTACAGCAGATTAAGACTTATATAGGTGGAGCTGAGGTGGAAGAAAACATTCTTCGGCCCCTGAAGTTGTTCACTAAGGGCCAAACACCCGCTCCCGGTGAAGTCGGCTAATAATAACCAATCAGTAAACCTTCATCGAGAAGGAAGGAGACGCCTGCGATGATGGAAGTATTCGAAGCGCGAAATATTGCGAAATATTATTCTTCGGTGCCTGCTCTCGCAGGCGTCTCTATCAAAATTCATCCCGGTGAGATTGTTGGCTTGGTGGGTCACAATGGCGCTGGCAAATCTACCCTGTTGAAGGTCCTTTCGGGGGCTCATGGTGCAGATAGCGGACAAGTGCTGATCGATGGGACAGAAGTTAGCTTTACCTCGCCAGCAGATGCCCTGGCAAAGGGCGTGGGGACCGTCTATCAAGAGCTGTCGTTGTTGCCGAATCTGACAGTAGCGCAAAATGTCTTTTTGGGAAGGGAAAAGTCTGATTGGAAAGGGCTTAAAAAGGAAGAAATGCGTAGCCAGGCAAAAGAGCTGGTACAGCGTTTCGGTATCGACGTAAACGTTGATACGCCCCTGGGCCACTATGCTGTGGCGACGCGCCAACTTTTGGAGATTGCTGTCGCCACGTCTAAAAATATCAAGTACTTGCTATTGGATGAGCCAACGACCTCTCTGGAAGGTGAGCAGGTCGATTCCCTTTTGAAATATATTAAAAAATTGGCAGAACAATCCAATATCGGAGTGCTAATCGTCAACCATAAGCTCGATGAGTTATATCGTATTTGTGACAGAATTGTTGCTTTGGTTGACGGAAAAGTACGTATTGACGGTAATGTAAATGAAGTTTCCCACGAAGACGTGGTGGTAGCTATTGCCGGGGAGGATGCATCGAGCCTTATTGATTCGGAGCCAAAGAGGGATACCATACCTGAGCCAGCTTCAGAACTATCAGAAGTGCGGGGCAGCAGCGAACCGTTAGTACAGGTCAGGGAGCTTCGCTCCGCAGTATTAAAAGGTGTTAACCTCGATATTTATCCTGGAGAAGTGCTTGGTATTTATGGCCTGATTGGTTCGGGGAGAACCGAATTCCTCCGCGCGCTGGGTACATTACATCCAATAGAAAGTGGAAGTATTTCTGTTCACGGTCAATTATTTAAAGGGCATAAACCTGTTGATTCATTAAAAGCAGGTTTGGTTTATGTTACTGAAGAAAGAAAAATGGATGGTATAGTTCCAAAACTATCACCAATTGTAAATACGTCATTACCGGTTACGAAAAAATTTAGCAAACTTACTTGGTTGAGTCTGAAAAAAATGGATTCTGCCATGCAGAATATCCTCGCTAAGCTCCAAATTCGCGGTAACCTTCAAGGCCCTGTGGTCAGCCTTTCGGGTGGAAACCAACAGAAAGTTCTGCTGGGACGAGCTATTGCGCTGAATCCTCAGTTACTGATGCTTGATGAACCCACCAAAGGCGTGGATATCGGCGCTAAGGGTGAGATTCACCGCATATTCAAGGACATGGCGCATCAAGAGAATGTAGCGGTAGTGGTAGTTTCCTCTGAGGAAGAAGAAATCCTCGAAGTCTCTGACCGGGTATGCGTCTTTGCGCAGGGGCGCAATATTTGCGAACCCGAAGATGTCGCTAACTTCAGCGTCCAACGGTTACGTAAACTGGCCTGGTCTAAAGACTAAAAGCCCCAGAAACTGCACCCAAAGAGAGGCTCGACCTCACAGCGCCCGGGAGAATAGGTGGGAGTTGAACAGGGCGCGCATCAGCCAGCGGGGGGCCAGGCGCGCGCCCGCCATCGCGATTTTGTACCGAACGGTCGGGGTGACCAGGACGCGGCGGTGGCGAGCTGCTTCGATGGCGGCTCTGACGACTGTTTCGGGGTCGACAAAGCCGTATTTGGGCCAGACCGAGGCGTTCATCTGGGCTGATTGGTGGAACTCGGTTTTCATTAGTCCCGGCGCCACGGCGGTGATGGATACGCCGGTGCCGCGCAACTCGGTAGAAACAGCCTCGCTAAAGAACCGCACCCACGTCTTCATCGCCGCGTAGGTGCCCATAGCGGTGTAGGCAGTAGCGGAGGAAACATTGATGATGACCCCGCCGCCAGAGGCTTTCCCCAGCGCGGGCTGGCCGGTCAATTTTTGTAACAACCGTTCCACTTTGCCGGGTGCGCGGCGATGGGTACGTGACCCCATCGCTTGTGCTCCCTCAAACGTCAGCCGGCACAAGGCCCGCACCATCACTTCTAGAGCTTCGTCCTCGCGGTCCCATTTTCCGCCCACAAAAGTTTGCCCCAAACCGAAACCAGCGTTGTTGACCAGCACCGCGACTGGGCGGGAGTCGTCGCGCAGGCGGCGAATGACCGCATACTGACCGCCCTTGGTGGACAAATCTTCGACCAAAACTTCCGTTTCGACGCCTAGAGTGGTGTGAATCCGCTGCGCCAAAGCCTCCAAACGGTCTTGACGCCGGGCGACCAGCACGACATTGAGCGGCTCGGCAGCTAATTGCCAGGCGAATTCCTCACCTAAACCGCTGGAAGCCCCCGTAATCAGCGCCCATTTCGCCACAAAAATCACCCAATCATTGCAATAAATTCTTCTATTGCATAACCTTATAAGTGAACGTTTGAGTTGCCAAAGCCGGCGCGTCCGGTAGTCATTGCCGGTGTGTTCCGGCGTTTGGGTTCTGTCGCCTCCCCAGAATCTGGGGACCGAAAAAAATTGAGGGGAACACATTGAAAAGCCAAACAGCTGACAAACTCGAAGCGATGATGGACGCGACTTTCGGCACGAAAGAGGACCGGGAAAAGGAAATCACCCCGGTCATGAAACCCATCAAGTACTGGCTGACCGACATGGACGGAGTGCTGGTGCATGAAACCAAGGCGATTCCAGGTGCGGCTGAGTTCCTGCAAGCCCTGCGGGACAAGGGCCGGGAATACCTGGTTTTGACCAACAACTCCATCTTTACGCCTCGCGACCTGTCCGCGCGGTTGGAGGCTTCCGGCCTGGAGGTCCCCGAAGAACGCATCTGGACTTCCGCGCTGGCAACCGCGTCTTTCCTGAAAACTCAGTCCCCGAAATCCAGCGCCTATGTGGTGGGCGAAGCCGGTTTGACTACCGCCCTGTACCAAGCGGGCTATGTCATGACTTCCACAGATCCGGAATACGTGGTGTTGGGCGAGACGCGCTCGTATTCTTTCGACCAGATTGCCACGGCGGTGCAACTCATCAACAAGGGCGCCAAGTTTATCGCCACGAATCCGGACATGACCGGCCCCACTAAGGACGGCCCCATTCCTGCCACCGGCGCGATTGCCGCCATGATTACGGCCGCCACCGGCAAGAATCCATACTTTATCGGCAAACCCAACCCGGTCATGTTCCGCACCGGATTGAACAAGATTGGCGCCCACTCCGAGGAAACCGCCATGATTGGCGACCGGATGGATACGGATATGCTGGCGGGGGTAGAGTCCGGCCTGTATACGTTCCTGGTGTTGACCGGTTCCACGAATCGCGAAGAAATCACTAATTTCTCTTATCGGCCTAACGAAGTCGTGGACTCGATTGCCGACATTATCGCCAGGGTGTGAACTGTTTAGCGCACACTCTTGACCTTATACACCAGCGCGGCCCCGACCAGCACAATGAGGGCCGCGAAGATGTATAGCGCCATATAACCGCTGGTGTAATCCGGAAACGCTTTTACCAGCGGCGCGGCCAGCAGGGGAGCCAGGGCCTGAGGCAAAGCGGCCGCGATGTTGATAACTCCGAGGTCGCGCGCCGCGTCATTAGTCGGCGGCAGTACCTGAGTGACCAGCGCAAAGTCTACGGAAACATAGATACCGTAGCCTATCCCGAGTAAAAACGCCCCCAGGAGCGCGCCTTCCCAAGTCTGGATAAACGCCAGACTGAGACCCGATAGCGCCATGGTCAGGCCAGAGAGCGCCACCAAGGGCTTGCGTTTCCCCATCCGGTCAGAGATAGTGCCACCGGCGAGGGTCGTCGCCACGGTCATCAGCGCGTATAGGCCGGAGAGCACAAAAACTCCGAAGTCGGGATGTGCGTAGCCCACCGCATCCATTAGGTAAAACAGCAGGTAAAGCGTGCAGAGGGAGTTAGCTAGGTTGATGAGGAAACGACTGGCCCAGGTCCAGGCAAAGTCGGGGTAACGCCGGGGGGATACCCAAAATCGTTTCAGGAAGGCCCAAAGATTGAAGGGCGCGGGTTTCTCGACGAGGTAACGGTCGTGGGCGGTGAACAGGTAGGGAATCACCAGAGCGATGAGGAGGGCGATGCAGGCCAGGTATCCCCAGGTCAGGCTGCCGAAAGCGGAGGCCATCCCCGTTCCCGCGACCACCCCGAGGGTTTGTCCCATTCCCAACCAGCCGCCCATCTGACCGCGGTATTCCACTTTCACCTGGTCATTCACGGTGGCGGTGATGGCCGCGTACATCGCGTTTAGGCAGGCTTGCACCAGCGCCCAAGCGACCACCATGGCCCACACCGAATGGGAAAATGCCAGCCAAGCCAAGGCCAGCGCCCCCAGAATTGTTCCCCAGAATACCCAGGGCAAACGGCGTCCGAAGCGAGAAGTCGTGCGGTCAGAGAGCGCCCCAAAGATAGGGTTACCCAGGGCAGAGACGAAAGCTCCAACACCGGTGACCAGCGAGAGCACGTATTCCTTATAGTCCGGGGCGACAGCGGCCGCTTGCAACCCCAGCAACACCTGGATAGGCCCGAACCAGGCGGTGTAGACGGCTAGGTTCGCTGCGGAAACGCTGACGCGCCACCTGAGCCGGGGCTTTTCCAGAGGTGCATCGGCGGGAACTTGAGCGTGAAAGCGTCCCGAGCGCGCGGAGCTGGCGGGGTCGGCGCTCATTGCTGGCGTACCTGCGCAATCAAGTCTCGATACCAGTAATAGGAATCTTTGGGAATCCGGGTCTTATCGGCGGTGGCAAAGTCCGTGTAGATCAGCCCGAACCGCTGGGTTTCGCCATCGGCCCATTCAAAGTTGTCCAGCAGGGACCAAACATAGTATCCGGCCACGTTTACCCCGGATTGGCGAGCCGCCGCGACAGCCTGGAAGTGTCGCGCCAGGTAGTCGATACGCCGCGGGTCGTGAACCCGTGCTTGACCGGAGTCGTCGGTGGTGACGGTTTCCGTAAACGCCGCACCGCCCTCGGTCACGATGATTGGGGGCAAGGCCGACCCGTAGCGTTCCCGGAGCTGTACCAGGATTTCGGTCAGTCCCTCAGGATAAATCGCCCAGTCGAAGCTGGTGCGGTCCTCCATCTTTAGAGATTCAATCGTGAAGGGGATACCGTCCGGCATCGCGTACAGATTGGCGTTGTCAGCGTGCAAGGGGGGTGCGGCAGGTGACGTGGCTGTTGGCGGCGTGTCGTCGCCGGGCAGTCGTGAGACCACTACGGCCGGTTCATAGTAGTTGATTCCATAAAACTCCAGGGGCTCGCACACGCTTCTGACCTGCTCGCTCATGGTTGCAGCAGTCTCGGGGTTGACCTCCTGGGCGATGAGGTCCAGAACCGCCTGCGGGTAAGTCCCTTTCAACATGGCCGAAGCGAAGAAGTCGTTGTAAATCGCGTCATAGAGACCGGCCATCTGGACGTCCATCGGGTTTTCGGTGTCGGCCGGATAGACCGGGGTGTGGTTGGGGGCGCAACCCACTGACGAGGCACCCAAACCGTGCAGTAGCCGCACCGTTTCCCCGTGAGCCAAGTTCAAGGCATGTCCGACGCCAAGCGCCTGGTAGCCAAGCGTCAGACCGGGAGCATGAATCCCGATAGCGTGGCCGAGCAGGGTGTGGACATTCGGCTCGTTAATGGGAATCCAGTGTTTCACCCGGTCATGGAATGCTTCGTAGGCAACCCGGGCGTAGCGCAGGAACGTGGCGGTGGTTTCGGGATTGAGCCAGCCGCCCTTTTCCTGCATGGCTTGGGGCAAATCCCAGTGATACAGCGTGGCCATGACTTCGATGTCTGCCTCAGCTAGGGCATCTAGGACGCGGTTGTAGAAATCGATTCCGGCCTGGTTCGGTGTCCCCGCCGCGGTCAGGATACGCGGCCAAGCCAGGGATAGACGGTAGTGTTTCAGGCCGGCTTGTCGCATCAGTTCGACATCGCGGTTGAACAGGTGGTAGTGGTCACAAGCGGTGTCGCCGGTGGTGTTATCAATGACTTTGCCGGGGGTGTGGACAAAAGTATCCCAGATGCTCTCTTGGCGTCCGTCGGCGTTGACGGCTCCTTCAATCTGATACGAAGCCGTGGAAGTGCCGAAGGCAAAGTCTGGGGGAAATGCGAGTTCACGTGCCAGGTCACAGACCGTTTCAAATTTGCTCTCCATAAAGCAATTGTAGTCATCTCAGCCCAGGGAAAATGGGAATTCGGTAGACTGGAAACGCTGGTTCTTAGGGAGGTAACGGTGCGTATAGCGACTTGGAACGTGAACTCGATTCGCACTCGCCTGAATCGAGTGACGGCGTTCCTGGAACGCGAACACATCGACGTTCTGGCGATGCAAGAAATCAAGTGCCGCAACGATCAGTTCCCTACCGCCGCTTTTGAAACTGCCGGATACCAGGTGTTTGTCAACGGTTTGAATCAGTGGAACGGGGTCGCGGTGGCGGTGCGACAAGGGATTAGCGCTCACCTGTTGGGCACCGAGTTTTATGGTGCTATCGCTCAGCCGTACTTTTCTGTCCCGCCCAGGCCGCCGCAGCTGGAACCACGAGTGTTGGGGGTGGCGCGTGGCCGGGGTGGAGTGCTGGTCGCTCTATGTTCCCAATGGGCGCGAAGTCGGCCACCCTCACTACCAATACAAGTTGAAATGGCTCGATTCCCTGCGTTCCCACGTGATTCGCACTCTGGACACAGATCCGGAGAGTTTGGGGCTTTACCTGGGGGACTTCAACGTCGCTCCTCGTGACGAGGACGTGTGGGACATGGCGGACTTTGCCGGGGCAACCCATGTCTCCGAACCGGAGCGGCAAGTGTTTGCCAAGCTCCTGGACCCTGACACGGTCGGTGGCGCGGTCACCCTCCACGATGACCTCATCGCGGGTTTGCCCGGAAATCTGACCGAAATTACCCGGAAATTCGCTCCCGGCTGGACCTACTGGGATTACCAGCGGGCCCGCTGGCGGCGTAACCAAGGCATGAAAATCGACTTCGCCTTGGCTACTCCGCGCCTGGTTTCCCGTGTGACCGGCGCGTTCATCGATACTGCGGAACGTGATGGGGAACAGCCCTCCGACCACGCTCCGGTGGTCGTGGACTTTGAATAAATCCTGGCCAGTTCAAAAACGACTCAACTTTTTCCTAAGATTTCGCCCCGCAGTGCCGATGTAAATCTTGTAGTGTAAGAAGTAGTTAAGTTTTAAAGAAAAAGGGGGCGGGAACGATGAGCATCTTGCGTCGTTTGACTGTCGCGGGCACCGCGTTGGCTTTGACCCTGTTGGGGCTGGTTCTGCCCACCCCGGCCCTGGCTGAGGAGCGTTCCGCGTTCCCCGGTGCGATTGACCTGCCGACTTGGATTGCCGGGGGACGCGAACCGATTGAATCCAATGCTTCCCCTCAGGATAACTGGGTGGTAACCGGGAAAGTCGTTACCTATCTCTCGGGGGAACGCGCCGGTGCGACTGATGACAAGGGCGAGGAGCTCGTTGCTGGTATCCATGTATTTGCCCGCTACCAGGCCAATAATGGGGCGTGGTCGCCGATTTTCAAAGCTACCACCACCTCTAATCCAACAGATTCGAAAACAGGGCGGTCCTCGAACTATGCCATCAAAATGCGCGACTTCGTTGATTACAACGGAGAACTGGGACAATTCCGCCCCGGCGAAGGCAAGGCCCAGCGTCTCCAGGTGTGGATTAACCCCGAACAGGTTCCTGGATACCGTCTGACTTTCTCGGAGCGAACCGGCGGGGTCATCCAAGGTTACTCCACCCCGAAAGATTTCAACTGGACTGCCAGCCAGATGATGCAGTGGGGTTTCCGTTTTGTCGGTGTGAGCTCTACCCAGGTATCCCAGATGAATATCGGGCTCATTAAAGTCGCAAATTCTAAAGCGGATTTGCATCTCGGAGACGGGGTAACTATTGAGCCTTCCCTTGCCGCACCACTCGCAACCGGTGGGGCAGCAAAGAAAAAGACTTTGCAGGGCTATGTGCGTTGGGAAAACCAAACCCTTAACAGGGGCGGCGGCAATGCTTACGTGGGGCGAGCGAACATTGAAGATTACTCAGTGAACACCCCGGTCGAAGGTTATGTGGTGGTCGCGGCAGTGAAAAATCAAAAGGACAACAGTGTCGAGGCTCGCTGCACCACTACCAAGAACCTACCGAATGATAACGGTAAAACCCCTAACTGGACGATTTACTTTAAGAACGATGTTGATGTTAAACACATGAAGTTCCAGGTGTTCAAAGGCACCTGCAACGCGAATACAGTCGATCTCCAACCGTTGCCCGAGCTTATGGCCTACTGGAGTCCGTTTACCGACCCGGTTGGTAGTTGGGGAACTACGCTTAACGGTATCCCCAGCAGTGCCAACCAGGGCTGGACCGGCACTCGCTGGGAGGATAACGTTCGGGTACTGTTGCGGCCGCTGCAAATGCAACTGCTGCCCCACGGGGAAAGTTTGAGGTCGAGTGCTGGCACCCAATCCTTCTATGGGGATAAAGTCCAAGTGGATTACAGCCGGTTGCCGCTAAACACCCCGCTGGTGGCGCATCTGTACACCGGAACGTTGAGCGATAACGGTTCGGGAGAACCCATCGAGTCCAAAACATTTACAGCAGCAGGCGGTCAAGGCAGCGGGTCAGTAACTTTTGACACAGAACTGACGGATACCACATTTAAAGAGTATTGGGTCGATGTCGTTCCTGAAAACATCTCTGAACATCCCGAATGGCAGGTGCTGGCCTCGCAAAGTTTCCTGTACAAGCCGATTCAACTTGAAATCAACAAGGGAGCGGCGAACGAAAAGGGAACCTTCACAATCACCAAGAAGGCACCGGCTGATAACTTGGTCAAGCTCACCGGTTGCCAGGTGGTTTCAAATACTGACACCGCGGCCGCCACAGATTCCCTACCTTACGACTTGAAGCGGGAGGGAACGGGTAACAGCTGCACGCTTAGCGGTACGCCGGAAAAATCTGGGGTTCACTCGCTGTGGGTCAAATTCACCTTCACCGACAAAGAGGGCAAATCGCACACGTCAGTGCAGTATCTGCCTTGGACTGTCGAGCCGCGTCTAAAACCGCAGATAGAACCGGGAACCCGGGATTCTGAGGTGAGCAAATACTCCCCGTTGGACAAGTTCCCCGCCGTCGGGGTGCCCTACTCCGGTTTGGTTTCGCCCTTCCCGGATTGGCAAGGCCGGCACTTCACTTATCAGGTGTTCGACACTGACCCAGAGAGCAGTGGCACCCCGCTTGTGCCCGGCACGGACGGGATGGTGAGTCTGGACGATAGCGAATTGAAGTTTAATACAGCGACCGGCCAAGTCACCGGCACGACCCAAGAGCACAAATCTGCTGTTTTCTGGGTGAAAGCCACCGACGAGGACGGTGGGGTCACCCCCGCCGTGAAGTATGAGATTCACCCCGGCTCGCCCTTGATTTTGCAGCGCGCCCAGCTGCCCACCGGCTCCAGTGAAAGTGTCTACCAGAACGCGAACGGAACTCCCGTTGTGATTTGGGTTTCCGGTGGGGAACCTTCGGCTACAGAACTTACAACCACTGTTAACGGCGCCAACACTACTTTGCCTCGCAATACCTACGCTAATGCCGAAATTCTGGGGGTCTATGACGGCGACAATCATCCGGTGTCCGGCAGTATTGGTGGGGTCAGCTGCGAGCCGAAAGACAATTCCGGCGGCGGGCAATTTATTCTCTGTTCCGGAACCCCGAACGTGTCCAAGGCTACGACGTATTACCTGCAGGTGAAATACACCGACAAAAATGGCCGCACCTTGAACGGCGCCAAATACACCCTGCCCCAAGTGAAAGCCCTGACCACCCTGAACGGGTCGGAGGGCTGGCTTAAGATGACCTTGCTGCCAAAAATCACGGCGGACACCAACCCCGACCCTGACGCAACCAGTACGAAACTGCCCGATGGTACGAAAGGTACTGATTACGGATCGCAGGACGTTAAAAAATATCTGTCGGGCGGCACCGGGGACTTCGCGAATTACACTTTCAGCGCTGCCGGTTTGCCGGCCGGCTTGACCATGGACGCCAATGGTGTAATCACTGGCACGCCTTTGGAAACCACCAAGCAAGAAGGGGTGAGTGTCAAGGTTTACCTGCGGGGCAAGGACGGCACCGCGGCGGAACGCTCCTCAACTTTCGTCACTTTCCAGCTGCGCATCAACACTGACCTCAAGGCGGCAACAGATGCCCTGTCCGCGACTGCTAAGGGCGGAACGACCTACACTTCCGGCAAGCCGCTGCTGGACGTAAGTTCTGCGGCTGGCATTACCGGAGGGGTTTCGCCTTACAGTTACAAACTGCAATACCTGAACAATGGTTCATGGCAGGATGCCGACACTTCCGGGGGCCGCTACCAGGTTCCCAACGCGGATGGTAGCGCTTCGGGCCTGTTGTTGGATAGCAACGGCAAACTGGTGGGGGCAACTATGGGCGCCGCCGGCTTCCCTCAGCTGCGGGTGGTGGTGACCGATGCTGACACGGTTTCTTGCCCACGGGGATGTTCGGTAAACGTCGGCTTAGACCTGTCCCGAACCGATACACGGACACCCACTGTGGCTACTGACGCTTCCATCACCGCGAACGTAGGGGAAACCGTCACCGGGTTCTTGCCGGTAAACGACCCCTCAGGCACGCCCACAAACTATAAAACCACCAGTCAGGTGAATCTGCCGAAGGGGGTCACCCTTAGCGTTGTGGAAACCACCGGGGAGTATACCTTAACTGCAACCCCTGAGGCTGTGGCGGGCAAGAGCGGCTCTGTGACCTTGGACGTCACCGGTGCCAACGGGGTCGTGGGTCACGTAACTTTGCTGATTCACGTGGTGGATCAGCGCACCCCTCATCAGACGAATAACACTGTCGCAATCAGCCTGGAACAGGGCATTCCCGTTCCCGCCACGGCAAAAGTGACCGGGGCGATTGACGCGGCGAGTTCCCCCGAAATCAAGTGCTTTGTGCCCGCAAACTACACCTCGGCTAACTGCCCCGACACGGCGCAAGCATTGCCCGGACTGGCCGGGGTCACCCTGAACCCCAACGGAACGCTCACCGGCACCCCAGTTAAGGACGACGTCGGGGAACACCAGGTTCCCCTGAAAGCGTTGGGTGTAAACGGCAAATGGTCCACCGAATTTAGCGCCAAGATTACAGTGTCGCCTACCTCTTTGGTATTCGAGCCGGGTATCGCACCGGGCGGCACCACCGGACAGGATTATGAATGGACCTTTAACCCCGCCACCGGTGCCGATAGCCTCAACAAGAAGTACCAGGTTATCGGCTCGAACGGTCAGCCAATCAACGGCTGTAACGTGACCAGCGGGGCCAAACCGAAACTCACGTGTCCTGACGGCGCGCTAACCAACGGCGTAACCTATACCCTGCGGGTGAGCGCCGGAACGGACGGTGCCGCGGTCAGCATTGACCGGGTGTTTACCCCGGAGATTTATCCGCCGCTGAAGTTTGCGAGCTATACCCTGCCCAGCGCCGCCGTTGGGGCGGTATATCAACAGAAGGACGGCTCAACTTTCCGGTTCACGGCTGCGGGAGGTAGCGGCAGCTACGGGTTCGGGTTCGCCACCGGTTCTGGACACACGCAGCCTACTGCTCCGCATAGCTGTACCGGATGGGCCTTGTACACCACAGACAACAAGGATTCGGGGCTGTGCCTGGAACGTGACGGGCGCATCACCGGAACCCCAACTAAGGCGGGCACTATTGACCTGTCTAAACTGCAGGTCACCGACAGCGCACAGCATAAAGCTGGTCTGCCCGCAGATGCAGCGAAAAAGCTGGCCATTCACCCGCTGTTGGAACTCACTACTCCGTGCAAAAAGCCTACGACCGAAGCCGATAAGCACGATAAGTACGTGTGCAAGGGCGAAAAGAACCAGCCGGTTGGCGAGGGCAACAAACTTAAAATCGCTACCGTGAGCGGCGGCGCTACGCCTTACAGCGAGCCACGGGTGGAAGGGCTCAATGCCTATAACGCCGGAGTTACCGATCCCGCCAAGCAACTAAAAGCTGATTGGTGCGGTAGCGCCCCGACCACCAACGCGGGTGGAGATATCTGTTTGACCGGAACGTGGCCCAAGACGATGGCGCCCGGGTCCTCCCTGAATATTTACGTGACCGGGAAGGCGGGACGAACCGTCACCGTAGAAGCATTTATCCCGGTAGCCACCGACCTGAAATTCACCAATGAGCCCACCGATCCCGTGCCTGTGGGCGTGACCCTGAAACAAACTTCCGGTAACACGAAACCTGACAATATCGACCAGACGACTTGGGATAAGGTTTCGGACAGTATTGATAATAATCTGCCCATTATCGGGATTAACCTGGGCGAAAAGGTCGTCAAGGAGGGACAAAACCTAAACATTCCGTCTTTGGTTAAGGGCGGGGTCGGTCCTTTCGCTTATCAGACTCAGCCCTGCGACAATACAGACAACCAGGGCAACTGTGCCCTGGGGGACACGGGATTGTTCCTGGACAAGTCCACGGGTCAGCTCGTGGGTATTCCGAAGCCCGGTACCAGCGCCGCCGTGGTGGTGAGCGTTACCGATTCGGATTCTCCGGCGCAAACCAAGAAATCCAACCTGGTGTTTTCTATCGCCGACACCCGTAAGCCCAAGGTTACCGCGACCACGATAAACGCCGAGGTCGGCAAAAATGTGAGCCAGGTCATACCGGTTAGCGACGGTTCCGGGCAATATGAGAGCGTGACTCCCACCGGCAAGCCTGACTGGATAACGCTAACCTTAGCCAATAATGTACTGACCGTTACAGTAAAGCCCGGCCCTGGCGACGTCACCAGCACGGACGGCGGCACGTTTAGCGTGACGGTGACGGATAAGAACGGCAATGTCAGCGACTCGGCCACCATTACTTACACCGTCGTGGACAACCGAGTACCGGACTTGAGCAGCCTTGCTAGTAAGAACTTGACCGGTACGGAAGGTAAGAGCGTTCAGGGCTGGACAGATTTGCCAAAGGATGCGACCGGATACGGGCCGAAGATTGCCTCGTGGACCGTCGAGGGCTTGCCCGAAGGGGTTACTTTCAACCCCGATGCCGGCACCCTCAAACCCAATACGATTGCTTCTGGCGAATCGGGGACCTACCCCATCACCATTACCGCCACCACTGAAAACGGCAAAACCACCACCATCGTGAAAAACCTGGTCGTGACGCCGTCCACTCTGAAAGTTGCGGAACACGATGCCGAGAATCTTAACAAAGACCGGAATCTAAATGCTGACCCACCAGCCATTATCGCAACCGTGAGCGGCGGAGCCGGGCTCTACCAATTGGTTAGTGTGACCGGTTTGCCGAGTGGCCTTAGCGCCGAACATGATGGTAACGGAAATATTGTACTGAAAGGTACAATACCTGATGAGTATAATGACTACTCCGTGACGATTACCGTTAGGGATAAGGACGGGGTTCAGCGGACTCTCACCCGCACCCTGCGTATTGGCGAGGGATTGTCGGTTGCCAAGACCACCATGCCCACCGCCACCGTAGGGGGTCGCAGCTATGGTCCGTACTGCTTGGGTGTTTCGGGCGGAACTACGCCTTATAGCATTAGTGGAATAACCGACTTGCCCACTGGCATGACGTTGAATGTCAGTAATAACGATGTGTGCCTGTCGGGCGTGCCCACAACAGGGGCTGGAAGTGTGGCTAAGGTCACATTTACCCTGACGGATAAATCCTCTCAGCAAGGGCCAAAACAGGTCGAAGTGAAAATCCCGGTGAATGACAAGTTTGACGCAAACGGACCAACAGGGCCTACCGGCAACTTGTATGTGGGCAGTAAAATCGTTGATTTTACTCCGACAAAGGGTAGCGGTGACAGCTGCTACGGACTGGACACGTCTGGAGCGTGCCAGGAAGCCACATTTACCTATGCGGCATCTGGTTTGCCCGCGGGGTTATCCATTAATCCCGGGACTGGAGAGATTTCCGGTACACCGACGGAGCTCGTTAGCAACCAGACTGTTACTGTGACGGTAGCTTCCAGTGCGCCGGGCAGCAATCCGATTACCAAGACATTCTCACTCACGGTGGCTTCGGCATTTTCCAAACCGAACAGCTTTAGCGTGCCATCAAATGCCAGCACACCAAATCTGGATGATAACGGCACGGTTAAGAACGACAGCAACCAGGTATTGCCCGTCCCGAAAATCAAGAACGCCAACGGGGACACAGTGGCGACCGGGAAGTACTCGATTCAAGATTCCCAGCCTGATTCGCAGGGGAACTATCCGTTGGGTGATACCGGCTTGTCTTTGACCCCGGACGGGAAACTCGTGGGCACCCTCAAACCCGGACAGCCCGGTACACAGGGCACCAACGGCACTTTTGACCTTGGGTCATACGATGTGGTTCTTCAGGATGATGCTGGTGGTAAGCCAATCGAAATTAAACCAAAGGTAACCTTTAAGGTGACCGATACCCGCACCCCTCAGATTACAGTGAATAGCGCCACTGTCGAGGTCGGGCAAGCGGCAGACATCAGTATTGGGGTGACCGGCGGGTCTGGACAGATTGACAAAGTCGAACTAACGGGTTGCAATCCGACCAATATCAATGTGAAGGCGGAAGGCGCCACAATTAAGGTGTCCGCAGACGCTTTTACTGAGGGCGGACAGATGAAGTGCAAGGTTACCGTCACGGACCACAACGGTCTAACCAAGACCGAACAATTCACCATTAAGGTCAACGATAGCCGTCAACCGAAGTTCAACACCTATGACCGGGAACGCTACGCCTGGCAAGGCCTGGACTTCACCAACGTCACATTGGACGGCAGCGGCGTTAAGGGCATTCCGGTGATGACGTGGCTGGTCACCCCTTCCACCGACCCCACAGCGGCACCGCTCAAGTCGGTAAAGATTGCTGGCCTGCCCGAAAAATTCAAAGTTATGGCCGGTAACACCGAAGCTAACAAGGGCACTGATGGAGCTTACACGTGTAACACCCCAACGGATTGCACCATTGTGGGCTACGCCACCCAAGATTTCAGCGGGATAACGGACTTTACCCTCACGATTACAGCCGACATCAAGACACCCAGTAACCCGACTGGCCTCACTGCCAGTAAGTCGATACCGCTGCGCGTGTTTGCCTCCCCGCTCCAGCTGACTACCAGCACTCCTACCGGCATGATTCGTGCCGATAGTGGGAAATACACTTCCCCGGTCGGCACGGTTGACTACCGCGGAACCATTACGTCAACGGCACAAGCAGGAACGGCCCTAATCAACAACGCTAGTGCCTGGAACGGCACCTACGCCCTGGACAACAACAATGCACACTACGAGATTGTGGAGGTCACGGCATACAACCGCGAGGGCTCTAATAAAAATAAAGTTGTAACCGATCACGGCCTGCAACTCAGCACCGCAAACGCTAACCCCGCGGCCATGCCAAATGGAGACCAGACCAAGAAGGCGAAAACCTTGACGCTGAAATCCACGAACACTGGGGCTATCCCCGAGGGCACCACGTCCCTGGCGGTCAAACTGAAAGTTACTGACGGACACGGAATCGTGCGCAGTGCCACCGTGAACATTCCGGTGGTGCAAGAGCTGGAATGGGCTGGCCCGCCGTTTAAGAGCGATGATGAGACGGTGACGTTGAATACGGTCGGGGTACAAGGTGCGCCCTATCCGGCTTACTATGCCGAAGCCAAGGGCGGGGACGGCAGTCTCAGCACTTCGCTGGCCACAAAAGATGCTGACATTCAGAACGCTGCCCAAGCGGACGCGAAAGCCAAGTTCCTCGGCGGAGGCGATTACAGGGGCATTGAACCGGTGTATTGCGCCGCACAAGGCACTACCAATTCGGATACTCGCCCGAAGTGTTTCCCCATTCCCGGCTTGAGTGGGACTATTCCAGCTAATACCTGGGACAATCCGGTGCCAGCTAATCATCAGGGCCTGTTTATGCTCTCTAACGGGAAACTCTCCGGGTCTATCCCGCCGAATGCCGAACCCGTCACCTATCCTGCTCAGGTTTTGGTCATTGACGGCTCCGGCCAGCTGATCAAAAAGACTTTCTCCATTACGGTGGAACAGAAACTGACCCTGACCATAGACGGCAACCAGTTGCAAAAGGGCAAGCGAGGTATCTGTTACGGCTCCAATGTTAAAGTTGACCTGGATGCAGGTGAAAAATGCCCCGCGGTTGGAAACGGTTCCGGGGTACAGGTCGGCACCTACACAGGTCCTGATAATACTACTGCGGCGTGTGAACTTATCCCGCCGGTAAAGGGACTTGCGGTCACCTGTACCGGAGGCAAGGTCACGATTTCCGGTGCTCCGACCCAAACTTATGACGGCAACGCCACTGTCAAAGTTACCTTGACCGGTGGCGCGGGTCAGAGCGTGGAAAAGACTGTGCCGTTGTTGATTGAAACCGACATGATTTTCAAAGATGACCCCCACAACGGCAATGTCGATGTGAAAACCAACCCGGATGGCACGCAAAAAATCGAGGTAAACACCACTGCCAATGGTGGGATTTTACCCAAGATGAAGCTGGAAGTTACAGGAGGGGAAGAACCATACACCTATTACGTCGAGGACAAGGATGGAAACCGGGTTTCCCCCGTACCTTGCCCCGCTGGCGTAACCACTCAGACCAGCAGCGGTAAACCAATCGTGTGCTACCCCATTGGCACTACCGGGCTGGTGCTGGACTCCGAAGGCAACGTCCACGGGACTCCCATTCCTGGAGGCAATGCGGAAGGGAATTTCGTGGTCGCGGACTCTGACACGACCTCGCGTACCAAGAAGGCCGCTATCACGGTGAACATTGCTGACCATCGTCCCCCCAAGGTCTACGACCTCACCCTCAAAACCACCGTGGGCGCGAGTACGCTCGGTTCCGCCCAGCTGGTAAAGGAGGATCCGCAAAACCCGGAGGTCGATACCAGCAACACAGCCAAGGACAAATGGTCTAATGAACAAAAGGCTGCCGCCGGTAAGCACGGCTTCTCTACGATTAAGCCAACCGGCGCACTTGGCACGCCGGGTGAGTGTTCCGTCACGGGTTCCATGCCCAGCTGGTTGAAAGTGAATACAGAGGGGGAGATTTCCCTGGCTAACGTGTCAACAGTTCCGGTTGAAGCGGCAGGGAAAACCCTCACATTCTGTGTGTGGTACGTAGGTCTGAACGGGGTCAACGCCCCGAAACCCGCTGTGGTCAGCGTGAAAGTCACCGACCAGCGCCGTGTAGATATCGACAGTGGAAACGGTGGCACTACTGATGCCAAGATTGGTGAAAAACTGGCTGACAGCGCTACACCGAAACCGTTGATTGAAGTGAAAATTCCAGCCGACCTGGTAAACAACCCCACCAAACCCCTGGTTACGAAACTGAACCCCAATGGAACCGAGTGTATCGGCAACGATTGCAAGTTCACCTCTACCGGCACCAGCTTTACCGATGAGAGTATCGACGGCCTCAAGGTCACGGGGTTGAACTGCGATAACAGCGACCCGCGCAGCTGCTCGGTGAAGATTTCAGGCACTCCGAAACCCTCGGCTGCCGGGGATCATCAGTTGTCCTACCAGCTCACCCTACCCAACGGTCAGACCCAGATTATTTCCCACACCATTCACATCCCGTCCTATGACCTGGCGTTGAGTGTGGAACCGATGAACCCGGCGGTCGTGGGGCTGGATTATCTCCAAATTTCCAAGCCGGTCCTGGCCCAGGGCGGCTCGGGGAATTATTGGTTCCAGCTCTGGGCTCCAGATAATAAACCGGCGAAGGTCGGGGATATGAGCCTGGTTACTACTGGCAACCAGGTGAAACTCAAGTGGAAGCCCACCCCAGACGACCTCAATCAAGCCCAGAACGGAAACATCCCGGTCACCATCACGGTGTGGGATAAGACCCATTGCGGGATAACCACCAACCCGAACCCTGGTGAACCGGGACCGACCTCATGCCTCTACAAGGTCACCAAGACGGTCAACATCCCCCTGCACGCCGCCCCTGTCACCACGGACATCACCGTCCCGGAGGTGACGGAAGGCACCAGCGCCTCCTCTTCACCGGTCTATACCGGAAGCGGCAAGGCGGAACTGTCCGGTACCATAGCACCCGGCAACGAGGACCTATTCACCTTCGACCCGAACTCGGGTATCGTAACGCTGAAGGACACGGCGCGTCCCGGCACCTATACGGCCGTGATTCGCGTCACCCTGCCGGGCGTGGCCATCCCGTTCTACCGTAACGTGACCTTTACGGTGAAGGAAAAGCCTGTGTCCGAGCCGACTAACCCCACACCCATTCCCACTACGACTCCGGAACCGCGTCCCGGTGTGGCACCCATCAGCCCGTCTACCGGCATCACGTATCCGATGCGCGACCTCGACACCTTGGTGGTCCGTCACGGAGGGAATGACCGAATCGACACGTCACTGGCAGTGCTGGACTTCTTTAGCGCCAAGTCCTCGACCCCGACCGAGGCAAACAACCTGGTGGTGGCTTACGCCGATTACGCGGGCAAGGTGAGCTTGCCGTGGTCAGATACGGCGGTATTGGTGCGTGACGATGACTATCCTGACGCTTTGGTCGCCGGTCCTTTGGCAGCTAACTACAACGCGCCTATCCTGATGACTCCGACTAAACAAGTCCCGCATCGGGTTGTGGATGCTTTGCGGACCCACGGATTTACGAAAGTTATCTTGGTCGGTAATCCCGGTGCCATCAGCGCCGGGGCGGCATCTCAGCTGCAAAATGCCGGATTCCAGGTACAGCGCCTGGGTGGCCAGGATCGCTACCGTACCGCGGGAGCCGTCGCTGATCACCTGTTGGTGGCACGTGGCCAGGATAAATCCGACGTGTACCTGGCGACCGGCGTTGACTACCCGGACGCTTTGAGTGCTTCGTCGGCGGCCATCAAGAATGTCGGCGTAGTGTTGCTCACTCCGCGCCGCACGGTGGATGGAACCAGCCAAGGCTGGATGAACTCCGCCAAGGCGGCAAAGGTCGTGGCAGTGGGCGGGCCGGCAGTAGCGGCCGCCGAGCGGTCGGTGCATCTCGATGAGAAGCAAGTCGGTGTCGACCGTTACGAAACCGCGGAAAAGGTCGCCTCGGCGTACTTCCCGCCGAATCCGGGTCGAATTGCCGTTGCGACCGGCAAGGACTTCCCCGATGCGACCCTGGCGGCTTCCCTAACCGCCCGGACCGGTTCGCCTCTGGTGCTGACCAGGCCGGACACCCTAACCAAACCCACTACCCAATTCCTGACCCGGAATCGGGCCAGCGTGCGCAAGGTTGACGTGGTCGGAGGGAAAGCCGCGGTCACTGAGAAAGTGCGTGGCGAAATCTATAGTGCCCTGCGCTAATCCAGGGTTTAGAGCGAAATAGCAAAGAGCCGGTTCTGTACCAAACAGTACAAAACCGGCTCTTTGTGGTATTTGCGTCGTCCGCGGCGCTAGGCCACGTAGTTGGCGTAAACCGGAACGGTCAGGAAGGTCGGGAACTCATCCTGCAGCGAGATGTCGCCGAAAATCTGGACCGCGCGGGTCAGGTTGGCTTGACGCTGCGGGTCATCCCCGATTTCAGCCTGGAACTTCGCGGATTCCTCATCCATGAAGGACTGGCACAGTTCGCGAGTAACCTCGCGGCCGTCGTCGAGCTTGACACGGTTGTGAATCCACTGCCAAATCTGGGCGCGGGAAATCTCGGCGGTCGCGGCGTCTTCCATCAGGCCGAAAATGCCGACCGCACCGTTGCCGCCCAGCCAAGATTCCAGGTAGCGCAAGGAAACCGAAATGTTGGTGCGCACACCCGCCTCGCTCACCGCGCCTTCGGTAGCGGACACGTTCAACAGGTCCTCTGCCGTGACATTCACCTCGGGACGCTGCTTCGAGATTTGGTTCGGGTTCGTGCCCAAAACCTTGTCGAACTCGTCGCGGATGTAGGGCACCATGCCGGGGTGAGCGCACCACGAACCATCAAAACCATCGGCGGCCTCGCGGGACTTATCCGCCCGGACTTTCCGCTCAATCTCAGCGTTTTCGCTCGCGTCACGGGAAGGGATAAAGGCGGACATCCCCCCGATAGCCGACGCCCCGCGCTTGTGACACGTTTTCACCAACAACTCGGTGTAGGCGCGCATCATCGGGGCAGTCATGCCGACCAAAGCACGATCCGGCAGGATGTACTTGGAGCCGGAATCGCGGAACTTCTTAATGATTGAGAAAATGTAGTCCCAACGTCCGGCATTCAGCCCGGCACTGTAATCGCGTAGCTCATAGAGGATTTCTTCCATCTCGAAAGCGGCCATGATGGTCTCAATCAAGCAGGTGGCGCGAATCGTGCCGTGAGGAATCCCCACGTACTCTTCGGCGTAAGCAAACACGTCAGCCCACAGACGCGCCTCCCGGTGAGACTCCATCTTTGGCAGATAAAAGTACGGCCCGCGGCCCTTTTCAATCAACGTCTTGGCGTTGTGGAAAAAGTACAGACCGAAGTCCACCAAGGCGCCCACCATCGGCTCTCTACCAGCCATAATGTGCTTTTCTACCAAGTGCCAGCCGCGCGGACGCACCAGTAGGGTCGGCAGTTTGGTGATGTCGCGTTCCTTTAGTTCGTAGTGCTTGCCTTGCGGAGAATCAAAAGTGATGGTGCCCGCAATCGCGTCACGCAGGTTGACCTGGCCGCCAATGACGTTTTCCCAGTGGGGCGTGTTAGCATCCTCGAAGTCCGCCATCCACGCGGCAGCCCCGGAATTTAGGGCGTTAATAGTCATCTTGCGGTCGGTCGGGCCGGTCATCTCGACCCGGCGATCCTCCAGGCCGGGACCCAGTGGGGCGACTTTCCACGAGTCGTCCTCGCGCACGCCCTTGGTCTCTACCAAGAAGCGCGGCAGCCGCCCATTGACCAGCTGCTGACGGCGGTCGTGGCGGTCACGCAGCAACTCGGCGCGGCGCCCGGAAAAATTCACGTGCAATTTTTTGAGGAAAGTCAAGGCTTCCGGGGTGAGGATTTCGTCCTCGCGCTCAGCTACAATTTCTGTGCCGTCGACAACCGGATGAACCACTTTCACAGGACGGAGTTCCATGTGTGTCTCTTTTCTATGTCTCAATAGATGGGTGACCGGGCGGCGTCGACGGTCTCGTAATCGAGGACGCCGCCCGGTTTGGGGGTTGAATTCGCAACGATATTAGAACTGGGCTTCTTCGGTAGAACCCTTCAGCGCCAAGGTGGAGGATTCGGGGTTCACGGTGGTGGACACCAAGTCGAAGTAGCCCGCACCAACCTCACGCTGGTGCTTGGTGGCGGTGTAGCCGCGAGATTCGGAGGCGAACTCGGCCTGTTGCAGCTTCACGTAGGCGCTCATGCCCTCGCGAGCGTAGCCGTAGGCCAGGTCGAACATGCCGTAGTTGATCTGGTGGAAGCCCGCCAGAGTGATGAACTGGAAGGCGTAACCCATCGCGCCCAAGTCCTTCTGGAAGGAAGCGATTTGATCGTCGGACAGATTGGCTTTCCAGTTGAAGGACGGCGAGCAGTTGTAGGCCAGCATCTTGTCCGGGTACTTGCCCTTGACCGCTTCGGCGACCTTGCGAGCCAACTCGGGATCCGGGGTGTTGGTTTCGACCCACAGCAAGTCCGCGTAGGGAGCGAAAGCCAGCAAACGAGCGATAACGACCTCAGCACCCGGGGTGGTGTAGTAGTGGCCTTCGGGGGAGCGCTCGCCGGTCAGGAACGGCTTGTCGGTTTCGTCCACATCGGAGGTGATGAGGTTCGCGCCCAAGGAGTCGGTACGAGCCACCAGCAAGGTCGGCACGCCTTCCACGTCAGCCGCCAAACGGGCCGCCTTCAAGTTTTGGATGTGCTGCTGGGTCGGAATCAACACCTTGCCGCCCAAGTGACCGCACTTCTTTGCCGAGGACAGCTGATCCTCGTAGTGCATCCCGGAGGCGCCGGCCTCGATGAGGTGCTTGGCCAGTTCGTAAGCATTCAGCGGGCCGCCGAAACCGGCTTCCGCGTCAGCCACGATTGGCAGGAAGTAGTCCACATCGGACTTGCCTTCGGAGTAGTCCACCTGATCGGCGCGCACCAGGGCGTTGTTGATTCGCTTGACCATCTTCGGCACCGAATCGTAGGGGTAAAGGGACTGGTCGGGGTAGGTTTCAGAGGCGGAGTTGCCGTCGCCCGCGACCTGCCAGCCGGACAGGTAGATAGCTTTCAAACCGGCCTTGGCCATTTCCACGGCCTGGTTACCGGTGATGGCACCCAAAGCGTGCACGTAGTCGTTCTCGTGCAGTGCCTTCCAGAGTTTCTCAGCGCCCAGCCGGGCCATAGTGTGTTCCTGAGTGAGGGAGCCCTGGAGGCGAGCGACCTGTTCACCGGTGTAATCGCGCACGACCCCTTTCCAGCGAGGGTTGGTCTTCCAGTCTTTGTCGATTTCGGCGCCTACGCGGGCGATGCGCTGTTCAGCAGTTTCGGTCATTTTGCGGTTCCTAACTTGTCGGGCACTCAGGGTGTGAACTTACGGGGGTTGTAGGCTCGCCATTGAGTGAAAACTTTTATTAGTTTTATTGTGGCGCTGGGTTGTCGGCGTTTTCAAGGCAAAATAGTGTAAAAAAATACAAATGTTTACGATAAGATAAAAAAATGCTTTACTTGATCCCTGATGCGTAAAATTAGGATGTGAAAAAATCCTAAACTTTCACATAAGTGAGAAAGAGCGTCCCCTTCGCGGGGAAGAATTTAGAGGTGCGCCGATGACCACTAAAAAGCCCGTCCGCGGTGAAATCCCTGCCCCCTTGCCCCCGGCAGAAGCGGGTAAACGCCACCACGATATCGATTTAGCGACCTTGGGAGCCCGGATTCGTTACGCTCGCACCAGCCAAGGCATGACCCTGACCGTCTTGGGGGAACGGGTCAACCGCGCCACCTCCCTTTTGAGCCAAATAGAGAACGGCAAACGCGAACCGAGGCTGAGCCTGTTAACCGCCATCGCGGCGGCGCTGGGGGTCAGCGTCGAAACGTTGATGCAGCCCAGTCCCCCCAACGAGAGAGCTGCGCTGGAACTGGAACTGAACGAGTGCCAGACCAGTGCGGAGGCGGTCAAAATGGGCATTCCCCAGGTGCATATTGGTCCGCGGCTGCCTCACGACGCGTTGAAAGCGCTGGTCGTAACGCACCGGAAACTGCGGCAAATCACGGAAATCAGTCTGGATTCCCCCGAGGCGGCTCGCAAAGCCAATCAACAGCTGCATATCGAGATGCACCACAAAGACAACTACCTGGCTGACATTGAGCAACTCGCCACGGAAATCACCGAGGCGACCGGTTTCACCGGCGGGCCGCTGCTGCAATCCGGAGTCGAAGAAATTGCTAACTACCTGGGATTTTCCATAGTCAAGCTGCCCGACTTGCCGCGCGGGGCACGTTCCATCACCGACTTGAAACACCAGCGAATCTATCTGAATTCTCTGGAAGCCCGCGATCGCGACCAACGCAACCTGATTCTTCGTGCCCTGGGTGACCAGGCGTTAAATCATCCCAAACCCACGTCCTACCACGAGTTCTTGCGCCAACGGGTCGAGGCTAACTATTTCGCTTCGGCTGTGCTGATGCCGGAAACCGCCACTGTCGCCCAGCTGGCGGAGGACAAGCGGCGCCGGGATTTGTCCATCTTGGATCTGTCGGACCGGGTTGCCGTTACCTATGAGACTGCCGCCCACCGGTTCACGAACCTGGCGACCCGACACTTGGGTATTACGGCGCACTTCTTGCGAGTTGGCACGGACGGCACTATCTATAAGGCCTATGCCAACGATGGCGTAGTGTTTCCCACGCATAATGACGGTTCGATTGAAGGGCAGCTGGCTTGCCGCAAATTCGGAGCTCGCCAGCTGTTTGCACAAATCGACCCGGCAGCTCCGTATTATCAATACACGGACACCCCTACTGGCACCTATTGGTCGGTATCCAAGCTGGAACACTACCGAGCAGGGGACTTTTCGATTTCGGTGGGCACTCCCTTTGAACACGCCCAATTCTTTCGCGGTCGGGACACCTCGCGGCGTTTCCATTCCAGCTGTCCCGCCACGACTTGCTGCCGGGAGCCTTCCGCGGATTTACAGGCCAAATGGGCGCGTTACGCCTGGCCTTCCGTTAAGGTTCACTCGCATTTGCTGGCGGCGACCCCGCCGGGAACTTTCCCCGGCGTGGACGATCGTGAGGTTTACGAATTTCTGGATAAACACGCCGCTGACTGAGGGCAAACGGGGCCGCTGGTGAATCCGGGGCTCTGGGTGGGGCGTAGCTGGCCGGGGCAACTGTAGGTTCAGAAAAAACTGGGCGATTCTGGAATCCAGAATCGCCCAGTTTCAACCGGCAGGTGGTTGGGTTTTGGTGGTGTTGATTACCTGCCAGTTGAGGGGGTTTATTCAAATAGCTTTCACAGTTGTGATGGGGTGACACTGAAAACGGCCTACCACCAGCAGAACTATTTTCAATTTTACATGTTTCACTCATAAACAGCAACTAAATTTAACATTTCGGGCCGTTGCGTAAATCGTTGGAAAAATCCGAATCAGGCCAGGGTGGGCGCGAAGATTACAGGCGGAAATACGCGGGTGGTTCCCGCCCAGTTAGCGGGAACCACCCAGATGAGTTTGCGTTATTCACCGAAACGTGACCCGGCCTGAGGCATAGACCCGGCAACCCGGCCTTTTGCGTTGACCGGCCCACCTAAGCCTGAGGCACAGACCCGGCAACCCGGCGGGTAACTTAGTCGGGCAGGCGCTTGCCGGTCGCGGCGCTAAAGACGTGCTGGTGACCTGGGGTAATCCGCACATTCATGACACTGCCCGGCTTCGGGGCAGTACGCGGAGGCACCCGCACCACCAGGTGATCTTCCGTGACTGAACCGGAAGTCCCTTGTTCCGCACCATCGAGGTGACCGTACACGTAGCCGTCCGAACCGAGTTCTTCGATGATGTCTACCACAATCGGCATCACGCCATCGCCGGTATCGGTGGTGATTTCCAAATCTTCAGGACGGAACCCAATCGTGACCTCGCCACCGTCAGCTTCAGTCAGGGCGCTGCGCTGCTCTGCGGAAATCGGCAGGGAAGCGCCGTAAAGAACCGCCTTGTCGCCTTCCACCTTAAACTTGCGCAAGTTCATGGAGGGTGAGCCAATGAAGCCAGCCACGAAGTCATTTTCGGGGTGCTGATAGAGCTCATCTGGAGAACCGACCTGCTGCAAAATCCCGTCCTTGAGTACGGCAATCCGGTCGCCCATCGTCAGGGCTTCGGTTTGGTCGTGGGTCACATACAGGGTGGTGACCCCCAGTTTGCGCTGCAGGGAGGCAATCTGGGTGCGGGTTTGCACACGCAGTTTCGCGTCCAAGTTCGACAGCGGTTCGTCCATCAGGAACACTTGGGGTTTACGCACGATAGCTCGGCCCATCGCCACGCGCTGACGCTGACCACCGGACAGAGCCTTCGGCTTACGATCCAGGTATTCGGTCAAGTCCAAAACCTTGGCGGCTTCCTCGACGCGCTTAGCGATTTCGTCCTTCGGGGTGCCCGCAATCTTCAGAGCAAAACCCATATTGTCCCGCACTGTCATATGCGGGTACAGAGCGTAGTTTTGGAACACCATCGCAATATCGCGGTCTTTGGGCTGTACATCCGTGACGTCTTTGTCGCCAATCAGGATGCGCCCGGAGTTGACTTCCTCCAAACCTGCCAGCATCCGCAGCGAGGTGGATTTACCGCAGCCGGAGGGTCCGACCAAAACCAGGAATTCGCCGTCCGCAATTTCCAAGTTGAGCTCATCTACCGAGGGGGTAGTGTTGCCCGGATAGATACGTGTTGCTTTGTCAAAAGTGACAGTTGCCATAATAATAATCCCTTCACCGGCAGGTACGCGCCGGACGATCCGTTGTAAAGGCTGGATATGAAATTTGTCAGCAACGATGCTGACCCGACCATTATTCCAGATTCACACGCTCTTTTCAGGTTTTTGTGCACAAGAGTGGGTGGGCGGGCTGGCAGGTTGAAAGTGCGCTGGCCCGTCCCCGGTATTCGGCATCGGGGGCCAAAGCCGGGGTTTGGCTATACTCGTTTACATGAGCGCAAACGCCGAGTTATTGGGTGCCGAAATAGGCGGGTACGTTTTGGAGCGCCGGCTCGGGACGGGTGCTTCCGCCACCGTCTATCTGGCTCATGACGGCGCCGGTAACCCGGTTGCTTTTAAACTGTTGGCACCCGGCGCTGACTTGGGACAGCGTGATGGGGATGCCCGGGAGCGTCTCCGCTCCGAAGCGCTGGCTCTGAAACGGGCCAATGTTCCCGGGGTCGCGGCCGTGATGGACCTGGAAGTCGACGGGGTCGATGCTTTTATCGTCACGGAATATGTCCCCGGCCCGACTCTCGCGGAGGATGTGCGGGCTTGCGGAGCTTGGCAGCGCGAGGATGCTTTAGAACTGGGGACCATGCTAGCCGCCACCCTGCGGGCGGTGCATGAGTCCGGGATTTGCCACCGCGACATCAAACCCGCCAACGTAATACTTGGACCGAATGGTCCAGTACTCATTGACTTTGGGATTTCTTCCGTTTTGGAAAACACCAGCGGACTGACACGAACCGGCTTGGTAGTGGGAACTCCGGGCTTTATCTCGCCGGAGGTTATCGAGGGTCAGAAAGCGGATTTCGCTGACGACTGGTGGGCTTTAGCCGCGCTGCTGCTGTTCACCCTGACCGGACGGCCCCCCTTCGGAACTGGCTCGGCAACGGTCATTGTCTCGCGGATTTTAGCCGGAAACCCGGACGTGGCTGGGCTGGAAGCGCCTTTGGCTGAGGTCTTTCGCAGGGTTTTAGCCCCGCAGGCTCAGCGAAGCGCGGATTTTACTGAACTCCTCCAGGCCGTGCAGTCCGGCGCGAACGATGAGGAAACCGCCGCGACCGCCCTTCTGACCCCGGCAATCCCGAACGAATCGGGATACACCACGGTGATGCCTCAAGAGTTGAATGGTCGGTATAATCCGGTGGGGGTGGAGAACCCCTCCACCGGGGGGGAATCCTCCCCGGAATGGTCCGCGGAAGAAACCGGCGGCGTGGCCGATACCTGGGGGGATGCGGTTTTGCCGGATCCCCAAACGGCTGTCCAGCCAGACGCCGCTGCCGGCGGTGTGGCGGATGAATCTGGTGCTAAGTCAGTTCCGGGGATGCTGCCTTTCTTGGGACTGGCCGGCGCACTGGCCTGGACGGCGTGGGTTCCGTGGCAGCCGGCAGCATCGGGAATCATTGCGGTGATTGGCTTTTGGGTGGCCGCGGTGGCGGGCTGGCATTGGCGTTCGACCCGGAAAATTCTGTCCCTGCCCGCAGCCTTCATTAAGGGGCTGGCCAGCACCCTACCAGCTGCTGTCATCGTGGCGGTGGCGCTGTTTCTGGCGGGGGGAATCCTGCGTGGTAACACGGTTACTCTGCCCACCGAGCTGCCCGACACCATCCTCATCTTTGGAACAATCGTTCCAAAAAGGGTGTATATGGCACAAGTCCTGTCCGGAGTAGCGCTCCTGGTGGCGTGGTGGATTCCGCTCAGCGCTCCGCTGCGGGTTGGCGCCAGGAGAGTGCTGCGGGCGGCCTTGCCCACCCCGTTGCGCCGTCTCATCCTGGGGATGCTGCTGTTGGGGCTAGCGGCCGTGGCTTTCATCCTGGTCTGAGGTGTCAATGAGAGTTACCCCAGAGGGGCCGGCAGAGTGGAGCCACTTAACAGACTCGAACTGTTGACCGTCCGCTTACAAGGCGGGTGCTCTACCAACTGAGCTAAAGTGGCGGTGTTCCGATTTTCCCATAAATTTGCCCGCGCGAC
The DNA here is from genome assembly GCF_949769255.1 of Mobiluncus massiliensis. Lineage (GTDB taxonomy): Bacteria > Actinomycetota > Actinomycetes > Actinomycetales > Actinomycetaceae > Mobiluncus > Mobiluncus massiliensis. Next base: position 1,770,156 of record NZ_OX458329.1, on the reverse strand, counting down.
AAAGCCAGTTCTTTTTTCCGTCACCCACCCTGGTGAAAAAGCCGGTTTTAAAGGGTTCTATAATCGGAAGCAGTGTTAATACGAAAGTGACTCGAATTATCGCGAGCTTTGTCAGGCAAGCCGTCCGGGAAACTTGAGGAAGGAAAGCTATCACCATGACTCGAAGCGCCACAGAAACTCAAGCTCTCCAAAAAAGTATTCGCCAGCTGGCTCAGGAAAAAGACGCCGTAATCTTGGCGCATAACTACCAATCCGGCGAAGTTCAAGACGTGGCGGATTTCACCGGGGATTCCCTGGCTTTGTCACGTTTGGCTGCCGAAGCCCCGCAGGGCACCATCGTGTTTGCCGGAGTTCACTTCATGGCGGAAACCGCCAAAATTCTCTCCCCGCAAAAACGCGTTTTGATTCCTGACGCCACCGCGGGATGTTCGCTGGCAGATTGCATTACTGCCGAGCAGCTACGGGAGTGGAAAGCCGCGCACCCCGGCGCGGTCGTGGTCAGTTACGTGAACACCACCGCCGCGGTGAAGGCGGAAACCGATGTGTGCTGCACCTCGGCCAACGCTATTGACGTGGTGAACTCGATTCCGGCGCAAACCGAGATTCTGTTTTGCCCCGACCGCAACCTGGGGACGCACGTGCGGCGCGTGACCGATCGGAAAAACCTGGTGACCTGGGACGGTGCCTGCCATGTTCACGCCGCGATGACCCCCGACATTTTGATGCAAGGAATCCTTGCCGCGGGGGATGCGGATGTCTACATTCACCCCGAATGCGGCGGTACGCAGGCAGCTGTGGACCTCATCGAGGCCGGCAAACTCAGTGCGGAACGGGTGAAGGTGCTTTCCACTGGCGGAATGCTCTCGGAGGCGAAAAAAGCCCCGAAAGGTTCGCGAGTGCTGGTCGCCACCGAGGTTGGGATGCTTCACCCGCTGCGTAAAGCCAATCCAGAGGTCACTTTTGAACCGGTCATGCCCCAGGCGGCTTGCCCGTACATGAACCAAACCACTTTGGAAAACTTAGTCAGCTGCTTGGAAAACGGCCGCGACGAAGTCTTTGTGGACGAAGATATCGCCGCGCGCGCCCGAGCCAGCGTGCAGCGCATGATTGCCATCGGCAACACCGCCTCACCCCAGCAGCACTAGACGCCGGAACGCACTCCCATGGATGTCAACTGGACAATGACAACCCCGGTTCTGGTAGTCGGATCCGGGGCGGCGGGCTTGAGCGCCGTCATCAACCTGGTTTTTGCCGGGGTCGATTGCGTACTGGTGACGAAAAGTGACCTGACCGCCAGCTCTACTGACTGGGCACAAGGGGGGTTGGCTGCGGTTTGGGATCGGCAAGACACTCCCGAAGCCCACTACGAAGACACCATCGTGGCGGGGGCGGGCTTGTGCAGCCAGACGGCGGTGCGCACCCTGGTTCAGGAAGCCCCGCGAGCCCTGCAGTGGATGATGCGTATCGGAGCGCGCTTCGACCGCAACGCAGCCGGGGAAATCGACCTGCACCTGGAAGGGGGGCATTCCGCGCGGCGCATCCTGCACTCCAACGGGGACGCTTCGGGTCACGAAATCGAGATTACGCTGGCGAAAAATGTCGCCGCCATGGACGGTGCGACCTGGAACACCGGCGGACAAGGTGAACTGAAAGTCCTGGAAGATTGCGAGTTGTGCGATGTCCTGGTCGATAGAGACGGCCGTGCCTGCGGTGCCACGGTACGGGATTCCCGGCGTGGATTCGGGGTCGTTTCCGCTTTTGCGGTCATCCTCGCTACCGGCGGAATCGGCCAGCTGTGGAATGCGACCACGAACCCCGAAGTCGTCAACGGGGTCGGTTTGGCCGCAGCCCTGCGCGCCGGAGCCATCGGCCGCGACCTCGAATTTATGCAGTTCCACCCCACCATTTTTGTACCGCCCGTTAAAGTTAAGGGCGACCGGGGGGTACTCGTGTCCGAAGCGGTGCGCGGGGAGGGCGCTTTCCTGGTGGACGGGCAGGGCAACCGGGTCATGCGCGGGGTTCATCCCCAAGAGGACTTGGCGCCGCGTGACGTGGTTTCGGCGGCGGAACAGGAGTACATGGTGGCTCACGGTTTGGATCACCTCTACTTGGATGCCACCAGTTTCGGGGCTCAGAAATGGAAAGAAATGTTCCCCACCATCTATGAGCTGGTTTCCAGCCGCGGGGTAGACCCCATCACCGAGCCGATTCCGGTCCGCCCCGGAGCCCACTACTATTGCGGCGGAATCGCGGCCACCATGAGTGGGCAAACGAACGTGGCAGGACTCTATGCCATTGGGGAGGTGGCGTGTACCGGGGTGCAGGGCGCAAACCGCCTGGCCTCAAACTCCCTGACGGAAGCCCTGGTCATGGGCAGTTTAGTCGCTAAGCAGCTGGCGGAAGCGGACCTGCCGCAACTGCGACGCCGCCCGGTGGCAAAACCGGCAACGATTCCCCAGCCGGCGGTCATTGCGCCCACGGTACTGGAAACAATCCAGGAAATCATGAGCCGCGATGTCTATGTGCTGCGCGATCGCGCCGGCCTGCAGCGGGCTCAGCGCGAACTTGAGAATCTGTCCCCCCACACCACGCTGGTAGCCCGAGCCCTGGTGGCACCGGCCTTGGCCAGAGAAGAATCCCGCGGCACCCACCGGCGAACGGATTTCCCGCACCGCCGCGAGGAATGGCGCCGGCATCTAGACGTGAAGCTGGGCCCAGACGGAACCTCCCTGGAAGTCAGCGAGACCCCGGTGTGAGCCCACAGGGCGAGCCGGACGTGAAAAAGGAGAGAAAAATGATGTTACCCCCAGAAATCACCAGCGCTTTAGCGGCAGCGAAGTTAGATTCGCGCCAGGTCACGGACTTTATCGAGGCGACCTTGGACGAAGATTTGGCTTACGGGCCAGACGTCACCACGGATGCCATTTTTGATGACTCCCTCACGGTACAAGCCCGGATGGTAGCCCGCGAGTCAGGGTGCTTGGCGGGGGTTCCCATCGCCGCCGCGGTGCCTTTCGTGCTGGCGCAAAAGGCCGGCGCCCCCACACCGCGGGTCACGATGCGACGCCAGGATGGGGAACGGGTTGAGCCAGGAGATGTCATTTTAGAGATAACTGCTGGTGCCAGGACTATGCTGACCGCCGAGAGGACCCTGTTGAACCTGGCCAGTCAGCTCAGCGGTGTGGCGACCGCGGTGGCGGCTTATGTGGATGCGATTGCCGACGCCCCCTGCGAGAGTGGAACGACAGGTACAAAAGCACGGGTGCGTGACACGCGCAAAACGATTCCGGGAATGCGCGTGCTGCAAAAGTACGCGGTGCGCTGCGGCGGCGGAGAAAATCACCGGATGGGGCTGGGGGACGCGGCGCTCATCAAAGACAACCACATCGCCGCAGCCGGTTCGCTGGCGGCCGCGGTGCAGGCGGTGCGAGCGTATGCCCCCCAGATTCCCCTGGAAGTGGAATGCGACACTTTGGAACAGGTCACAGAGGCGACGGCTCTCGGGGTAGGGCTGATTTTGCTGGATAATATGAGCCCGGAAACCATGGCTAAAGCGGTGGCAATCGCTGCCCCATACGGAGTGAAAACCGAGGCCAGCGGGGGCTTGACACTGAGTGACGCGGCAGCGACCGCCGCCTGCGGGGTGGACTATATCTCTGTGGGAGCCCTCACGCACAGCGCTCCCATTCTCGATCTGGCCCTGGACATGTAGGGAGTGGCCATGAACACAGGGGAGAACCGAGGCGGACTGGAACGGATTATGTCCCCGGACTGGGCGCAAACTATGGCTCCGGTCGAGGACCAGATTCACTCCATGGGAGATTTCCTGCGTGCCGAATTGGCGGCGGGACGGGGATATTTTCCGGCTGGAGAGAATGTATTTCACGCTTTTCAGTACCCTTTGGAGCGGGTGAAAGTCCTGATTGTGGGCCAAGACCCCTATCCCACCCCGGGTCACGCCATGGGACTATCATTTTCTGTAATGCCCGGTACAGAAATTCCGCGTTCGCTGGTTAATATTTTTAAGGAACTGCATCAGGATTTAGGCCTGCCCCTGCCGACTTCGGGCGACTTGCGGCCCTGGGCAAATCAGGGAGTCATGCTGCTAAACCGAGCTTTGACCGTACAACCGGGGAAACCTGCCTCCCACCGCGGCCGAGGCTGGGAGGCTATTACCGAGTTCGCCATCCGGGAACTCGCTAAACATCATGACGCGCAAGGGCTGCCGCTGGTCGCGTTTTTGTGGGGTGCCGATGCACGCAAGACCAAAGAGTTTATGCCCCGCGTACCGTGCCTCGAATCGGTTCATCCCTCCCCGCTCTCAGCGTCACGAGGATTCTTTGGTTCCCGTCCCTTTTCACGAGCCAATGAATTGCTGGTGGCCCAGGGCGGTCAGCCGGTGGATTGGCGCCTGCCGTGAATGGTCGGTTAAGGACGCGTTTGCGTAACTTTTCCGTTGGGTTAACGGCGTGGGAACAGCCCGAAAACTGATGCAATCCGTAAGCTGGACACGTGGATGAAGCACGATACCCCGAGGATGAATTCGACCGGATTGGGAAAAACTTACCACAGGGCGCGCACCGACCTGGTCAGCCCTGGTGGCACGGTTTTCTGCCTTTTGTCATCGTGATTATTGCCGCACCCTTGCTGGCTTGGGCCATGCTGCTCCTGATTGGGTCGCACCCCTCAACCGCCAACGATGTGGCGACGAAGCCCCAGATGAGCCAAACCCCAAACACCGCGGCGACCCCGAGCCCTTCTGAAACCGAAAAACCCGGCGAAGAACCCACAGAAAGTGTCGAACCCAGCGAGGAACCGACCCAAAGCACCCCGCCCGCTGCGGAAAAAACGCCCGAGCCGCCTTCTGCCGATAAAAGTATCAACGTGAGTGTCTTGAACGCTTCGGGAATCAACGGACTGGCTGCAAAAATCAAGGACAAAGTGGCAGCGGATGGCTTTACGAAAGTGTCTGCCGATAACTTCCAGGGCACCAAACCCGCAGTAAACACCATCTATTACCCCTCCGACCGCGAGGCGGAAGCGCGCGAGGTGCAGCGCGTCTTGAATATCGACATGATTGTGCCCAAAGACGGCCTGGACAAGATTCAGGTTGTGTTGGTCGGCAGGCTCTAAGGCCAGCCGGACAAGTCATTTTTGCGTAGCAACTCGCCGCGGACTCGGAAGTTTAAAACTTGCACTCTAGGGGCGAGAGTGCCAAGATTGAGTTAGCACTCTCAATGTCAGAGTGACAAGTTGGTGAATGAGGCTGCAGGTCGCGCGGAGACGTGAACCGCCACAACCCCAGCCGTCCGTCGCGGGCATTCGCCGCACATGAACCTTATAAAAGCGGAGGTTGTAATAAATGGCAAAAATGATTGCCTTTGCAGAAGAAGCCCGTCGCGGCATGGAACGCGGACTGGATTTGTTGGCTGACACCGTCAAGGTAACCTTGGGACCCAAGGGCCGCAACGTGGTGTTGGAAAAGAAGTGGGGCGCCCCGACCATTACTAATGACGGCGTGTCTATCGCTAAGGAAATTGACCTGGCTGACCCCTACGAAAAGATTGGCGCCGAGCTGGTTAAGGAGGTCGCCAAGAAGACTGACGACGTGGCTGGTGACGGTACCACTACGGCGACTGTTTTGGCTCAGGCTATCGTGAAGGAAGGCCTGCGCAACGTGGCTGCGGGCGCGAACCCGATTGCGTTGCGTCACGGCATCGAAAAGGCCGTGGACGCGGTAGTGGCTCGTTTGCTCGCCGACGCGGTGGAAGTTAAGACCAAGGAACAAATCGCCGCGACCGCCTCGATTTCGGCCGCTGACGAAACCATTGGCGAAATGATTGCCGAGGCTATGGAAAAGGTCGGCCAAGAGGGCGTCATCACCGTGGAAGAATCCAACACTTTCGGCCTGAACCTTGAGGTCACTGAGGGCATGCGTTTCGATCGAGGCTACATTTCCCCCTACTTTGTGACCGACGCGGACCGTCAGGAAGCCGCTCTGGAGGACACCTACGTCCTGCTGGTGGACACCAAGATTTCCTCTATCAAAGACTTGGTGCCGCTGTTGGAAAAGGTCATGCAGGCTGGTAAGCCGGTAGCCATTATTGCCGAGGACATCGAAGGTGAAGCTCTGGCAACCTTGGTACTGAACCGTATCCGCGGTGCACTGAAGGTTGTCGCGGTGAAGGCTCCCGGTTTCGGCGATCGTCGTAAGGCTATGCTCCAGGATATGGCTATCCTGACCGGCGCCCAGGTTGTCAGCGAGGACCTCGGTCTGAAGCTTGAAAACGTTGGCCTCGAGGTGCTGGGTACCGCTCGCAAGGTCGTTGTCACCAAGGACGACACCACCATCGTGGACGGTGCTGGTGACAAGGACGCTCTGGCGGCCCGCATTCGCCAGATTCGTCAGGAAATCGAAAAGACCGATTCCGACTACGACCGTGAGAAGCTCCAGGAGCGCTTGGCGAAGCTGGCTGGCGGCGTGGCCGTCATCAAGTCTGGTGCCGCTACCGAGGTGGAGCTGAAAGAACGCAAGCACCGCATCGAAGATGCCGTGCGCAACGCGAAGGCTGCCAAGGAAGAAGGCTTGGTTCCCGGCGGCGGTGTGGCTCTGATTCAGGCTGCCACCGAGGCTTTCAAGGATCTGCAGCTGGAAGGCGACGAAGCGACCGGCGCCTCCATCGTGCGGGTGGCAGTGGAATCCCCGCTGAAGCAGATTGCGGCTAACGCTGGTATGGAAGGCGGGGTTGTGGCTGAGAAGGTCCGTCACCTGCCCAAGGGTCAGGGTCTGAATGCCGCCACCGGCGAGTACGAGGATCTGTTGGAAGCCAAGGTGGCTGACCCGGTGAAGGTGACTCGTTCCGCTCTGCAGAACGCGGCCTCTATCGCGGGGCTGTTCCTGACCACCGAAGCGGTGGTGGCTGACAAGCCTGAGCCTCCGGCTCCGGCACCGGCTCCGGCTGGCGACGACATGGGCGGCATGTACTAAGCCAGTAGGCAACCGCTAGTGTTTTCATAACTTTCATCGGGGCGATTCCCTGCTTTTGCGTGGGGTCGCCCCGGTGGGTTTTTATGGTTCTTCGGTCCTTGAATCCATCTCGGTTGGGTCAGTTCGGGTCTGCCAACGGGAGCGCAAAGGTGAGAATGTTGTTACAAAGGTTTGGAAAACTACCGGAAAAAACCTTGAGAATTACACAAAAACTCCGAAAAGAATCCTAATGAAACCTGAGGGGTTCCCGATAAAAAATTTAGAGGTTACAATGTTAAGTAACAGCCGCAAGGATTCCTCGGTTTGAAACCTGGGAAAATCGTGTGGTGAGGAACTGGGAAAACCCTGGACATAGGAAATCGAAACTGAGGCAGGACGCGATGAAAAAGTTTTTGATTACAGCAGCGGCGTTGGTGCTGGGATTGGCTTTTGGCCCGGCAGCTTACGCAGATACTTTGCCTTCCCCGGACGCATCCGGAGATTCGGCCGGCACGGTCTTGGAGCACGTGAATTTGGATTCGATGCCCTCCGGCGCCTCCGATGTGGCGGTCAATCCCGTAGCTCCTGCCCCCGCGGCCCCTTCCACCGCGGAACTGAACGCGGGCGGCAATGATGTCGATGTCCCGGCTGGTCCTGAAGTCATGTACCCTCAGGCTCCGGCATCCGTAGCTAATGCGGAACCTCAGATTCACGCCAATGTGGCTCCTCAATCACCCGAAAAAGCCAAGACTTCTATCTCGGCGATTAATGCGAACGCCCCGCAAGCCTTCGTGTCCTCCCCGATTGACTCGGTTCCCGGCGTGGTTTCCTTTGTCTTTATCATGCTACTGTGCGTGGGGGCCGGGGTTGCGGCTGCGGTCGTGATCTCAATCGTGACCGGAAAGAAAATCAACTTGGGTCTGCGTCGCTAACCTGCGGCAAAACCCTCTCGCAAACTCCATGAATCGTTAAGAACTGAGAGACTCCCAACGGGGTCTCTCAGTTCTTTGATTTGGTGGTCTGGGATTTGAACCGAAATCCTTTATGCTCCGGCAAATAACGCCGCGGCATTCGATTCTGCTTCGGCATAATTCGCGGAGGCCGTGTCGAGCTGCAAACCAATCTGGCGAAGGTTATCCTCCACGGTGGCTTGGGTGGCGCGCCATTGAGCCGCGAGAGCCGCGAAAGCTCCGGAGGCGGCACCGGTCCAAGATTCCTGCAAGGCGGTCAGATTCGCCATCATCGCTGAAACTTGGGCACTGACTTCCTCTGCACAGGCGCGGGTTTGGGCACCGGCGGCAGCTACGGCATCGCTATCAACTTGAAATTGCATGGTGATTCCTTTCGTTTGAAACACTTCTAAAGTGAGGGAAAACCAAACTTTGGTTTTCGCACTTTCAAACTAAGGCAATACGTGTGAGCTACCCAGTCACAATAAATCTACCTGTGGAAAACCCCGAAATCGTGCGCCCTGTGGAAAACTCTATTCTTGCACTTCAGATATAGTTTTAGAGTCAACTTCAGCGGGTTTTAGCGCTTTCATGACCATCGTATCCATGGCTTCAGCGACGTTCTCAAGGGTCGAACCCAAATCCGCTTCATCCGGAGGCGCATAAGGGTTGACCTCGTCCGATTCATCCGTCTCCTCCGTATCCCCATCCCTTGGGGAAGATCCAGACAAGTCCCCGGTTTCGGGGTTGGTGACAGCAACTTTCGGGGTGCCCTCCCGCGGAGTGGGTGGCAGTTCCGATGTCGATGTCGCAGCGGGAATCGCGTCGGTCTGGACCGTGGGGTCAACCCCGGCACCAGCGATGTCCAACCCGGCAGTACCGGTTTTTTCCAGACGTTCCAATTCGGCACGGAGGTTTTCGCGGGCTTGTTCCTCCCACGATGCAGCCCCGTGCGTCCAAAACAGTTGCGGGCGGTTCAGCAAACTGCCGATGACTTTGGAACGGGCGGAAATGAAACAAGCCTCGTCATAGGCGGCGTATTCGCGGCGAATAGCTCGCAAGTACTCTAAGTACTCCTGAGGATCCGCCGCCAATATACATAAATCCGCATCGGAAAGCACCTGGGCATCGATGTCGTCAATCGCCTGATGGTGGTATAAACCCCGGATGAGATCAGTAATTTTTTCAATCTGCGGCTCACTAACGCCTAGCTCAGCTAGAGAATCAGCAGCATAATCAGCGGAACCTAGCACGTTCAGTCCCGCTTCTCCGCGCTCCACCGCAGCTTCGGAAACATCAAAAATCGCACCGTGATACCACACGGCTAGGCGGATAGCATCCACGTCCCGAGCTTGTTCGCTGAGAATATCAACGTTTTCCAGGGTGGTTTTCAGATAATCCAGGTTATGAAAATGGCGCTCCGGAGCCATCCACCGCTGCGCCAACTCGGTGCCTACGGATTGGGCTACGTCTCTTGGAGCTGTACCGCCTTCAGCGGCAACAGAACGGGCAAAACCCGACAATAACCAAGCCGGTATCATCTCGGCCATACACATCATCCTCTGCCAGCTTGGGAAACCCAAAGCAACCTACCAAGTATACCTGTTTATCCCGGTAGTAACGACTTTCGCCTAAAACCGATGCTCCAGACGGTAAAAACCGTAGCTCGAAGCCTCACTTTTGGTGTCGAGAAGAACTCACAGGCCTAAGCGGAACGCGGCGGGGGCGGAGGCGGGGGAACCTTCGTCGGCTTGGGGACCGGTTTAGCGGGAGGCCGAGGAGAAGGCGCCACGGGAGGAGTTGGCTGTACCACCGGGGTGGGCACGGCATGTCGCACCATCGGAGGCACCGGTCTTACGACAGGCATGCCCTGTGGCTTCGGGGCGCTGGCTGGCGCTTTACGAGCGGGGGGTGGGGTCTGCCGGGAATTTTCCTTGGTGTTGGAAGCCTGGTTGATAGCGGCTGAAGCCGCAGCGAACTTTGCGGCTGGACTGCTCTGGTTCTCACCCTGAGAATCCACGTGCGAGGCCTGGCACGGTAGCTTAATCCTTACCGTGGCGCCACCGCCGGGAGTCTGGAGCATAGCCACCGTACCGTTGTGAGCCGAAACGATACCGGAAACGATAGCCAAACCTAGTCCGGTACCGCCCGTGGTGCGCACTCGTGACGTATCGGAACGATAGAAACGTTCAAAAACCTTTTTGGCATCCTCGGGAGCCACACCCGGACCGTGGTCACGAATCTCCAGGACAGCACAGCGCTGGAACGCGGGAATCTTTGAAGCCGCGGCATTCTTAAGGGGAGCTCCGGTTTCATCAGGCCACATATGGTAACCCACCACCACCTCGACGGGGGTGTTCGCCGGAGTGTGCTGACGCACATTAGTCAGCAAATTGGTGATGACCTGGGAAATCTTTTCCGCATCCACAGTTGCATAGACACTGTAGACTTCCTCCAGCGTCTCATCTTCCATGTTCAGCAGCTGCATGTCGCGTTCCGGATCCAGTACGGCCATATCTGACAGAGAGTTTCGCGCCAAAGCGGTAATATCGGTGCGCTCGAAAGTCATTGGACGGTGTTCATCCAATCGCGCCAACGTCAGCAAGTCTTGCACCATATTGCCCATGCGGGTGGCCTCGGACTCGATACGTGCCATGACCTCCGCCTGGCGCTCCGGGCCCACTCCACCCATGCGCGACAGTTCCGCATAACCGCGAATCGCGGCGGTGGGGGTACGCAACTCGTGGGACGCGTCAGAGACGAAACGTCGCATCTTGCGTTCGGATAGCTCCACCGCTGAGAAAGCCTGTTCCAGGTTGGAAAGCATCACGTTCATAGAGTTTGCCAGCGAACCCACTTCGGTGGTGGTAGGGGCTTTCTTAACTCGTTGGGTCAAATCCCCGGCCGCAATCTTGTTCGCGACCACCTCAATCTCATGCAGAGGCCGGAAAGCCCTCCCTACCAGGTAGTTTGTCATCAAAGTGCCGACAATGGCGATAATCAAAGTCGAGATTGAGATGGTGAAAATGATGGCCTGGAGCATATTGCGCTGCGGCGTCATCGACAAACCGACAGTCGCAGCCCCGGCGACTTTGCCCTGCGAAGTCAGCAAAATCGACAAAACCCGCCACTTTTGACCCGATTTGGTCGAAGGGACCGTAGTTCCGGGCATGACCAGCGAAGACGCATTGCTGATGGTGGGAATATCGGCTTTTTTCGGCAAGTATTGGCGCTGCGGAATGCCCGACTTACTCTTTGTTGCTGGGGTAATAAATTCGCGGTCCGGTCGGTGCATAGAGCCCGCGAACTGCACGTAGATGTAGTAATCGCTGGGCATATTGTTGGAAAACACCGTTGTGTCCGAGAGATTGGCGGCGTTGGGACCCATAACCCTGGCGGCAGCGGAAAGCTGCGCGTCCTGCTGACTGGTCAGGTACGACGAAAGCGACAGCACCGTTACGGTTCCAGCCAACGACAGCGCTGTCACCAAGGCGACTGCAAAAATAATTGTCAGCCGCGTGGCCAAGGCCAGGGAGATCCACAGTTTCCCTATTCCACGCACTTGCCACTCCTCATCTGACTCGGGTGCTTTTTCGAAAGTCCGACACGTTCCACCAGGTGGCGGGGAATTGGTTTACTACCGCCAGAGGCTCTCACATTTCGCTGCGGCGGTAAACCTCCAGTACCTACTCGTTGGGGTCACGCAACAGGTAGCCGACACCGCGACGCGTCTGGATGAGCGAAGGCGGAACTTTGCCGTTCTCGTCCGGGGCGTCAAGTTTGCGACGCAGGTAAGAAATGTAGGATTCAACGATGGCGGCATCGCCTTCCCAATCGTATTCCCACACGTGATCGAGGATTTGCGTCTTTGAGACCACCCGGCCTTCGTTGACCATGAGGTAACGCAGCAGTTTGAATTCGGTGGGGGAGAGGTCGATGAGGCGACCGCCGCGGTGTACTTCGTAGAGGTTGTCGTCCAACTCCAGATCAGCCACACGCAGCAGCGGCTGTTCTACTGCGGAGTGCTTCGTGCGGCGCAGGATAGCGTTGATACGAGCCACGACTTCTTCCAGGCCAAACGGCTTAGTGACGTAATCATCGCCGCCAGCCTGCAGGCCCTCGACTTTGTCGCGCATGTCGTCCTTGGCGGTCAGGAACAGAATTGGCATATCGATGCCGGAAGCCCGCAGCTTACGGGTCACGGTAAAGCCGTCCATATCCGGCAACATGACATCCAAGATGACCAAATCCGGTTTCTCCGTCGTAGCCAGGCGCAAGGCCTCGGTACCATCCCCGGCGCTCAAGACGTCGTATCCCGCAAAACGCAGGGAAGACGCCAGGAGATCGCGAATATTAGGTTCGTCATCCACGACCAAAAGTCGTGCTTCGCTCACTGCAGGTTCCATAACCATCCTCGTTAAACAAAATGTTCAAATTGCCGCGCAAGTTAGGAGGCACGGCACTCCTTACATACATCTTAACTGCAAAAGGCAGTGCTGGGTGCAGCTTGAAGGGGATTTCCCATCGAATATTCCTGAGATTCTCTGAATTCACGAGTCCCCTGCCGGCAGCTGGGTGGGGAAAATCTGGTTCGGGCAGCACGGACCCGCGCCGTGTCCCCCGTGGTACGGGTGGTTTACGATAGTGACATGTCTGAAATTGGTGGGAGTCCCAGCCCGTCTCTGCGGGTGGGGGTTATCGGTATGGGGGCGGTCGGACCAATTCTGGCCGCAGCGTTCACGCAGGCAGGACACACTTTAGTGGGGGTTTCCGCGCGTTCGCAGACTTCCCAAGAACGGGTGGACGCCATCCTCCCCGGTGTCGCGGTGGTGTCGCCAGCACAGCTGGTGCCCGATTGCGACCTCGTGGTGTTTACCGTGCGAGATCAAGAAATCGCCCCTCTGGTTACGGAATTAGCGCAGGCTCAAGCGTTTCGAGCGGGTCAGCTGGTCGCTCATGTTTCCGGGGCTCACGGATTGGATGTTTTGCAGCCCGCCGCCGCAGTGGGAGCTATTCCACTGGCTTTGCACCCGGCGCAGACGTTTTCCGGTACGTCCCTGGACCTGCAGCGTTTACCGGGGACTCATTGGGCAGTCAATGCGCCGCGGGCATTGCTGGCTGTGGCCCAAGCCTTAGTTTTGGACCTCGGTGGGATACCGCATGTGTTGCCTGATTCGGCACGTCCCTTGTACCACGCAGCCTTAGCGCACGGGGCAAATCACCTGGTGATTGTGGTATCCCAAGCCTTGCGAGCACTGCGAATGGCGGGTCTGGACGACCCGGCAGCCTATGTCGAGCCGTTGTTTAAGGCCGCTTTCGACAGAGCTTTACAAGAGGGAGAAGCGGGGTTGTCGGGACCGGTGGTGCGCGGAGACTCTCAAACCGTCGCCCTGCACCTCAAGGCGCTGCAGGACGGACCCGTCCTTGACAAAGACGACTTGGATCCGGCACTGCCTTTTGACGATTTGGCTGACGTCCCCGACTCCTACCGTGCCCTGGCGCGAGCCGCGGCACAACGTCTGAGGCTACGCGGAAATTTGAGCCCCACCCAGTTCGACCAGCTGCGTAAAATTTTGGACTAAGTGCAGATTTTGCCTCGATTAATCCCCGTGTTCCTAGATAGGATGTCCCTATGAGTGGTGAATTATTTAATCCTGAGGGTGTGACGTTTAAACCAATTTCCATGAAACTTATCTCGGTGCGGATTTTGGGGTTGTTGGCGTGGACTGTGGTTCTCGCCCTGGCTCTCGGGGTATTTGCGGGGGCAATGATGTTCACGCAAGGTATTCCGTGGTTTTGGCTCCTAGAAATTGTACCGATTGGTCTATTGGTGTGGCAGCTGTGGTTAATTCCGCGCCAGGTCAAGGCGTGGGGCTACGCCGAATCTGAGCGGGATCTGTTTTTACGTCGCGGCATCATGTTTAAGAAGATGTGGGCGATTCCCTACGGGCGGATGCAGTTTGTCGATGTGCAACAGGGGCCTATCGACAGGATTTTCGGCATTGCCCAGGTCAGCATGAAGACGGCTTCGATGGAATCGGCAGCAAGCATTCCCGGACTGGATCGAGACGAGGCTGATCGCTTGCGTCAAATCCTCACTGCGCGCGGTGAATCCTTGCGAGCGGGATTGTGAACACGGCGGGGAATGACAGATGACACAACCAATTGATCCGGGCTGGGAGCCCTCGGAAGAATCCCCCAAAGAGTCTTCGGGGACTTTCCCCTCGCAGGGCTCGTCAGAGGGGAGTCTCGCCAGTTCTGACCTCACCAACGTTGCCGCGCAACCTCCGGTTTGGCGCAAAGTGCACCCCTTGACACCACTGACCCAGATGTGGGGGATCCTGGTGGCATTAGCGGCAATCATTTATTCGCAGCTCGACTTGATACGTGACCTTTCTAAGGAGATGGCTGCGATTCAGTCGACAGGAAAGATTCTGCCGGTGCTGTTATTTTCCATGCTGGCAGTCGCGGCGCTGCTCCTGTTGCTGTTGCTTTTTGCCTATCTGAGCTGGAGGTTTACCGCTTACGCGCTGACTGATGAAGCGGTTTTGTTTCGCCACGGCATCATTTTCAAAAAAGAACGTCATATGCGGCTAAACCGGATTCAGGCGGTAGACGTCATCGCTCCGTTAGTGCCGCGTCTGTTCGGTTTGGCTAAGCTGCACGTGGATTCCGCGGGAGCCAGCGGTTCTCAGATTGACATCATGTATCTGAAAGCCTCCCAGGCTCAAGCGTTGCGGGCTGAAGTGCTATCGAAGGCATCCGGTCAAAAAACCCCAACCGGCCCCGCGACGGATGCTGCTGATTCTTTAACGAATGGTACAAAAGTTATCGGGATAGGTGAGGCCGGACTGGTGGGAGCCTTGCCCGCTGCCAGTGGAGAAGCCCCTGAGACAACACTTTACGAAGTGCCAACCGATATGTTGGTTGGTTCCATTCTGCGTTCCATTTCTACCTGGTTCGCGGTGCTACTCATTCCCCTGCTGTTAGTACTGGGGCTAATGCCCGCGATAGCGATTTACCTCAGTGGCGATGCAGACAGTTTTGCAGCGGCCTTGTTGATTGCTCCGCAAGCAATATTGGGTGTTATCGGTGGTGTTATAGCCACTATTGCGGCGGTGATGCAAAAAGTGAACGAAGGTTGGAACTTTACCGCGGCGGCTTCTGCCGATGGAATCCGGCTGCGCCGCGGACTGACGACCCATGATTCCCAAACCATTCCTCCCGGGCGGGTTCACGCCGTCGTCTTGAAGCAGCCCCTGCTGTGGCGGGGCAAGGACTGGTGGCGAGTCGAGCTAACTATGGCCGGATATCAGGGTGCCGCCGAAGGGAACGGCAACAATAAGAGCAAGACCAGCTCCCACGTGATGCTGCCGGTAGGAACCCGAACTCAGGCGCTACAAGCATTGTGGATGATGGAACACGACCTCGGCGCGGTCACCGACCTTAACGGCGAACAAATTGGAACAGCCGGTACAAACCTCTTGGAAGTCATGATGTATGGTTCCGGGCCAGCGCCCGGTATTTTTACCGCTTCGCCGAAAGCCCGCTGGTTCGACTGGATTACGTGGAACCGCAAAGCTGCCGTGCTGACCACAACGATGGTGATGATTCGTGACGGCAGAATCACCCGCCGCGTGTCCTTCGTGCCGCATTGCCGGATGCAATCCGTAGCCCTGCGGCAAGGACCGATGCAACGGGCTTTAGGGATGGCAAACGTCAAACTGCACTTGGTGCCGGGGGTCGTGCCAACCACGGTGTACCATCTGCCTACCGCCTCCGCGCAGAGTCTGTGGGAACTGCAAGTTTCTCACGCGGACATGGCGCGTGAGAAAGAACCCCCTGCCGCCTGGCTGGAACGAGTGGTTTCAACTGTAGAAAATTAGCTTTGCGGCGTCTGTTTCTTACGGATAAATAGCAGGTAAAGCAGTAGCAACGCCATCAGCGTAACCCCAACAACAATTCCGATAATCAGAACCCGAACCAGCGTATCTTTGCTGTGCTGAGCTGGTTCCGCAGGGCTTGCCTGGGTTGCGGAGGCTTTCGGAGTTGCGGAAGTTTCGGAAGCCTTGGGGGTTGCGGAGGGAGAACTCGTCGTGGTTTGTTCAGAAGGGGTGGGGGTGACGGTTTCCGTGACCGTAGCGGTTGGCGTGGGATGGGGAGTCATGAAAGCAGGGAGTGGACGGCCGTCATCTATTGTGATCAGATCAGCGCTAACCCACCCTCGAGGAGACTCCAGAAGCAGCCAAACGTGCTTGCCATGCGCATTTTCCGAAGAAGAAGCGATGACGTGGACTACTTCTCTGTTTTGGAGCACTGTAACGATGTCGTAATCCGTGCTGGGGCCTGTACGCACGTTGAGGGTTCCGTCCGGACTGGTAACCACCGCGTAGTAGTCTTCATCTGTTCGGACAGAATCCGATGAAATGCATCATTTTGTACAAGCCGAAAGCAGTTCCGGGAGACGAGGGCAAAAGTCGCGGCAGTCGGGCAATAATTGTCGCGCCGGCGAGGTTGAAACAGAAAAGAAAAATAATACCTAATACGGGTATTGAAGTTGAAAACCCTGCCATAATCACAGCCGCGGTCAAGGAATACAGCACGGTATTGCGGTATCCAAAGCAATCTGCAAAGACGCCGCCCAAGGCTTTACCTAAGCAGGCCGCGAAAGCTGCGCCCCAGGCCAGCCACCCTACGGACCACTGAAAAACCATCGCTGCGGAGGCAAAGGACTGCAAGATGATGATGGCCATCAGAGACAGTATGGCCAGATAGGAACGCCTCTCTAACTGCAAATCCAGATTCTGAGTTCGTTGCTCAGCCGGCTCATTCCACTGCGACTCGTGGCTTCCCAACGCGAGGAGCAATACCGCAAAAATAGCCAAAATAGCTATCAATAGCCACCAAATCGCGATGTGGGTGAAGGCAACTTGTCGGCCGAGGAACACCCCCAGAACCCCGCCGGAAACAAAAATAGACAAAGCCGTGTATCGATCGGGAGCGTCCTGGAGAACTTGTCGGCCCATCGGAACGTGTGAGAATGCCATCCCCACACCCAGCACTCCCGCCATCAGCCACGCGTCGCCTCGGAAAAAGTAACTGCAGATAATAAGTGCCGGGCCGATTGCGGCAAAAAAGTGATTGCGCCGGAGAATATCGTCTGCCAAACCAATCAGCACCTGCGGTCCGTAATCACAGGCGTTGTAAATCAGCAGCATGGTAAGCATCTGTTCTTTTTCGACCAGGTGAGGACCAATGATGGTAATCAGGAAATAGTTGGCAACGAACTCAACGGCAAAATGGCCAAAAGTGTAGGCACCCAAGCGAAAATGAAACGGGGGTGAAGCCAATAATTTCATGGTTCGAATTTATCAACTCATCTCTGGACCAACCTACAATTTCACGTTGCGGAACGGGTCGGGGAAATGACTAAACTGAAGGGGGGAGGAAAAACATGGAAATTCTCAAAACACGCTCAGAACTCAGTGCTTGGCGCAACGGGGTCAGGGGCAAACTCGGCCTGGTCATGACCATGGGAGCCCTGCATGAGGGGCATTTAGATTTAGTGCGGGCCGCGAAAGCCCAGGCGGATACCGTGCTGGTAACGGTGTTCGTCAACCCTACCCAGTTCGCTCCCGGCGAGGATTATGACACCTATCCGCGCGACCTGGCAGGTGACGCCGCCAAACTCCAGGAAGTCGGGGCTGACGCGCTGTTTGCGCCCACTCCTGAGGTCATGTATCCGTCTGGCGAAGCTCTGGTACGTTTCGATCCTGGGCGCGCCGCCACAATCCTGGAAGGTAAAACTCGCCCCACGCACTTTGCCGGAGTGCTGCTGGTGGTGGGCAAGATGTTCCACTTGACCCGTCCCGATGTGGCTGCTTTCGGCAAGAAAGATGCCCAGCAGCTCGCCATTGTCTCCCAGATGGTTACCGACCTGGACTTCCCCCTGACTATTTTGCCGGTGGAAATCCGCAGGGAACCCGATGGTCTGGCCTTGAGCTCGCGCAACCGCTACCTGTCCCCTCAGGAACGCGACACCGCCCTCAACCTTTCCCAGGCTCTGAAGTGGGGGCGGGAAAACGCATCCCGGCTCGGTGCGGGCGATTTGGCGGCCAAGGTGCGGCAGCGTCTCGAGTCGGTGCCGGGGATAGACGTGGATTATGTCGCCCTGGTGAACCCGGTGGGGTTTGTGCCGATTACTGGCGATTATCACGGCAGCGCAATCCTAGCGCTAGCGGCGAAAGTCGGTTCCACGCGGCTGATAGACAATATGGACGTGCAACTGTAGAGGTCACAAGGGTCCTGCCGCGCCTTTCGGGGTGAGCCTTGCGTGCGGGGGAAATGTTGCGGCCGTACTATCTTTCGGACTACCCTGTGAAAGACCCCTGGGGCATCACTCCCTGAGGAGCAAATTGGGATACCTGTTGAGGGGGAAATATGCGGATGCGAACCATGATGAGCGGCAAGATTCATCGCGCTACCGTGACCGATGCGGACATTAACTATGTCGGATCCATCACTATTGACGCGGATCTGTTGCAGCGTGCCGATATCCTGCCAGGGGAACAGGTTGATGTAGTCGATGTCAATAATGGCTCGCGCCTGACCACCTACACGATTGCCGGTACTCGTGGTTCCGGCACGATTCAGATGAACGGCCCCGCTGCTCGCCTGGTGGTTCCCGGCGACCTGGTCATCATCATCGCTTACGCCACTGTTGATGACGAAACAGCCCGGAACCTGACTCCTCGCGTGGTACACGTAGACGCGAACAACCATCCAGTTAATTAACCCTGGGCGTCTGTGCCTACTCGATGTGCAGGAACAGTTGCTCCAGGTGCTTGATGTTTGCCGCGCGTTCCGGTTCACTGGCTTCGGCTGTGCCCTGCAAACTGGAGACCATCAGAGCGAAAGAGGCTCTGTCTAAGCGCCGCGATGACTCGTTCAGCTTAGAAATCAACACACTCGCGTCCGCATCAGTATCCAGGAGACCAATGACCTCATCTAAGGACTGTTTCGCTTCGCTCAGCCGGGTGGAAACAGTCATTTTGTCAGCGGCGGAAAGTTGCATTGAATCCCCTAAACGATGTGATGAACCTCTTGGGGTTATTTTACCCGCCGCAAGCCTGTCGGGGACCCGGTTGAAGGTGGAAAACCCTTGCGGAACAACACTACCGGGGAATGGTCTAAACTAGGACGGTGGCTGAAAACAAAAACAAAACTGAGAAAGTAAACCCAGAGCCGACGGCGAACGACGATGAGACGTATGCGGCCGAGGCTCCTGAACAGATCCGAATCCGTGCGGAAAAACGCGCCAAGATGCTGGCCGAAGGCAGGACTCCCTACCCGGTACACGTGGATATTTCCGCAACCATTTCTGAAGTTCGCCAGAAGTATTCGAATCTGCAGGCGGGGGAAGAAACCGAAGATTATGTCGGCTTGGCCGGGCGGGTTCGTCTGATGCGTTCCAGCGGCAAGCTGGCTTTCGCCACTTTGCAAGAGGGCAACGGTTCCACCATTCAGATAATGGTTAGTGAACGGGAAGTCGGCCCGGAATCGATGTCCGCCTACAAGGCAGAGGTTGACCTGGGCGATCACCTGTTTGTCCACGGCCGGGTCATCAGCTCCAAACGCGGAGAACTGTCCATTTTTGTGGATTCTTGGCAGCTGACCTGTAAAGCGCTGCGTCCCTTGCCGAAGTCATACGTTAATGAAGCCGGCGAAGAAGTCTCGTTGAGTGAAGACATGCGGGTTCGTCGGCGCGACCTGGATATGATTATGCGCCCTGCTGCTCGCGACATGGTGCGTAATCGCTCCCGGGTGGTCCAAACGCTGCGCCACTACCTGGACGAGCACGACTATCTCGAGGTAGAAACCCCCATGCTGCAAAACTTGCACGGTGGGGCTGCCGCCCGTCCTTTTGTGACCCACATGAACGCCTACGACACGGAGCTCTACCTGCGTATCGCCCCGGAACTGTTCCTGAAGCGCTGCCTGATTGGTGGAATAGACAAGGTTTTTGAAATCAACCGGAACTTCCGTAACGAAGGCGCGGATTCTTCGCACTCCCCGGAATTCACCATGATAGAGGTGTATTGCGCTTACGGGGACTACCATCAGATTGCAGACCTGACTCGGGAGATGATTCAACGCTGCGCCAGGGACGTATTTGGTTCCGAAGTCGTGACCTTGAACGATGGCACTCAGTTCGATTTATCCGGGGAATGGAAGTGGATTGACCTCTATGGTTCCCTGTCAGAGGCACTGGGCCAGGAAGTTACGGTGCGTACCCCGAAGGATGCCTTGGTCACTTTGGCGGATCGGCTCGACATCGAGCTGGAACCCTACTATACCTCCGGGAAAATCGTGGAAGTCCTGTGGGAAGAACTCGTTGGTGACAAATTGTGGGAACCCACTTTTGTCTGCGATTTCCCCGAGGACACTTCACCCCTGGTTAAGACGCACCCTGACAAGCCCGGCCAGGTGCAAAAGTGGGATTTGATGATTCGCGGCTTTGAAGTTGCCACCGGATATTCCGAGTTGAACGACCCGGTGGTACAGCGGGCACGCTTTGAACAGCAGGCTTTGGATGCCGCCAACGGAGATCCGGAAGCTATGGAAGTGGATGAGGACTTCCTCATTTCGATGGAACAGGGGATGCCTCCCGCGGGCGGTATGGGGATGGGCCTGGACCGCCTACTGATGACTTTGACCGGAGCAGGAATCCGCGAAACTATCACGTTCCCGCTGGTCAAGAGGGTGTAGAGTGAGTCGAAGCGGCTTCGGCCGGTTTGCGCCCAGCCCGTCGGGAGTCATGCATTTCGGGAATCTGCGTACCGCGGTGGCAGCCTACCTGTTTGCTAAATCCAGCGGGCGCGAGTTCTTGGTGCGAATAGAGGATATAGATACCGGACGGTCTCGTTCCGATTTTGCCGCCCAAGCCCTGGAGGACCTGACGGCGTTGGGTCTGCAGAGCGATGAGAGGGTTGTATACCAGTCGCAACGTCACGAGCTGTACCAAGCTGCTTTGGAACAGTTGGTACAAAAGGGTTTGGTGTACGAATGCTACTGTTCGCGGGCAGACATCGCAGCCGCCGCCAGCGCCCCGCATGGGAAACCCGGGATTTATCCGGGAATCTGCCGAGATTTGAGTGATTCAGAGCGGGTGGAAAAACGAGCCGCCCTGGCAGCGCAAGGCCGCAAACCGGCCTTGCGACTGCGAGCCCCGCAAGGAGTGGAACGTACGGTACACGATTCCCTGTTGGGGCCGCTGACCGGTCTGCTCCATGACTTCGTGTTGCGGCGTACCGATGGGGATTGGGCTTATCAGTTGGTCGTGGTGGTAGACGACATGAATCAAGACGTGGATCAGATTGTGCGGGGGGCTGATTTGGCCTCCAGCGCTCCGGTGCAGGCCTGGCTCACCGAAACGTTGGGAGGCCGCCCAGCCAGTTATGCTCATGTGCCGCTGGTCATGAATACGCAGGGGCAGCGGCTGGCCAAGCGAGATAAATCGGTGACCCGTCCCGAGCTGAACGCCCTAGGCTGGTCTGACCAACAGATTCTCTTGAGAGCGTTGGAAACGTTGGGGTGGTCGGCAGCGAAAACTGACTCGACTGAACTGTTGACCTGTCCCACGAAAGAAATCCTGAAACAAGCCGCGGTTACCTGGAGACCTGAAAACCTCCCCCCAGGTCCGGTTATCTTTCACCCTTAGGCAGGCGTCGCGAGAGACCATCCCGGTACCAGCCAGCGTGCTGAGGAAACGCGATTAGATGAAAATAATTTGGGCGTCTTCCGATTTCTTGATGAATTCAGGAGCGGTGATAATTCCTGAAACCCCCTTAAACATCATGTTCTGGCGTAGCTCCATGAGGTCCACGGTCATTTTGCATCCCCAGAGATGACCGCCCATTTCAACAATTTGCTCCAGCAGATCACGCACGGGGGGAATGCCGTTCTTTTCCATCATTTTGTTCATGTACCAGGTGGCCAGGTGCGTGGCTCCCGGCAGATTTCCCAGGCTGGGAGGCATATAGCGCTTGCCCCAACCAGGGCGGATTTTTTCCAGGAAGGGAAGATGCAGAGCCGCGTTTCCCTGCATGGTGAATTTTAGGGAGTCCATGGTGCGTTTCGTGACGATGTCTAGACCCCAGAAAGTAAAGAAAATGTTGACGTCGATTTTGTCCGTAAGAGCTGCGATTGACATAATCAACGCCGGGTAGGCCATATCGAGGTTACCTTTGGAACAGATAAAGGCCATCTTGCGCTGGTCCACGTGCAGCAGGGGTTCCGAGACGCGCCAGAAATCCTGGTCAAAAAAATCTGCGGTGGATTTGTCCATAACTTCACTCTCCTGCGGGAACCTAGATACAGCCTACCGGTTTCGGAATTCCGGCCACGTAGGTGATGAGTTTCCCCGGCTTAAAGGGGAAAAGCTCGAACAGTTCGGAAATTGGGAAGCCTCCCGCCATTTCGAGACGTCTCAGCGTGGGGCTGACTTGGTATTTTGCAAAACTTTCCCGGGCGAATTCGATGACTTCCCAGTGCCGGGGCGTCATCTCTAAGTTAATTGCGCGAGCCAGGTCAGCCCCGATTTCGCGGGTCCACTGCTGCGGCTTGGTCATGAACCCTTCCGAGTCCACGTCAATATGCACCCCACCGGCTTCGTGGAGAACGGGAATTTCCAAAAGTTTCGTTGAAGCTGACGCTGCCAGACAGGCATTGGGCCGACGTTTCCAAGTGGGGGCGATAAAACTTGCGGAGTCTTGGGAGAGATCCGGGGTACGGAGCGGAGTCGTGCCGTCAGGCCGCAGACCCCACCGACTAAACTCCTTACCCAAAAGCTGTATATGTGAAATTCTATCGAAAATTCGCGGACCCACCATGAGCACGCTGTAGAACACGAACATGAACCGTTTTATGAGGTGGTTTCTGCGACTCTGCTTTAGCAGGGACAGGGGGCCCAAATAGGGAAAAATCCATTTTCCAGTCACTGCGGGCACTGTGTAAGAACGATCAATCACGGTGGCCTGGTGGTAACCCGTGTCGACAATGCACATGGCGTGACCGTCATAATGGCGAACCATCGGCCTGCCAGCCATGTAATCAAGCAAGTTAGAAACTAATACCCTAGATTGGTATACACTTGCGGAGCCTGATTTGGAAGTCGGTAAATCAGCAGTGTCACCGATGACAAAAATATCCGGGTATTCTCGATGCTGCAGGGTTTCCAGGTCGGGATGAATGAATCCCATCTCATCGCCCAGTCCAGAATCCACGATGAACTGCTGGCCGCGCATAGGGGGAACGGTCACCAGCATGTCGTAATCAACGACCTTCCCATCGTAGGAGTACATCCGTTTTTCTTCGGCATCGATGTGGCGCACCACGAAATCAGGCTTGACCTCGATGTCGCGCAGGCGCAAGAGGTTAGAAAGATTCCGGGCGGCTACGGGCTGCTCAAAAACCTGGGATTGCGGGGTGACAATCATGATTTCGATATCGTCGCGAACCCTGTGTTCAAAGAAATAGTGATCGGCTTTCAGAGCGAACTCAATCGGAGCGACCGGGCAGCGGATGGGAAATTCAGAGATATGCACCACCAGGCGGCCGTGGTCGAAGGTCTGCATCGCCCGGCGCAAGCGCCGCGCCCAAGCCAGAGAATAGAAAGAATAAATCCCCGTGTTCAGGACAGTTCCCCTTGTCATTCCCTCGACCAGCTCGGGACGGCACTCGCATCCCGTCGCCAAAACCAGGTAATCGTAGGAAATTACTTTGGTCTGAGTGGTAACCGTTTTTGCGTCCGAATCCACCGCGATGACTTTATCCTGAAGGAATCGGATACCGGGTAGAAAAGTTCGCCGCCGCCATCGCCACAGCAGCGGGTTGGGAACTTTTCCCATAGTTAGCGAGACAAAACCGGGCTGGTAGTAATGCCGGGCGGAATAGTCGATGACGGTGATTCGGTACTCTTTGCTGTCCAAGCGACGTACCAGTGAGTTTGCTGTGACTGTGCCGCCTGTTCCTCCGCCAATAATCACCACGTTTTTCATACCAGGCCCCACAGCTTCATGATTTCATCTTTGAAAGTCATTAAGAATTCTAACGAAATTTGTGCCGCTGCGTGCCCTGTTCAGCGCCTCACTCCTGACTAAACCGATTTTTAACGCGGTTGACTAGCTTCGTCAGCCCCCACGCACGGCCGGTATCGACAGGATTCCAGTCCGAGTTCCAACTGCTTTGCGGTGAGGCCGCGAAAACATCCGCGGGATAAGCGGGTAGAGCTGCCGAGACCAAAATCTTACGAATGTCCACCTCGCCGGCAATTGCTTCGTCCACAGCGCGCAGCAAAGGCAGTTCGTCCAACAGCTGCGGGCAGCGCTGTTCGATGAGTTTTACCGCCAAGGGTGTTGAGTGTACCCCCTCGACTGTATGTCCCGCCGCCTTCATCTGTTCTTCGGCTTCGACCGGGCGCTCGCCGCGTCCCAGTCGCATTCCGAAAAATTTATTGCGCCCCGAAATGCCGGTAACCTCCAGGTCGCCTACTCCCGCCAAACCAATGGCAGATTCCTGGCGCCCTCCCAAAGCCTCGCAAATCAGGGACATCTCGCGAATTGCCTGGGCGAACACGGCGGCGCGCAAGTTGGATTGCGGAGAACCGGTTGATTCCTGAATACCCTCGGTCACGCCCAAAGCAATGGCGTAGCTGTTCTTTAAAGGAGCCAGAACTTCCACACCGGTCGTGTCCTCAGTAGGAAAGGCTCGGTAGTAATCGGTGCGTACCGCCCTGGCATAGTGAATCGCGGCTCCGAAATCCTGGCAGGCATACACGGTCGCGGTGGGTTCGCTCAGCGCGCATTGGCGGGCAATAACCGGCCCTCCAATGGATACCAAAGTCGGCAGCTCGGCTCCGTTTTCGCCAGCTATCTGTTCCATCGCCTCAGCCAGCAAATGAACATGATCTGCCTCGTCCTCGATAAAGCCTTTCGTCAGCACCCATACCGCCCGCACGCGGCTGAAGTAAGGCGCTAAACGTCTGGTGATGTCAGGTAAACCAACGGCAGCAACGCAAATAGCGAGGACTTCCGCGCCTTTCACCGCCGCGTCTAGGTGCTTGGCGCGATAGGTCTTAACCTGGGGCGCCAGGGGGACGTGAATCGCCGGGTGAGTCTGTCCCAGAGCGTAAGCGTCCAGGACCGCATCGTCGTATTCG
Organism: Mobiluncus massiliensis; assembly: GCF_949769255.1. GTDB lineage: Bacteria > Actinomycetota > Actinomycetes > Actinomycetales > Actinomycetaceae > Mobiluncus > Mobiluncus massiliensis. The sequence goes on along the minus strand of NZ_OX458329.1, from coordinate 1,745,021 downwards.
GTTCCCCACATGGCTACGTCCCAGCCCGTGTCGATGAGCGGCCGGCAGAGCGCCGTGCCCATCGCTGACGCTCCTATGACGCATATCTTTGACATCGTTCACCTCTCATAACAAAGGGTACCAAGCCACTTTACCCCACTTGTGACGGGGCAACCTCCCCGGGGGAAACTTAGATGAAGATAATCTGTGACCCTTCGGACAGCTCGATGAAGGTACCGGCATCAATGATGCCTTTCACCGCTTTGTGCAGCATCCGCGGCTTGAGCTTCAGCAGGTCTGCTGTCATCTTGCAGGCCCACATATTCGCACCCATCTGTGCGACCTGTTCCAAAAGGTCTCGTACGGGTGGAATCTCAATCTTGTCAATCTCGCGTTTCATGTACCAGGTGGCCAAGCTCGTCATGCCGGGAAGGACTCCGAGCGAGGGAGGCATGTAGGCGTTGCCCCAGCCGGGATAAAATATGTCCAGGGCGGGCATGTGTATGGCGGTGTTTGCCTGCATGGTGAATTTGAGGTCGTCCATGGTGCGCTTATTGATGATATCGAGTCCCCAAAAAGTAAAGAAGATATCTACGTGGACGCCCTGGTTGAGTGCGGCGTGCGCCATAATCAGCGCCGGGTAAGCCATATCGAGATTGCCCTTTGAACAGATGAAAGCCATTTTACGGTTTACGTAGGTGATGGTTTCGCCAGGCGCGCCTTCGGCGTTGACCGCGGTCTGGTCGTTCTGGGGTTGAGACTGTGATTCCTCCGCTGCTTGTGCCATGTTTTTTCTCCTTCGATAAGTCTGGAATAGGTGGTTAGATTCCCGGCGGGCTGTTTAGACGCATCCAATCGGTTTGGGAGCTCCCGCGATATAGGCGAGTTTCTTGGCCGGTTTGGTGCCAAAGATGGCGAACAGGGCCCTGACGTCGAATCCGCCAACTTTGGAGATACGTCCCAGAGTGGGGGATACCGAATGTTCTTCGAAGTCTTGACGCACGAAGCGAATCACGGACCACGCCTGATTATCGAGCTCGATGTGCAGTGCCTGCGCTAGAGCCGCGGCGACCTCTTCATTCCATTGGTCCTTTTGGGTCATGAAACCCTCATCAGTCACGTCTATGGGCTTGCCATTAACTTCGTGTATCACGGGAATGAGGTCGCCCTTGGTTGTGTTGGTCGGTATATTGGCTGGTTTAGGCGTTGTTTGCGTGACTATAGGCTTGGAGTCGATGACCCGGACGATTGGTATCTTGATTTCCGGCTCCACCTCGACGGGAGCGGGTTTTCTGCGGGGAATAGGTGTCACCCCGTCAGGCTGCAACCCCCACTTGCGGAAGTCCTTGCCCGCCTTGGACATATCGTGCGAGAAAGGCAGCGTCAACCCGCGAACCAAAACCCCCCAATAGAAAACATAGAACGCGAGTTTCCCCAGGTGGTTCAGACGTGATTCGCCGAGCAGGCGCAGCGGGCCGACATATGGGAGGGGAAACCTGCCGGTGACGGGCTGCACATCATAGTTGAAGTCCAACAGCAGCGCCTTGTGAAACCCTGACTCAATAAAGCAGGAGGTGTGTCCATCGAAAGACTCGGTCATCGGACGCCCGTTGAGGTAGTTGATGAAGTTCGGGATGAAGGAATCGGACTGGAAGTGAATCGCCGTCCCCGCTTTAGAGGTCTGCAGATTTCCAGCATCCCCGAGCACAAAAATATCGGGGTATTGTTCGGACTGCAGGGTGTGTTTGTCGATGGGGATAAAGTTGCTCTCATCGCCCAGGCCGGAATCTGCGACATACTGTTGACCCATCACTGGCGGAATAGTAACCAGCAGGTCGAAGGGAATGTTACGACCGTCATATCCCACCAGGGTTTTGCTGTCCGGATCGATTTTCTTGACATTGAAATCGGTTTCTATCTCGATATCTCGTTTACGCAGCAAGTCTCCGAGTTCTGCTTTGGCTACCGGCTGTGTAAATGCGCCGTCCAGCGGGGTGACGAAGGTGATATCAACGTCGTAGCGGCGTCGACGCATAAATAGGTACCAATCTGCCAGGAGAGCAAACTCCAGGGGTGCGACCGGGCACTTGATGGGCATCTCGGAAATATGCACCACCAGGCGGCCGCGCTCGAAGTTCTTAAGAGCCTGGTGCAGACGTCCGGCGCCCGAGAGGGTATAGAAGTCAAAGACGCTCTTGCGCCAAACCTTCGGGTCGCTCATTCCCGGTACCTGGTCGGGACGAATGGTGCACCCGGTGGCGATGATTAGGTAGTGGTAGGGGATGGTTTCATTTTCCAGTTCCACGGTTTTCGCAACGGGGTCGACTTTCTTGATTCGGTCCATCACAAAACGCACCCCGGAGGGCAAGAATCTGGAGCGTTTCTTTACCACGGTGCGAGGTTTGTACATCCCAAAAGGCACAAAGAGATACCCCGGTTGATAGTGGTGGTTGTTGTCGCGATCCACCACCGTGATTTGGTATTCGTTCTGCGGTAGCTGTCGGTACAGCCGGTTTGACACAATCGAACCGGCCGTGCCGCCACCGAGAATGACAATTTGCTTCATCGCGCTCTCCTTGGTCACGGCAGAATTACTTCCTGAGATTCATTTTTACATAGCACACACTCTGGCAGTATTTTCAGCATTCCTTCATGCTAGTATTTAAATTTTATGAAGCTGCGATAAGGGTGGGGCAAAGTTTTTCGCTAGACTTTTCCTGTGACTAATTCTACAGCTGGCAACGTGCCTGCCCCCAATCCCCCCACCTCGCAGCCTCGACTGGGATGGCGGGATCGCTTCGCGATTGCGGTAGGCAATGCCGCTGCCCGAGTCTCCCGACTCACTGGGCGCGGCAGCGGCGGCATGATTGGGGGTCGAGTGGCGCTGTGGCTGCAACCGGAGATTCTGGAACATTTGGCGGCGAATCGACTTATTGCCCTGGTCACGGGCACTAACGGGAAAACCACAACTACGCGGATGCTCAGTGAAGCGGTTTTGGAGGGGGGCTCGGCCGTAGCCTCAAACCGCGGCGGGGACAACATGACCCCCGGTGTTGTTACGGCTTTGATGTCGAACTTGCATGCTGGAGTGGCAGTTCTGGAAATCGATGAAATGCACCTGGAACTTATCGCGAAAGCGACCTGTCCGCGGGTCATAGTGCTGTTGAATCTCTCGCGTGACCAGCTGGATCGGGTGGGGGAGATTGCGGTCATTGAAAAGCGCATTCGTGCCGCGGTCGATGAAAATCCGCAGGCCTACGTGGTCGCCAACGTGGACGACCCCCTGGTGACCTCGGCAGCTTGGGACAGTGCGCACCCTGTCTGGGTCGCGGCGGGCAAAGGCTGGAGCGGAGACTCGCTGACGGCACCTCGAACCGGCGGAGCGATTATTTATTCCCAGGATGAGCCGGATACGCTGACTGGCGAACCGCGTGAACTGGCTTCCGGTTTTGACCGAACGGTGTCGTGGCGTTCGGTTCCGGTTGAGGATTTGCTGGCCCAAGAGGTGCCTTGGGACCGGACCCCAACTCAGTCCGATTTTGCCCGGCCTAACCCGAAGTGGATATGGAAAGCTGAGAACTTCCACGCCGGTTCCCCTATGAGGTTGGTCGATACTGCCAGTGGGGAGGACACGACCGCAACGGTGTGGCTCCCCGGGAGAGCCAATCGCGGCAACGCCCTGCAGGCTTTCGTTGCCGCGAGACTGTTGGGAGTAGAAGCGCAAGACGCTGCCGCAGGCATCGCCAGAGTGAGAGACGTGGCGGGACGCTACGCGAGTTTTGATGTGCAGGGACGCCACATTCGGATGTTGTTGGCAAAGAATCCGGCCGGGTGGATGGAATCCTTGACGATGCTCAATCCGCAGGCTGAAATCATCGTGGGAGTCAACGGTCAAATCGCCGATGGAACTGACCTGAGCTGGCTGTGGGATGTGAACTTCGAAGCGTTGAGCGGAAAAACCGTGGTAGCCACTGGCGAACGTGGTGCAGATTTGCAGGTGCGTTTGAACTATGCGGGCATCGAGACGCGCTGGGCTCCGACGGTTTTGGAATCTATCGAGATGGTTGCGCCCGGCGAGGTCGACATGTTGTTGAATTACACGAGTTTTCGTGACGCACGGGCTGAATTTGTGGCACAGGGGTGGTTGCGGTGAATGAATCAACGTTGCGTATCGGGGTGCTGATGCCCGAGGTCTTGGGTACCTACGGGGACAGCGGAAACGCGGTGGTACTGGCTCATCGAGCCAAATTATTGGGTTACCAATCTGAGATTGTGCATGTGAGCTGTACGGACGCGATTCCGCAGACTTTGGATATTTACACTTTGGGTGGCGGGGAGGACATCGCGCAAACCATTGCCTCACGCCGCTTGTTGACGGACCGCGGATTGGAACACGCGGTACAAAATGGAAAGCCCGTGCTAGCCATATGTGCCGCTTTCCAGGTCTTGGGAACCTGGTATACGGACGCGGAAGGCAAACGCACCGAAGGGGCAGGGCTGCTGGACGTGGTGACCTTGCCGCAAGGGGCTCGGGCCATCGGAGAATTGGTCAGTTCCGCCAGCGGTTTACAGTTGGAGCGTGAGTTGACCGAGCCTCTGACCGGTTTTGAAAACCACGGGGGTGCAACCCTCTTAGGTCGGGACGCGCTACCGTTGGGCTTCGTGACCTATGGGGTCGGCAACGGTCAGCCCGGGGTGGCTCCGGGGTTGGCTGAAGGGGTCAGCGCACAAGCCGGAGTACAGCAGGGACGTGAAGTGAGTCGGGAGATTCCTGATGGTTACCGTGCCACAGAGGACGGAAAAGCGGTGGAGGGTTGCGTGCAGGGATCTATCATTGCGACCTATATGCACGGACCGTGTTTAGCGCGGAACCCGCAGCTGGCGGATTTGTTGCTAGCACGCGCTATAGGTGCGACCCTTCCGCTGGCAGTACCGGAAATTCCAGGTCTGCAGCGTTTGCGTCAAGAACGTCTAGCGGCGATTAAATAAAATCTTCCGGGACAAATTCGTCTAGCTGGATTGCTCCGATACGGGGCAGTGGCGCGTTGAAAGCGTGAATTTCACGCTCCAAATCCACGATTTTCAGACCGCTTTCCTCAAGGACGCGTAACTCGCCAGAGAGGAATTCTTCAAATCCCACCACCGTAACATCGTGGTCGTTGCGCAGCAAACTGCGCAGTTGAGGTTCAAAATCCCCGTCGTGAGAAACTAATACCACATTTCCGTATTCTTGTTTGTCGATGGCCTCTAGGGTGCGTTGAATACCGACGTCAACGACCTTTTCATCCCCCTCGGAGGTGAGGGGAATCGGCTGATAATCCATCGCTAACAAGGCTTGGACAAAAGTCATGGGCATATGGGCCGATGCGTTCAAAAAGAACAGCCCTTTGGTCTGGCCGGGAAAAGTTTCCGAAACGTAGTCGCGAACCCGATCCCAGCGGGGGCGTTCGTCAGGGTCAGGGCGGCGTCCCAACACGCTCAACCCCAAGGTGGCATCGATGTTTTCCCCATCGACCAGAAGGTAAGTCGTTTCTTCTTCAGGAATTTGCAGTTTCATTGAGTTTTTCTTTGCTTATGGTGTTTTCTTTAAATTTTCACAAATTGAACAGCCGAGACTTCCCACAGAAATCCCGAAATTTTCAAAACGCCTCAGTAGTTTACAACTTTTTTAACCATGGCGTCAGTCGGATACCTTTCCGAAAAACAGCTCTCGCGCAACCGGGTCAAAACAATGGTCTAACTATTTAGCCGGGGCAGGGAAAGCCGCTGGAATCCCGCTGCCCAGCTGAATCAACATCTCTGCGCTGGTAGAGAGCATCGTCATCCCGATGAGCGGTTCTTGCGGGAGCTTCTCTCGCGCTTGGGCGATAAGTTGCTCGCAGCGGGACAGTTCCAGCTCGATTTGCGGGTCAATGCTCTTGCGGCGCAGCATGATATTCGTGCGCAGCAACTCCAGATGCTGTTGCTCCCACGCTAGACGCTGCGGGAACTGCGCTTGCAGCTGAGCCAAATCTTGGGCCAGAACCGAAGTGCCATAAACGTTGAACAGGTTGGCTTGTAGCCCGCAGAGTTTACTCAAGGCCTCGATTGGATCTCCCTGTCCAGCCAGAGCCTGGCGAGCTTTTTCCATAGTTCGTAACGTGATGGCGATTTCTTGGCCATTTGCATCGGGGTCGTAAGTGCGGATGGTTTGCACGTTCTTATCCAGTGTTTCCAACATGGTGGAAAGGTGTTGTGTGGTTTCGGATAAGAATGCGCTGAGTTTCGTGATGTGTTCCAAAGCGAATTCGGTCTGGGTGACAGCTCGCTCAGAACCGCGGGTGTAGCGGATTGCAGTCTTGGCATCGCCCTCCTTCAAGCACTTTTGCCCGGACAAGATGCCTTTGTAGGCTGCCTTTAACAACCGCTTCGATTGATTCAGGTTCGCGCTGGCATGTCCCAAATTCGCTTGCGGATAGTCGATTTCCAGCTGTTTCTCCACAGTTTCAACTTGAGCCAGAGACTTCCGTGCGCGGTTCCAGGAAGCTGCCAACCGATTCAGGGAAGCCCCGACCTGGTCAGGACTATGGCGACGTTTCGTGAATGCAAGTACCTCAGCGGATAGAGCCTGCTTCACCTGCCGAGCTGAATCCTCGACTTGTCCGGCCTCCTCGGAGCTGACTAAATCCGCTCCCGCCAGCCAGTTCAACAAAGCATTGGCTTGTTCTCGAGAGAATTCCAGGGTAGCGGCGAAGTTACGGGTTTCCACTTCTCCAAAGGCTTCCACGGAAGCGTGCAAATCTTCGGTAGCTGCAAAAATGGACTCGTTCAAGTCTTTCAAAGCCTTGAGTCCACGTTCAAAGTTAGCTTCACTTTCCACAGCGGCGGCCTCATCAAAGAGCATTTCTGGCTCTGGATAGACCGGTGCTTCCGGCTGAATCTGTTCCACCGGTGGGGCCGCAGCGTAGACATCTGCCGGAACTGCCTGTGGGGCAGCCTCGACAACATCGGGGGTGACGAAGGGCTGCTCGACATTTGTTGGAGGTACGGTTTCTGCCGCAGTTCCGGGGGTAAGCGCCTCGCTGCTTTCAAATTCGCTGTCGTGATCGGCATTCTCAACGGCGTCGAAGTCCACGGTATCTTGAGGCTTTGCTGCGGTGTTGTAGGAATTCCGCCGATAAATCGCGATAGCCAGAGCCACGGCTACCAACATCGCCAAAATGAGCATGAGGATAAACCAGTTATTGGTGGAGCGTCCCGACACATCGGTGTTATCCGCGGGAGCCGCCGCACCAGAACTCGCGGACATGGACAGATCCATTAACTGCTGGACGAAAGAACTCACGCCGGAAGCGTATTCGCCGTTACTCAACTGGTAAGGCAAAACCTGCATAGCCCGGTCGCCAGCTTGGGCGCTGTTGATAGCTGAACCAGCGGTGGAAGAGGCCGCAATCTCGCCCGCGCCGTCCTCATTGGGATTGTAGGCAATTGAAAGCAGATAAGAATTGGCTTCCAAATGCGACAGTTGCATCGTTTTTTCGTTCCATTCGCGGGGAGAGAGCTCACCGAAATCGGGGACGATAGCGATATAGACCGACATGTTGAAATTCTTGGCGGCTTCAATGGAACTTTTCACCTGGTAGATGCCGTCATCACCCAGTTTGTTGTCGGGGTCGTAAATCTGGTTGCTGGAGATATCCAGGGGATCTGCTGCGGGTTGAATAACAGGAGAAGCCTGAGCGAAGTTCGCTGGAACGAACCCCACCATCAGTAAAACAAAACCTACCGCTATGAAACGAATTCTTGAGAACACAGTAACTTTGCTACTTTCTTCCGAACAGAACAAACGTCACCTATAACTTTATCTCAGCTGGGGCTTGCAGTTAGACTGGTTGGGTTGAGATATTTGCCGAAATCGTTAGATTTGAGCGGTAAGTGAACCAAGATTTACAGAGGAGGACATGTGCCGAGCGGGAAAGTGAAATGGTACGACGCTGTCAAAGGCTTCGGGTTTGTAGCCGGAGCTGATGGTGAAGAGGTGTTCCTGCATGCCTCGGCCCTGCCTGAGAACGTGGTGGATCTGCATCCCGGTACCAAGGTCGAATACTCGGTGGTCGATGGTAAACGCGGACGCCAAGCCATGAACGTGACCGTGATAGAAAAACTTCCTTCCGTCGCCAAAGCGCAACGCAAAAAAGCTGCCGATATGGTTCCTATCGTAGAGGATCTCATCAGGATTCTTGATGATGCTTCGGGAAGTTTGCGACGGGGAAAGTATCCCGAAAATGGCAAACAGATTGCCAAGATGCTGAAAATTGTGGCGCAGTCTTTCGAAGCGTGAGCATCTCCAGAATGAACCAGACCAAGAAGTGACACGAAGGAGCTTTTGATGGCTCGAAAACAAACACAAACTACTCAGCCAGCCGTGACGTCGGAACCCGACTCAGTACTGGCAAAACAGTCCGACCTGGCCCGCGACGCCTTAAAATCCATTACTAAAGACACAGAAGTGGGGGACCACCTGCGGGTGGAGGCCACCGGACAACGGTTGGTGACGCACTTTTTCGAGTGCCTGAAACCGGGATACAAAGGCTGGGTGTGGGCCGTCAGCCTGACCCGAGTTCCGCATGGACGGATTGGGACGGTGTGCGAAACCGACCTGCTGCCCGCTGAAGGCGCCTTGTTGGCACCCCCGTGGGTACCGTGGTCACAGCGGTTAGAGCCCGGCGACCTGGGGCGCAAGGACCAGACCCCCTACGATCCTGACGACCCGAACCTCGACCAAGGATATGAAGCCACCGGCGAGGACGCTGACCAGCTGGCTCTGTGGGAACTGGGACTGGGGCGCAAACGGGTCCTGAATCGTGAGGGCCGCAATGCGGCGGTGAAACGCTGGCTGCGTGACGTGCATTCCCGCACCGAACTGGATCGTCACGGTAACCCGCCGGAGAATCCCTGCTCTACCTGCGGTTACCTGTGGAAAATCAGTGGTTCGCTGCGGCTGGAGTTTGGCTTGTGTACCAACGCCTGGAGTCCTGACGACGGACACGTGGTGGCGATGGATCACACTTGTGGGGCGCACTCAGAAACCGATGCGGACCTGACACCGAGTACGCTGCCGGTGGGGAGGACCTTTTTGGACGACAAATCCTTGCAGGAACTCAATCCGGATGAGATTACCCTCTCGGGACAAGCTCCGGACGCATAAGCCTGTGACGTTGTGTTTTGGCTTATCGTCACGGAAAAGACTAGCGTTAAACGGTGAGCAATAATACAACGAAAACTGCAAACAAATCCGGTAAGAAAACCACCAGTGGTTCCCCGCGCACCAACGGAGGACTTGATGGTTTTTTCGAAATCTCCAAGCGTAAATCTTCCGTAAGGCAAGAAATCCGCGGCGGCCTGGTGACCTTCTTTGCGATGGCTTACATCTTGGTCGTCAACCCCTCCATCCTGATTGCGGCAGCCAGCGCCGGTGGAGCTGAAAATGTCACCCCTGCTTCTATCGCCGCTGGAACTGCCCTGGTCGGCGGCTTGATGACTATCCTGATGGGGCTGGTAGCAAACTTCCCCCTAGCGCTGGCGGCTGGCATGGGGCTGAACGCGATGGTGTCATTCACCCTGGTGCTTGGTCCTTTCGGACTGTCCTACGGCGAAGCGATGGGACTCATCTTTTGGGAGGGCGTCGCCATCACACTGCTGGTGGTCACGGGTTTCCGCGAAGCCGTCTTTAATGCCGTACCCAGCCAGCTGAAAGTCGCTATCTCTGTTGGTATTGGCTTATTTATTACGCTGGTCGGCCTCATCAATGCGGGGGTAGTCCGTCCGGGAGGCACTCCGGTTCAGCTCGGTATCGGAGGATCCTTCGCCGGCTGGCCGATGGTCGTGTTCCTCATCGGTTTTGTGGTTATCTTGGTTCTCTACGTTCGCAAGGTCCAGGCGGCCATCCTCATCGGGATTGTGGTGTCTTCCGTTCTCGCGGTCATTCTCCAAGCGATTCTCAAGATTCCGCTGATGACTGATGAGACTGGCAAGGTCGTCAACGAGACTGGCTGGACCAAAAATGTTCCCGCTCTGGAGGGCTCGCCCGTCCAACTTCCTGATTTTGCCACCTTCGGTCAGATTGACTTCTTTGGGGCATTCACGAAGCTCCCGGTAATCTCCGTGTTGCTGCTGATTTTCTCCCTGATGCTGGCAGACTTCTTTGACACCATGGGCACGATGGTCGGTGTCGGTGCTGCCGGCGGTTTGCTCGATGAGAAAGGTAACCCGCCGCGTACCCTCCAGATTCTGCTCATTGACTCTCTGGCTGCTATGGCCGGCGGCTTGGGCGGCGTTTCCTCGAATACGTCCTACGTGGAGTCCACCTCCGGGGTAGGAGCGGGAGCCCGTACCGGTTTGTCTTCCGTCGTAGTCGGGGTGTGTTTCCTGCTGTCCATGTTCTTTGCTCCGCTGGTAGAGCTGGTGCCGGCAGAAGCTGCGTCAACTGCTCTGGTCTTTGTGGGATTTTTGATGATGACACAGGTGGCGGACATAGATTGGAAGAACGCGGAAAACGCGATTCCGGCTTTCCTGTCTATCGCCATGATGCCTTTCTCGTACTCGATTACCGCCGGTATCGGTTTTGGCTGCATTGCTTTCGTCATCGTGAAATTAGCGCGCGGTAAGTTCAAAGAGATTCACCCGTTGATGTGGGTGGTAGGTATCTTGTTCGTTATCTACTTCGCCCTGGGACCCATTCAGGCTCTCTTTGCCTAACTGAATCCCGTAGCAAAAGACCCGGCCAAGACGTTGGTCGGGTCTTTTGAGATTTATTTCCGGCTAGAGGCGTTCGACGACGTAGTCGACGCACGCCAGCAGCGCTGCCGTGTCGGCGGGGTCGGTCGAGGGGAAAGTTCCGATGCGCAACTGGTTGCGTCCTACCGCGCGGTAAGGGCTGACATCCACAATGCCGTTGGCACGCAAAATCTGGAGCAGAGCCGCGGTGTCAACAGAGTCATCAAACTCTACGGTAGAAACGACCGGGGAGCGCTTTGCGGGGTCTGAGACAAAGGGAGAAGCGAACGGCTTCGATTCGGCCCACGTATAGATTGCATCCGAGCTGGCGCGAACCCGCTGTTGCGCCGCCTGAAGCCCGCCAAGGCTATCCAACCACTGCAGTTGGGAGTGCAGCAGTTCCAACGTAGCGATGGCCGGCGTATTCAAAGTCTGGTTCTTTACGGAATTTGCCACCGCAGTTTTCAAGTTTAAGATGGAGGGAATCCAGCGACCCGCGGAGGGCTTGTCGGCAATCTCAGCGGCGCGATCTACCGCTTGGGGCGAGAGGAAAGCGAACCATAGTCCACCATCTGACCCCAGAGCCTTTTGCAGGGAAAAATAGTAAGCATCAGCCTGGGTTAAATCGACCGGTACAGAACCGGCGATGGAAGTCGCGTCAATTAACACCAGCTGATCCGCGTGACCCAGGCGTTTCACCGGCGCAATTGCCCCGGTAGAAGTTTCCTGCTGCGGCCAAGCGTAAACATCGGCCTGCTCACTAAGCTGTGGAAGAGTCGAGTTGCCCAACTCGGCCTTGGTAATCAATGATTCCTCAAGGAAGGGCGCCCCCGAAGTCTCTTTGGCAAACTTTTCACCGAAAGAACCAAAGACGGCATGGGCGGCAAGGTGGCGAACCAAAGACGCGGTGGCGGCAGCCCAAAAGGTGGTGGCTCCGCCGTTGCCGAGAGCCACCGTGTAATCAGCGGGAACCTCAAAAAGGGTACGCATCCGAGAGATACAGTCGGCCACCAAATCCTTTACCGGGGGTTGACGGTGGGAAGTACCCATGAGAGTTGAACGACCCAAACAATCCAACTGTTCACGACGAATCAGGGTGGGGCCGCAGCCAAAACGGCCGTCTTTGGGCAAAAGTTCAGCGGGAATCTTTAGGTTCGCATATTCACTCACGTTTTGATTATGCCACCACCCGCATCAGGCCGAACAATCCGCGAATGCCAGCCCCAAGCCTCTTATGAAGAATAAGAAGGAAGGAGACCGGGAAAACTGACTGGAGGAACGAACCTGACCGGAGAGGTGCCCGCTAGTTAAGAATTTTGATAAGTTAGAGTTGTTCTTGGCGGTATAAAACCTGATTGTTGCTGAGAAGTCACGATGCAGAAAGAGCCACGCGAATGAGTGAACTGGTCGATACCACGGAAATGTATCTCAAGGTCATCTACGAGATGATGGAAGACGGAGTGGCTCCGTTGCGGGCCCGAATCGTGGAGAGATTAGGTCATTCAGGGCCTACGGTCAGCCAGACCATCTCTCGCATGGAGCGCGACGGACTGCTGAGTCTGGAAGACGACCGGAAAATTACATTGACAGAACAGGGACTGCGCGAGGCCACCGAAGTCATTCGCAAACATCGGCTGGCGGAACGGCTCTTAACTGATGTTATTGGTCTGCCCTGGGACGAAGCTCACGATGAAGCCTGCCGTTGGGAACATGTCATGAGCGCAAAAGTTGAGTCCTTGCTACTGGCGCTGCTGCAAATGCCCGACCAAGATCCCTACGGTAATCCGATACCCCGACGGGTTAAGAACTACAAGAACTTTGACCCTGCCGTTGAAGGAGCTACTCTGGATTCTTACTGGCGCCGTCACCCTGACGGAGGAACTGTCCAGATTGGAAGAATCGGAGAGCCGGTACAGGCCTGTGAGGGTGTGCTTAAGAAATTAAGTGAAGCCAAATTGTTACCTGGCTCTAAGGTTACACTCAGGTTTGACGACGGTGCCGAGATTGCCGCACTTTTCATTGATAAAACAGGAAAATCCAGCGAAAATGACCTGCCGACGGTAGCAATTCCCCGCGACCTTTTTAAGCATTTTTTCATAAAGCTATAGGCAAAAATTGTCCAAGTCTTGTCAAAATCACGGGGAATTGTTATCCAAATGTGACATTTGAATTTCTTTGGTGTAGTGTTAGGAACACGTTCTTAGGACGGGTTGAACCGTCCGGAACCTGAACTTGAAATCAGGCCTTCAAGGAAAGGGACAAGGTTGGCTAACACCACTTCACGGGCTCGGCATCGCGCCGCAACAAAGCCCGTTACACCTTTGGATTCTTTGAAAAATATCGATGGAAAGAAAGGGTTTGTAGCCGCGGCCTCCGCCGGTTTGGCGTTGGGCACCGTTTGGGCCGGCTCGGCCATCGCTGCTCCAGAAGGTGCAGACACCCCTTCCCAGGCTAAAGTCCCGGTTTCCGCCCAGGTGGGCGATGCTGTCGCGCAGGCACACCTCGCCGTTGCCGCCAACCCGGTGGTAACCGCCCCGGAGAACGTGGCGTGGACCGAAGGCCAAGTCGAGGTACCGGCTCAGCAACAGCAACAGCAAGCGCAGACTCAAGCTCAGCGTGCTAATAACAATCACGGCACTGCTAATCGCAGTGTCGGTCGCGCCGCAGTTTCGGCCGCTCCCATTTCTATCCCGGCCAATATCGCCGGCGGTTCCATCGCGGACATTGCCCTGCGTTACCAAGGCGTGCCCTACGTTTATGGCGGAACCTCTCCCAATGGTTTTGATTGCTCCGGTTTCGTCGGGTACGTCTACAACCAGGCCGGGATTGCTCTGCCCCGCACTTCGTGGGGTCAAGGCGCCTCCGGTAAGCATGTTTCCGCTGGGGAAGCCCAAGCAGGCGACATCGTCTACTATGGCGGCCACGTTGGCGTGTACCTCGGCGAAGGCAAGATGGTGCACTCCCCGCGCCCTGGCGAATCCGTGAGGGTGCAACAGGTTTACGGCAACCCTGAATACGTGCGCATCGGCCAGTAACTTTATAACTTAGTCGAGTGGAGTCGGTATTCCGGCTCCACTCTCACTTTTTATCGCAGTCGGTATTCTGTCAGTCAGGTTTAAAATCACGCTGAAAACACAGTAGACTTGGTAACGTTGCCCTCGTAGCTCAGTGGATAGAGCAACCGCCTCCTAAGCGGTAGGTCGGCCGTTCGAATCGGCTCGGGGGCGCTTTCGTTTATTCTTGGCTGGGCAAGGTCGGCATCCCCAGCAGCGCCGGTTCGTCCGGGCCGGGACAGCACACTGCGGCGGATTCAGTCGTTGATAATTCGGGCAGATCCGTCTCCAACTTGCTGAAGTCCAAATCGCGCCCCTCATTAATCTTTGCGGTCGAAATCATGAGCTTAATCCGATTCAGCTGGTTTACGGCCGAAGCCCCGGGGTCATAGTCGATTCCGACAATATTTGCCTGAGGATAACGGTTACGTAGAGGCCGGAACATACCTTTGCCAACAATGTGGTTAGGCAGGCAGGCGAAGGGCTGCACGCAAATGATATTCGGGCAGCCATCTTCAATCATGTCCACCATTTCAGAAACCAAATACCAGCCTTCACCAGCTTGGTTACCCATGGACGCAATATCTTTGGAACGCTCATACATATCCATGATGTTGCGACCGGGCAGGAATTTGCCGTTGGTGGCGGACATCGCTTTGTTCACCGTTGCGGTATATTGGCGCAAAACCCACAGTGCCAGTGGTTTTGTAAACCGGGATTTTGGATTCATCCCCAGGTTTTCCCAGTCCCATTTTCCGTCCGCCAGCGAGTACTCAAAGAACTGCAGTAGGCCAGGAAGGACCGCTTCACAGCCTTCATCCTCGATGGTTTGTACCGCGTGATTGTTGGCGTAGGGGTGGAATTTGACCAGAATCTCTCCGACAATCCCGACCCGCGGTTTGCGTGGGATATTCCGCAGCGGGAGGGCATCGAACTCGCGCACGCATATCTTGGTGAGCTTGGAGTAGCTGACGCGCCCGAAACCGCCGACCCGTTTCCCGCCCGAAGCAAACCATTCGCGCCACAACTCGTTCCAGCGCTCATAGAGAGCCATCGCGGAACCGGGGGCCGCCTCGTAAGGCCGTACTCGCAGCAGCATCTTTTGAATAGCATCGCCGATGACCAAGGCTTGAATAATTCGATGATAAATCGGAATCGTAAACGTAAACCCGGGATTTTCCTCCAGCCCCTGCAAGGACATGGCAATGACCGGAACCTGCGGATATCCGGCATCTCGCAGTCCCTTGCGCAACAGCGAAGCATAGTTCGTCGCCCGGCACATACCGCCGGTCTGGCTCATGGCTACGGCAGTTCTATTCGGATCGGCTCGTCCGGAGACGAATTCGTCAATGAGCTGACCCAGCACCACCAGCGAGGGGTAGCAGGCATCATTATTGATGTATTTCAGCCCGGTCTCCATGGTTTGAGCATCGACATTTTCCAGTAGCCGAATGTTGTACCCTTTGCGTTTCAGGATCGGCTCCGCGATACGGAATTGGATGGTAGCCATTTGCGGCACCAAAATGGTGTAGCCCGCGTCTCGCATCTCTTTCGTGAAGGGATGCGCCTCGTAGACGTGGCTCGCGGGATTCTTGGCGGCAGCAAAGACCGAGGATAGGGGACTGGGGACCCCCTCCGGGCGGGTGGGGCTGGCCGGGAAAGTAGCCACCGTCGCCGACGTGAGAACCTCACCAGCGGCCTTGTGATCGTTTTGAGCCATCTCGGTCGAGGTGCTGGGCAGGAAACTTACGTTGACACTGCCCGAATTGTCAACACGAGCGCTGCCGGTCAGGCCGGCGACGCTGATGGTGTTTTCCTGGCATTTGGCGCGCTCCTCGCGCTCGACGGCGGCCGCGGCCAGGGAACGCAGCCGAATGGTTGCTGCCCCCAAGTTTGAGACTTCGTCAATCTTCAGTTGGGTAAAGATATCGTTTTGGCCTTCCAGGATTTCTTGCACCTGTTCTGCCGTGACGGCATCTAGACCGCAGCCAAAGGAGGTCAGCTGTACCAGCTCCAAGTCTGGTTCCGCGGCGACTCGTGCGGCTGCCTCGTACAAGCGAGAGTGGTAAGTCCACTGGTCACGCACCCGCAGGGGGCGTTCCAGACGTCCGTCAGCGATAGAGTCCTCCGTCAGCACGGCCATGCCCAGGCTGACAATTGCCTCAGGAATTCCGTGATTGATTTCCGGATCCAAGTGGTAGGGACGACCCGCCAAAACCACACCGCGCTTGCCGTGTGTGCGCATCCATTCCAGAGCCAGACGACCCTGCTCGCGAATATCGTCTTTGACCCGTGCGTCCTCGGCATAACCGGCGTGAACCGCAGCGGTCGCCTCCTCGATAGTGACGTTCCAGTCAGCAAAAACTTCTGCCAGACGTTTCGCCACAAAGTCTGGGTCTGCCATGTTTAAGAACGGCGAGATGAAGCGCACTCCGGGGGCATCGAGGCCTTCCAGGTTGTGACGCAGCGCCTCAGGATAGGTGGCTACGACCGGACAGTTGTAGTTATTGTCCGCTTTAGGATTGCGGGGCATGTTGTAATTCACGCAGGGGTAGAAAATTGTTTTCACCCCTTTTTCCAGCAGTTGCTCGATATGCCCGTGAGCCAGTTTCGCCGGATAACAGATATTTTCTGAGGGGATTGATTCCATTCCCTGTTCAAACAGTTCGTGGGAGGACCGCCCCGAAATCATGACGCGAAAACCGAGTTGGCTCAAAATTGTGAACCACAGTGGGTAATCCTCATACATCCCCAAGACCCGAGGAATGCCGATATCCCCGCGAGTGGCTTTGTCTTCAGTCAGACGACGGTAAGCGAACAACCGGCGGTATTTCCAGTCATAAAGGTTTGGAATCTGGGACTTTTGAGGCCGTTTTTCCAAGCTAGCGCCGCGTTCGCAACGGTTGCCGGTGACGTGGCGAGAGCCGTTAGCAAAGGTAGAAATCGTTACCTTGCAGTGGTTTTGGCAAAAGTTGCAGGTTTTGTGGGTAGTTTCGACATCGAAGGCATCCAAATCCGCCAAGCTGGCTAACGTGGACTGCGTGGTGGGGTCGTCGTGCATTTTGGCGCTCAAGGCCGCCCCGTAGGCTCCCATCAGACCGGCGATATTGGGGCGAATCACCTCGCGTTTCGTCAGTAACTCGAAAGCCCGCAAGACGGCATCATTCAGGAAAGTACCTCCCTGCACCACGACTTTGTCGCCCAAATCTGAGGGGTCTTTGAGTTTGATGACTTTATACAGGGCATTGCGCACCACCGAATACGACAGACCCGCGGCAATAGCCCCGGTATCAGCGCCTTCTTTCTGGGCTTGCTTGACCGAGGAATTCATGAATACGGTACACCGGGTACCCAGGTCTATCGGATCGGGGCTCTGCACCGCGGCGGCAGCAAACTCCTGCACCGTGGTGCTCATTGTGGCGGCAAACGTTTGTAGGAACGAACCGCAACCGGAAGAACACGCTTCGTTGACCGAAATCGAGTCGACGCTACCGTCCTTAATCTTGATGAATTTCATGTCCTGGCCGCCGATGTCTACCACCGAAGTCACCCCCGGAGCGATACGGTTTGCTGCCCGGTAGTGAGCCATAGTTTCCACGACCCCTTCATCCAGGGTCAGCCCAGCCTTTATCAGACCTTCCCCGTAGCCGGTAGAACAAGCTCGCCCGATAGTGGTGCCTGCCGGAAGCTCCTGGCGAATCCGGCGGACAATGTCGATGGCTGCCCGGAGAGGATTGCCTTCATTCGTGGCGTAATGAGAGAAAACAATGCGGTCAGACTCATCGATGACCACCGCTTTAATGGTGGTAGAGCCGGCATCAATCCCCAGCCAACAGCGTCCTTTTGCTTCCTTCGGGTCCAGAGCCTGGATGCAATCGCGCTGGTGACGCTGACGGAACTCTGTCAGTTCCGCGTCGTTTTTGAACAGGGGGCGCATCCGGGTGGACTCGTGGACAACTTCGGCCTGTTTCAAGCGTCCAATCAGGACTTCCAGGCGCTCCGGGGTGGCAGCTTGGCCGCCCGCACGCCCTCCATCGGCCAGCAGGGCGCTGCCCAAGGCCACAAAGAGCTGCGCGTCGGTGGGCGTGTAAAAGTTTTCCACTTTGGGAAGCAGTTTTTCATAAGCCTGGCGCAGTTCCGGCAGGAAGTGCAGCGGGCCGCCCAGGAACATGACGTTGCCGCGGAGAGGGCGGCCGTTGGCGAGGCCCGCAATAGTTTGCGTAGCTACCGCCATGAATACAGAGGCGGCAATGTCCGCGTGGGCGGCACCTTGGTTCAGCAACGGTTGAATGTCGGATTTGGCAAAAACGCCGCAGCGTGAAGCGATGGGGTAAATCGTTTGGGATTGCGCCGCAAGCCTGTTCATCCCCTCGGCATCGGTGTCCAGCAGGGTTGCCATTTGGTCGATGAAAGCTCCGGTTCCGCCCGCACAAGACCCGTTCATTCGTTGTTCGGGAGTCGGGTGCAGGTAGGTCAGTTTCGCGTCCTCCCCGCCCAGCTCGATGATGACGTCAGTGTGAGGACTATGTTTACGCACAGCTTCGGTTTCAGCAATGACTTCCTGGACGAAAGGAACCCGCATTGAGTTAGCAACCTGGAGACCGCCCGAGCCGGTGACCGCGGTTTGCACAGTAACGTCGCCCAAATCGGTGAGGACATCTTCCAAAAGCTGAGTGAGTTCGCGACGAACATCGGCCTTGTGACGGCGATAGTCGGCAAAGACTTTTTGCCCTTGCGCGTTGAGGGCCACCGCTTTGACAGTGGTGGAGCCCACATCAACTCCGAGGCGGATGATGTTCGCGGGGGTAACACTCATACGATTGGCCTCAATTCATTTGCTTGCCGTGCTTGCTAGGAACATATCCAGAAAACTGAGAAATTTTAACGTGTTGAAATTAGAATAATATAGAACACAGAATCCTTGGGCTTACCGGGAAAGCAGTCGGAGAGCCTGGAGAATTACTATTGAAACTCGAAAAAATAATTACGTAACGTAAGGCTTGCTAAAATGGGTAAGAATGCTAACGCATCACGAAGAGGGCCCGCGGGACCGCGAGGAGAAACCCGAGAAAGAATCCTTGCTGCAGCCAACGAGGCATTTACCGAGCTGGACTATAAACACGCTACCTACCGCGAAATTGCCCGCCGCGCTGGAGTCGATCCGGCCCTCATCGCGTATTACTTTCGTTCCAAGGCTCAGCTATTGCGGGAATCATTGGCTTTGCCGGGAGACCCCAAACAGTTGATGACAGCGGCATTGGCGGATGGTCCTCCGGAAGAAACCGGACACCGTTTGGCTGCCACCATCCTGAATACTTGGGAACAAGCCGCTACCGCGGGAACTTTGGAGACGCTGTTTAATCTGTTGTTGCAAGATTCGGCGACCCAACAGACCTTTGCGAACTATGTGGAAAACCAGATTATGGCCAGCATCAGGGAATATATCGGGACGGATCTGGATTTGCCCATCGAGCTGATGATGAGCGCGATGCTGGGGGTTCTGCTGTCCCGTTACGTGGTCAAGCTGGAGCCTCTCTCCTCCATGAGCCGCGAGGACTTGATTGCAGTGCTGGGAACCGTGATTCAGCGTTTATTGGGGCAGCTGGAAACCGTGAGGTAATCATGACTGCAAGTTCTGCTATTCCTTCCCTAGATTCGCCTCTTTTTGGCGCGCCATCGCGGAATTGTGCCATATTTCACATATCGTGGATATGTGGAAGAAGATTTGGAACAGCCGGTACAAAACCCTGGGGGGAGCGTGGAAAATTCCGACCCCGACTCCTCTGACCAGAATGATGCTGCCACCGAGGTTTTACAGTCTGTAGAGGTAGACCCAGTCCAAGAGCGTCTGACACTATGGGCCGGCGAAGCCTCAGCCTCACCAGGAGCCCAGGGGATACGTGACATCGACTCCCTGGAGAACCTTCTTGATTTAACCGGGGCGCATCCCGCGGGCATAGCCCAGCTCTATGGCGGCCGGCTGACAAAGTTATCTTCTTTGCTGCGTGATAGCGCTGCCTTGGGTGCCGCCCGAGCGGTGATGAGGAAGCTCGACGCGGAAAAGAAATCTTCAGTGTCCCGCTGTGGGCTGTACCCCACTAATCTGGTGATTGGGGTAGCCAACTGGACTCAACTACCGCCGTTTAAAGAATCTGAACGGGGGACTCGCCCTGAACTGAGTCATTTCAAACTGGAACAATTTAACCTGCCCGTGCTGATGCGTCCGTTGGAACTAGAAGCGGTTGACGGGGACTACACATTGAAAATGGGCGGATCGGTCGTGATGAATCCGGTCTTGGTGAAAGCGTTTAAGGATCGCCATATCGACTGCAATCCCGAAGCCATAATCGCTTCGAGCTTAGAGGATGGCCGATTGAACGTCACCCCGGCTCTCGAAGCGATTCGCCGGGCGGGACAGGACTTCATCCCGGGGTTTGACCTCAAGGAAAACCTGCTAGTTGCCAATCTAGGGGTCTCCAGTGCGGTGCTCAGCTCAGACTGGGACACCATCCTCCCGGTCGCTGGTAAAAATCCGCTGGTCAGAGCCTTTGCGGGAGACAAATCGGCAGCTGCCGAGCTCTTAGAGCCGCTGCCGGAGACCAGTCCGGCGGATCGTGACCCGGATTTGGAACGCGGTATCGGCGACTTGGACGTAAGCCAGGCTCGAGTTGTGGAGCTGATTGCCAGCGGACGTTCCATTTTTGTTGAGGTTCCTCCGGGTGCTCCCGGTTCATCTACTGTACAAGCCATTTTGGCTGATTGCGGAGCTAGCGGGAAACACGTTTGCTACGTACCGGGAGTGCGCCGGATTGGTAAGACGACGGTGGAAGGCTTGCAAAAGGCCGGATTGGGCCGTTTCGTGTTGGACCTGACCGGAGCTAGTGAGTGGCGCAGCGCTCTCCGAGACCAATTGCTGAGCGGGGATACCGCGTATCCGCAACCGCCCGTACCAGTTACGGAATTGGGCGATGCACACGAGAGGCTGCGCCAAACTCGAGACAAACTCAGTGCTTATACGCAACGTTTGCACGTGGTGCGTGAACCGTGGGGGGTTTCCGCCTATGCCGCACTGCAGGCTCTCGCAGATTTAACCAGCGCTCAGCCGGGGCCGCGCACAAAAGTGAAACTGGAACTTGCCGATGACGAACACTCCAGCAAAGAAGGACGCGAACGGGCTCGTGAACTGTTGACCCGGGCCCAAGATGCCGGTCTGCTTGAACCAGACCTGCAAGAATCCCCCTGGAAAGGGGTAGTACTGTCCACCGAATCAGATGCCCAGGATGCCATCGAAAAAATTCATGCGCTGGCAGACGGTCGCCTGGAAAGGCTGCATCAGGAATTAGAACGGGTCAGCGAAGAAACCGGGCTGGTCCTCCCTTCGACCCTGAACGCTTGGAAAGAACAGTTGGGAATGCTGACCGGGGTGGCGCAATCTCTGGATATTTTCCAACCCGAAATTTTTGAGCATTCAGCCGCGGACATGGTCATAGCTACGGCCAGCCGCAAATGGCGACAAGAACGCTCCTTACCGATTAAGGGTAAGGATAAGCGCAATTTGGTGAAGCAAGCCAAAGATGCGCTGCGTCCGGGAATCACGCCTCAGGATTTACACGATGAACTGGTGCGCGTCCAAAGTTTTCGTGACCTGTGGCGCCGTCATGCACTGCCGGGTGCCTGGCCCCGAATTCCGCAAGAATTCGAGGCAGTACAGGAGCTTTCGGCGCAAATTTTCGCCGAAGTTGCGGCAGTTGCCCCCATCCTTAGCCAAGTCACCACTCCGGAAGGGACGAAACCAGAGGAAGTGCCGCTGGCCGACCTTTTGAATTTAGTAAAATCCCTCGATGAAACTACTGACCAGGCCTTACGCCTGCCCCTGCAGGTACAGCTGCTAAAGGAATTGAAAGAGTTCGGGTTAGGTCCGCTTCTCGATGATTTGCGGGCCCGGCGAGTACCCGCTGAGTTAGCTCTGGCAGAGCTGGATTTGGCTTGGTGGTCAGCCATTTTGCTAAAAATTATGCATAGCGACCCGGTCTTGGCCGGTATTGACGGGGCCGCCATGCACGAGTTGGCGGATACCTTACGTTCCTTAGATTTGGCACAAATCGAATCGCTACCTTACCCCGTGGCGCGAGCCATGCACGAGCTAGCGAACCAAGCGCGCCAGGGGCAGGCTCCCGCCACCGCAGCTTTGCAATCTGTGTTAGAGATTGGCGATATGGGGGCGCTGTCCGACTTCCAAAGTGTTGCCCCGCTCATCCGTCAGCTGTGCCCGGTTTGGGCACTTTCGCCCTACCTGCTGGCCCAGATTTATGGAAATTCCACAATTGAAGTCCTGGTGCTGGATCATCTGGATTTTATGAGCTTATCTCAAGTGATTCCGCTCATTACGCGAGCCAAGCAGCTGGTAGTACTCGGTGATTCTCGGCGAGGGTGGACTGGATTTACCCAGGTTGCAGCGAAAGTTTTGCCGGTCGTTTCTCTGCGTTCGGATTTGGGTGAGCTTTCCGAGCAGGTCGCGCTGTTCCTGGCCAGTCACGGTTACGGTGACTCCGTGGCGCCGGTGCCGTCCCCACGCCCGGCTTCTTTGGTGAAACTCCACGTGGTAACCGGTTCAGAGTCTCCTTTGGCGCGGGATGGGTCGCCGGTCATCTCTCGGGTCGAAATTTCCCGCGTGGTGGAGTTGATTTTGGACCACGCCCTGAATCGGGCCTCTCAGTCCCTGGCGGTAGTCTGCTTGAACCCCGGGGCAGTTGCGCGGATTCGTTCCGCCCTGAACGATGCCTTGGCAAAAGTGCCGCAGGCTCAGGATTTCTTCCAGAGCGGGAGGGAGCCCTTCGTGGTGGTCGATTCTGCCACGGCTGGCGGGCTACGCCGTGACGTGGTCATTATGAGTTTGGGTATGTCCAAGACGCCGCACGGACGGGTCCAGTTGAACTTTGGTCCGGTTTCCGGCCCTTCCGGGGTCGCGCACGTGGTTAGCTGCCTGGAAGTCGTGCGCCAAAGGCTCGAAATTGTCAGCGCGTTTAGAGCCAATGAAGTCGATACGTCCAAACTTAGCGAGCCAGGGGCTCGAATGCTGGTAGATTTGCTGGACTCCGCAGACAACCCCGAAGGCATGGAGCGGGCTTTAACTACTCCGGAATCTTTCGAATCAGAGCCGGATCGTCTCCTGGTGGATTTAGCGGAGCGTCTGTGGCGAGCGGGACTGACGGTGGTTCCTCGTTTCGGATTGAAAGACGGTATTCAGATTCCCCTGGCCATCGGATCCGCCGATCTACCCAGTGAACTGCTGGTGGCGGTGCTGACCGATGACGATACTTACGTGAGAGAACCTTCCTTGCGTAGGCGGGAAAGACTGTGGCCCGCCCGCCTGGAAGCGGCCGGTTGGACAGTCATTACCTGTTACACCATGGAAGTTTTTGCCAACCCGGCGGCACAGGCGGCAAAAGTTCGTCACGCGGTGGAAACGACTTTGGCTAGACGTAAAGATGCCCTTTCGGTTCCTCTCATCGCGGCTCCTCAAATTGAAGTTCCGGAAGAACCGAATAGTCCAAATCCTGTACTGAACGGTACAGAAGTGTCTTCATCGGCAGCCACTTCGGCGCAGGAACCCGAGGAAACCCCTGCTGAGGACTCCGTCAAGACCGCCCCTGAAGGTGAGGCCTTTGCGGAAAGTCCCGTTGCCCCGAACCTTCGCGTAGTCGGCGCCACTCGCAGCCCGCGTCCCCCGGTCGCTAAAGGGTTGCCCCTGGCAGCTTATGGAGACGACCAGTTGGACGAGTTGCTGGAGTGGATTCAATCCGACGGAGTGGCACGCAGTGAGGACCAGCAGGTGCAGGAACTGCGAGAGACCTTAGAGCTATCGCGCCGCGGCGCCCAAGTCGACGCCGTGCTGCGCCACGTGGTACGGCGGCGCAACGCTGCCTTGTGAGGAGAACGATGGAACAGAACAAACCTACTCCACGCGACATTTTTGCCACTCAAAAGGCTCAGCCCGAACCGAGACGGGAACGCCAGCGAATTCGCCGTCACCGCAGGGCCACCTATATCTCCCAGCAAGACGAGGGCAAAGACAACCCCTTTGCGGTTCCCGGTGGTGGAAGCCTCGAGGCGCCTCCGGAAACGCCGGATGAAATCGACGAAACCAACGACAAACGGCTGAAAGCCGACATTCCCCCGCATTTCGGGAAACTGTAAGCGGGGATTTACTATCTCCGAACTACGAAACTCAGGTCGTAGTCCGCTTTGGCGGCGATGACTCGACGAGCTTCGTCCTCAGGTGCCGCCAGGTAAGCGATAGCGGCGGAGTTCCCGGTACCCAGAAAACTCTCTGAGACGGCCTTTACCCCGACAACCCGAGCATTGGAAGCTAATAGTTCCCCATCCACGTTCCCCCCGGAACACCAAATTTCAACCGGTTGCCCGGTCTTGGAGAACCCTGATACCGCGGGGTCGCTGACTTCGATGGCGAAGGCGACTTCTCCTGTCCGCAGGTCCTCCACCGCGTTTTCCACCAGCAATGCAGGCTGCAGCACGGTTCCGGAACTCAAGTTCACCGCCGCGGTTTTCCCGATGACACGGTCAGCTTTTTGAAAGTGGTCCTGGGGGACGGCGGAAGGAGTCAGGGTGGAAAGCCTCACGTCCTTTGCGGTAATTTCACAACCCGCACAGATTTCGTGTTTGACCACCACCACGGCGGCTCCAGCTTTCTCAGGTAAAAAGAGCGTCACCACAACGAACACAGCCATGATAGCCAGGCCCGCGGCGAGGGGGTAACGCCAATTCCAAAAACGATTCATGCTCATGCGTCCACGCTAGGAAGATGGCGGACATCGCGCCACTATCGGGGCGATCTACCTGTGGAAAACCCCATTTTTACCACCCTTGTGGAAAACCCTCTGTAATCGAGTAAAACAGCAGGACAAAGGGCCGATGGAAGGGAGCTAAGCGGGCAAAATTCCCGACTTTTGAAACTCGGAGCCTTCCAACTTGAAGCAGCAAGAGGGAGTCAATACCCCGGTTACCGGAATATCGTACTGGTCCGTGGGAAGAATCAGTTCCCGCTGCAACTCATGGGTGTAGCACAGCGCATAGATGGGGGTCTGTTTCTGAACATAGGGCAGAGCGCGGTCATACCAACCTCCGCCCTGGCCCAAGCGATTTCCTTGTCGATCAACCGCTAGAGCAGGGGTGATGACCAGGTCTACAGCTGCTAAGGCAGAGGAATCGAGAGCGTCCCCGCTGGGTTCCATCGGCCGGTTCGGTGAGCGGTTGGCCAAATCATCGCGACCCGCATAAAAAGCCCAATCACGGTTGAGCTTCGAACCCAGCTTTGGCACCAACAGCCGCTTGCCTTGCTGATACAGCGCCTCGATTAAATCCAAGGTTGGAGGCTCTTTCTTAACTGAGACGTAGCAGGCAATTGTGTGAAAGTCTGTCGCGAACTCCAGCACTCGATCTCTAATTTCCTGACCAGCCTGGGAAACTTGGCTATCACTGAGCCGATCCCGAGCGCTGCGAATGAGTTGCCTTAACTGTTGCTTAGCGTCTTCGGGCTCCTGCCCACGTAAATCCGGTAAGTTTAGCTCCATCTCATGCACCTTAACATTGTGCCTTATTTACGTTTATTTATCTTGTTATTACATCGGGATAGATTAGGCTTGATTCATGAGTTTAGAAGTTAGGTGCTCCGTCATCCCCGCCGCTGGGAAGGGAACCCGGATGTATCCTCTGACGAAATCAGTTCCCAAAGAGTTATTTCCCTTGGTGGATCGGCCGGTAATCATGACAGTGATCGAGGAAGCCCTCCGCTGTGGAATTGAGCAGTTTCACGTGGTGACCAGCCCTCGAAAGCCAGCTCTGAGAGTTTTTTTTACCAACGCCGACTGCGAGTCGAATCCCCAGGATTTACCCTTGCCCCAGGTTGATTTGGTTATGCAAGAACAGGCTCGAGGATTGGGCCACGCCGTCCTGCAGGCTCGTGATTACGTGGGAGAACAGCCTTTTGTCGTGCAGCTTCCGGATGATTTGTATCACCCGGAAGATCCTCTGTTGCAGACTATGTTAGACGTGCACGCGGTGACCGGAGGGTGCGTGGTGGCGCTGATGGAAGTCAGTGCGGCCGAGGCGAAACTTTACAGTTCCGCACGGGTTGAGCCGGTCGAATTGGGTGCAGCAGCAGCGGGGCACGGAGTGTTCAAGCTCGCTGACATTATTGAGAAACCGGAAGCGGATCAGGTCCGTTCGCCTTATGCCTTGATGGGACGCTACGTTTTGGATTCTCGTATTTTTGAGATTTTGGCCCAAACCCCGCCGGGACGCAACAATGAAATCCAGCTAACGGATGCGCTGGCGGCCTTTGCTGAGATTCCGGTTACGGAAGGCGGCGGCGTCTGGGGGGTTGTTTCGCGCGGACGTCACTTCGATACCGGAAATTTGTCCGGATACCTGCAGGCGCAAATGGAACTTTCCCTGGAAAATCCTGATTTTGGTGCTCATCTTCGAGAATATATGCGGTGCTTAGTCGGTTCGCCTGATGGACCGGGAGCAGCTCCCACTTCCACAGAAAGCGCCGCGGGTCAGGGTGGAAAGGCAGGCGCTTGCTGATGCGTTCTGTCGGGGAACATCTCAATCTGTGCCTGCTGGCCGCCGAGCCGCTGCCGGAACTGGCAGTACCTCTGGAAGATGCTGTGGGTTGCGTATTATCGGCGGATATTATTGCCGAATCCAGCCTACCCGCAACTGATTTGGCTGGTGGGGATGGTTACGCGGTTCGGGCGCAGGACGTGGCTCACGCTCCCACAATCTTGCCTGTTACCGCGGATATTCAAGCGGGTGACACCGTGTGGACTCGATTGGTGCCGGGCAGCGCCATCCGGATTGCTTCAGGGGCTCCGCTGCCACCTGGGGCGGATGCTGTTGTGCCGGTGGAGTCTACAGATATGGGTATTTCCCAAGTCACTATCAATCAGCCGGTTTCTCCGGGATTCGCCACTATGGTCATTCCCAGCGATATTGATGTTCCCAGCGGTACCACGGTACTGCGCGCCGGCCAACGTTTGGATGCGCAGAAAATCGCCTTATTGGCTGCTCTGGGCAGGAGTCGGGTGCGGGTCCATCCCCGAGTTCGGGTCGTGATTTTGAGCATAGGTGATGAACTTGTAGAGCCGGGAGCTCATCGTGAACCGGGTCAGGTTAATGATGCGAATGGTCATTGCTTGGCCGCGGCTGCCGAAGAAGTTGACGCGAAAACTTTTCGGGTTATGGTCACCGATGAGCGCTCGCAGTTGCGTGAGACTATTGAAGACCAGCTGGTGCGTGCTGATGTGATTGTTACCACGGGAGGTTTGTCTTACGGCCCGGCAGACACCGTAAAGGACGTACTCACGCCTTTAGGCTCGGTACGGTTTGACAATGTGGCCATTGCTCCGGGTCGCCAGTTGGGGGTGGGTAAGCTGGGCGAGGTGCCGATTTATTGTTTGCCGGGTAATCCGGTGGCTGCCCAAGTTGCTTTTGAGACCTTTGTGCGTCCGGCATTGCGAAAGATGGCGGGCTGGTCGAATCTGTACCGTAGTTCCGTGCCGGCCAAAATGTCACGAGGTTGGGTTTCTCCCGCGGAACGTCGTGAGTTCGTTCCCGTGGCTTTGACTGGAAAACCTGGAGACTATCGCGGAGAAGTGTTGGGGTCGCATCCACAGGCACGCCTAGCGGCTTTGGCCCAGGCCAATGCGTTCGCGGTCGTTCCGGAAGACGTTACGGAAGTCCAGCCGCAGCAGACCTTACACTGCATGGTTTTGGAATGAGCGTTACAAAATGCGTAATTTGCGAGGTGAAACCGTTTACCCGGGGGCGTACCGACGGGTTATTATCCGGGAAGAAAACCTGAAACAACGAGGTTTACAGACAGATTTCGATTGGTTGGAAGTGCGCCAGCTAAAGGGGCGCGACTTCATCGCTATCGAGAAGTTGCGAATGGGCGACCGGGCGTGGCTGGCACCTTGGGAAGCTGGAGCACCGCCGGGGTTGGGTCACCCGGTCAGTATTGATGAGTTCGTGAAAGATGCCGCACACACCGCGCGCTTGGGGCAGGGGATGTATTTCGGAATCGTTGCCGAGGGGCGTCTAGCTGGTCAAATTTCTCTCAGCTCCGTGCATCGTGGTGCTGAGATGAGTGCTGCCCTGGGCTATTGGATTAACTCTCGCTTCGCCGGTCGGGGTCTGACCCCGCTGGCACTCGCTATGGTCATCGATTGGGGTTTTGCGTCTTACGGTCTGCATCGTTTGGAAGTCAATATTCGGCCGGAAAATAGTCCCTCGCTGCGGGTCGTAGAAAAGCTCGGTCTGCGCTATGAGGGATTGCGTCAGCGTTTTCTCTACATTGATGGGGCGTGGCGTGATCATAGTTCTTTCGCGATTACTACGGAAGAATGGCATCCCGGCAGCATGGTGGCCAGGTTAGAGACGGCACGTTAGCGCGGCTAGTTGCCAGTAAAAATAGTTAGCGAAACGGTGTGAACACTGTTAGCGCTGTGGCGCCTGTTAACTGTTGAGGTTTTCGCCGCTGGTCAAACTGCGGTATTCCGAGGGGAGTACGGAGTGGCGTGACCCTTTTGTACCGCCCGGTCGTTATTTTGGGTTTGTGGGTATCTCTGCATGGATTCTTTTAGGCCTGACACTGGTGGTCACCGTGGTGCTATTGCCGCAGGTGGCCAAATCGCGACGTCTGATGGGTCAAGCCCGAAATGATGATCGTTTTTCGGACGGGGTGCGCCTTTTGGACTTGGACCAACAGGTTAAACAACCGCACTCCGTCGAGGTCGCTCTGCATAAAAACCAAGGTAAACTCGGACGTGCGGCGACTCGGCCCATTAAAATGGCTCAGGATTTGAGGGCCTACACGGAAGTGAAAGCCGACCGCGCGGCCGCAGCTTCCAATCGTGTCACTTCGGCCCGTCGTCGTGCTGGACTGTTGGGTGGCATGGTGCTAGCTTTGGCGATAGTCAGCGCCTTTGCGGCCACTGGTTTCCTGGCGTGGTGGGTGCTGGCGGCACCCGTATTGGGTATCGTCGCGACTATCTCGTGGGGAGCGATAGCGGCAAAACGCGGTCGCGAGCAGGATCGTCAATTCCAGCAGTCCATTCGAGTTCTCGAAAAGCGTTTGGCGCAAAGCCCCGCGGGACGCGCGGCCTTGCAGTCCGTTGGGATGCGCGGAGCTAAGCAGTGGGCCAAGGTCGCTGCGGCTTCGCTAGCGGGAGGAAAGCCGGCGTCCGGTACGCTGGCTCAAGCGGTCCGGATAGCTAATGAAGCCGCGCCTGCAACGGCGGTGAGCCTGGTCGAAGCAGCGGACTGCCACACCGATATTGAACGTCCGGTACAAAATGACACCAATGCTGAAGCTCAGGTATCGGCAGAAAAGCCAGACTACCGCCGCAGCGAAAGTGCCAAATCCGAGACCGCGCCCGGTATTGAAAGCGCTGAGAATCCTGTTGAAACTGTGCAGGAAACCACCGAAAAGTGGAATCCCGCTGATTTACCGACCCCGTCCTACACGCTTAAGACTGGTGCAATCCGTCAGGTAGTGGTGGAGCAAGATTTTCGTGCCGATTGGCAATATGCCCCGGTACCCATGCGTCCCCAGACAGCCCAGATTCTGCCTGCCGGTGAGGCTCTGGCCGCAGAAGACGTCAGTGCGGCTCCGGTGGACTTGGAGAGCATCCTGGAGCGGCGTCGCGCCAGCGGAGACTAAAGCGCATTTTCGTTCAATCTCCGGCGCATTTTTGCGGGCCTGTCTAAAGGGCCGGGAAAATTGGAAGTTAGCCCCTCCAACCGCTACAATCTATACGAACCGGGGCATTGGCGCAGTTGGTAGCGCGCAACGTTCGCAATGTTGAGGTCAGGGGTTCGAATCCCCTATGCTCCACGATAGGAATCGGAATCGGACGAAACCGATTCCGATTTTTTGTCGTAAACAACAGTCGAGCACACGGAAATGGCCACAGCACCGCAATCGTCTCATCTCTGGAAGAAACTGCGGCATCTGTGCAAACAGATTATCGGCTTCGGGATTGTCGGATTATTGGCTTTCTTTATCGACTATGCACTGTTTGCTTTTCTGTACAAAATCGTAGGAATTCATTACCTCATCTCGGCGGTTATCTCTTTTTGTGTGTCTCTGGCCTTTAACTACGCAGCATCCATGCGCTATGTTTTCAGGCACAAAAGCGACATGACTCGCCGGCGCGAAGTCGTCCTGTTCTTTGTCGGTGCCGTCATCGGCTTAGGCATCAACGAAATCATGCTCTACGTCGGCGATGTCGTGTTTCGCATCGACCCTCTCATCACAAAAATCCTCGCCACCGTGGTTGTTGCGGTGTGGAACTTTGTGACGCGGAAAATCTTTTTAGACTCGCGTGAATCAGAAAGTTGACGTGTCAATCACGTAGCGGTAGCGCACCTTGGAATTCACCACGTTATCCCAGGCTTCATTGATTTTATCCCCGCTGATGATTTCAATCTGGGGAGCGATGTCATGCTCGGCACAAAAATCCAAGACTTCCTGAGTCTTGGCGATGCCTCCGATGCTGGAACCAGCGATAATCTTTTGATCGTTGACGACATTGCGCAACAAAAATTCTTGCCGGTGCTCGGGCAGTCCCACCACTGCCACCACTCCCTCAGGTTTCACGCAAGCAACCAGGTCATCAAGTTCCACCCCGTCGCTCAACGTCGAAACAACTAGGTCGAACTGTTCTGCCATTGATTCCCAGGTGCCCGGCTCAGAAGTGGGGTGAAGTTCTACGGCTCCAAACCGGCGTGCGTCAGCCTCTTTGGAGCGCGTGCGCGAGATGACGTGAGTCTCGGCACCCAGAGCGGCGGAAATCTGGACCCCCATATGGCCCAGACCGCCCATCCCCACAATGGCCACCTTCTTGCCGGGTCCCGCGCCCCAGCGAGTCAGAGGGGAATACAAGGTAATGCCCGCACACATAATCGGAGCGGCTTTATCCAGCGGAATGGAATCCGGGATGCGGCAGAGATAGTCTTGTTCAACGGTGATGCCTTGTGAGTAGCCCCCCGCTGTGGGCAGCCCATCGCGTCCCACACAGTTGTAAGTCCAGATGGTCCCGCCTTCATTCCGGCAGAACTGTTCGCTACCGGCTTCGCAAGCCTCGCAGTGTCCGCAGGAATCCACGAAACAGCCTACGCCGACACGATCACCGACTTTAAACTTTGTAACGTTCGTTCCAATCTTGGTGACAATGCCCGCAATCTCATGGCCAGGCGTCAGTGGGTAGATGACTGACCCCCATTCGCCACGGCCGGTGTGAATGTCGGAGTGGCAGACTCCGGCAAATTTCACCTCAAAATAGACCTCGGTAGGGCCGGGCTCGCGGCGTTCCAAGATTGTCGGGTGAAAGGGCTGATCGGGTCCGTCCATGGCATAGGCTTTTACTTGCGTCATTGCTTTTCTCCTTAGATTTTGGCGAAGTCGTGGTGCCGCCTAATCGCGAAGCGTCGCCTCGATGTGTAGCCATTTCAGCTTAGTTCAATTTCGTAAGGAGCGCGCGGGGTTAATCCGAGAAGAGCCGGCATTCGTCAGATAAATAGAATACAAAATCTAGGTATAAATTATTTCTTATAGATTTCTATAGGGTTTTTGCTACGTCCTGTACTACCGAAATGACACCGCTAATCATCAGCTCCACCGCGATGGCGGCGAGCAACATGCCTGCCAATCGCGTCATCACCGCGACGCCAGAATCGCCTAGGAACCGGATGATAGGCGTAGCAAAATGCATAGCGAGCCACGAGGTGAACATCACCGCGAGGGTTCCACCGGTCACCGCGATGACTGACAGGGAATGCTGCCCGGCGTGTCCCATAGCTACCATCAAAGCTACTATTGCTCCCGGTCCTGCCAACAGGGGAGTGCCCAAAGGGACGGCGGCAATATTCAAAGAGCCCCCCTTTTCGCCGACAGTTCCCTCCGCACCGGTCAACAGTTGCAGAGCCACAATCAACAGCAGCAGTCCGCCGGAAATCTGTAAAGCTGCGGGACTGATTCCCAACAGGCCGAACAGTTGAAAACCAAAGAACCCGAATACGAACAGGATGATAATCGCCAGCAGGTTAGCCTGCCAAGCGACGGTTTGACGCTGTTTCTTGGGGAGATCTTTGGTTAGGGACATGAACACGGGGAGGTTCCCAAAGGGGTCGATGATTACAAACAAGGTGGTGAATGTAGAGATAAACAACCCCAGTTCAGTTTTCATGGACTCCACGATACCCGAAATCAGTTTGCCGGAATAATGCCGGCAATCAGCAGCACTGCGATGAGCCCGCCAATGCACAGACGATAGATGATGAAGGAGTTAAAGCTGTGCTTCGAGACAAACTTCAGTAACCAGGCGATAGATACGTACCCGATTGCAAACGACATGACCAGCCCCAAAATGGTGGGCACCCAACCTACAGTCTCGCCAATAGTGTCAAAGTTGCTCACTCCTTCCAGAGTCCCCGCGGCAACCAACGCCGGAATCCCCAGGAAGAAAGATAAACGAGTCGCCAAAACCCGGTCAAAGCCCAGGAACAGGCCTGCAGAAATCGTGGCTCCGGATCTCGAAACTCCGGGAATGAGCGATACGCATTGCATCAAACCAATGAGGAGCGCCTGAATTACCGTAGTTTCATTGTCTGCTTTCGTCGCTTTCTGCGAATCGGGAGTCGGTGTTTTCGCTGTCAGTCGCGCCGCATAGTGGTCGGCAGCGAACAGCACTGCTGACCACACCACTAATCCGGCCGCCACGAACCACATGGAACGCAAGCCCGTCTCGATAAAGTCCTTAAACAGCAATCCCACCACAGCAATCGGCACAGACCCAATGATGATGGCCCAGCCGAAGCGATAATCGGGATTGTGCCGGGCGGACTTGTGAAACAGACCCGTGACCCAAGCCTTGATGATGCGCCAAATATCACTCCAAAAGTACAGTACTGCCGCGGCGATGGCTCCGATTTGAATGACCGCTGTGAAAGCGACCATTCCCACGTCATCAATCTGTTTGCCCATCAGGTATTCAGTAATTGTGAGGTGTCCCGTTGAAGAGACCGGTAAGTATTCAGTAATGCCCTCGACGATACCGAGGATTAGCGCTTCCCACCATGACATGGGTTTTATCCTATACGCCACACCGGAAACCTGGACAAACGGAACCGGAAGCTGGGGGATTGTTGTATCCTGATTTTTGGGTTAAAGATATTGGCGTGAGGGGAAATCTTGGAACAAAACAGTAAAGCTTTGCGTATAGAGGGCTTGTACAAATCTTTTGGGACTCGCGAAGTTTTGCGAGGTGTTTCCATGAACGTGGAACCTGGCCAAGTCATGGGTTTTGTGGGGGCGAACGGATCTGGGAAAACCACAACCATGCGTGTCGTGATGGGCATCATCGACGCGAATCAGGGACGGGTAACTTTCGGGGGCGAACCTATCGATGCCCAGGTCCGGGCCTCCATCGGCTATATGCCAGAAGAACGCGGGCTGTATCCAAAGATGAAAGTCGGGGAGCAGTTGGAATACTTCGCCCGATTGCACGGTCAGAATCGAAGCACCGCACGCGAATCAACCCAGCGCTGGGTACAGCGTTTGGGAGTGTCAGAGCGATTAAAAGACAACGTGGAAAAGCTTTCCCTCGGCAACCAGCAGCGCGTGCAGCTAGCGGCGGCGCTGGTTCACAATCCGGTGATGCTGATTCTCGACGAACCATTTTCCGGATTGGATCCGTTGGCCGTAGATGTCATGAGTGGGGTTTTGCAGGAGTACGCGGCACAAGGGGTGCCGGTCATTTTCTCGTCGCATCAGCTGTCCCTGGTGGAGTCGCTGTGTACACATGTGTCGATTCTTTCGGGCGGGTCCATAGTTGCCTCGGGTGAGGTTGAAAAGCTGCGGCGCGAGGCCGGGACTCCGATGGTCAGGCTGTGCGGTGACGAAGCTGCCCTGGCGGCGGGGCTAGAAGCCGCTCGCAGATTAAACCAGTCGGTACAGTTTATTCCTGGCGGTTTGCTGCTGCCCGTTCTTTCAGACAGCCCTACGGCTCACGCCATACTGCAAGCAGCGGTAGAGGCGGGGAGTGTCACCGAATTCGTCCCGGTAATCCCCACGCTTGCGGAAATCTTCCGCAGCGCCGTAGAGGAAAACGAACCAAAAACCGGGGCCACCGCGATGGTCAGTACCGAGACCGCGGATGTGAAAGGTGGTCAGCAATGAAACAAATTATGATTATTGCCGGGCGCGAGTTCTCGGTGCGGATGAAATCCAAATCCGCCATTATCTCTACCATCGTGGTGGTGCTGGTGGTGCTAATAGCAGGGGGATTGGCAAATTTCTTTCACCTCTCCGAAGCGGACACCGAGAAAATCGGCGTAACCACCCAAACCCAAAGTTACGCACCGGCCTTTGAACCTGAGGCGAATCCCTTTCTGAATACGGCTTCCCCGATGGGGCCGATGTACAAGGTCAAGGGATATGCCGACGACCAGGAATTGGAACAGGCGGTACAAAAAGAGGAGATTAGCCTCGGGATTGGTGGCACTGCTGACAAGCCGGTGGTGTTTAGTAATGGACCGGCTTCTCCCACGGCGATGTTGATGATTAATGCCACCGCACAAAGCGTCATGTTGAGCTCATATATCGGGAATCTGGGCGGCAGTTTTCAGGAAATCGGCCAGAAAATGCAACAGGTGCAGGTCGAGGTGAGAGACATCTCAGAGTCCGAGGCCAGCGGGGACGACTTTAACTTCGCGGCTTACCTGGTGGTAATGGTGCTGATTACTCTGCTTTTCGGCACGGTCATGGCGTCGGGACAGCTGGTTGCTATTGGCGTTGTAGAAGAAAAATCCTCCCGAATAGTGGAAATTCTGGTTTCCACGGTGACTCCTAAGCAGCTCCTCATCGGCAAGATTCTGGGCATCACATTATTGGGAGCCCTGCAAATCGTAATCATGGGCTCAGCGGGGCTGGTGGCCTTGTTAATTTCGGGTCTGACCAGCGGAATCCGAATTGACCTGGCCAGTTTCTCCGGTTGGTACCTGGTGTGGTTTATCTTGGGCTTAGCGACCTATATGGTGCTATTCGCCGGGGCGGGAGCGCTGGCATCGCGTCAAGAAGATGTTGGCCAGTCCACGCTTCCGCTCATTTTGCTGCAGTTGGGCGGGTTCTACGCCGCCATTTTCTCGGTACTCACTCCCGGAAGCGTGTTCATCAAAGTGGTCTCGCTAATTCCGTTCCTTAACTGCTACGCGATGCCGGCACGTCAGCTTGCCTCCTCCACCGTGGAGTGGTGGGAGCCCTGGCTCTCTATGTTGATAAACCTGGCGATTTTGCCGATTTTGGTATGGCTGGGAGCGCGGCTGTACCGCAGGGGAATCCTGGCCACCGGTGAACGCATAAAACTGAAGGATGCCTTGCGCCGGGAAGCGGTGTCGTAAACAGTTGAAAACTGGGGGAAACCCCGGATGTTTAACTTCGATTTGACACTGTGTAGGAAACCTACTAAGTTATATATCCGTTGCTCTTGCGACTGACTAAGTCGGTAGGGCAGCAAATCGGGCCTGATGGCAAAGCTACGGAATGAACCGCTGAGGGATTTCTGTGCTCTGAAATCGGGTTCCCCGGTGCGAGGGAAACTTCGCGCGAGTGGGTTTGTTGGTTTTGATCTCGATAGCGTTTTGTTTTTTGTTTACGCGTTTTTTGGTGCCCTTTTTTTGGGGTGCTTTTGTTAGTGTTTTTGCGGTTTTCTGATTTGATGAGGACCGTGTTTGTCAGGTTTTTCTGGCTCTTTTTGGATGGACTGTTTTTGGTTTGTTTTTTTTGGAGAGTTTGATCCTGGCTCAGGACGAACGCTGGCGGCGTGCTTAACACATGCAAGTCGAACGATGAAGCCGCAGCTTGCTGTGGTGGATTAGTGGCGAACGGGCGAGTAACACGTGAGTAACCTGTCCTTTTCTTTGGGATAACGGCTGGAAACGGCTGCTAATACTGGATATTCAGGCTGCATCGCATGGTGTGGTTTGGAAAGGTTTTTTCTGGGATTGGGTGGGCTCGCGGCCTATCAGCTTGTTGGTGGGGTGATGGCTTACCAAGGCTTTGACGGGTAGCCGGCCTGAGAGGGTGGTCGGTCGCACTGGGACTGAGATACGGCCCAGACTCCTACGGGAGGCAGCAGTGGGGAATATTGCACAATGGACGAAAGTTTGATGCAGCGACGCCGCGTGGAGGGTGTAGGCCTTCGGGTTGTGAACTCCTTTTTCTCGCGAAAAAGGCACAGTTTTGGCTGTGTTGATGGTAGTGGGGGAAGAAGCGCCGGCTAACTACGTGCCAGCAGCCGCGGTAATACGTAGGGCGCGAGCGTTGTCCGGATTTATTGGGCGTAAAGAGCTCGTAGGTGGTTCGTCGCGTCTGTCGTGAAAGCCAGCAGCTTAACTGTTGGTCTGCGGTGGGTACGGGCGGGCTTGAGTGCGGTAGGGGTGACTGGAATTCCTGGTGTAGCGGTGGAATGCGCAGATATCAGGAGGAACACCGATGGCGAAGGCAGGTCACTGGGCCGTTACTGACACTGAGGAGCGAAAGCGTGGGGAGCGAACAGGATTAGATACCCTGGTAGTCCACGCTGTAAACGTTGGGAACTAGGTGTGGGGATGCTATCCTGTGTTTCTGCGCCGTAGCTAACGCATTAAGTTCCCCGCCTGGGGAGTACGGTCGCAAGGCTAAAACTCAAAGGAATTGACGGGGGCCCGCACAAGCGGCGGAGCATGCGGATTAATTCGATGCAACGCGAAGAACCTTACCAAGGCTTGACATACACTGCGATGGTTCCAGAGATGGGCCAGCCTTCGGGGTGGTGTACAGGTGGTGCATGGTTGTCGTCAGCTCGTGTCGTGAGATGTTGGGTTAAGTCCCGCAACGAGCGCAACCCTTGCCTCATGTTGCCAGCGGTTCGGCCGGGGACTCGTGAGGGACTGCCGGGGTTAACTCGGAGGAGGGTGGGGATGACGTCAAATCATCATGCCCCTTATGTCTTGGGCTTCACGCATGCTACAATGGCCAGTACAGAGGGTTGCGATACCGTGAGGTGGGGCTAATCTCTTAAAGCTGGTCTCGGTTCGGATTGGGGTCTGCAACTCGACCCCATGAAGTTGGAGTCGCTAGTAATCGCAGATCAGCATTGCTGCGGTGAATACGTTCTCGGGCCTTGTACACACCGCCCGTCACGTCACGAAAGTTGGTAACACCCGAAGCCCGTGGCTTAACCTTTTTGGGGGGAGCGGTCGAAGGTGGGATTGGCGATTGGGACGAAGTCGTAACAAGGTAGCCGTACCGGAAGGTGCGGCTGGATCACCTCCTTTCTAGGGAGCATTGCCAGGGCATGGCTGTTTTGGTTGTGTTGGTTTTGTGTTTTCTGGTTTTGGGATATGCGCGTGGGCATTGGACATTTCCTGCTGTTTTGGTGGGGGCGCTGTCGGGTTTTGGGCTTATGGGCCTGGCTGGCTGCATTGTCATGGCTGTTTTGGTTGTGTGGTGTGGTTTGGTTGGTTGGTTGTTATTTGTATAGTGGTGCGAGTATCTGTGATGCAAGTTTTTTTGTCTTGTTTTAGTTTGTTCTTCTGGTGGAACCGTGTTTGGTTTGTTGTTTTTTTGGGCGTTCGGTGGATGCCTTGGTACCAGGGGCCGATGAAAGGCGTGGTGGACTGCGATATTCCTCGGGGAGTCGTCGAGCGGGCTTTGATCCGAGGGTGCCTGAATGGGGGAACCCGGCTGGTTTTGTGGCCAGTCACCGTATTCTGAATTGATAGGGGTGCGGGGGGAACGTGGGGAAGTGAAACATCTTAGTACCTGCAGGAGAAGATATTCCGTTAGTAGTGGCGAGCGAAAGCGGATGATGGCTAAACCTAATGAGTGTGATAGCGTACGGGCGTTGCTTGTTGGGTGTTGTGGGGGCGTATGCTGCTTTCCGTATTGGAGCGGGGCCTTTTGTGTTGTGTTTAGTTGAACTGTCTGGGATGGCAGGCCGGAGAGGGTGATAGCCCCGTAGGTGTTTGGCATGATGCTGGGTTGGTGCGTGTCCCCGAGTAGGGGCGGACTCGTGTAATCTGTCTTGAATCTGCAAAGACCTCTTTGTAAGCCTGAATACTTCCTGGTGACCGATAGTGGATAGTACCGTGAGGGAATGGTGAAAAGTACCCCGGGAGGGGAGTGAAATAGTACCTGAAATCGGGCGCTTACAATCCGTCAGAGCCTTGTGGGGTGATGGCGTGCCTATTGAAGAATGAGCCTGCGAGTTATGTTGTGTGGCGAGGTTAACCTGTGTGGGGTAGCCGTAGGGAAATTCCGAGTCTGAATAGGGCGTGGAGTCGCATGATGTAGACCCGAAGCGGGGTGATCTACGCTTGGCCAGGTTGAGGCACGTGTAGAAGCGTGTGGAGGACCGAACCCACCTGGGTTGAAAACCGGGGGGATGAGCTGAGTGTAGGGGTGAAAGGCTAATCAAACTCCGTGATAGCTGGTTCTCCCCGAAATGCATTTAGGTGCAGCGTCGCGTGTTTCTTGGTGGTGGTAGAGCTACTGGTTGACTAATGGGCTGTTTTGGTTACTGAGGTCTGCCAAACTCCGAATGCCGTTCAAGTTAAGCGTGGCAGTGAGACTGTGGGGGATAAGCTCCATTGTCAAAAGGGAAACAGCCCAGATCGTCGACTAAGGCCCCTAAGCGTGCGCTGAGTGGGAAAGGATGTGGAGTCGCGTAGACAACCAGGAGGTTGGCTTAGAAGCAGCCATCCTTGAAAGAGTGCGTAATAGCTCACTGGTCAAGTGGTTCCGCGCCGATAATGTAGCGGGGCTTAAGCGTACCGCCGAAGTCGCGGCATCAGCATATTGCACGGCACATGGTATGTGTGTTAGTGGTGTTGTTGGGTAGGGGAGCGTCCTGCCAGAGTTGAAGTCCGGGGGTGATCTCGGGTGGATTTGGTGGGAGTGAGAATGCAGGCATGAGTAGCGAGTGGAAAGTGAGAATCTTTCCCGCTGGATGACTAAGGGTTCCAGGGCTAGGTTTGTCCGCCCTGGGTGAGTCGGGTCCTAAGGCGAGGCCGTCAGGCGTAGTCGATGGATAACCGGTTGATATTCCGGTACCGGCGAAGGACCGACCGTGACGAGGGGACATGTGCTAACCGATGCTGTTGGCCCTGTATGCTTTCGGGTGTGTGGGGTTTGATGGTCTTGGGGTCCCGTGTTTTAGTAGTCAAGCGTGTTAACAGGGGTGACGCAGTGAGGTAGCTGGCGCGTGTCTTATGGCTTGGCGCGTCTAAGAGTGTGGCCTGGTTCCTAGGTAAATCCGGGGACTGTTTGGGTGAGGCTTGATGGTGAGACCGTTTGGTTGAAGTTCAGTGATCCTGTACTGTCGAGAAAAGCCTCGACGTTAGGTTTTAGCCGCCCGTACCCTAAACCGACACTGGTAGTCAGGTAGAGAATACTAAAGCGGACGGGTTAATCATGGTTAAGGAACTCGGCAAAATACCCCCGTAACTTTGGGAGAAGGGGGACCATCCTGGTGACCGTGCCTCGCGTGCGTGAGCTGGTGGTGGTTGCAATAGCAAGAGGGACGCGACTGTTTATCAAAAACACAGGTGCATGCTAAGCCGTGAGGCGCTGTATATGCACTGACGCCTGCCCGGTGCTGGAAGGTTAAGAGGAACTGTTAGCTTTGGCGAAGCGGTGAATTTAAGCCCCAGTAAACGGCGGTGGTAACTATAACCATCCTAAGGTAGCGAAATTCCTTGTCGGGTAAGTTCCGACCTGCACGAATGGCGTAACGACTTCCCTACTGTCTCGACCGTGAGCCCGGTGAAATTGCATTACGAGTAAAGATGCTCGTTTCGCGCAGCAGGACGGAAAGACCCCGGGACCTTTACTATAGCTTGGTATTGGTGCTCGCTTGCGATTGTGTAGGATAGGTGGGAGACTGTGAAGCTGGCACGCTAGTGTTGGTGGAGTCGTTGTTGAAATACCACTCTGTTGTAAGTGGGTTCCTAACTTTGACCCCTGATCGGGGTTAGGGACAGTGCCTGGTGGGTAGTTTAACTGGGGCGGTTGCCTCCTAAACGGTAACGGAGGCGCTCAAAGGTTCTCTCAGCCTGGTTGGCAATCAGGTGTTGAGTGTAAGTGCACAAGAGGGCTTGACTGTGAGACTGACAGGTCGAGCAGGTACGAAAGTAGGAACTAGTGATCCGGCCATGGCTTGAGGAAGCGTGGTCGCTCAACGGATAAAAGGTACCCCGGGGATAACAGGCTGATCTTGCCCAAGAGTCCATATCGACGGCATGGTTTGGCACCTCGATGTCGGCTCGTCGCATCCTGGGGCTGGAGTTGGTCCCAAGGGTTGGGCTGTTCGCCCATTAAAGCGGTACGCGAGCTGGGTTCAGAACGTCGTGAGACAGTTCGGTCCCTATCCGCTGCGTGCGTTGGAGTTTTGAGGAGGCCTGTCCCTAGTACGAGAGGACCGGGACGGACGAACCTCTGGTGTGCCAGTTGTTCTGCCAAGAGCATGGCTGGTTTGCTACGTTCGGGAGGGATAACCGCTGAAAGCATCTAAGCGGGAAGCCTGCTCCAAGACTAGGACTCCGTGACATTTGTCGTGAGGCCCCCTGTAGACTACGGGGTTGATAGGCCGGGCGTGGAAGCACCGTGAGGTGTGGAGCTTACCGGTACTAATCGGCCGATAACAACAACATACACAGTCCCACCAAAAACGTGGAACAAACAATGAAACGAGTAGAGCAGAAAGACTTTTGCGTCTGGGTATTCGCGACCACTATACAAATAAGAACCAACTAGCCCGGTAACAATGTTTTACCGCGGCTTGTGTTCATGGGTTTGCTAACAGAATATATGGTTAGTGACTAGAGTCCACGATTGTGGCGGCGGTCATAGCAGCAGGGAAACGCCCGGTCCCATCCCGAACCCGGAAGCTAAGCCTGCCCGCGCCGATGGTACTGCACACGCCGGTGTGTGGGAGAGTAGGAAACCGCCGCACTAACACTTCAAAAAGGTTTCGCCCCCCACACCCGGGGGGCGAAACCCATTTAAACACCCACCCCAACTAGAGAACCCCATGAACTCGGCTTCGGACCGAGCTGCTCGGCGTAGGATGGAAACGTGAGCAACCTCGACAATCTTGATGAAATGACACGTCAACAGCTGGAAACTTTGGCGGGATGGATGAGAGGGAAAAAGACCGTGCTGGTCACGGGGGCGGGCATGTCCACCGACACCGGCATTCCCGATTATCGCGGTAAAGGTAACACCGAGATTCCCTCGGTGGAATACGACCAGTTTGTGAGTGACCCGGTGTGGCAGCGCTGGGTCTGGGCTCGCAACCACCAGACTTGGCAAACCATGTTGTCCCTTGACCCTGCTCCTGCACATCTAGCGCAAGCGAGACTGGAACGTGCCGGGCTGCTAACCGGCATCGCTACCCAAAACGTTGACGGCCTGGATCTGAAAGCCGGATGCCAGGAAGTCTATGAGATGCACGGTTCTTTCGTGCGGGTGGAGTGCGTGGATTGTGGGGAAGTGACCGGCAGGCAGGCGCTGCACGAACGACTCACTGAGGCAAACCCGGATTATCCACTTGACCTGGATCCCGCACACGTCGCTATCCTGGCGGTGGCGGACCGGAAAGCCGCTGAGGCCTGCACATTCACAACCGTGCCTTGTGAGCGCTGCGGCGGATTGCTGAAACCGGCTGTCGTGTTTTTTGGCCAGTTACTTCCCGCAGAAGTGATGTCCCAGGCTTATGCAGCTGCGGCAAATGCAGACGTAGTGGTGGTAGTCGGTTCTTCGCTGGTGGTGGGGACGGCGACTTATGTGATGCAGGCTGGCTTAGCAAAAGGAGCTCCGTTAGCCATCATCAATCGGGGGCGCACCATGTACGACCGGGCGGCGGACCTGCGTATCGAAGGTGGAGCTTCCCAATGCTTGACGGCCTTGGCGGATTTACTGGGAGCCTGACGGAAGGGTAACTCAGGGTCACTCAGTGGTCCAAAGCTGCGCGCATCTCATCAGCTATATCAGTAAAAATCCCATCGACTCCCCAACTGGCGAGTTCACGAGCGCGGGAAGGATCGTTGACGGTCCACACGTTTATCTGTAGCCCCGCGTCCTTGAGACGCCGAGTTATTTCGGCGGTGAGTCCACTGTCCTCGGGATGAATCGCGGTGGCGCCGACCTGTTCGCAGCGGCTAATCGCGTCATACCACAGACACTCTTTAGTGAATAGGCAGGCCAGCTGTAAATCGGGACGTTGCTGGTGAATCTGGTACAGAAATACGTGATTGAACGAGCTGATGAACAAATCTTCAGGCTGTACGTCCCGGATTTCGCGTAAAACAGTGTCAATCAACAGACGAGACATCGCGCCGCCAGCCTCGTTAGATTTCACTTCCAGATTGCACTTCATATGGGTTTCTCTGAGGAACGCCAAAAGGTCGGTGAGGAGGGGAATTCTTTCGTGGCGGTAACGGGTGCCATCACCGAATTTTGCTCCCGCAGAAATCTCAGAGAGATCCGAGAACTTCAGGTCATACATTGAACCGCTGTGGTCTGTGGTACGGTCCAACGTGGAATCGTGCAGGATAACAGCGGTGCCGTCTCCCAGAATATCGACGTCAGTTTCCATCCATTCCACACCGGCTTCGTGAGCCAGCCGGAAGGCGGTCATCGTGTTTTCCGGTGCTTTCCGGTTCAGACCTCGGTGCGCAAAAATTTTCATGGTTTCAGTCTAAGGTTGATTTATGGGCGATGGGTTTGAAACTACGGACATGAAAAGTCGAGACCGAGTCGCAAAGTGGTGGACTTTGCGCGAGGACGGCCGAATTCGCTGTGACTTATGCCCCCGTGCCTGTACGTTGCGCGATGGACAAAGAGGGTTTTGTTATACCCGGATGGCTCAAGGTCAGAAAATGGTGTTGGATACCTACGGGCGCTGTTCCGGTTTGGGGCTCGATCCCATCGAAAAAAAGCCGCTGTACCATTTCTTGCCAGGTTCTCAGGTGCTGTCCTTCGGAACGGCAGGATGTAACCTGAACTGCCGGTTTTGCCAAAACTGGGACATCTCCAAAGCCCGGGAAAATGACCGTTTAACCACGGCTGTCAGTCCTGGGGAAATCGCGGATTTGGCGGTGCACTACGGGGCACAATCGGTCGCTTTCACCTACAACGATCCCACGATTTTTGCCGAATACGCCATAGATACCGCCAGAGCCTGCCACGCCGAGAAGCTGCGGACAGTAGCGGTGAGCGCCGGGTATATCTGTGCCGAGCCACGGCGAGAGATGTATGCGGAATTGGATGGGGCGAACCTCGATCTAAAGGGGTTTACTGAAGATTTCTATTGGCATTTGACCGGCGCTCATTTGCACGACGTGTTGGAAACTATCGCTTATGTATGCAACGAAACCGAGTGCTGGGTGGAACTGACCACGCTGTTAATCCCTGGTCACAATGATTATGACGGGGAAATTCAAAAGCTTTCGAAGTGGATAGTAGACAATGTTGGACCGGACGTTCCACTGCACTTCTCGGCTTTCCATCCCGACTGGAAGATGCGCGATGTGCCGCGGACCCCGGCAAGCACACTGCAACGGGCGCGGGAAATTGCGCGAGGCGAAGGAATCCGGTTTGTCTATATCGGCAACATACGCGACCGTGAGGGGGGAACCACGTTTTGTCCCGGGTG
Source organism: Mobiluncus massiliensis (assembly GCF_949769255.1). Taxonomy (GTDB): domain Bacteria; phylum Actinomycetota; class Actinomycetes; order Actinomycetales; family Actinomycetaceae; genus Mobiluncus; species Mobiluncus massiliensis. The sequence continues at coordinate 1,701,454 of NZ_OX458329.1, read as the reverse complement.
TGGAGATTCGCTCATCGTGCGGGACTGGTTCGATGTTTGCGAAAACACGGTTGGAGAGTCGGGACAATGCCCCCGCTGCGCAACTGTCCTTCCCGGAGTCTGGGCTTAGTCGCGTTTTCCCTCAATGTATGAGGAAAAAAGTTCATTAGCGGAGCCGCCGAACCAAGCCGCAATGAGCTTGGCGGCCGCTTTGGCCTTCACCCCTTGGTGTACCAGCTGTTCCATTTTCTCGAGGTGCTGTGTCGGGGGTTCAGCCTGGCCCCCGGCGGGTGCCCCTTGGACGACGATAACGATTTCGCCTAAAACCTCGGGGCGTGAGCACAACTCGGAATGCACAGATTCCAAGGTGCCCCTGATGAATTCTTCATGAGTTTTCGTCAGTTCCCGCGCTAGTGCAGCTGGTCGACCGGGGCCGAAAACCTGGACCATAGCGTCCAGCGTCTCGATGGTCCGGCGGGGCGACTCCAAGAAAATCAGGGACTCGCTGCGAGCCGCGAGAGATTGTAACGTCTGGTACAAAGCGGCGGCTTTGCGCGGCAAGAATCCCACGAAGGTGAAAGAATCCGTAGGCAAACCCGAACCCACTAAAGCCAGGAGCGGAGCGGAAGGCCCGGGGAGAACCGTAAACGGTATTCCAGCCTTTGCGGCAGCTTGGCTCAGGCGAAACCCGGGGTCTGAAATTCCCGGCATTCCCGCATCCGAAACCTGCAGAACCCGTTTGCCATCGCGGGTTAGGCTCAACAATTCCGGGGTTATCGTCGCTTCATTATGCTCATGGTAAGCCAACAGGCGGGCGGATATTTCGATTCCCAGGCGGCGAGCTAAGTCGCGGGTCCGGCGGGTATCTTCACAAGCCACAATGTCAGCGGTGCGAAGCGCCTCGCGTAGACGGGGTGAGCCATCGCCGACATTTCCGATTGGAGTTCCGGCCAAAACCAGGTTTACTTCCTCAAACACCGGGGGATAATCCATGCTCACCATTCCATTCTTCCATTAAACTTGAGGGCGTGAATATCCCACCTCGACCCGCACCCACAGAGTACCGAAACGCTCCCGCATCCGGTCTGGCCCTGCTGCTGCGTCCGGGGAGGAACCGACCGGCCTTCTTGGGCAGTGCCTTCCGAGCCCGGCCTCAACGCGGGGAGCGGGAATACCTCTGGGGTTGGCTGGGACCCCTGGTAGTGGCCCTTCTGGTGTTTTTGACTCGAGTGGTACGTCTGGGCGCAATCAAAACCCTGGTTTTTGACGAAACCTATTATGTCAAAGACGCCTACGGCCTGATTAAGCGCGGCTACGAAGTGCAGTGGCCCAAAGATTACGATGCCACCTTTATCACCGGGAACTTCAAAACTCCGCTGGAAGGTTCATTCGTGGTCCATCCCACCGTGGGAAAATGGCTGATTGGGCTGGGAATTAAGCTGTTCGGCAATCAACCTTTTGGGTGGCGCATCGCGGTCTGTGTGGCGGGCGCGGTGGCGGTCTACCTGGTGGGGCGCATCGTTTGGGAGCTGTTTGGTAACGCCAAAATGGCCACCCTTGCCTCCGTTCTGATGGGTTTAGACGGGGTACAAATTGCTCTGTCTCGCACCGCTATCCTCGACATTATCCTGGAAATGTTTATCCTTCTGGGGGTGCTGTGCGTCGTTCGCGATCAACTCAGCTACCGTCCCCGACTCATTGCTGCCCTCCAAGACATCGATGCGGCCAGACACACTGAACAGTTGCGTCGACAGCCGCGGGACACTGCGGGAGCGGAAACTTCGCCCGGTAACAAGCGCCGGACATCCAACTTCGGAATCGCCCCGGACTTTTCTCACTTTGCGCTGTCTTGGGGGCCGAGCTATTGGTGGCGGCCCTGGCTTTTTGCGGCGGGCATTGCCTTTGGCTTGGCCATGAGTGTGAAGTGGTCGGGGCTCTATGTCGTGGCGGTCTTTGGGATTTTTGTATTTGTTAGAGAGCTATCCGCTAGGTGGCGCACCGAACCGCGATGGATTGGGTCGTCTGTCCTGACCGGAGGGATTCCTGCTTTCGTGAACCTAGTGCCGATTGCCTTCCTGACCTACGTAGTTTCTTGGATGGGATGGTTTACCCATTCACAAGCGTGGGGCCACACCAATCGCGGTTTGGTAGCGGATTGGCTCGATTATCATCGCCAAATTTTCATTTTCCATACCAATCTCAATGCCACCCACCCCTACATGGCTAACCCGTGGGGCTGGCTTTTGCAGCTGCGTCCCACCTCGTTTTATTACGAAGAAGTGCCGGGAGACTGTGGATCCAGCAGATGCGTTGAGGCGGTCAACTCTTTGGGTAACCCGGTTCTATGGTGGGTCGGATTTGTGGCGTTCTTCCTGATTATTGTGGCGGCTTTCGGATTCCTTGACTGGCGTGCCGGGCTGATTTTTGCTGGTTATATGGCCACTTGGCTGCCTTGGCTGGTGTATTCAAATCGGACCATATTCACCTTTTATACGGTGGTTATCTCTCCTTTCATGATTATGGCTGTGGTGTATCTGTTGGGTTTACTGATGGGGGCTTGGCGAATCACCAAAGACCAAAATTGGACCGGTCGATACAATCTGGTGCCCGATTCTAGTCAGGTTTCACCAGGCGAGTTCATCACTGCCCTGGTGATTGTGGTGTTCATTTTCTTGGCAGCGGTGTTCTTTTTCCCTATCTGGACCGGTATGCCTATTCCCGAAGACCACTATGGATGGCGAATGTGGCTCAATAATCCCAACATGAAGTGGGCGTATTGGATCTGAGGAACTTACCGGCGGCGTTAGGATAGAGTCATGACTCATATACTTTCTGCCGTCGCTTGGCCCTATGCTAATGGCCCGCGTCACATTGGACACGTTGCTGGTTTCGGAATCCCCTCAGACGTCTTTTCCCGCTATATGCGGATGCGTGGTCACGATGTCCTGATGGTGTCCGGTACAGACGAACACGGCACGCCAATCTTGGTCGCAGCCGAGGCTGCCGGGCTGACCCCGCGAGAATTGGCGAACCAGAACAATCGGGCGATTGTGGAGGATTTGTGTCAGCTGGGTCTGTCTTACGATTTGTTCACTCGCACCACCACGGGCAATCACTACGAGACTGTTCGTGCCATGTTCAAAGTGGTGCGAGATAACGGCTATATGAAGGTACAGACCACCCGGGGCGCAATCTCTCCTTCCACCGGTCGGACCCTTCCTGATCGCTATATTGAGGGAACTTGCCCCATCTGCGGGGCGGAAGGAGCTCGCGGGGACCAGTGCGATGCTTGCGGCAACCAGCTCGATCCCACCGACCTGATTCGCCCGCGTTCCAAGATTAACGGCGAGACCCCGGAATTTGTGGAAACCGACCACTATTTCTTAGATTTACCGGCTCTCGCCCAAGCCTTGAACGAGTGGCTCGACGACCGGGAAAAGAACGGCAATTGGCGGCCCAACGTCATCAAGTTCTCCAAGAACTTCTTAAAAGACATTAAACCGCGAGCTATGACTCGTGACATTGACTGGGGTATCCCCATTCCCGGATGGGAGGATCAGCCCAAGCGTCTCTATGTCTGGTTTGACGCGGTAATCGGTTACCTCTCCGCTTCCATTGAGTGGGCACGTCGTTTTGGTCAGTCCCCGGAAGATTGGCGGCAGTGGTGGAATGACCCCGAGGCCCTGTCGTACTACTTTATGGGCAAGGACAATATCGTGTTTCACTCCCAGATTTGGCCCGCCGAAATGCTGGGCTACAACGGGCGCGGAGACTTGGGCGGTCAACCTGGGGACTTAGGAATTCTGAACCTGCCCACCGAGGTAGTTTCTTCAGAATTTTTGACTATGGAAGGCAAGAAGTTTGCTTCCTCGCGCGGAATTGTGATTTATGTGCGCGATATGCTGTCCCGCTACCAAGTCGATGCGCTGCGGTATTTCATCTCCGCGGCGGGACCGGAAAATCAGGATTCTGATTTTACCTGGAGCGAGTTTGTGCGGCGCACGAACTCCGAGTTGGTGGCTGCTTGGGGCAACTTGGTCAACCGCACAGCGTCCATGATTTCAAAGAAATTTGGCGAGATTCCTCCGGCCGGTGAATTCACGGCTGAGGATCAGGAACTATTGGATGCTGTCGGTGCCGGATTCGAAACGGTGGGTGGCCTCATCGAAAGTCATCACCAAAAGGCTGCTCTAGCGGAGATTATGCGTCTGGTGGGGGAGGCTAACCGTTACGTTGCCACCACTGAACCCTTCAAGCTAAAAGACGAGTCGCAGCGGGAACGGCTAGGGACAATCCTGCACGTTCTAGCCCAGGTAGTGACGGATTTGAATCTGATGATGTCGCCATTCTTGCCGACTTCGTCCAACGCCATCGACAAAGTCTTGGGTGGAGCCGGAAAGGTGGCGCCCCTGCCGCGTATCGAGGAAGTCGTCGACTTGGATGTGAAAAACGAGGACGGGAGCGACCGCACTTACCCAATTATTACCGGAGATTATCGCCATGCTCCGACGTGGGAGCGTCATCCGGTACAGGTGGGACAAGCGGTGGCGAAACCGGCTCCGGTATTCCAGAAGTTAGACGAGTCTGTCGTTGAGGAAGAACACGAACGTTACGCGAACCTGCTGCATCAGTAATACGAAGTTGCGAGGACGCTGGTGAGTAAACGTAAGTCAAAGCCAAAGGTGTGGCCGCCCGTACCGGTGAGCGGCCAGCCTTTTGACGGCGGGGAAAGGCCGTTTGGTACTGGCAGATTGTTTGACAATCACACGCACCTGCCTTTGCTGCCGGGGGACTATGTCAGCGATTCCTCCGGGGTGCGGCTCAGTGCAGAAGAACAAATGGAACGGGCGGTACAATCTGGAGTTCAACGTGTCGTCGTCTCTCTGTGCAGCCTTCCAGAAGTTCAGGTGCTAGGTGACGACCGCGAGCGGTTCTCCGGTTCCGCTTTTGAAATGGTGCGGTTTGCGGTGGCGATTCACCCTAACGATGCCCCGCGTCACTTGGGAATTTTGGATACGGCACCGGATAACGTGGCGCAAACGCGTGAACCCTGGCAGGAAACGCCCCTCGACGACGCTTTGGCGGCGGTGGAACGAGCAGCCCGCGAATTTCCCGAGGCAGTGGTGGCCATCGGAGAAACCGGCTTGGACTATTTTCGCACTGCTGAAACGGGCAAGGAAGCGCAAAAACAAGCATTCGCAGCGCATATCGAGTTGGCGAAGGCTCTGGATCTGCCCCTGCAAATTCATGACCGTGATGCTCATCAGGATTGCGTAGCAATGCTGCAGCGCTGTGGTGCGCCACGAAAAACGGTTTTTCATTGCTTTTCCGGAGATGCTGAGTTGGCCGAAACTTTGGCAGAAAATGGCTGGTATGCGTCTTTTGCGGGGAACGTTACCTACCATGCCAACCAAGATATCCAAGCTGGAGCCCTCGCAATGCCGGCGCATCTGCGCCTCATTGAAACAGATGCCCCGTATCTGACGCCTCAGCCTTATCGAGGCCAGCCCAACGCCTCCTATCTCATCGGGCACACCGCAGACTTCTTGGCCGAACTGACTCAGGTCACGAGCGAGGAACTGCGAGAACAAACTTTTCGTAACGCCGCCGCGGTCTACGAGTTTTAGGATTTATGCAGTTCAGCGCCTTAATGTTAGAAAAGTTAAAGGTGTGAAAGTAGTGGTTATTGTTAACTAAAGGTGTACAATAGATAACGAGCTGGACAAAAATATAACGAATCGATAACATTTTTGTTGATGGAAGAGAACACTGCGATTATGAGCGTATCCCCCAAACGAGCCCCGCGTCACCTTCAAGCTAAGCCGGTTCGAGGTCCTCGAAAGTTTTTTGCGCCCCTCGTTGGTGCATTGGTTGCCACGTTGGTATTGGGTACAGGCATTGGTACTGCATTTGCGATGGCACACAAAACCGCAACCGTGGTGGCAGACGGAAAAGTCCAAGAACTCGGGGGCTGGGGGGCAACCGTATCCGATTTATTGACTGAAAATGGCGTGAATTTCAGTGCTAAAGACTCCATCGTCCCCGGACCTACAACGGCCGTCAAGAACGGGATGAAGATTACTATCGAAAGCTCTCGGGGGCTAACCGTCATCGTTAATGACGTCCGGAAAGACGTGGACACGACAGAAAAATCGGCGAGTGCGGCGATTAAGGCTCTTTGGGAGGGCCAAGCGGTGCAATTTGTGGGCACCAACGGCAAGGATTTACAGGGTATGCCACTGGCTCTCTTTGCTCCCGGTGAGGTCTATCAGTTGGTTCACGATGGGGCTACCGTCCAGATGAAAGCCGCTAAGTCCGACATTACCCCAGAGGACATCCTCGCTCGCAACAAAGTGAAGCTGACTGGCTTGGATGCCGTCCAAGTGCTGTTTAACCCCGGTGCGGCGCCGATTGTGCAGGTGCAGCGCATTACGGAAGAAAACGTCACGACCAGCGAACCGATTCAGTTTGAAACCGAAACTACCAACGATGATTCAAAGTTCACTGACGAAAAGGTCGTGACGCAAAAAGGTGTTGTCGGGGTAAAAGAAATCACCAAGAAGGTGCGCAGCATTGACGGTGTGGTTTCCTCCGAAGAAACCTTGAGCGAAAAAGTCGTGACCCAACCAGTTAACGAAAAAGTTACGGTCGGCACCAAGAAACGTCCCGCCTCTCAACCTATCGCTGCGACCGGCGACGTCTGGAGCAAACTGGCATTTTGTGAAGCCGGCGGGCGTCCCGATACGAACACGGGCAATGGTTTTTACGGAATGTACCAGTTCACGCTACCGACTTGGCGATCAGTAGGAGGGTCTGGTTTGCCGTCTGAGGCTTCGGCAGAAGAACAGACCCACCGGGCTCAGATTCTGCAAGCGCGTTCCGGTTGGGGACAGTGGCCGGCGTGCTCCCGGAAGCTCGGTTTGCGCTAAAATTTTGAGGTGCTGTTGTTAGGTGCGCGCGACATTGTTGAGCTTTGTGCTGCCCTAGAGGTGTCTCCGAGCAAGAAAAAGGGTCAAAATTTCGTTACTGATCCTGGAACTGTGCGGCGTATCGCGGCTGCAGCGGGAGTTACCCCAGGCGATACCGTTGTGGAAATTGGTCCGGGATTAGGCTCTTTGACCCTGGCCTTGTTGGAACAGGGTTGCAAAGTCATCGCCATCGAGATTGATCCACGTTTGGCTGCCGCCCTACCGGTGACAGTGAGACAACACGGTGCGAACAGCGCAAACTTGTGCGTCATGACGCAAGATGCTCTCGAGATTAGCGGCGTATCCGACCTGGACCTCCCCGAGGAATGGGCTGTGCCGCGCCAGTTGGTCGCGAACCTGCCCTACAACGTGGCCACACCCCTGCTGCTGCATTTTTTGGAAGTATTGCCAGGTCTGGAAGGTGCCCTGGTCATGGTGCAAGCTGAAGTGGCTGATCGTTGGGTGGCTGGAGTCGCTGACACAGCCTACGGGGCGCCGAGCGTAAAACTGGCTTGGTGGGGCAGTGCTAAACGCGCTTTCAAAGTAGGGCGAAATGTGTTCTATCCGGCCCCGAATGTGGATTCAGCCGTGGTGGATTTTCAGCGTTTAGAGGTTCGTCAGCGACTCAAGGAGGACCTGAAACTGAGCGCAGAAGGCTTGACGGATGAGGCAATCGAAACGTTACGGAAGGAAGTGTTCGCGGCGGTAAACGCGGCATTCTCGCAGCGCCGTAAGACCTTGCGGCAGTCTTTGGCTAAATACGCCGGTTCCCCTGATGCGGCCGCGGCTTTGCTCGAGGCTGCTGGTATAACGCCCGGATTACGCGCCGAACGCCTCAGTGTCACAGATTTCACAAAAATCGCGGGTGCAAAACTTTATGGAACGAGCGATACAAAATGAGCGGAGTGCGAATCCTTGAAAATGAACCGGGGCGACGTCTCAAAGTCTTTGCTCCCGGAAAGGTAAACCTGTTGCTCCGAGTGGGGGAGCGACCACCGAACCAGCCCCGACACGAGCTATTGACGGTATTTCAGGGCCTGGACCTCGGGGAGTGCTTGACTGTGAGGCCTCGTAATTCAGGCAAAACGGATGTGGTCCAGACTGTGTTGGCGCCGGGACTGACTGGACCAAAGAACCTGGACGGGCCGGAAAATCTGGCGCTCAAAGCAATCCAGGCCTTGCGTGTAAACGGCGCCGAAGTACCCCCCACCAGCATTAAGGTTGAGAAAAATATTCCGGTGGCGGGAGGCATGGCTGGCGGGTCAGCCGATGCCGCCGGAGTGCTCTATGCGGCGAACGCGCTTTACCAACTGGGATTCACCCTCGCTGAGCTGCAGTCTCTCGGGGCGAAACTAGGTGCGGACGTGCCCTTCGGGTTAACCGGAGGAAACGCATTGGGTCTCGGCTTCGGAGATAAAATGCTGAGTTTACCGGGTGGTACAAAATGTTTTTGGGTCTTGGCGGTTTTCCCCCGGGGACTGTCCACCCCCAAAGTCTTTGGGGCCTTCGACAGGTTGATTCCTAATCCGCAACCGCTGCCCGCTACGCTCTCACCAGACTTTGTGGCAGCTCTGGATGGGGACGTTACCAAGCTGGCCGGATACCTCCACAACGATTTGCAGGCCGCTGCTCTCGACATTTTCCCCGAACTATCCCAAGTTATCGCCGCGGCAGAGCAGGCCGGAGCTTTGAAAGCCATAGTTTCGGGTTCTGGTCCGACCATCGCCGCCCTGTGCCCAGATGCAACTTCCCAAGAAAACGTAGCGGCGAGGCTTGGCGCTCACCCTTTGGTAGCACGAGTTTTCAGTGCTGCCGGACCGGCAAGAGGGGATACCCCAGACTCTGAATCCGTGAGATTTAACCAGTGAAAAGGTAAACTTACCTAGTTTTAACAAATTAAGCAGGTAAGTCCTAACGCGAGTTTCCTAACCTAGAGACGCTAATAAAGTTTCAGGAAAGGAAAACCCTTGAACAAGACATTTTCTCTGATGGCAGGCACTGCAATCCTGGTCAGCGCCACGTTAGGATTGACGGCTTGCGGTGGCAGCGCGGCAAATGCGGAAAGCGCCGCAGACAAGACGAAGTACCAGGCAGCCGTTTCCATCGATGATTTTGGTGGAATGGAAGGACTGGAAAAGGCAGCGAAGGCAGAAGGTCAGTTGAATCTCATCGCGTTGCCGCACGACTGGTCAAACTGGGGTGGAGTGATTGAGGCGTTCAAAAAGAAATATCCTGAAATCACTGTAAACGAACAAAACCCCAATGCGTCTTCAAAAGAAGAAATTGATGCTATTAAGACGAACGCCGGCACGGACAAAGCGCCCGACACTGTTGACGTCGGTTTAGCTGTAGCTGTGGATTCCACCCAGTATTTTGCGGCGTACGAAACTCAAGGGGCGGCACAGATCGATCCAAAACTTAAGAATAAAGACAAGTTCTTTACCCCTGATTACACCGGCGTGATGTCTTTGGGCTGGAATAAGACCAAGTACGGCGACGTCAAGTCCATCGAGGATTTGAAAGATTCAAAGTTTGCCGGCGTTGTCTCGCTCAATGGCAAGCCAGCGGAAGCCGGGGCGGCATTCAACGGCTTTATCATGGCGAATCTGGCCAATGGTGGGGATTTGCAAAACCTCCAGCCGGGTCTGGATTTCTTTAAAGAACTCAAGAGCATCGGCAACTTGAACACCATTGATGTGACCTCGGCTACCATCGATTCCGGCCAGACCGCCGCGGTGTTCGACTGGTCTTATAACCAAATTTCGACTCGTGACCGCTTAAAGGGTCAGGGAGTTGATTGGAGCGTCATCGTGTTCCCCGGCACCGAGGTCGGCAGTTACTACCAGCAGGCCATCAACAAGGAAGCTCCCCACCCGGCGGCCGCACGTTTGTGGCAGGAGTTCCTTTACACTCCAGAAGCTCAGAACCTGTGGATGAAGGGCGGGGCAATGCCGGTACTGATGGAACAGATGGAAAAGGACGGCACTATTGATGCCGAGGCTAAAGCCACCTTGATTGAAACCTCTCAACCTCCATTGACTTACAGCCCGGATGATTCAGCTCGAATCACCACTTGGTTGCAGCAGAACTGGGACAAGGCTATTGGCAACTAAGTCTTTTCAAGAAGATACACGGCCAGGGAGCTCGGATACCGTTCCGGGCTCCCGGCTCATGCCTACGAATCAGAAGTCAGAGGTCAACGAAGAGACAGGCTGGCGCGGACAGCTACAAGCCGAGTCAAAGACCTGGTATCCCTCGTCAGCGCGGGGGCGCAAGTCCACGAACCTGGTCACAATCCCATTTTTCCTCTATGTGGCGATATTCTTGCTCACGCCCACCGCTATCGTGATTTCGGGAGCTTTCACCAGCGCAGAAGGGGGATTCACCCTGAAAAACCTGGCGCGTTTGGGAGAACAGAACACCTTGGAATCCCTGGGTACCTCGGTTTTTGTTTCTATCGCATCGGCTCTGATTGGAGCCGTGGTAGGGGCACTGGCATGCTACGCCTTGGTGGCTCGTTCCAGCCAAACCGGTTTGCTGCGCCGCTTAATCAATGCTGTGTCTTCGGTATTGGCTCAGTTCGGCGGGGTCATGCTGGCGTTTGCCTTCATCGCTACTATCGGGATTAACGGTATCGGCACCCAGATTCTGTTTGCGACTACAGGAATTCAACTCGATCCTAACTGGTTGGCCTCTCTGCCGGGACTGGTATTGGTGTACTGCTACTTCCAGATTCCCCTGATGATTATCGTGTTCCTGCCGGCTATGGACTCGCTGCGTCCCCAGTGGAAGGAAGCAACCCTGAACTTGGGCGGCTCGACTTGGGATTATTGGTTCCGGGTGGCGGGACCGATTCTGTGGCCGCGATTCCTCGGCGCCTTTTTGCTGCTATTTTCCAACGCATTTTCCGCCTACGCGACCGCGGCTGCACTGTTTACGCAGCGCTCCATCCTGGTGCCACTGATGATTCAAAGCGCGCTGCGTAACGAGCAAGACGTCGGTCAAAACGGGTTCGCGCAGTCTCTCGCCCTGTTGATGGTGGTCGTAGTGGCTGTGGTGATGACAGCTTACGCACAACTGCAAAAGAGGACGGCGAAATGGGAGTGAACCTCATGGATTCCGTAGATTCTAAGCCGGAGGATGTGTTGACCGCGTCCTCACTTGAGATCACGCCACGCCACAGGAGCCGGAAGCGGCCTGCAGACGTAGGCGTAGCCATTTACCAGTGGGTCATCCTCGTCGCCGTACTGCTGTTTTTATTTATACCGTTGTTAGGTATGTTAATTTTTTCGGTGCGGTTTCCGCTTACCGGGGCGTGGTCAGGCGGAGCTTGGCAGTCTATCTTTAGTTTGTCAGGAACCACCGCCTCCGGGGCGGATATGTCTATTCTGTGGAACGGCGTGCTAAATTCCTTGGGATTGAGCGTATTTACCGTGGTGCTGATGTTGGCGTTGCTGTTACCAACCATGCTGGCGCTAAAAATCCGACCTTCCAAACTGTCTCGCGTAGTGGAGTTTATCTGTCTGCTTCCCCTCGCGATTCCGGCCATCGTGCTGGTGGTGGGTTTAGGACCGATATACCGCTTTATTTCGATTAACGTGCTAAACACGGATCCAATCTGGCTGGCGTTTGCCTACACCATCTTGGCGTTGCCCTTCGCGTATCGGGCGCTCGATGCCGGATTTTCAACGATTCCGGTAAAGACTCTGGTTGAAGCCGCGCGTTCCCTAGGGGCGCCGTGGCCAACGGTCATGTTCAAAGTCATTATCCCCAACCTTCGTGGAGCCATTGGAGCCGCATCCTTCATCACGATTTCCGTGGTGCTGGGAGAGTTCACCATTGCATCGCTGTTGAACCGCAACAACCTGCAGGTCGCCATATTCCAGTTGGGACAAGACGACTCTATGACCGCCACCGCGCTGGCCCTGTTGACCATGGTGTTTGGCATCGTGGTGTTGATGATGTTGGAAATCGTAAGCTACGAATTGAAAAAGAAGAGAGAGAAAAATGCCAAATGAGGCTGTCGGTGCCGAGGTTGAACTTCGGGACCTAAACAAACAATACGGACACACCAAGGCTCTGGATCATTTCAACTGTGAATTTCGCAGCGGAGAACTGGTCGTGCTGCTGGGACCCTCGGGATGCGGGAAAACGACCGCGTTGCGGGCTCTGACAGGCTTGATGCAGATTGACTCGGGCCAGATTGTGGTCAACGGGCGAGACATCACCCACACATCCGCAGCAAAGCGAAATATGGCCATGGTGTTTCAACAGTATTCCCTGTTTCCTAATATGACGGTGCGCCAGAACGTGGAGTTCGGTCTGACGGTACGCAAAGTCGACTCTAAACGTCGGGTTCGTCAGGCTATGGAAGCCCTGGAGATGGTGGGTCTGGCTAACCAAGCTGATAAGTACACTCACCAAATGTCCGGAGGGCAGCAGCAGCGGGTGGCCCTGGCGCGAGCGTTGGTGTTGCGCCCCGCGGTGTTGGCTCTCGATGAGCCGCTCTCCGCTTTGGATGCCAAAGTGCGGGTGCAGTTGCGTGGAGAAATCCGCCGGCTTCAGCTGCAGTCCGGTCTGACAACTTTGTTCGTGACGCATGACCAGGAGGAGGCTTTGGCTGTGGCCGACCGGGTCGGTGTGATGAAAGATGGCAAGCTACAGCAAATCGCCGAGCCTTGGGAGCTATACAACGAACCCGCCAACGAATTTGTGGCGACTTTCATCGGTGAATCCAGCCGTATTCCCGCTGTGATACGGAATGGTTCGGCCTTCGTAGGAGACCAAGAAATTCCGATTCTGAAAACCTCGACGAAACGCACCAGCGGGGAAGCCACAATTCTGGTGCGTCCCGAATCTGTACAACTGGAGATGGTGCAGCCTCACGCCCCCCGATTAGCCAATCAAGGCGTGGTGAAGAACCTGACTTTCCTGGGATCAACCGCGAAAGTTGAGGTAGAGATGCCCTCGGGAATCACGTTGACGGCTCAGATTACCCCTTCGGAGTCCATGATGGTCACGAAGGGACAACGCGTGGCGCTGCGAATTGAGCCGAAAGCTGTACTGGCTGTAGCTCCTGACGACGTCCCTCAGGCTGACCCTATCAAAGTGGTGACGCGGGTCGAGGAGAAACAACCCTCGCAGGTCTCTTAGCGTGACTGGGCATCGAAGGGGAGGAGCACGGCTCGCAACAGGCGCGCCAATTCGTTCACATCCGCTTCGGAAAGGTCACCTAGCCAATCTCGTTCCGTAGCCATCAGCTTGGTTATTGCGGCATCGGCGTGCCTTTTGCCGTCCTCGGTGAGTTCCACCAGAATGGCACGGCGGTCCTCCGGGTGGGCGCAGCGGCGTACCAGTCCGCGTTCTTCCAGCCGATCGATGCGGTTCGTCATGGTTCCGGAGGACACCAGAGATTGCTGCATGAGTACGCCGGGCGTCAGGGAGAATGGTTCTCCAGCCCGGCGTAGGGCAGAGAGTACATCGAAAGCCCAGGGCTCCAAATCTACTGAAGAGAACGCTTCGCGACGTGCCTGGTCAAGGTGACGAGCGAGGCGGGAAACTCGGGAGAACACTGAAAGTGGAGTTAAATCGGCACGGGGAAGCAGGGAACGCCAAGCCTTGAGGATGCCGTCGACTTCGTCACCGTCGGATAAATCGGAGGGGGGAACCATAGCACCGTCCTATTAGGGAAAATTTCTTTAATAATACTTGAGGTCGAGATTCTTTGTCGCGGAGAAAAGCGTTGGGCGTAGTGAAATTTTCCGTGGCGGCTACCGGCGGTCTACTGCGGGGAGTGGCTGTAAAACTTCAAGCAGTGTTGCAGAACTGTGTAGCGCTTGCAGATTATGGCCACGCTAAGCCTCGGTTTCAACTTTCTAAAAAAGTTGAAAAATGGCAAAATGGACGGGCGCTGTTTTCGACTGCGGTCAGCGGCGCATTCCGCCCTGGTGTAATGGCAGCACAGAGGTTTTTGGTACCTTTAGTCTGGGTTCGAATCCTGGGGGCGGAACGTTTTGCTTTTTAGGGGCGGGCAAGGCGTTAGGATAGGAACATGACCAACGTCAGCACCATCGTTATCTTGGCTGCAGGCCAAGGCACCCGTATGAAGTCTAAGAAGGCCAAGGTCTTGCACTCTTTCGCAGGGCGCACCCTACTTTCTCACGCTATCCACACCGCTATGGAAATCGAACCGGAACGGATCGTGGTAGTGGTTCGTCACCAGGCCGATGCTGTAGCCGCAGAAGCTCTAGCAGTCAATCCCGACATTGCGATCGCTCACCAGGACGATGTGCCCGGTACCGGTCGCGCGGTGTGGTGTGCTTTACAAAAGCTCGAGGAACTGGGGGCTGCGACGGGAACTTTGGTGGTGACCTCCGCTGATGTGCCCCTGCTCGATTCCTCCACGATTCTGTCCTTGGCGGAAACTCGCGAGGACGAAGGGGCGGCCTTGTGCTTGCTAACTACCGAGATAGCCAATCCTTTCGGCTACGGGCGAATTCAGCGGGTGGCCGGACATGTCGCCGGCATCGTTGAGGAACGTGATGCAACCTATGCTCAAAAGCAAATCAAAGAAGTCAACGCTGGGATTTATGCCTTCGATGCCGAATTCTTAAATCGCTGCTTACCGACCCTGTCGACAAACAACGACCAAGGGGAAATCTATCTAACCGACACCATCAAAGCTGCTCGGAACGAAGGCCTCAAGGTTTCTTCGGTGTTGCTGGCAGACACGGCGCAAGCGGAAGGCTGCAATGACCGGGCTCAGTTGGCCGAACTGCGAGCCGAATACAATCGCCGCCGCACTCGGTACTGGATGCTGCAGGGCGTCACCATCATCGATCCGACGACAACATGGATTGATGCCGACGTGACCATTGGTCAGGACACCACGATTTACCCCAATACGCAGCTGCGCCGCCACACCAGCATCGGAGAGGACTGCCGTATCGGACCGGACTCGACGCTTATCGACATGAAAGTCGGAGACGACGCGGAAGTCTTTCGGGTACATGGCCTATCATCCGAAATTGGCGCCCATTCCTATATCGGGCCTTTCACTTACCTACGTCCGGGAACCATCCTGTCGGAAAGTACGAAAGTCGGAGGCTTTTGCGAAACGAAAAACATTCAAGTCGGGCGAGGCACCAAGATTCCTCACCTGTCTTATGTGGGGGACGCCACCATCGGGGAAGGCACCAACATCGGCGCCGCCACCATCTTTGCAAACTACGATGGAGTACATAAGCATCACTCCAACGTTGGGTCGCATTGCCGAACGGGCGCGAATAACGTGTTCATTGCCCCGGTCAATATCGGAGACGGCGTTTATACCGGTGGGGGAACCATCGTGCGCCAAGATATCCCAGAGGGATGCTTGGCGGTCAACGACTTCCAGATGCGACAAATTCCCGGCTGGGTCGCCCAGAATCGTCCCGAAACTATTGCCGCCATCGAGGCGATGCGGGCTAAACAAGCCGAAGGGAATTCCCCAGACAAAACAGACGGTACGAAATAGTTCCGGTGAATGAAGGGGAGGGCAACCACCCTTATGAAAACCTTTGCAACAACAGAAAAACTCCGATAAAAGAAGGAAAACAAATGGCAGAGTTGTTTGATACCCCGCGCAAGCGCCTGGTGATTGTGTCGGGTCGATCGCACCCCGAACTGGCTGAACAAGTCGCCAAAGAACTTGACGTGGAGGTGCTGCCGACAACCATCTACGACTTTGCCTCGGGCGAAATCTATGTGCGGTACAACGAGTCGGTGCGCGGCTGCGATGTGTTCTGTATCCAGTCCATTTCCGGCAATGTCTCTAAGTGGTTGATGGAGCACTTCATCATGATTGATGCCCTGAAGCGAGCCAGCTCCAAGCGCATCACCGTGGTTGCCCCGCTGTATCCCTATGCCCGTCAAGATAAGAAACACCAGGGGCGCGAACCAATTTCGGCCCGTCTGATTGCGGATTTATACAAGACTGCCGGGGCGTCTCGTTTGATGAGCATCGATATGCACGCCTCGCAGGAACAGGGTTTCTTTACCGGCCCGGTGGATCACCTCCAGGCTATGCCGGTACTGATTGACTATGTCCGCACCCGCGTGGATTTGAACAATGTAACCGTGGTGTCCCCGGATGCGGGCCGGATTCGCGTGGCTGAAAAGTGGGCAAACCGCCTGGGCGGCTACCCTCTGGCTTTCGTGCACAAGACTCGCGATACTTCCCGTCCCAATGTGGCTGTCGCCAACCGTGTGGTGGGCGATGTTGAAGGGCGCACCTGTGTGCTGGTTGATGACTTGATTGATACCGGCGGCACGATTGCGGAAGCCGTGGGGGTTTTGAAGCACGCCGGGGCAAAGGATGTGCTGGTGGCGGCCACGCACGCGGTGTTTTCTGACCCCGCGGCAAAGCGGCTGAGCGAATGCGGAGCCCGCGAGGTCATCGTTACGGATACGGTGCCGATTCCTCCGGATAAATGTTTCCCGCAGCTCAAGGTTTTGCCGATCGCACCGTTGCTGGCCCGGGCAATTCGCCAGGTCTTTGAGGAAGGCTCCGTGACCGCCCTGTTCGAGTAAAACGGGCGTGATCCCCCTGGAGTCTAGGGGTGCATGAGGAATCCCTGAGATTCGATGTCATCCAGGATGGAGGCGCGGCGGTTGCGTACCTTGCCGAGTTTCTGGAAGATTTGATTCGTAAACTTGTCCTCACGCCTGCCCTTATTGCGCAGGTCATAGTATTCGCGCATCTGCGCGTCGTAATCCTTGAGGGCTTCCAGATAGGAATCCGGACGCATATAAGTGTCGGTCATAACTCGGAACTCTTTGGGCATCCGCGGTTTTATCTGCGGTTCTTCGCCGGGGTATCCCAAGGTTAGGCCCAGTACCGGGAAAGTGTAGGGGGGGCAGTCCGATAGCCTCGATAACCCCCTTGGGCTCATTCAAGATATTGCCTAAAATATTTGCCCCCAACCCCAAAGACTCGGCCGCCACTACCACGTTTTGAACCATGAGAACCGCATCGGTGAAAGCTTCCTGGAACGTATCTATCGTGGCAGCCGACTGGGGGTACAAGCCCATTTCCTCCAGAATAGCTGCGCCCCGGGCTAAATCCGCGATAAACAGCAGATATTCCGGAGCGCGGGCAACATATTCCTGACCACCGATTTCAGCCAGCTTTTCGCGTTTTCCTTGATCCTTAATCCGAATAATTGAGGCACTCTGAATCCCGCGGGACGTAGGGGTGTGCATGGCTACGTCCATCAGAGTTTGGAAAGTATCCTCGGGAATAGGATCCGATTTAAACTCACGAATAGTGCGATGCTTGAGCTGGACATCGATGGTTTCATTCATAAACCTATTGTTTCACGTTTTTACCTTTAGGTATCCCCAAATATTGAATCTGGCCAGATTACTATTTGACCAGCGAGAAATGGGGGAGGTTAGTGTTTTCACAAATTAGCAAAATTGCGGTGTTTTCGCTATTATTGTCGGGTTGCCTCGGCGAGGGGGAACGTGGCGGTTATTCCGCGGCGTGAACCGTTATCGACGCGGCCCGGTAACTTTGCTGGATGCCCTTCGCCCGCTTTTGCTTTTTGAGCATGGCGGGTTTTTCTGCCTCACGGCAGGAATACGGAGTCGTCTGCTCACCCGTGAGGGGAGCAACGATACTTCGGAAAGGCAGTCCTGCAACAGAATTCCGCGGTCCTCCCGGGAAAACACAAACTGATTACATATTTTGGAGGATACAAAACATGGCTGATAACCCCACTTTGCAAGTCGAACAGCGCACGGATTTCGGTAAGGGCTTTGCTCGCCGCGCTCGGGTCGCCGACAAGATTCCGGCAGTTCTCTACGGTCACGGCACCGATCCGGTGCACTTGCTGCTGCCCTACCACGACACTTTCCTGCTGGTGAAGGACAACGCGAACGCCGTTATTTCCCTGAAGGGACTGAAAGACCCGGCGATGGTCCTGGTCAAGGACATTCAGCGCCATCCGGTAAAGCGCCAGATTATGCACATGGACCTGCTGCTGGTGAAGGCCGATGAAAAGGTGGACGTGGAAGTGCCTATCGAAATCATCGGCGAGCCTATGGCCGGTTTGGTTGCCAACCAAGACTTGTTGAACATGGAAATTTTCGCTCCGGTTATTGCGATTCCGGAAAAGATCGAGGTCAACGTGGATGGCTTGGAAGACGGTGTAGTGTTGAGCGTAGCCGACATCAAGCTGCCTGAGGGCGTGGAAGCCAAGACCGATCCGGAAGCGATTGTCTTGAGCGTCGCCGCTCCGCAGGAAGTTGAAATTCCTGAGGCGCCGGCGGCGGAAGAAGAATCTGCCGGGGCTGAGGCTGCGGAAGAAACCGAAGAATCCGCTGAGTAGTAGCGGTTTTCTGATACTTGCTTGGATTGCTGATGAGCCCCACTCACGAACCACGTTTGGATCCTTCTCGTCTGGTAGACGAGGAGGGAACCTGGCTCGTGGTGGGGCTCGGCAATCCCGGTGAAAAATATGCCGGAACCCGGCACAACTGCGGATACATGGTGACTGATCGCTTCGTACAGCAATCTGGACAAACGTATCGGAATCAGTCTCTGGCGCGTGCGGGAGTGGTGGCACGCGTGGCGACAGTGAGCTTGGGCTACGGGGTCGATGCCCCCAAGATTATCGTGGCTCACACCGGCTCGTTCATGAACGAATCCGGTTCGGGGGTGAAAGAACTGCTGGATTACTACCGGCTTGGCTCCGAGCGCCTGCTGGTGGTTCATGATGAGTTAGACCTCGAAATGGGTTACGCAAAGCTGAAAGTTGGCGGCAGCGATGGCGGGCACAACGGGTTGAAATCCATCCAAAAGTCTTTGGGTACAAAAGATTTTGCGCGTTTACGCATCGGTATCGGGCGTCCGGTCAAAATGCCTGGCGGGGGTTCTGACGTCATCAACTGGGTATTAGGACGTATCCCGAAGTCACAGCAAAGTATCCTCGATGAGGTTTTGGACCGAGCGGTACAATGTGTGACGGATATTGCGGAAAACGGACTGGCGAAAGCTCAAGCCAGGTTACATTTGGGCAACCCCAAGTAAGGGTCGGCGCGTTCCCAAGTCTGGTCTGAGCTGAGGGGGTCAGGTTCATTCATGAGTTTGCACGGTTTACTGGAGGCGACCGGGGCTGCTTTGGCAGGCCTGGAGCCTGATGCGGCGGAATTGGCGTGCGAATACGTGGCGCCACCCGGGTTTTATGCCCCGCTCATTGCGGGTTTACCAGGTGGTCGCGAAGGTCTAACCGTGGTCCTCGCGCCGAGTACCCGTGCCGCCACCCAATTGGCACGTGAACTGGGAGCCTACACTACGGGAGTGGAGCTGTTTCCCGACTGGGAAACCTTGCCGCACGAGAGGCTTTCCCCCCGGGCAGACACGATGGCGCGCCGGATTTGGGCTTTGCATCGGGTGACACATCCACATCCGTCAGATGCGGTGCATTTTCTGGTCATGCCTATGCGAGCCGCTCTAGCCCCGGTGAACGCGCATATCGCTGACTATCCCCTGTTTACGGTGCAGGTGGGAGACACTTATGAGCGTGACACCATGGCTGCGGACCTGTTGCGTTTGGGTTACGAACGGGTTGATATGGTCGGAACGCGCGGTCAGTTTGCGGTGCGTGGGGGTCTGATTGACGTTTTTTCTCCCACCGCCCCCCATCCTGTGCGTATCGAACTGTTTGGCGACGAGGTAGACACCATCCGGGCGTTTACGGCAACGGATCAGCGAACTTTTGGTGGCGACATCCGGGAGCTGGTCGCCCCGGCCTGCCGCGAACTGCTCCTCGATGATGCGGCGCGAGAGCGGGCTGCCAGCCTGGCCGACCAAATGCCTCAAGCTGGCGAAATACTGAATCTCGCAGCCGAGGGTAAGTACGGCGAAGGCTTGGAATCTTTGAGTCCACTGCTGGGGGCGGAAATGGTGCCCCTGTTTTCTCTGCTGCCGCCCGGAGCTCGTCTGGTGGCAACCGATCGTCCCCGTTTGGAAGCGCGTGCGAAAGAACTGGTGGAAACGACCCAAGAGTTCCTGGCGGCTTCCTGGTCAGCGGCCGCGGGTGGTGGGGAAGTGCCCCTGGAGATTGAACAGGCTTCATTTCTGACCTTGGAACAGCTCCATGCCGCCGCCCGAGAGGCGAGTATGGAAACCGTGTTCGTCTCTCCTTTTGCGGTAGGCGAAAACGCTCAAAACGTGGGGGCGCAAATCGTGATGGAGCCTCCCGCCGGAGAAACTGGACTGATTGGTACAATCGGCGATTTGGTGTCACAAAACTGGAATGTCGTGATTACTACGACAGGTAGGGGGATGGCGAGCCGTCTGCGGGATGTCCTCAGCGAGGCAGATGTCCCGGCGAAGGTGGTTGCGGATGCCACAGCGCCGAGCAGCGGCGCGGTACAGATTACGGTGGCGCCCCTGGACGAGGGGTACCAGGTCCCCGCAACGCAACTTTTGGTGGTGGGCGAGGCACAGGTCTTGGGCAAAAAGAAGTCCCGCCATGCCTCCGACAAGGCAAACCTTCCCGCCAGACGACGCAAAGCTATTGACCCTCTTACGTTGAACCAGGGAGACTACGTGGTTCACCTGCACCACGGCATCGGACGCTTTGTAAAACTGGCGAAGCGCACCATGGGACGAGGTCGAGAAACCACCTCGAAAGAGTACGTGGTTTTGGAATACGCCCCCAGCAAACGCAACGGGCCCGCTGATCAGCTCTGGGTGCCTACCGATTCCCTGGACTTGCTCTCGAAGTATGTGGGCGGAGAATCCCCGGCGCTGTCAAAGATGGGCGGGGCAGATTGGGCAAAAACCAAGTCCAGAGCCCGGAAAGCAGTGAAAGAAATCGCTCGCGAACTGGTGCGTCTCTACGCTATTCGCCAAGCCACCACCGGGTATGCCTTCAGCCCGGATACCCCCTGGCAGCGCGAGTTGGAAGATAGTTTCGAGTTCGTGGAGACTCCCGACCAGCTCACGGTTATTGATGAAGTCAAGCACGACATGGAACAAACCGTTCCGATGGATAGGCTGGTTTGCGGCGACGTGGGTTACGGAAAAACCGAAATTGCAGTCCGCGCGGCCTTTAAAGCTGTTCAGGACGGCAAGCAGGTGGCAATTCTAGCTCCGACAACCCTACTGGTCAGCCAGCATGCGGAAACGTTTACGAACCGTTTTGCGGGGTTCCCGGTGACGGTAGCGGCGTTGTCGCGCTTTACTACTGCCAAAGAGGCCACTCGGATTAAAGCCGGGTTGAAAGACGGCTCCATCGAAGTCGTAATCGGAACCCACGCCCTGCTGTCGGGCAATGTCCGGTTTAAAGACCTGGGTCTGGTGGTGATTGATGAAGAACAACGTTTCGGGGTGGAGCACAAGGAAGCACTCAAGGCTTTGCGTGCTAACGTTGACGTTTTGACCATGAGCGCCACCCCGATTCCGCGCACCCTGGAAATGGCAATCACCGGCATTCGTGGCATGAGCACCCTCACCACCCCTCCGGAGGACCGCCACCCGGTATTGACCTACGTGGGAGCCTACTCGGATAAGCAGGTTGCGGCCGCTATCCGGCGCGAACTTTTGCGTGACGGCCAGGTATTTTTCGTGCATAATCGCGTGCAATCCATCAATAAGGTTGCCGCTCACCTCGCCGAGCTGGTGCCCGAAGCGCGGATTCGGGTGGGCCACGGTCAAATGTCGGAAAAACAGCTGGAATCGGTCATGGTGGATTTCTGGAACCAAGAATTCGATGTGCTGGTGTCCACAACTATTGTCGAAAACGGGTTGGATGTGACCAGTGCCAACACAATCATCGTGGACCGTGCGGATCGCTTTGGTCTGTCCCAGCTGCATCAGCTCCGCGGACGAGTCGGCCGCGGGCGGGAACGAGGCTACGCTTACTTCCTCTATCCGCCCGGCATTACTATGAACGAAACGGCTTTTGAGAGACTGAAAACGATTGGAACCAACACCGGGCTGGGGTCTGGGATGGCCATAGCTACGAAAGACCTGGAAATTCGCGGGGCCGGCAACCTGTTGGGTGGCGAACAGTCCGGCCACATCGCCGGAGTCGGTTTTGACCTGTATGTTCGCATGGTGGGCGAGGCGGTAGCGGCCTATAAAGGCCAGGAAGCCCCAGAAGACACTAGTGTGTCTATTGAGCTGCCCATAGATGCCTACATTCCCGAAGACTATCTGGATGTGCAGTCGCTGCGTCTCGATGCCTATACGCGTCTGTCCTCGGCTACTACTGATGAGGAGATTGACCAGTTACTGGAGGAAATGACCGACCGCTACGGACGACCTCCGCAACCGTTTGAACGTTTGGGGGCAGTCGCGAAACTGCGTAACCTGGCGCGGACTCAAAAGGTGCAGGAAATCAAGGTCTTGGGTAAATTCATTCGCTTTGCTCCCGTTGAGTTGGCAGATTCGCAGATGGCACGTCTGCAGCGCCTGTATCCGGGGGCGCGGCTGAAACTGACTACGCGCGAATTATTCATACCCGCCCCAACCAGGAAAAATGGGTTGAGCGAAACTCAGATTGTAGACCTGGAGCTCATGGAATGGGTACAGAAAGTCATTCGAGGCGTCATCAAACCCCTGGTTTAAAATTCCCTCCCCAGTCAAAGAAAAGCTAAGATGGGAACGTTGGGCCGGACTATTGAAGGGAAAAACGATGGCGGAACAGTCCCTCGTGACCAAAACCACAAAAACCGCAACCAAGCTGATGACGGGCGTTGCCGCGCTGGCGCTCGCGGGGGGACTGCTGAGCGGATGCGAAGCAAAACCAGGAGTAGCCGCCTATGGCGATGGATGGGTCGTCACCGAAGCGCAAATCGGAACGGTCACCAAAGAACTGGCCGAAGCGGGAATTAACCTCAACGACACGCCGGATATGCAGACCGCACGCATCTATGCCCTACGTTATCTGCGGACTCTCAACGAAGGCGGCAAGGATTTGCTCTCGCAGTGCCCGCAGCTTGATGAGATTAAAACCGACCTGTTCAAGGTGAACCCCGCACAGATGTCCCCCGAAACTCGCGATGTCATGCAACTGTTGCTGTGCGCCACCGCCACAGATCAGGGAGTCGCCCACGAGTTGGGTGTGTCACCGGTCAATTCGCAGGTGGCGGCGCAGATTGAACAGGCTTACCAGGCCGGTTTCGACCTAGAGAATGCGAAGCTGTCGAATCGGATGAGTCAAACTATTCAGCTGATTCAGCAACGTGCCGCGCAAATGCAGATGATGGGTCAGGTGCAGCAGTAAGCGAAAACTGCGGCGAGAGCCGGAAAGTTAAATCGAGAAAAATTTGTTTGTCCGGGGAGAAATCCCCGGACAAATGCGCATTTTTACGAAAGAATAGTAGCGGCTGCCTGTGCCCTCTTTCGGGCGGAGCGGCGGAAAAATAACAACCTGTCACATAAGGAGACTCAGTTGGCAATCATCGAAAGTATTTACGGTCGCGAAATTCTCGATTCCCGCGGTAACCCCACGGTCGAAGTCGAGCTTGAGTACGAAGGGGGTATGGTTCGCGCTGCGGTTCCTTCTGGTGCATCGACCGGCCAGTTCGAAGCGGTGGAACTCCGCGATGGTGATAAGGGACGTTACCAGGGTAAGGGCGTGCTAAAGGCGGTCAAGGCGGTAAACGACATTATTGCTCCCGAGTTGGTGGGATTTGATACCGTCGAACAGCGCAGTATTGACGCAGCAATGATGGACCTGGACGGCACTGAAAACAAGGGCAAACTGGGGGCGAATGCGATTCTGGGCGTGTCCCTGGCAGTGGCGAAGGCTTCGGCCGAGGACGCCGGTCTGGAACTGTTCGAGTATCTCGGCGGTCCTAATGCTCACGTCTTGCCAGTGCCGATGATGAATATCTTGAATGGTGGATCCCACGCGGATTCCAACGTGGACATTCAAGAGTTCATGATTGCCCCGATTGGTGCCGAGACGTTCGCCGAAGCGTTGCGGATGGGCGCTGAGGTGTACCACTGCCTGAAGTCCGTTTTGAAGGACAAGGGTCTGGCTACCGGTTTGGGTGATGAAGGCGGGTTTGCGCCGAACCTGGAGTCTAACGCGGAGGCTCTGGATTTGATTCTGGTTGCTATCGAAAAGGCCGGTTACAAGCCCGGCAAGGACGTGGCATTTGCTCTGGACGTGGCTTCTTCTGAGTTCTACGAGAACGGCAAGTACAACTTCGAGGGCGAAGCCCGCGACGCGGCTTACATGGAGAAATACTACGAGGAACTGATTGAAAAGTATCCGATTGTTTCCATTGAAGATCCGCTGAATGAGGAAGCCTGGGAGGACTGGCAGAAACTCACCGCCGCCATTGGTGACAAGGTGCAGCTGGTGGGTGACGACCTGTTCGTCACGAACCCCGAACGCCTAGAGCGCGGCATCAAGGAAGGCGTGGCAAACGCTCTGCTGGTAAAGGTCAACCAGATTGGTTCGCTGACCGAAACGCTCGAAGCTATCGAGATGGCCCACCGGGCAGGATTCCACACCATGACTTCGCACCGTTCGGGCGAAACCGAGGACACCACTATCGCGCATCTGGCGGTAGCGTCCAATGCCGGCCAAATCAAGACCGGCGCCCCGGCTCGTACCGAACGCGTCGCCAAGTACAACGAGCTGCTGCGTATCGAGGATATGCTCGGCGATGCCGCCGTTTACGCCGGTAAGTCCGCATTCCCGCGCTTCCGCGGCTAAGTTCATTTCGTTTCCATAAAGTTTCCCAGGCTGGTGTCATCATCGGCCTGGGAAACTTTTTATCCGCTCGGGCTCGCGAGCTTCCTCCCCGATGGCTGCTACTGCGATGCCAAAGGGCTATTGAGCGGCCTTTACGGGGCGCAAATCGTAGATGACCGCCCGGTGATCCGAGATGGGCAGACGCAAAGCTCGCGGTTCGCCCACCAACTCCCAACCGTTGCCCAGCAACTGATCCAGGGCAATCCACGGCTTGTCTGCCGGATACGACGGAATCGCCGCATGCAGTTCGGGGTGTTGTTCTGCGGGCAAAGGCTGCAGCACTTTGTCAATGTGGTGATCGCGCAGGTTGAAATCCCCCACTAGCAGGCATGATTCAGAACGCAAGTGGTAGAGGGAACGCCAGGCACGCCGTAGCTGAGAAGCGGCCGTGGGGCGGTGAATTTCGAGGTGGGTTGTGCCTAGAGCAACGGTCCCCAGCGGAGTAGCCAACCGGGCCGCCAACAGCACCCGCATCTGACCAAACCGAATCCCGGTCCCTTTTGCAGCATCGGGAAGGTCGCGTAACCCCTCGAGAAAGCCGTGAGAAAATCCCTTCCACGGGTCGCTGCCCCACACGATGCGGGCCCGGACTCTGCCGAGCCGTTTAAAGTGCCAAGATTTCACCGGCCAGCGGGAGAGCAGGGCGATACCGTACCCGCTTTCCGCCTTTAACTCGCTGTCCAAAGGGCGGCGGTGCAGGACTTGGGACTGACCCGCGTAAGACGCTCCGATACGCCAATAGGGCAGGTGCAAAGATTGCGCCAGTATGCGCGCCTGGTGGAGGTAGCCAGAACGTCGCTGTCCTTTGTCGACTTCCTGCAACGCCAAAATATCCGGTTTCAACCGCTTGAGTACCAGGGCAGTCTGTCGCAGATTTTCCTCAGTCAGCTGGGTGCGAGTATTGACCGAACCCGATTTGAACAAACTGCGGCAGCGTTCCCCCAAACCTCGGATAAATGCTCCCGTTCTTGAATTCGCCTTTTGGATATCGGGCCAGCCCTCAGCCGGGGTACCCCACTGTAAATTGCAGGTAATAATCCGCAGGTAATCCGGATTCGGCATAGTTTGGGTGGCCGAGCGGGTTGGGGCGGGAGTCGCTTTTCGAAAGCGTTTACTCCGGCTCATTTCTGTGCCTCCTCAGAAGGTGGGATGCTGTCTTTAGTTGTGCTGTCACTGTCAGCAGTTGGCTTGTGGTCAGTTTGTTTGGGTCCCGTGACAAGTTTGCGGCGCTCCTCTGCATCGGGAGTACCGGAATAGAGCCGGTCACAAGTCATCGTGGCGGTGGTACTCATCAACTTGGTATCTTGCAGGGCATCTTGGGAGGGAAGCAGCTGTCCGGGAGCTTCGCTCTGGGCTTCATCCAGATGCCGCGCCTTAGAGCGCCAAGAGCGGCGTCTTTCCTGAATTTTGCGGGCATACTGATCCAAAAGTGGCTCCCCGTAAGGGTTAGTCGGGACAGCTTCGTTCTCCTGTTTCGCGGCGGCCGCAGTGTGACGATCGCTGTTTGCTTCCCGGATTGTGGCGATAGCCAGCTCGCGAGCCTGTTTCTCAATCTCGATTTCATCTACGGGGAGATGCACTTCCGTCACTTTGTCAGTTTCAATGCGGCGGCGTGGCAGGGCGTAGGAGGCTTCGCCTTGAATCCACTCAATGAGGCGTTCTCGAAGGAAACACTTGAGATCCCACAGATCCCCGGAGTTCGCGGCGCTGGCCACCAAACGCACCAGCATGGTTTCTTCGGAACTATCTGTGACCTGCACACTGGCGGTGCGTCCATCCCACAAATCCGTTTCTGAGAGCAATCGGTCCACTTCGTTACGGAATGCCGCCAACGGCAGACGCCAATCCACACGCAGTTCCACTATTCCCAACAAATTGGTGTCCCGTTTGGTCCAGTTCTCAAAAGGTTCCTCGGTGAATTTCTTGGACGGCAGGATGAGGCGGCGTTCATCCCACAGATGAATGACAATATACGTCAGCGTGATTTCTTCAATCGTGCCTTGCTGGCCTTGCACAACGACTACATCACCCACCCGAATCGGGTCGGAGAAAGCAATCTGGAGCCCAGCGAACATATTGGCCAACACCCCTTGTGCCGCGATACCAGCAATCAGGGAGATAATGCCGGCAGAAGCCAGCACCGACCCCATAGCGGCACGCGCTTCTGGAAACGTCAACGCAATCGCGATAGCCCCAAAAACGCCGAAGAAAACTTGTGAAACCCGGTGCAGGACCTGGGCCTGCGTCACCAGGCGATTTGGTTTCGTCCCGCCCTCGAGCTGCGTCCGGGTCATGTCCTCCAGGACAGCGCACAGTTTAATCATCCACACCGTCACAGCAATGATCATGAAAATCAGCAAGCTGTGCGAAATAACATCGTAACCAGGAACGTTGGGGTTGCGGACTGTCCAATGCCATCCGATAGTCGCCCCCAAGGCAACACAGGTCAGAAATCCGCCCACCCGGGAACGACGCTCCAGATATTTAATCAGGCGGTGTCTGCGTCCCCAGCGACGTAACAAAAATCCGACTACCTGGGAAGCCACCAGTAAAGCTAGGATGCAGACCAAACTGGCAGCCAGAACTGCCATGATGTCCAGGGAAGTTTCCAGGACTTCCTTAACAGCGGTATCCGGAGTTGGATTCGGTTCCGGGGTCTGGCTGAACACAAAACTCATGTCTCTAGCATAGGTTATCGCGCTCGGGATGGCCGGGGGGACGGGAAGTTTTGCACTCTCGGCTTTTTTCACCTAAACTATTTCAAGTCCTTAGCCCCCTGGGCTTAGGCGACGCTCCTATCGTCTAGCGGCCTAGGACTCCGCCCTTTCACGGCGGCAACACGGGTTCAAATCCCGTTGGGAGTACATGTAAACCTTCGGGTTTGCGCTTTGAATGGCCCTGTAGCGCAGTTGGTTAGCGCGCCGCCCTGTCACGGCGGAGGTCGCGGGTTCAAGTCCCGTCAGGGTCGCAGTTCGTCGATGGCCACAAGCTAAGACGAACGTTGGCTCTGTAGCTCAGTTGGCAGAGCGAACGACTGAAAATCGTTAGGTCACCGGATCGACGCCGGTCGGAGCCACCAAATCCTCGCGTCAAGCGGGGACTTTTGGTTTTTACACTTCGGTTAGATTAACGGCTGTTCCAGGTCATAATAGAGTTATCCCCAAAACAACGGAGGAACTATGGCCGAAATGAAACGCGCACTGCTGATTGTTGATGTCCAGCCGACCTTTTGCGAGGGCGGAGCCTTAGGGGCGGTGGGCGGTAACGATGTTGCCGAGCGGATTGCGGACTTTGTCACTGAGCATGAGGACGAATACGAGATTATTGTCACTACTCAGGATTGGCATATTAACCCGGGAGAGCATTTCTCCGACCATCCAGACTTTATCGACACCTGGCCGCCTCACGGCGTGGCGGGTACCGCAGAAGCGGAACTGCACGACGCTATTGCCGCCCTCCCTTTTGATGATTCCGTTAAGAAAGGCCAGTACGCGGCGGCTTATTCAGGCTTTGAAGGGGTGAACAAGGCGGGGGATACCTTGGAAGAGATTTTGCGTCGTGCCGACATTACCGACGTGGATGTGGTCGGTATCGCGGAATCGCATTGCGTGAAGGAAACCGCTTTGGATTCCCTAGATTTGGGTTGGCCGACACGAGTTCTTGAGGACCTCACTGTCCCGGTTTCGGCTGAGCTCGGTCAAGCTGCGCGCATAGAAATGGCGCAGGCCGGGGTAGACGAAATTCCCAGTGCTGACGCTTTCAAAGAAGAGGACTGACCCTCTCTGGGCTTTTTTGCCGGAGAGCATCTCGGGGGCAAAGTGTAACCGGTTCGAGAGCGTACCCTCGAACCGGTTACGGATAGCCTAGTTAGTCCAGATACCCCAGCTCCTGTGGCTTCTTTCCTAAACGAGCCGCGATACGCTCTTTGACTTCATCAGTAGCGGTGCGGCGGATAATCTTAACGTTTTGGGGCAAATCCGCGTACAGCTCGGTCTTGAACGGATTGCGCTTTGTCTTTACAATCCTCCACACGTGGTAGATGGCCAGTCCCGTGTTGGTTGCCAACGCCAAGAAAGACAGCAGGAACAGCGCGGCGTGGTTTTGACTCGCCACGTGGCTAAACATGGAGTCTTGGGTGAAGTGCGGGAACGAGAGTACGAACGCTGACCAGAAAGTCAGGGTGTAGGCGCGGTACTGAATCCAGGCGCCTCGGCCCATCACCATAAATGCTGGAATCGTACAGGACAGCAGCAACGCCACGCCGGAATACCAGGCTCGATCCGACAGACAGTTGTAGCAATAGGCCACGTTCCACAGGTCATAGGCGATAATCCAGCCAATCGTGAGGTCAGTCCAGATAATGTGACGATTCGTTTTCGACACGTAGATTCCGGTCCAGCCGGCAATCATCAGCAAGTTCAGAATCCCTGCAATCCCGTTCATGATGTTCCACGGACCGCCCCAGACCCACATGCCATTGTTGACATTTCCGTGCAGGGAATAGCATTGGAAGTCACGTATCACGGCTTCGAGGATGTTGATTGACAGAATGATTGGGGGAATCAGCAGGTAGAAGCGGTTGCGGCGCAGCTTCGGGAAGTACTGCAAGGCGACCAAGCACAGTGAGCCGGCGAGTGCCGAATACTGTTTGGCAATCGCGAACCAGCCTTCGCTTTGGGTACCCGGAATCGAGTGCGGCCACCAGAAAATCGTGAGTAGCACCGGTATGACGATGAACAGCGCTATGGCAGCCCACTTGAAGCGAATCGCGAGCCAGGCGAGGGTGGCTAACACCGCGATGACCAGGAAAAGCATCGCGAAATCCCACCATTGTCCGACTTCAAAAAAGAACAGGTTGGGAGCTTCGAGCGGCATGGACATGATTAGTCACCCTCTTTCGACTGATGCTTGCCCCAGCCGGGCAGGTAGGTGCGTTCGCGCTTTTGGCGAATCTGTTCATCCCAGCTGAACTCCGGCTCGCTCCAGTCAACGAAATAGTCCGGGTCAACAGTGTCTTCCCACGGGTTGCCCGGTTCGGTGGGTGGCCAGTTCGGGTTGTCAGTGACGGGGGGACGGATTTCGGCCACCGCCGGGCTGCGCCTCCCGTAGCGGAACCATTGCGTATAGGTGTCCTCAAACAGGGGGGTTCCGTCCCAGCGACCGGCGGGAGTTTCGGAGCGGAAGAAGCGTCCGCCCAAGGCTCCGCGCATGAATTTGCCGTGCCACTGCTGTTTCTTGCGGAACTCCGCGACCCGCTTGACATAAATATTTTGCATGTGAGCCATCACGCCGCCGACCAGTTCGATATTGAGCCAGTTGGCCACCCGGGTGTAGAGGTTATCGGGTTCAAAACCGACTCGCCAGTGATTAAGCAGACGGCAACGATCGCCCTTGAGGGGGATAACGTAGAAACACCAGGCAGAAGCGTAGTGTTTCATGAAGGGGAACCGGAAAGCGTAACTGCCGGGGGCTGCGGGCGGGTTCTTAGTATCGACCCATTGCACCAGGTATTTTCCGGGGACGACGTCCGCCCATTCCATAGACATACCGTGGTAATCAAAACCGGCAATATCACCGGGCTGAATAGCATCTGGAGTTTGGAATTCTTCCTGGATTTCATAGTGATTATAAAATGGGAGACGTGCGAAAGTTCTTTCGAGAAACTCGCTGCTAAATGAGCCTGATTTTTGTACTCCGATTTGTTTCAGAATGCGATAAACCGCATAGGCGGGGGCGTCAATATCAATAGCATAAGTAGAAGATTTACCATTCGTGTAGTTTAGGTCAATAATGTCATCGGCAGGGTAGACCCAGTCTTGTTCTGCCCGAGTTGCTTTACCACTAAGCTGCGAAAACGCGAATACTCCCCCGAAAATAGGAAGGGCCGCTAGACCTGCGAGTTTCCAAAAATTGTGGCTTTTTGACGAAGTAGTCATTTCAATCACCTAGTTCCTAACTCCTCGTGGTTTTTTCACCGAGAGGGCGAAGCTGACAGATTTTTAAAAGAATTCGCTCTGGGGACATACCGAGTACGAACACCTATTGAGAGGAAGCTAACACACTATTGTGAAAAATGTGTCCGTTTTGGTCGAGAAATTTATAAAAACACATTTCAGGACCAACGTCCTAACAAAAACATTGAATAGGGGTTCTACACTATAAGCCAATAAGCAGCTACAAAGGAGCAGTGGTGAATACCTTTCTAGGATTGTGGGAAATCGGAACTCCGCGAGTCTATTTGTTCTGGATCGTGGTTTTGCTGGCACAGATGGCGATAGCAGAGATAAACCGTCGCTGGAACTGGACGATTTTCGTCCTGTGGACCGTGGGGGGAATCGCGGTCATGCCCTACGTGATTACCCACGGTATTCCCATGGTGGGATGGTTCCCCTTCGGAAAGTTCACCATCATGGTCTTAACCGCTACCATGACCGGATTCCTGCTGTTTTATGGGAAACGTCATCCGCTCAAGGCGCACCGCTATGCTTTCTGGTTCGGGCTGGCGCTGTGGATTGGGCTGGCGGTAAACATCATGGAGGCCAATATCCGCGATGTCACCATATTCCTGCAAGCCAGCGAATACTATTCGTGTGCCGCTGATTGGCAGTGCCTGCAGGCTATCGACCAGGCGCACAGCATTCCCATGATTCCGGGGCTGCCTGAAACTCGCGGCGTTGCGGCGGCAGTGGGAACCGAGGCGTGGTACCAGGCTGTTGCCGCCAACTTTGCCCAAGCCCACATCGGTATCGATCCCGCAACCGGATTCCGTACCATCGGAGGGTACTGGAACTTGCTGTCTGCGCTGGCGGGCGTGCTCAACATCATCACCATCACCGGCCTCGGCAAGATTGCCATCACCTCAAATCCGAAGCAAAAGGTTAAGGGCCTCATCTGGGTGGATATGGTGTGGCCCTGGATTATCGCCTACGACCTGTGGAATCACGCTTTCCTGTACAACTCGCTGGCTGATTACACCTGGTACTGTACGTTCGCCCTGTTGCTGGCCTGTACCATTCCCGCTTTCACGTGGGCAAAAGGTCAGTGGATATGGTTCAGGTGCTTCACACTCATGTTCTGGATTGCGGCGAACAACATCCTGCCCGAACTGCTGGTGCAGCCCTCCGGGATGTTCAACTACGCAACGATGAACCCGGTAGCCAACATCGTGTGTGCCTGGCTGGCGCTCATTTCCAACGTGGCTCTGTTTGGCTACTGGCTGTACAAGATTATTGGACAGAAACGCAATCCAATCACCGGAGTTCTGTTCTGTGAACTCGGGGCGTTCCGCAAGGTCATGTTGACCCACTTTGACAATAAAGACAAGTACTTCATCGTCGACCAAATCCCGCAAACCCCCATGGAGCTGGGCTTTGAGCCGGATACCCTGGTTCCCCCCGATGACGGCTGGGTGGGCATCATGCCGTGGTGGCGTCAGGACAAACGTTACTTGGGCAAGCCGCATACCCCTCTCAGTGCTGACCCGGTCGTACAAGCGCGCCTGGAAGAGAAGTCGCGCTAGGCTCTGTCTGGCCTGGTGACATCGCCGGGGGTACCGCGTCTTGGAGCTTGGTGGGGTCCTGCTCTGTTTCTCTAAGCAACGAAGTTGCTAAGAGAAACTACGAGCACCCACAGGCTCCTTCGCCGGGTGACGCGGCGGCGCGCGACACGGCACCGAGACGCACCAGGCGGGGAGGCGTCGGGGTGCGACGTGTTGTGAGTAGCTTGAACGGATACCTCGCGGACGCACCGGAAATGTCTCGAGGATTTAAACGGGCTGATGGAGTAATTCTGCTGCTGTCACCCGAAGGACATGCGGATGACATGTCTGATGCCTGCACCGTTGAATGGTGAAGGTAATTGGAACAAGCAATAAAACCAAGAGTTGTTTCTGAGTAGCTAATCGTGAAAGTAGGGGAGTGAGCACTAAATAATCTGCGGTATTGATAGAGTCACCTTTAACCCGCCATGTGTGCTGGGGCTTATCGTGAGCGTTCCTTTATGGGCGTCGATAATCTGTCGCACGATGAGCAGTCCTAAGCCATGTCGCTGTTCAGCGGTGCTGGTGTCACAAATCATATAATGCAGAGTATGGTTGAGCTGTTCTAATTCTGGAGCGGAAACGCCTATTCCGTCATCCTCGACGCAGATAATGCAATTATTGTGTTGCGCAGAGACGGATACGTATATCGTGCAGCCATTTTCGTTATGGGAGATGCTGTTATAGAGCAGATTTGAGAGGGCTCGTTGCAGTAAATCCTGGTCTACATTGACATTGCAAGAGGCTAGATTTTCGTCAGTGAGCCATTTTATCGAAAATCCATCTGGCAGATTCATATTTATGAAATCTACGACTGTCTGTCGAACGATGGCAACAACATTGTGCGGTTGAATCATCAGTGGTTGCATATTGTAATCGAGCTTGGATGCGAGATTGAGGTCTCGGATTAAGTTCTTCATTCGTTCACTTTGTTTGATAATCATCGTCACTTTTTTACGGTCTGGAACCGAAAGCTGGGGTGAATTTTCTAACTGACCAGCGAAGCCCATAACCATCGAGAGCGGGGTCCGGATATCGTGGGAAACCCCGGCAATCCAGTTCGCCCTAGCGGTTTCTTTCCTTCTCAACTGTTCTTTTTGCTGCTGCAATATGTCAGAAGCAGAGTTGATGTTTGCGGCTAGTTCCGAAAGGACTCCAGTCTCAGGGGTAGAGACACTCTCTCCCTTGGAAAGCTGTTGTATGCCCTTGGTGATTGGGTTGACGGACTTGAGGAACTTGGTGTTAGCAGTTAGATAAATTCCGAGGATCAACAGGACGTTGATAGATAATATGCTCAGGAGGATTTGCGGAAAGTTAGAAATTAAACTGTAGTTCCAGCTCGGTTGGGCATGTTTCCAAAAACTATGGTGTGGAAATCCGACTACAACCACGCCATGATTATTTCTGCCGGTATAGGTAGGGTAGCTGTCAAGATACCCGGTGCTCAAATCAGCTATATCTGACAATGTGTAAGAATTTGGAATGGTCTGAGGAGTGTTTGGGGTTCTCCAGGTGACTTTTAATGTCTCGTTATCTATTAAAATCGCCCACGCTCTCGCCTCGGTTAATTTTGTGGACATGCTATCTGGTAAGGTATATTCCCCGCGGGAAGAAACCTGTACGGCTTTTCCAGTCGCCCGGGCGATGGCGTAGGGAGAGGCATCTACACTGGGGGCGTAGTTTGCTACGAGTACGACAAACGCAGTAATGTTCAGTAAAATTATGAGTACAGAGCTGAGCAGAAAAATGCTTATGAACCGGTGTATGAGCTTCGGTACGCTTTTCATGCTACTTCTCCTCTAGAATCAACTTGTAGCCCAGTCCCCTTACCGTGACCAAGGAAACGGGCTGTGAAGGATAACGTTCTATTTTCTCCCTGATGCGCCGTATGTGCGCCATCAAAGAATTTTCGTACCCAAAGGGATTGGTACCCCAGGCGGCTTCACATAATGCTTCAATCGTTACGATACGACCGGCGTTCCGGTATAGGGCGGAGAGGATGTCATGTTCTTTAGCAGTCAGGGGGATACGTTCATTATCCTTTATTACTTCAGCCGAGGAAAAATCAATCTGACTATTTCTCAGTGTCACTATGGGATTTTCTCCGCGGTAGCTTCTCCTTAGTATAGCCATGATGCGAAACGTTAACTCTTTAGGGTGAAATGGCTTTACGATATAGTCATCTGCACCTAAACTAAACCCCTTAAACTTATCTTCATCCTCACCACATGCGGTGAGCAGCAAAATAGGGCAATCGGCGCATTGCTTTAATTTGTTCATTAACTCAAAGCCGGTGCCATCGGGAAGCATCACATCGATGATTGCTAATTCGGGTGTTACCTTCTGAGCCACTTCGAGGGCTTCTTTCACGCATCTAGCCGTAGTAATTTGGCGAAAGCCGGATTCGTTGAGAATTGACAAGACCATGTCTAACAGTTCTTGCTCGTCATCAACGAGGAGTATGTGCTTGTCCTGTAAATAAACATCCTGATTCATGGTCACGCCTCCTGAGCACCTATTCTGCACGTCATCGTATCCCTGCCATTTGTGTGAGATACCGGAATCTGGTGGCATTAGCTCCAAGTAAACGATACACGGCTGCCGAGTTCATGGTGGGGATGCGGTGCTTCCGGATCTAAAAAGTAAGGTAAATGTAAGGTAGAGAGAATTTTGCCGTAAGGACTGGGCGCTATGGTAAAACCATGGACGAAAAAATTGCTCATGACTATATTGTTGCTACGGAACAGTTAACAAAAAAGTACAAATCATTTGTTGCTGTCGACACCGTGTCACTGCATATTCGGAAAGGAAGTATTTACGGTTTCCTGGGTCCGAATGGGGCAGGTAAATCTACTACCATGAAGATGATTTTAGGCCTCACGTCTCCCAGCGGCGGCACCTTTACGATAGATGGAAAAAAGTTTCCTGGGGACCGCCTATCCATACTGAAAGAAATCGGATCATTCATTGAGTCTCCGTCTTTCTATGCAAATCTGACCGGTAAGGAGAACCTTGAAATTATTCGCCGCATTTTGGGATTACCGAAAGGTGCAGTTGATGATGCGTTAGATTTGGTCGGGCTGTCCGAGTTCGGTGACCGTTTGGCAAAAAAGTATTCCCTTGGCATGAAGCAGCGGTTAGGGCTGGCTGGAGCGTTGCTCGGCAGACCCCCGATTTTGATTTTGGATGAGCCGACAAATGGTCTTGATCCGTCGGGAATACACGAAATCCGAAATCTGATAAAGTCACTGCCAGATTTATATGATTGCACGGTCCTGATTTCATCTCATATGCTCTCTGAAATTGAGTTGATGGCGGATGACATCGGAATACTTAACCACGGTCGCATGCTGTTTGAAGGAAGTCTAGCCGAATTGCGAAAGTATGCCGTGAAATCCGGTTACGCTACAGACAATTTGGAGGAAATGTTCTTGTCCATGATTGAAACCGACAATGAGCGCCGGAAGCAGAGGGCAAAACTATGACAGCACTGGCAATTGAACTTAAGAAATGCAAAAGGACGGGTTTTCTCCCACTCATGCTGGCAGTGGGTATTTTGGGTGCCGCCTACGCGTTTCTAAATTTCACTTTACGCAAAGAAACATTATTGAGTCTGCCCCTCTCCCCGATGGATATCCTGTTAACCCAGCTTTACGGCATGATTATGGTATTAAATATGTTCGGTCTGATTGCTGCAGCCTGCATCATATACAATGTGGAATTCAAAGGAAATGCGGTAAAGAAATTGTATATGCTTCCAGTCAGTGTCACTGCAGTATATGTGAGCAAATTTACCATTATGAGCGTCCTTTTCGCGATAGCTGTTTGCCTGCAAAACTGGGCACTTGCAGCTATTGGAGCGATTGATTTGCCCACCGGTGCATTCGACCTCGGAATCCTGATTTCGTTTGCAGGCTATTCATTTCTCACTTCGTTGCCCGTTCTGTCCTTTATGTTATTTGTTTCGTCAAGAATTAAAAATGTATGGATTACCCTCGGAATTGGGGTGGTGGGATTTCTGAGTGGGATGGCTTTGGCAACTTCAGACATATCCCTAAGCCTGGTGTCACCCTTTGTGGTCATGCTCAAACCCGCTGTCGCGATGAGCGCCCAACCGGATACTGTGGTAGTACTCGTATCCCTGATAGAAACCATTCTGTTTTTCGCAGCCGGACTCTGGTGTGTTCGTCATCTGCGTTTTGAATAGGGGAAATTACAATGAATTTTTCGGAATTGCTCAAAATCGAATTTTTGAAAATAAAACGCAGCCACATTACCCTTTTGCTCTTTATAGCCCCGTTGCTCGTCGTTAGTTCCGGTGTGGCAAGCCTTCGTAGCTATTTATCGCCTGAGTATCCTAACGCTTGGGCAGCGATGTTCATCCAAAGTGCATTAATCTATTCCTATTATCTGCTCCCCTTGAGCATGATTGTAGTATGTGTGATGATTGCGGGTCGCGAAACAGACCATAATGGAATACTAAAAATGTTGGCACTTCCCATTAGCCGCTATGCTCTCTCAGCTGCAAAATTTTGCGTGTTGCTCGCTTATTTGCTTCTGGAAATGGTCGTGTTCATGGCTTGTTTCGTAATCGCCGGATGGATGGCGACCTTTAGTATGGGAATTCAAGAATCGCTCCCACTCGTGTTTCTATTAAAATGGTGCGGCGCGCTTTTCCTGACCATGATTCCCAGCTTAACGATTATGTGGGCGATTACGGTAGTGTTTGACAAGTTGTTTTTATCTATTGGTATAAATATACTTCTGGTCATACCAGGCATCCTCATGGCAAACACACCACTATGGTTGCTCTATCCCTATTGCTACAGCGGGTATCTGGTTTCACTCTCGCTCCACAGCGATACGATACTCACCATCGGTACAGGATTTACCCTCTGGCCATTTTTGCCCATTGCCGTTCTCATTACGGCGATTATGTGGTTCATTGCACTTACGCAGTTTGGGAAAAAAGAAATGCGCTGAACGACAGGTAAGGGTTACGCTCGGGATGCGAGAAATTTTCACCAATATGCGCCGGTAGCTATGTCCCCGACAGATACATCCTCTCGACAGATCCGCCGAGCAGCACCAGAGGCTTAAAGTCCTTTAGTTGCAGGCAAATGCGGAGAAAGCGCCATGGTAAAATGAGGTGAATCCAGGAGCGTATTGCCTGGAAATCGATGGAGTCCCGGAGATGGCTGGGACAGAGAAAATGAGAAGAGGTAAGAACATGAAAATTTCTGCACGCAACCAGTTCAAGGGCAAGGTAAAGAACATTGAACGGGGCGCAGTCAATTCAATCGTGGAAATCGAAGTGGCACCTGGGGTTTGCTTCGCGGCGTCCATTACCAACACTTCGGTTGATAATCTGGGGCTTTCTGAAGGCTCAGATGCTTACGCCATCGTGAAAGCATCCTCTGTAATGGTGGGCGTTGACGCTTAATCTCTCCGAGTAACTGTTAAAAAACGGCACTTCGGTGCCGTTTTTTAATGTTTTCGTGCGGGTTGGGTTGATCGGTCGGGGTTTGGGTTGTGGGTAGGCCCAGAGGGACATTCGAGGTGCGCTCGGCGTATTTGGGACACACCGAAGCCGTGAACCGCAGCTCCTAACACTGGGGCTGTGGATGTGCTCCCGATGACGAAAATTCTCCCAAAATGACCGTCAAAGATGGTGCCAAAGATGGTGTCGAGGAAAATATGTGGTTTTAAATTCTGCAAAAGTGCAGGTAAAGCCGGCCCAGAGGGACTTTTTCTGTTTGGTGCTTCGGCTAAAACGGCACATCGGTGCCGTTTTTTAACGCCTCCGCGCTGTGACGCGCTGGCTCATGCAGCCTGCGGCTGCTGCCTTTTCTGTTTGGTGTTTCGGCGGCGCAATGCCCACTGGGCATTGCTTTTATGCCGCCTTCACCGTTTTCGCGCTGGCTCATGCTCCCTGCGGTCGCTGCCTTTTCTGTTTGGTGTTTCGGCGGCGCAATGCCCACTGGGCATTGCTTTTATGCCGCCTTCACCGTTTTCGCGCTGGCTCATGCAGCCTGCGGCTGCTGCCAGCGCGCGATTTCGTCGAGGGTCCGAGTCCCCAGAACCGTTAAATGTTTGAGTGGGATGGGCAAAGCCCATCCCACTCAAACAAGTAGGCCCAGAGGGACTCGAACCCTCGACCCACGGATTAAAAGTCCGCTGCTCTACCAACTGAGCTATAGGCCCGTAGGAAAGATTATAGGTAAAAAGTCTGCCTAACGACAACTGAGCGGCTAGTTCGCACCTGAAACCAGGCCCAGCAACGGATTACCCCACAATCCGGCCTTAATTTGCGCCTCTGGTGCGGGCGCTGCAACTGTCAGTGGGGTTCGTCACATTATTTACAGTCAGGCACGGTTTGTGGGGAAAATACCTTCCGCGTTACCAAGTCCACACAAAATCCCGGGTGAACGGGGATAATTAAGTTGAATCGAACAGGGAGGAACCATGGAAACCAGGAAACCGCGACGCCCGGCCATCATCGAACCAGAAACCTTGGAATACTTGGAAGGCGAGGAAGACCCGGCGCTGTCCAGCGAATCAGCCCACACCTCGGCCCGGATATTGGTGAAATCCCCCAATGGGGAATGGTCTGATCCCGATCCGGAAACCAAGGAACGCCTGTTGAAGCATATGCAGGATAACGGCGTAGATGAACTGGCTGAGTTGTGGTCGCGTTCCCCGGTCAATACCTTGCCGGGCGTTTTGTGGCGGCTTCTGTTGATAGACCAGTGGGTGAAACGTTATCCGGAAGGCGTGAATACCCGCTTTAAGCAGGGTTTAAATTCGCCGCGACTGTCTGAACACCTTGATATCGAAGGGGCTCATTCCTTGGATTTTCCAGGATGGAAAAAACAGCTAGGACAAATCCTGGGAGGTAGTTTCGACGGTAATTTCGCCGATTTTCTGGATACGTCCCAAGCTGTGCTGCGGGTGTTGGCAGCCAGCGAGTCGGTCTGGATGAAAGACAATCCTCAGGACGGGCTGGCCAACGCGGTGACCCTGCGGGACAATGCTTTGCTGGCTACCGCCGACGAACTACTAGATGCGGCGACAATGTACCGCGAAGGCCGCTTGGATTGACGACTGCGCCGCACGCCGCGCTCAGCGGCGGCACAGAAACCTGTGCAACCAGGCAATACTTGAGCAAAATTAACGAAAAAGTTGAGGGGACATAAGGTGTCTGAGAACCAGGAAAACCAAGATACACAGAAAAACAACGAGACAGGAGTTCCGACTCCTCCTCCCTTGCCCGGGGAAGTAAAGAAATCCCTTTTCGAGGGAGCTACCGCCGAGGAAATGTTCCCGAAAAAAGATCTCAGCGCAGGTGGTTCCCAAGAATACGATGACGCGGACTTCACGGAACCGGACACCCCCCGAGAGGAACAACTGCCCGACTCGGTAGTGATTGCCCGTGCAGACGCCTTGGGCTCGAAGGTCAAAAAGAACAAATCGTCAAAGAAATCCGACCACAAGCCCCTGGCGCTTAAAAAAGAAGACGGACTGACTCCCGACGGACTGCCGAAGCTACCCAAAGGACGCTTCGCCGACCGGGAGCTGTCCTGGCTGGCCTTTAACCAACGCGTGTTTGAGCAGGCCCAAGACCCGCGCCTGCACCTGTTGGAGCGGGCGTGGTTCTTGACTATCTATTGTTCCAACTTGGACGAGTTCTATATGGTGCGTGTCGCGGGTCTGAAGCGCCGCATCGCCGCTGGGTTCGCGACAGTGTCCGCTTCGGGGTTGACACCGCGTCAGCTGGAGGGCGAAATCAGCCGTCGCTCCCACGAGATGACCGGTAACGTCTACCGTTATTTCCAAGATGAAATCCGCCCCGCCTTAGATAAAGCTGGTTTGGTCATCACCGACTGGGATAGCCTGAACGAAACCCATCACGAAATCCTGCACCGCTATTTCCGCAACCAGGTGTTTCCTATCCTGTCGCCGCTGGCAGTAGACCCATCGCACCCTTTCCCCTACATCACTGGACTGTCGCTGAACCTGGCGATAATTGTGCGCAACCCCAACACCGGCAAAGAACACTTTGCGCGGATTAAGGTGCCGCCCATCCTGCCTCGCTTCGTGGCAGTGACCGAAAACGGGGTCGAAAATGACCCCTCCAGCGTGATTCTGGCAGGAGAAAAGGTTCATTTCGTGCCTATCGAACAGATTATTTCTGCGCACCTGGACCATTTGTTCCCCGGTATGGAAATTAAAGAAGCCCACGAGTTCAGGGTGACCCGTAACGAAGATTTGGAAGTGGAAGAGGACGATGCGGAAAATATTTTGACCGCAATGGAATCCGAACTCGCGAAACGGCGTTTCGGGCCGGCGGTACGTCTGGAAGTGGCAGAATCCATGCCGGCGCTCCTGCTGGACTTCTTAAAAGAAAACCTCGAAATCGGGACTTCCGACGTGTTCCGCCTCCCCGCGCCGCTGGACTTACGCGGTCTCAACGACCTGCATGATCTGGATATTCCCCAACTCAAATATCCTCCCTATGTTCCCGTGACCCCGGCCGGGCTGGCCGAAAAAGAATCATCGAAAACCGCGGATATTTTCAGCTCCATTCGTAATCACGATGTGCTGATACACCTTCCGTATGATTCTTTCGCCACCTCGGTGCAGCAATTCATCGTGCAGGCGGCTCAAGATCCGAACGTTTTGGCAATCAAACAGACCCTGTACCGTACTTCTGGCGATTCCCCTATTGTTCAGGCCCTGATTGACGCGGCTCGCGCCGGCAAACAGGTCGTGGCCATCGTCGAGATTAAAGCGCGTTTCGATGAGGAAGCCAATATCGGCTGGGCTCGCAAGATGGAACGCGCTGGGGTTCACGTGGTTTATGGCCTGGTCGGTCTCAAGACTCACTGTAAGCTGTGCCTGGTGGTGCGTCAGGAACCCGATGGGCTGCATCGCTACTGCCACGTTGGTACCGGCAACTATCACCCCAAGACAGCTCGCGGGTACGAGGACCTGGGTCTGCTGACCGATGACCGCGAGGTTGCCCAAGACCTGACGCGTTTGTTCAACCAGCTCAGCGGATACGCGCCGCGTTCGTCTTTCCACCGTTTGCTGGTCGCGCCCCGCTCCATTCGTGATGGCTTGATTGAGCGGATTAACCGCGAAATAGCTAACAAGAAAGCGGGCAAGAAAGCGGAAATCCTGTTCAAAATCAACTCGATTGTTGACGAACGCCTGACGGACGCACTCTACCGGGCTTCCCAAGCGGGGGTTCCGGTGATGATTCAGGTTCGCGGCATTTGTTCCATTAAGCCGGGTATCCCCGGCCTCAGCGATAACATTCGGGTCGTTTCTATCCTGGGACGATTCCTGGAGCATTCGCGAGTCTATGCGTTTAAGAACGATGGGGATCCGGAAGTCTGGATTGGGTCCGCGGACCTGATGCATCGTAACTTGGATCGCCGCGTCGAGGCGCTGGTGAAAATTGTGGACCCGGAACAGATTCAATATTTGGTTGATCTGGTCAAACACGGCAT
Organism: Mobiluncus massiliensis; assembly: GCF_949769255.1. Taxonomy (GTDB): domain Bacteria; phylum Actinomycetota; class Actinomycetes; order Actinomycetales; family Actinomycetaceae; genus Mobiluncus; species Mobiluncus massiliensis. The sequence continues at coordinate 1,659,690 of NZ_OX458329.1, read as the reverse complement.
GGCAGACACTACCGCTTCGTGGCGGTTGATGCCCGATCAGCAGTGGGTGCGAGTCAATACGAATGAGGCTGGGTTACGTCTGGAGGACATCCAGGAAACCTTGATGAGCCGCGCCTCCTCTCGCGTGTCGGGACGTGGCGGTGTCTCCCGGCATTGAGGTCGATGGCCGCGGTATCTGAGTTGTGACGTAATGAGCCAGGCTAGACCGTGTCAGAACGGTACGGAAAAGCCCGGTCGGTGAGATTTGCAAGGTTGGGTAGACAGAAAAGGGAAGTGAATGAGCAAAGTTTTAGCTGCCGGCGGGGTGGTTTGGCGCGGTGGGGAAGTACGTCCTGCCTTGGAGGGGCCACCCACCCCAACACCTTATGAATTTTTGGTCGTCCACCGGCCAAAGTACGACGATTGGTCCCTGCCGAAAGGAAAACTAGAACCCGGCGAACTGCTACCTGCCTGTGCGGTACGTGAAATCGCCGAGGAGACGGGAGTTCAGGTATGCCTGGGCCCCCAGCTTGGGGTCACGACTTACCCGGTGGAGGGTGTCGAGAAACAGGTGACGTACTGGTTGGCTCAAGTGCGCCACAGCGCGGCGATACTGGCCCGCCCCTATGCGGAACCAGCCTCGCCATACGAGATAAACGAAACCCGTTGGGTCGACCAGGCCCAAGCGCAGGAGCTTTTGACTCAAGAATACGACCGCAATCTGGTAGCCCACGCGGAGCAATGTCTGTCGCAGGGGTGGGGCGACTCGACTCCAGTCATGTTGGTTCGCCACGGAAAAGCCAAGAATCGACTGAAGTGGAAGACCGATGATTCGCTACGTCCCTTGAAAAAACGCGGTAAGCGCCAGGCTGCGGCGTTGGCTTCCACCTTGAGTGCATTCGGGATTTCTCGGCTGTATTGTTCGCCGTGGAAACGTTGCGAGCAAACGGTACGCCCGTACTTGAAAGCCAGCGGAATCAAGTGTGAATACCCGGATGTGTTGAGCGAGGACGGATTCGCCTCCAATCCTTACGCCGGGTTGGAAATGTTGCGTACACAGCTCAAGGCAGCGCTGACGGAAGGCCCGACTGCCCTGTGTTCCCATGCTCCCGTCCTGATTCCGCTGATTCGGGCTTTGGGCAACGACTTTTTAGAAGAAACCCTGGTGTCTCTGGAAACCGGGGAATCCTTGATTGTTCACGTAATTTCAGACGCCGAGGACAGCCCAAAGCTCATTGCCGCCGAGCGCGCGGGAGCCGAACCACCTGCCGGTTACGTGCTGGATTAATGTGATTTTTCGGTAATCACAAGTTTATTCGGCCGGTATTTCGAGTTCTCTCGGTTGTCGGTGGGTGGCGCTGCCTAAATCCGAAACAGGAATTCCAACAGGGTGTAGACCACGGCTGCTACCGCGGCGGCGGCGGGGAGAGTCAGAACCCAGGCCACCACAATGTTTCCGGCTGTTCCCCAGCGCACTGCGGAAAGCCTGCGGGTCGCGCCCACTCCCATGATGGCGGTGGTCACGGTATGAGTGGTGGAAATCGGAGCGTGCCAAATAAACGCCGTGAAGTACAGCACTCCCGCGGCAACCGTCTCGGAGACAAAACCATTAGCCGGATCGACATGAATCACGCGAGAACCCAAGGTTTTCATGATGCGAAACCCGCCCACGAAAGTGCCGGCTGCAATGGCCATAGCCGCCGCGAACTTGACCCACAGAGGAATGGGGTCGTCCAAGTCGACGTGACCGGAAGCTACCAGAGCGATGAAAATGACCCCCATGGTCTTTTGGGCATCTTGCAAACCGTGACCCAGGGCTAGAGCCGCGGAGGAAAACTTTTGACCAATCCGGAATTTACGCATGGTCCGGCGGTAAGCCAGGTTCTTCATAGACACCATGACCAGGCTCATCAGCACATATGCAAACGTGAAACCGATGAGCGGGGAAACCACCATCGGAATCAAGACGTGAGAAGTAATTGTCGCCCAGTTCACTGTGACGCCCGCAGCTAAACCCGCTCCCGCCAAGCCACCAATCAGCGCGTGAGAGGACGAGGAAGGCAATCCGAAATACCAGGTGATGATGTTCCAACAAATGGCCCCAATCAAGCCACCAAGAATAATCAACAGGCCGTGGGCTCTTTCAGCGTGGGAAACCGCCGTGGCATATCCAGACATATCAATGATTCCAGACCCGATGGTCTTTGCCACTTCAGTTCCCAGCAGAGATCCCACCAGGTTCATGGCCGCAGCCATAGCCAAGGCGGTACGCGGTTCCCAAGCTCGCGTGGAAATTGCGGTGGCGATGGCGTTGGCGGCATCGTGAAAACCATTGGTGAAATCAAAAGCAACTGCGATGATAACGACGCAAACAACCAGTACCAGAGAAATGTCCATCTGGGAGAACCCTCAAGATTCCTTAATCGCAATGCCTTCGACCAGAGCAGCCAGATGCTCGAATGCGTCGCAGGCATCCTCCAACCGCTCGGTGACATCTTTTAGTTTGATGACCGCTATCGGGTCAGGATTATTATTCACAATGTCAGATAGGCAGTGCATATAAACCTGGTCGGCTTGGTTCTCTAAGCGATTGACTTCCACCCAGTATTCGCGCAGCTCGTCCAAAGTTTTCAGGCGGGGCATGGCGCTAGCGGTAACCGTGGCGCACTTTTGGAGGATAGCTGCCTGTTTGTGCAAGCACTCGGGGATTACCTGCAGCTGGTAGACCACGATGAGGTTCCCGGCTTCATCAATCAAATCCATGCAATCATCGAGTCGGTAAGCCAGTTCGCTGAGGTCGTCACGATCGAGGGGGGTGACAAAAGTCTGGTTTATTTTGTTCATGAACGCGTGGGTCAAATCATCGGAGGAATTCTCGACCGCGTGCAAGTCGTTGCGCTCTGCGTCGCGCTGAGCGGGGGGGAGAGCCATCAACTTTGCCAAGATATCGGTACCTTCAATCAGGTTGCCGGCAATTTCGGTGAGCTGCTCGAAAAATCTCTCGTCTTTGGCGCGATGGAACAGGCCCATTTTTCACCCTTCTTTGTGATGGACTCGGCGAACTTGGGGACTGTTGAGAACCGGTATCAACAGTTCTGGCAGAGTCCGTTTTGTCAGCCTTGATTACTCTATCCGTTCGGAGCCTTCATTGTAAAAACGGTGTAAATTCTGGAGCAGTGCGCGCGCCACTGAGGGCATCGCCTGGAGCTTTGTCAGGTTAAAGGCAAGTTAAAGAGAAATTTATTTTAAATCTAGAGACAAGGCTTCGCGGGTGTGGTAACTTAAATATAAGACATCGATGTCCGTAGAAGCCCCGGGCTCCATATACTGCCGCTACGAGCGGCCTTCGCGCCGACAGGCGCTTTACGGTTTCGGTGTCGTTGAAGGCTCCGCTCGTCGGAGCCTTCAAAGTTTAACCCTCTCGGAACACGTAATCCGGTCAGTTCCTGAGAGTTCCCCAACTTATGAGAGAATCGGAATATGACTTCCCAGCCCAACGCGGAGATGCCGGATCCTTCGCTGACCGATACGGTAAAAATTACGCGCCGCGTGCGGCGGGAGGAACACCAGGCAGAAAAGATTGAAAAGCTGCCGAAAGTTCCCGAGTCCCTGATAGGGCGAGTTATCTGTGCCCACCCTGAGATTATTACCGCCCTGGCTGCTTTGGGAATGTCCCTGATCTTTTTGCTTCCTTCCGATTTTCTGACCGTAGCTGCAGCCATCGCGGTGGTATGTTTCGCTTACGGCTGGGCGCATTTGGCGCATCTTCCCGCCCCGCGAGCCTCTTTCATCTTGCTGACCGTATTCGGGGTGTTGGCTTTGTTGTCGGGAAGAATCTTTGGAGATTTCTCGATAGTGGCAGAAGTCGTGGGATTGGGAGTCCTTGGGGCTTTCATCGCGGAAATGGTGCGTAGCCCCCGGGAGGACTTGCTGAACTCAGTTGCGGGCAACGTGGCGGGAATCCTCATCGTTTCCACTGCCGGGGCTTGGGTCATGCTCGAGACAGAAACACTGTGGTACTTCCTCTTGGTGCCCGGAGCAGTCACTCTCATCGGAGGATGCATCGGGATGGCGATGAGCGCCAACTGGCAGTTGAAATGGAGAGTTTTCACGGGAATCCTGTTCTCGGTAATTTTCGGTTTGGCAGCCGGGTCCGCCATCCTTGTGATGGAAGGAACCTCCCGGGATCAGCTGGTGCTTTTCGCTGGAGGCCACCTTCCCAGTCTGACCGTGGCCCTAGTTTCCGGCCTGCTGTTGGGAGTGGTGTTTGGAATCGCGTTCGCGTCATTGACCGTGCTTTTCAGCGGAGACTTGGCTCCGTCAACAGTTTCGGCCGCGGTGAGCCAGGCTTTCATTCCCGTTCTGGCGGCGTCCGTTCCGCTATACATTCTGGCGCGGCTCTTAGTGGGGCAGGGTCCTACACTTGCTTGAGGGATTGTTTCTCACGTCAGCACCCAAAGTCGTGAACAGGGGGTAAAAATGCAGGTCACCTATCCGAGTATCGACCGGACCTGGCCGGGAACGGCGATAGAGGCGGGCTGGAATCACGGCACAGAACTGCTCGAAGGCCGTGGCTACGCCACTATTCCTCTGGGAGTGCTAAAAGTCTCCGGGCCGGATCGCTGGGCTTGGCTGAACTCTATCAGCACCCAGGACTTCTCCAACTGGGAGCCTGCCTCACCGCGCGAAGCCCTCATCCTCGACCCCACCGGACACATCGAGCTGAGTTTTTTCGCAGTCGATGATGACAGCGCCGTATGGATTTTGACTGAAGAACCGGGGGATGCCGCCAAGTTTTTCCAGTCGATGCGATTCCGTTCCCGCGTTGAAATTGCCGATGTGAGCGCAGACTTTGCGGTCTTGGGATATCTGAACACTGGCGATGCTATCTCCCCAGCGGCCCGGTTCTGGAGCGAGCATTCCCCTGTGACCTGGACTGATCCGTGGCCCGGTCCGGTGGGAAGCACGACTACTTTCACCACAGCGGGCACCAGCCATCCGGGAGACAACCCCGCAGCCCCGAACCGTAAACTGGCGGTAGTTTCGCGTCTAGACCTGCCCACGTTCGAGGCCAAAGCGGCCGTGAGCGGTCTGGTGAAAGCGGACTTGGGTGCTTGGGAAGCCGTGAGAATTGCCCTGTGGCGCCCCCGCCTGGGACGTGAAGGCAAACCGGGGACCCTCCCTCATGAGTTGGACTGGCTGCGCGTCGCCGTCAGTTTGCAAAAGGGTTGCTATCCCGGTCAAGAAACCGTGGCGAAACTAACCAACCGGGGACGTCCTCCGCGCCGACTCACGTTTTTGGACCTTGATGGGTCCCGCGAGGAACTTCCAGCCATAGGTTCCCCCCTGACTTTGGAGTCTGATGGTTGCGAAGTTGGGGTGCTGACCTCAGTGGCGTACCACCCCACCGACGGGCAAATCGGTCTGGGTTTGGTCAAACGTCAGGTTGACCCTGCGGAAATGCTGCTGGTGAAAGGAATGCGCGCCGCCCCAAGCATCATCGTGGATCCGAGCGGGGAAAACCCGCGCCGCCTGGATGACAGCCAGCTAGGCGGCTTATTGGGCTTGAAAGCGAGGAAATAAAATGTCGAATGTTTTCGCGGCCATCAACTCGGTGCAAACGTTACTGGTGCTGGGATTGGTCCTGGTTGTGGTGGGAATGAGCCTGTATGCCTTGATACACGCCCTCACTACCCCCGCCCAGGCTTTCCCAACGGAAGGAAAACGGACTCGTAATTTTTGGGCTCTGCTGAACCTGCTGGCACTCGTGATTTCCTTTCTGGGGTTGACGCCCAACGCTTTTGTTGGCTTGTTCGGGGTGATGATGGCTCTGATTATTCCCGCCGTTTACTTGGCGGATGTGCGTCCCGCCGTGGCTTCGTGGCGCCGGCGGGGCAAGAACTCGCGAGGAACCGGCCAACGTCCCCCTACGCCCTGGTGAACCCGGAACAGACCGGCCAAAACGGCACAGAACAGGAGAGCGAAAACTCATGCGGGCAGTGATTCAACGTGTTACAGGCGCAAAATGCGCGGTTAACGGCGAGGTTACCGGCGAATTTGCCGGACCTGGACTGGTGGTACTGTTGGGGGTCACTCATACCGACGGTACGGCACAGGTCGAAAAAATGGCGCGCAAGATTGCGAATCTGCGTATTTTTGACGCCTCGGGTGCCTACGATGCTGCTGGCGGGTCTGAGAAGCTGGCACAAGCGCGTGGTGCGGAAGTTTCCGCGCTCCAGCTGGGTCTGCCGGTGCTGTTGATTAGCCAATTCACGCTCTACGGAGATGCTCGCAAGGGCAATCGTCCCTCGTGGGTGGCGGCGGCGCCGGGAGAGGTCGCTCAACCGCTGGTCGATGCGGTGGGGGCAGCGTTGCAGGATCAAGGCATGCGGGTGGAACGGGGAATTTTCGGGGCAGACATGAAAGTTAGTTTCACCAATGACGGGCCTTTCACGATTCTGTTGGACGTGTGAATTAGCCGGTAGTGAACACGGTCGCGTTTTCATGACGCGGGGGCATAAATTGGTTACGAGTGTAAAAGGGAGTGCGTATGTTTGAAAGATTTACCGACCGAGCCCGCCGGGTGGTGGTGTTAGCCCAAGACGAAGCCCGCCGGCTGAACCAAAACTACATCGGCACGGAGCACCTGCTGCTGGGGCTAATCCACGAAGGTGACGGTATTGCGGCGCGGGCTTTGGAAACGATGGGTATCTCGCTAGAGGCTGTGCGCGCTCAGGTCATTGAGATTATCGGTGAAGGTGAACAGCCTACCACCGGCCACATTCCCTTTACGCCGCGCGCCCGCAAGGTGCTGGAATTTTCTATGCGTGAGGCCCTGCAGCTGGGACACAACTACATCGGTACCGAGCATATCCTGCTGGGGCTGTTGCGGGAAGGCGACGGGGTGGCCGCCCAAGTCCTCATTAAACTCGGCGCTGACCTGAACAATGTGCGCCAGACTGTCATTGAACTGCTGTCCGGTTACCAAGGCAGCCAGCCTCAACAGAGCGGTCGCGACACGGTGGGTGTCGGCGGTGGACGAGCGGATAACCCCAACGCGGGGGGCAACTCGGCGATTTTGGACCAATTCGGACGCAACCTCACCCAGGCTGCGCGCGAGTCCAAACTTGACCCAGTTATCGGGCGGACCAAGGAAATGGAACGCGTCATGCAAATCCTGTCCCGGCGCACCAAGAACAATCCGGTCTTGGTCGGCGAACCCGGGGTGGGTAAAACCGCCGTGGTGGAAGGCCTGGCTCAGGGCATTGTCCGCGGCGACGTCCCGGAAACTTTGAAAGATAAACAGCTTTATTCCTTGGATATGGGTTCCTTGGTGGCGGGCTCGCGCTACCGCGGTGACTTCGAGGAACGTCTCAAGAAGGTACTGAAGGAAATCCGCACTCGTGGGGACATCATCTTGTTCATCGATGAGATTCATACCCTGGTCGGTGCGGGGGCGGCAGAAGGTGCGATTGACGCCGCCTCGATTCTGAAGCCCATGCTGGCGCGTGGCGAACTGCAGACTATCGGCGCTACCACCATTGACGAGTACCGCAAGTACATTGAGAAAGACTCCGCTCTGGAACGCCGTTTCCAGCCGGTGAAAGTCGAAGAACCCAGTGTGGAAGAAACCGTCGCCATCCTCAAAGGGTTGCGGGATCGCTACGAGTCCCATCACCGGGTCATGATTACTGACGCGGCTCTCGCTGCCGCGGCTCAGCTCGCTGACCGTTACGTTTCTGACAGGTTTTTGCCGGATAAGGCAATTGACCTGGTTGACGAAGCTGGGGCGCGCCTACGCATCAAGCGGATGACGGCACCTCCGGAACTGAAAGAAGTTGACGAGAAAATCGCCAAGGCCCGTCAAGCGAAAGAAGCCGCTATTGACGCGCAAGATTTCGAAAAGGCTGCCCAGCTGCGTGACGAAGAAAAGAATCTGACGGAAGAACGCGCGGCGAAGGAATCCCAGTGGCGCCAAGGTGAAGACACCTCCGAGTCGGTGGTTGACGAAGAACAAATCGCCGAGGTTTTGGCGATGGCTACCGGCATTCCGGTGTTCAAACTCACTCAGGCAGAATCCTCGAAACTGCTGCGGATGGAGGACGAGCTACACAAGCGCATCATCGGCCAGGACGAAGCGGTCAAGGCTGTGTCCCAGTCCATTCGCCGCACCCGTGCTGGTCTGAAAGACCCGAAGCGTCCCGGCGGCTCGTTTGTGTTCGCCGGCCCGACCGGGGTGGGCAAAACCGAGCTCGCCAAGGCACTGGCAGAATTCCTCTTTGGAGACGAGAACGCCCTGGTACAGCTGGATATGTCCGAGTTCTCGGAAAAGCATACGGCTTCCCGACTGTTCGGTTCGCCTCCGGGCTACGTCGGCTATGACGAGGGCGGTCAGCTCACCGAAAAGGTGCGCCGCAAGCCCTTCAGCGTAGTGCTGTTCGATGAAGTGGAGAAGGCCCACCCGGACATCTTTAACAGCTTGCTGCAGGTATTGGAGGAGGGCCACCTCACCGATTCACAAGGTCGCCTGGTCGACTTTAAGAACACCATCATCATCATGACCACGAACCTCGGCACTCGTGAAATCAACAAGGGGGTGCTGACCGGTTTCCAGGCCAGCGGTGAGCTGTCCACGGATTATCAGCGGATGAAGGGCAAGGTTCAGGAAGAACTGAAACAGCACTTCCGGCCCGAATTCCTCAACCGTGTGGATGAAATCGTGGTGTTCCCGCAGCTTGAAAAGGGCGAAATCCTCCAGATTGTTGATTTGATGGTCGCCAAGCTCGACGACCGGATGCTGGATCAGGGCATGGCTTTGCAGCTGACGCCCTCGGCGCGAGCTCTGTTGGCGCACAAGGGCTTTGACAAGACGTTGGGGGCTCGTCCGTTGCGTCGGGCCGTGCAGCGCGAAATTGAGGATGTCTTGTCTGAAAAGATTTTGTTCTCTGAACTGCGTGAAGGTCAGACCGTTACGGTCGATGTCGAGCCGAAGTTCATCAAGCACGAATCTGCGGACAAGCTCAATGGGACGGATTGGGAGTTCACCGACGACGCCGAGTTCAAGTTTACCGGCGAGGATGGTCTGCCCGAGGGCCGGGCGCAACAGCGCCGCAAGCTCGAAGACGTGACCGCGGCGACGATTCGGGAGGCCGAACTGGCGGCTAAGGAAGCGGAAGAATCCCCGGACAAGGAACCCGCTTCGTAAACGTCTCGATGCCAACACGCGGGTCCGCCCCGGCGGGCCCGCGAAGCATTTACCCCCAACGCCAGGTCCGATTCTTTTCAGATTCAAACCAGTGATGGGTTCCTGGATGAGCACGTTACGGGGTATATTCGTATGAGTTAACTATTTTTGTGCAGCGTCAAGGGAGAGGCCGAACGTATGTCCACCGCTATCCACGATGAACAGTGGTTTGAGCGGGTATTTGCGGAGCACAGCACGGCCATAGTGCGATTTCTCTATAGACGCGGAGCCTATAGCGATGCCGAGGACCTCGCTGCCGAAGTCTTTACCGTGATGTGGAAGAAAAAAACCGAGGTCCCCGATGGAGCCGAACTGCCCTGGCTGTACAAAACCGCCGGCTTGACCTTGGCTAACTGGTACCGCAAAAAGAAGTCCCTGCCGATGGGAGATAACCAGGAAAACTTGGATTCCACCGATTTTTCCGACCCGGCTCAACTCGTTATTGAGGATCAGGGAATGCGAGCTGCCCTGCTGAGCCTCAGTGAACGTGACCGCGAGATTATCTTGGCGGTCGCGTGGGAAGGGCTGAGTGGCGTTGCCTTAGCGCAATACCTGGGAGTGAGCCGTTCGGCCGCGGATGCAGCCTTGTCTCGGGCGCGAAAACGGCTGGAGGAAGCAATTGAAAAAAATACTTCTTAAAAAAGTGTAAGAAACGCCAGGCCAGTTACATGTATATGTTGCAAGGTCGAAACTGCGCCGGGCCTGAGGACGGTTTCGACCAGCCAATCTTGAATAAATAGAACGACAAAATACGGTAATCACAACGATTACCGCCCAGAAGAAGGACGGGGAAGTGGACAACCACGAAAATGAGATGAGCGGGCTGGAGGCTCTGCGCTCACTCGACCCTGCCCGGACTCTGCCCGTCAATTTGGATTCTTTGCGCGCTAAGGTTGCTGCGCAGATGGAGTCCGAAGGTCTGGCTTTTGAGGCTCAACCGCCCACGCACGTGGTTCCGGTGGAGGCAGCGGATGCCCAGGCCCCGGTGGCGGAAGTCGTTTCTCTGGCGGTGCGGCGTCACAGCTTGGCAGTGCGGCGCAACTGGCTGGTTGGTTTGAGCGCGGCTGCGGCTGCAACGGTGGTAGGTTTCACCGGGTGGAGCGTGCTTTCACCCGGCGAACCGGGTGATGTGCCCAGTCAAGATGACGGTGTCGTGGTTACGGATGGGCCGCTTATTATCGCCGCCGGTTCTGAGACTGTGATACCCGGAGCCAGTCAGCGTTTGGAACACATCGGCGATGTTGAGTTCGTAGCGACGGGCAATTTTTCCACGGTTCCTACCAAAGCCCCGATTTCGCGGGTCGGGAAAGGTGCCAAAGTATCCGCTGGTCAAGTCCAAAAAGTCGCAGACTCTTTGGGGATGAAAGGTTCCGTTAAAAAGAGCGGCGCCGGGTTTACGGTTACTGACACCAAAGGGGCGACCTTGACGGTCACCGTGGGTCAGCTGACCTCTTTGAGCTTTGATAATCCCTCCGCGGTGCGGATGGAATGCGTACCGGTGAAGCCCGGAGACGGCACTGTAGAGCTGCCAAATCCCGACGCGACCAAGAATCCCTCGGGGAACTCCTCTCCGAGCCCCAATAACCCCGCTACCCCGAGTACCCCTAGTACTCCCAGTACCACCCCTTCGGAACCTAGTGACCCGATTGAGATCACACCGACACCGACTCCGAAGTGGACCCCAACTCCGACTGAAACTCCGACGGAGACGGTCCCGCCGGCCGTGCGTCCCGATGGGCCGGAACCGAGCCACCCCAACACAGCGGGAGCTCCGCGCAACGTGGAAACCTCTGATACCGTCAACTTGCCGGGGACGGCTGTCGAGGTAGGGCAACTGCAGGTATTGCTGATTGTGGCTGAAACTACGGATCCTTCCGGGTCTTCCCCGGTGGAGTCCGTTGAGCCCCAATCGACCCAAAACCCTTCACCCGGCCCGACACCCTGTGTCATGAAAGTGGTGGGCAACGCGCCCTCTTCTGAGACAGCCATTGCCCAAGTTGAGAAAGTGGCGGCTTCCCTCGGCGCTACCGTGATGAGCCGCTCGGCAGGAACCAGCCAGAAAGATGGTCTGACCACGGTGAGCGTCCCGGTTAAGATGCCCGGTCAAGCACAAGCCCAAAACTGGAAAGCCGTGGTTTCAGAAACAGGAGTGGCTTCGATTCGCGCCAATCTGGGCAAGGAAACGAAGATTGGCGAGTACAAGGTCATTTCTGAGGCTCAGGCGGTGCAGCGCCTCAACGACCCGAAGTATGGTCCTTTGGATGTACGCAACCAAAAGGGTTTGCCAGCCAAGATTGACGGCAAAATCGACTTGGTGAGTGCCCGGCTGATTAGTCAGCCAGTCAAGCAAAAGGACGGTTCCATATTGGACATGCCGGTCTATCTATTGACTGACGCTCAGGGGCGGGTCTGGACCGTCTTGGCAGTAGCGGAATAAGCCCGTTTACAAAAATCTTTTATATTTGTTCCTTTCAATCAAGCAGGTTCCTCGTCCGTTGTCGCGGGAGGGGAACCTGCCGCATTTTCCGGCGTTCCCGTTTTACAGCGCGACCAAGGGGAGATTAAACCGTTTAGGACGTTGGGCTGTACCGGCTCGAGACGTGGCGAAACCCGTGAGGGGGCGCGAATAGGGCGGTGTGAGTGAGGAGGGAAATATTGCTAGGATGGTTTTGGCGCGTGGTGCGCAGATAGTTCGAAAAAGTTGGAGGCTTAACACATGCCCAAATTCGTTTACCGTTTTGCAGAAGGCAATAAGGATCAGAAGGACCTGTTGGGTGGCAAGGGTGCAAACCTGGCGGAGATGAGCAACCTCGGGTTGCCGGTTCCCCCGGGATTTACAATCACTACCGATGCCTGCCGAGCTTACCTGAAGGAAGGTAAAGTCCCGGAGGAAACTACCGTGCAGGTCACCAAGGCTTTGCGTGAAGTAGAAGAAACCGTTGGTCGCGAGTTGGGTGCGGCTGAGGACCCGCTGTTGGTGTCGGTGCGTTCTGGCGCAAAGTTCTCCATGCCCGGCATGATGGAAACCGTTTTGAACGTCGGTCTGAACGACAAATCCGTGGAAGGCCTGGCCAAGGTAGCCGGCAGTGACCGTTTCGCTTGGGATTCGTACCGTCGCTTGATTCAAATGTTCGGCAAGACCGTGCAGGATATTGATGGCGACCTGTTCTCCGATGCGTTGGATAACATGAAAAAGAACCGCGGAGCTAAGGCAGACACCGATTTGAATGCCAGCGACCTGAAAGAACTCACCGCGCAGTTCAAAGAAATCGTTGAGGCCCAGACCGGCAAGCCGTTCCCGCAAGATCCGCGCACCCAGATGGACATGGCGATTGAAGCCGTGTTCCGTTCCTGGAACTCTGAACGCGCTCGCATCTATCGTCGCCGCGAGCGGATTCCTCACGACTTGGGCACCGCCGTCAACATTGTGACCATGGTATTCGGCAATATGGGCGAGGACTCCGGCACCGGGGTGTGCTTCACCCGTGACCCCTCCTCGGGCCGTCCGGGGGTGTATGGCGACATCCTCATGAACGCTCAGGGTGAGGACGTGGTGGCCGGTATCCGCAACACTGAAACCCTGAAAGACCTGGAGGGGCACGACAAACAGTCCTATGACGAACTGTTGGGTATCATGCGGAAGCTCGAAACCCACTACGAGGATATGTGCGATATCGAGTTCACCATTGAACGCGGCAAGCTGTGGATGCTGCAGGTGCGCGTGGGCAAACGTACCCCGGCCGCGGCTTTCCGAATCGCCACCCAGCTGGTTGATGAAGGTTTGATTACCACCGATGAAGCTCTGCTGCGGGTCACTGGCGAACAGCTGCAAAACTTGATGTTCCCGATGTTTGACATGTCCGGTAAGCCGGAGGTGTTCACCAAGGGTATGGCCGCGTCTCCCGGTGCTGCGGTGGGCAAGATTGTCTTTGATAACGATGCTGCCGAGGCTTCCGCTAACGCGGGAGTGCCGTGCATCCTGGTGCGTCGCGAGACGAACCCTGACGACCTGCGGGGTATGGTTGCGGCTGCGGGCGTGTTGACCAGCCGCGGTGGCAAGACTTCCCACGCCGCGGTAGTGGCTCGTGGCATGGGCAAGACCTGTGTGGTCGGGGCGGAAACCATCGTGGTTGACCAAGCTGCCAAGACCGCTACCGTGGGGGACACTGTCCTGCACGAGGGGGATGAAATCTCCATTGACGGCGGCACCGGCGAGGTGTTCCTCGGCGCGGTTCCGGTGCAGGATTCCCCTGTCACCACTTATCTTTCTCACGGGCTGCAGGCCGGTTTGGATGCTTCGGCCACCGAAGATGAGAAAGACTTGATTAAGGCAGTCGATCGGTTGATGACCCACGCTGATGAAGTTCGCCGCCTGGTGGTGCGCACCAACGCCGATACCCCGGCAGACACCCAGCGGGCTTTGGACTTTGGTGCGGAAGGTATCGGCTTGTGCCGTACCGAGCATATGTTCCTCGGCGATCGCCGTCCTCTGGTAGAGAAACTCATTCTCTCCCCAGAAGGGTCCGAGGAACGTCAACGTGCCCTGGACGCCTTGGAGCCGCTACAAAAGGGCGACTTTAAGGAAATGCTTAAGATTATGGACGGCAAGCATATGACCGTTCGTCTCATTGACCCGCCGCTGCACGAGTTCCTGCCGGACTTGACGACTCTGGAAATTAAGAACGCGGTGGCGAAAGCTCAGGGCGGGGCGCTCTCGGAGGAAGACCAGCATATGTTGGAGGCCGTGCGCCGGATGCATGAGGAAAACCCGATGCTGGGTCTGCGCGGCGTCCGCCTGGGTATTTACCTGCCGGGCTTGTTTAAGATGCAGATGAAGGCGCTGGTTTCGGCGGCTTGCGAGTTAAAGAAGGAGGGCTTGGACCCGCATCCGGAGATTATGGTTCCGCTGATTGGTTCCATTCGTGAGCTCCAGCTGGTGCGTGATGAAGCCGAGGAGATCATTGCTCAGGTTCAGGGTGAATACGGCGTTACCTTTGATGTCCCGGTGGGCTGCATGATTGAGTTGCCGCGTGCCGCCATGACCGCTGACACCATCGCCAAGGAAGCCGAGTTCTTTAGCTTTGGCACCAACGACCTGACCCAAACTACTTGGGGATTCAGCCGTGACGACGTGGAAGGCGTGTTCTTCCCGCAGTACGTGGAAGCCGGAATCTTCGGGGTTTCCCCGTTCGAATCCATCGACACCCACGGGGTGGGTCGCGTTGTCGCCGAAGGTGTGAAGCGCGGACGGTCCACCAAACCGAATCTGCCGATGGGTATCTGTGGTGAGCACGGTGGCGATCCGATTTCGATTCACTTCTTCCACCAGGTCGGGCTGGATTACGTGTCCTGTTCGCCGTTCCGGGTGCCGGTGGCTCGCCTCGAGGCGGGTCGCGCCGCTGCGGAACATCTGAAGTGGGACGAGTCCGCCACGCAAGGTGTGGAGTAGTCCGCAGCCTCCAATTAAATAAACCGCATTTTTGGTGCCGGGTTCCGTCAAGGGCCCGGCACCAGCGGTTTTAGGAAGGACGGGTTTTAATAACGAAAGACAATTGTTGAAAAAAGATTTTAGCTAGGTTAGGCTTAGTTTCGTGAAATTGTGTGAATGTCCTGTTGGGGTCCCTATGATTATGGTGGATTTAGGGTGCGACAACAGATTCTGTGGGCGGATTCACGAGCTCGGTCTGCGTCCCGGCACGCGTTTCACAGTCACACAAAAGGGTGCTTTTGGGGGTCGCGTCCTCTTCGTACGAGGGACTCGTTTGGCGGTGGATCGCGGTTTTGCCAAGACCGCTTTGGTGCGGCCCTGCATCCAGTTTGCGCAAAAGCTCGGTTTGGACCAGGAAAAGGCCGCCCTCGAAGCTGCGTTAGCTCTCCACGACCTTTCGCCGCAATTCGCGCCCCGTTTGGCGGCCTGCGGCATCACGGCGCACCTCGAGGACTCCCCGAAAGATATCCTCGCGGCAGAAAATGGAGAGTAAACATCCGATGAGCTGCCCCAAATGCAATCCCGTACCGCCCGAATCTGCCGATTTCTCAACCACAATGGCCGTCGCGCAAACACATCGTGTTTACCTGCCCAAGCGCGAAACCACCAACGTGGTCTTGGTAGGAAACCCCAATGTGGGGAAATCTTCGCTGTTTAACACCCTGACCGGAATGCATCAAACGGTCGTGAATGCACCCGGAACCACGGTAGAAGTCTTTACCGGTTTCAATAAGTCGTTGGGGGTGCGTTTTATCGACACCCCCGGAACGTACTCGCTGGTGCCCAACTCTCCTGATGAGTCCGTGGTAGTGCAAACTTTGGCGGGACAACCCGGTTCGATAACCGACATCGGACGAGACGACGGAGGAATCGACCTTGTCGTAACCCTCTTAGACGCCAGCGCACTGTCGCGCTCCTTGTACCTGTTGGCTCAGGTAGCCCAGACCGGTCTACCGGTTGCGGTCATCCTGACCATGCAGGACGTTGCCGCGCAGAGCGATGAGGCTATTGACGCGGATAATCTGTCCTGTCTGCTGGGAGTCCCCGTAGCGACGATGAATCCGCGGACCGGCGAAGGTTTGCAGGACGCGACACGACTCATTGCCGCGGCATTGCAGAATCCGACTTACCTCAGCGGTTTGCCCTGGGATGTTAATGCCCCCGGTTACAACCAGGCGGCAGTCACGGCGGCCAAAGCCTTACTGTCCAGGACGCCCGCGCCAGTTGAGGCCGAGAGCGAGAACGGCTCTGGCCGCTTGACCCAAGACATTTCCGCAAGCCTCAACCCCTGCGGCGGGATAAATTGTCAACCGGGTGAACCATCGAGTCGCCCGTTTCCAGAGCTAATCACCGAACCAATGGAAGAAACGCAGCGGGCAGCTTTGCTTTTTGACTGGATTGAAAATATCGAATCCGGTTTGCGTCAGGAACGTATCGAAGTTCCGCGGGCGACGCGCTCGGACAAAGTCGATCGGGTGCTGCTCAATCCTTTTGCCGGTACTTTGCTTTTCATGTTGGCTATGTACGTGGTGTTTTGGCTAGCCAATACGTTCGCGGCGATTTTTCAAGATCCTCTTGAAGGGATTTTTGATGCTGTCGGCGGCTGGGACTTCACGATTCCCGCCCAGCTTCTCAAGGTGCCATTTACCTCCATCGGAGTTCCTGGCCAGGACATCACAGTGTTTCATGCCCCCTCTCTAGCCGATGGGGCATTGACTTGGTTGACATGGATGGGCTGGGATAACCCGATTTTACAGGGTTTATTGATAAACGGACTGTTGACCGGCGTGGGGGTTGTACTGTCTTTCGCTCCGCTGATGCTGGTCATGTTCGCCGCCATAGCCGTCATGGAGGACTCCGGTTATATGGCTCGCGTTGCCTTCCTGGGTGACCGCATGATGCGTGCTATTGGTTTAGACGGCCGTGTCATCATGCCCTTCATTGTGGGGTTTGGCTGTAACCTTCCCACTTTGGCGGCGCTGCGTACCGTTCCGGATTCCCGCCAGCGCATGATGGCAGTCATCCTCACCCCGTATATCACCTGTTCGGCGCGCATGATTGTCTATATGTTCATCGCCCAAGTGTTCTTTGGTACTCATGCCACCGAAGTGGTGTGGTTGATGTACTTCCTCTCCATAGTCATGGTGGTCTTGGGAGGGCTGCTGTTGCGTCCGCTGTTCATGCGCGCTTCCGCCGGGGCGCCGCTGATGCTGGTTCTTCCCGCTTACCAGACCCCTCGAGGCATCATTTTGGTGCGTTCAGCTTTGCAGCGCACCTGGGCCTTTCTCAAGGGCGCGGGTAAGGTCATCGTGGTGATGACCATCGTGATTTGGCTCCTGATGGTTACGCCTGTTACCGGTGAGGGCCGTTTTGGGGATGCCCTGCCAGCCGATGAATCTGCTTACGGGGTGGCGGCTTCGGCGATAGCTCCTGTGTTTGCTCCCGCCGGTTTCGGCGACTGGCACCTAACGGGATCGCTGATAACTGGGTTTGTCGCGAAAGAAACCATGCTGGGCGCGCTGGCGGCGACCTACACCGATGCCGATATTTCCGAACAGGACGTAGCTGCTGCCCAAGACGCCGGAAGCCCCACCCCGACTATGCGCGAACTGACCCGCGAAACGTTCACCGATTCCGCAGGCTCCGCGGCGGCGGCCCCCGTGGCTGCCCTAGCATTCCTGATTTTTGTTTTGACCTATACCCCGTGTCTGGCTACCGTCGCCGAACAGTGGCGTCAGCTGGGGGCGAAGCGCGTCCTCGCGGCGGTAGGTGTACAGCTGATTATCGCCTGGCTGCTCGCCGTAGCAGTGTTCCAAGTAGGCCGCATCTTCGTTTGAGATAACCTTATGAACAGCACTGATGGCCCTAAATACGCAATGCAGGCCGCGAGCAAAACATTACGGAGCGCGCCTGGTGAATCTCGTGCCGCGGTCTTTATTGACTCTCTGAGCCAAGGCTCTACATTCTTAGCGGCGGTGGGGCGTAGTGGGTTGAGCGTGGAACACGCGCAGCTGCTTTTAGAGCACCTGCGCCGCACGGGACTGTTGGCGAACCGAAATAACTCGGTAAACACGTCTTGTGCTCACGGGGCTTGCGTGCCGGGAGAAGTAACCTCCATGAGTGACCAACAGCGTCTTCACTGTGTTGGCTGCCCTCTAAGTTAGCTTTAAATAGGGATATCAATCCAGGTAATAAGCGTTTGGAAACAGATTTGCTTATTTATTTAGGATGCCGGAGTGAGAAATCCAAGCCGCCACTTCCGCGAAAAACTCGGCACGTTCCAGAGGCTGGGACAGTGTTAAATCGTGCAAACCGGACATCTGTTGCAGCGTTAATCCGCCGCCCACCCGACCGTAAAGGGTATTAATCCGATCTTCGATGAGATTTCCATTCAATACCGTGTCAGTATGGCGCGCCGCCTCAGTCCAGTCCACCAAGGCAGTTTTATAAGAGTATCCCCACTCAGAACTGTTGTCACGCTCACGAATATGTCTTGACATGGTTGACAGGTAAAGACGGCGCTTTTCTAGGTTCCGGCGCAGCGGCGTCTTCCCGGCAGCCTGCCACTTTTTAGCCATCAGAGAGTCAATTCGGGCAATCTCGGGATGATAAAAAGCATCCGGGTCATGCGCTGCGGTCAGGCAGAGGACCGGTTGGTTGGAAAAACGAGCATGATCCACCAGCCATTGCTGGGTGCTGAGGATGGCAGAGAGCCATCCAAATAGAATCGGTGCTCCGTCAATAATGCGCCACTGCGGGTTTGTGACCCAGCCGCACACGGCCGGATCATTGCCAAAGGGAACCAAGCGGCGGGGCAGGGGAGAACCAATCGTGGCATATCCGGCCAAAGAATCCTGGTAAACCGTAGAACCTGGGCCAAGCATCGGTACGTGCAGCCCCTTCAAATATTTGGAAATGACGGTGCTTACAGTATTGCCGGCGGGGATTCCGGAGACGTCTTGCACCACCCATGGAGAAATAAAGATGAGACCGTCATAGGCATCGTGGTGGCGTGACGCCCATCCGGAAACTACGGCACCACCGTTGGAATGGGCCATCACGACTACGGGCAAATCAGGGTGTTCCTGGCGAGCCGTGGCGATGGCCCAATCCAGCTCCCGGTCATAGGTTGTGTAATCGTCCTCGTAGCAGTTGAAAGGAATTAAGCCGGAGCGTCGCGGCATATTTCGACCATAACGGTGCAGGTCAATCCCGTAAATGGCGGCGCCCAAATGGGTCATCATCCGGGCTAGATGAGCTTGATAAAAATAGTCATTCCACCCGTGGACATAGACGGCGATAAATTGCGGAGCTGAGGGTGCATCAAGCTCGTCAAGAACTTCAATTTCGCGACCCCGCAGCTCTGGAGTTAAGTAATCCTGCAGGTAATCCAGGTTTCGGGCGGGTGAATCATCCCACCGTGCGGAAACGTCAGACTGAGAGTTGCTGCCTGTGCGCTGCTGCGGGCTGGCTGAGGGCGGAAGAATCCGGAAACTGCCCTGGTTGGGCCCCCCGCCAGGTTTCACGTTGACCGGGACTATGCGGTCGGGTAGCTGTGATTTTGGATCCTCAGCTGGAGTGTAGCGCACCAGGGTAGCGGAACGCGGGGAAATCTGATCAGGTTCCAACTGGAGTTTAGCGGCGCCGAATCCGGGACCCAGTACATCAGGAAGGTATCGCATTCTCGAATTCTAACGTGCCTCGCGTGTCGCGGCGGGTGAATGGCTGATTTCTCAAGGTATCCGCGGTGTAAGCGGCACAGCTGAAATGCAACCTAGCAGGGTTTCCCGGATAAACCATCAAGAGTCAGCGCGGTGTCCTATGCGGCGAGGAACTCACCGATGGCCTGACCGACAGGTTCGTTTTCAATTAAGAAACCATCGTGGCCGGAATCGGAATGAATTATGACCGCCTCACTGTGCCGGGTCAATCTAGCCAGCTGCTGCGTTTGGGAAGGGTAAAACAGACGGTCAGAGTCCACTCCCAGGGCCAGGACACGAGCCTGTACCCGGGAGAGCGCGACTTCTAATCCGCCCCGGCCTCGCCCCACGTCGTGAGTCAGCATCGAGCGAGTCAACACCCGGTAGGACCCGGCGTCAAACCGTTTCGCCAGCTTCACCCCGTGATAGTCCAGGTAAGACTGCACCGCTAAACGGCCTCCCGAAAGCGGATCTTCGCGATAACCCGGATCGCGCCCGAACCGCTCCTGCAGTTCCTTGGGGCTGCGATAGGTAGTGTGCGCGACCTCCCGCGCCAAAGCCAACCCCCGGAACGGCCCCTGACCAGGGGGATTATCATAGTAGTCCCCGTTACGAAAATTCGTATCCAGCTCCAGCACGTGCATCTGTACATGGCACCAAGCGGCCTGTTCAGCGGTGGTGGCGCAGCCGGTAGCCACCGCCACCAGCCGCTCCACCTGCTCGGGATAAGTCACTGCCCACTCCAGTGCCCGGTGTCCCCCGTGCGAACATCCGATGACCGCAAACCAGCGGGGAATACCGAGCTGATCCATGAGGATTTTTTCCGCCGCCACCTGATCGCGAGTCGTCAGCAGGGGAAAGCGTGACCCCCAGGCTCGCCCGTTCGGAGCCAAAGTAGCGGGGCCGGTAGAACCTTGACAACCGCCTAACACATTGGGACAAACCACAAACCACCGATTCGTATCCACTGCGGCGCCGGGCCCGACGACTTCGTTCCACCATCCTGGTGTAACGTGGCCCGGCCCGGCTTCACCGTACACATGAGAATCTCCGGTGAGGGCGTGATTGATGAGGATAGCGTTGGACTTGTCCGCATTCAAAGTGCCGAAAGTTTCAAAGGCGAGCCGGGCGCCCGGCAGCGCAGACCCGCCCTCGAGCTTCAGCATCCCCAGAGCGGCGAACTGACGATTTCCCTTGGGGTCAGTGGGTTTCCAAGCCCCACTGACCGGTATCAACTCACTGGTTTGCGGCATCGCTATCCTTATGGTCTACGGTTTTCAGGTTCAGGCTTCGAGCTTCGCGCGCACCGCCCTCGCGGCTCCGACCAAGTTCTCTAAGGTGGCCACCGTTTCGGGGTAGGCGCGGGTTTTCAACCCGCAGTCCGGGTTGACCCAAACTTGGTGGGGGTCCAAAGCGGCGACAGCCTTTTCCAGCAGCCCCACTTCCTCATCGAGTTTCGGCACCCGGGGCGAGTGAATATCCCAAATTCCCGGTCCCAGTCCACGTTCGAAACCGTGCTCGTGTACAGCCGGCAAAATGTCCATCTTGGAACGACTGGCCTCAATCGAAGTGACGTCCGCATCCAGATGATCAATCGCGTCCACCACCACGTTGAACTCGGAATAGCACAGGTGAGTATGGATTTGTAGCTCTTTAGGAGCCCCGCCGGTGGCCAGGCGGAAAGCTCCCACGGACCACTGCAAATACTTCTCCCGTCCCGCTGCGCGCAGCGGCAACAGCTCGCGGATTGCCGGTTCATCCACCTGCACAATCTTGATTCCAGCCGTATTGAGGTCAGCGATTTCGGCTCGCAGCGCCAACCCCAGTTGATCCGCGACCTCCGCCCGAGACTCATCGTCACGGACAAAAGACCACGCCATGATGGTGACAGGGCCCGTCAGCATCCCTTTCATCGGCTTTACGGTGAGGGATTGGGCATAAGTGGACCACTCAACCGTTATCGGGTGGGAACGTGCGATGTCCCCCCACAAGATCGAGGGTCGAGTGCAGCGCGAGCCGTAGGACTGTACCCAGCCGTGCTCCGTGGTGGCGAAACCTTCCAGGTTTTCGGCGAAGAACTGCACCATGTCATTGCGTTCAGCTTCCCCGTGTACCAGCACGTCCAAACCGAGATCTTCCTGCAGCTTCACCACCCGAGCAATCTCATTGCGGATTTCCTCATCATATTGAGCTTCGTTGATTTCGTGGCGGCGGAAAGCGGCTCGCGCCTGGCGAATCTCGGTGGTTTGCGGGAAAGAACCAATCGTGGTGGTGGGCAGCAACGGTAACTGCAAAATCTCCGCTTGTGCCGCCAAACGCTGCGGATAAGGGGCGCGAGTCCGGTCGGCAGCCGTCACGGCCGCGGTAGCCTCACGCACCTCGGCACGTTTCACTCCCGGATGGTTGGCGCGGGAAGCCAAGATTTCGGCATTTTCCGCCAGCTCAGCGGTGATGGAATCGGGATCCGCCAAGCCGCGCGCCAAGGTCTGTACCTCGGCAATCTTTTGGTCCGCAAAAGCCAACCAGGAACGCACTTGCGGGTCCAGGGACGTTTCTTTGGTCGCATCGTGAGGGACATGCTGTAGCGAAGTCGAGGTCGACACACTGAGGTTCGGAACGACCTGGTGAATTGCTTGCAAAGTCTCGAGAGCCTGACGCAAGTCGGTACGCCACACGTTGCGACCGGAAACGATGCCCGCCACCAGGGTTTTGTCTCCGAGGGCCTGTAGGTCCTCGCGGCTGGGTACCGGGCCGGCGACTAGGTCCAGGCCGATGGCTTCCACATCGGTGGCGCTCAGCACGTTTAGCCCATCGAGGCCCAACGATCCGTACGGGGCGTTGACAAAAATTTGGGGACGATTGGTCAATTTGCTCAGGAATTCATAGGTTTTACGAGCTGCCGCCAGCACTTCCTCGCGGGAAGTCGACCAGGTGTCACACACCAAAGCCGGCTCGTCAAACTGAACCCAAGTTACTCCGGCCGCCGCGAACTGGCTCAGGAAAACCTCGAATCCAGCCAATACCGCGTCCAGTCGTTTCAGGGGATGGAAATGAGCGGGGGCGTCCGCGCTGGCTTTCGCTCCCAACAGATAGGTAACCGGACCGGTGAGGACCGGACGCACTGCACTACCCCCGGCCTTCACCTGTTCCAGCCACGGATTGGCTACGGCGGAAATCTGAGTGTACGGGCCGATTTCGGGGACCAGGTAGTGATAATTCGTGTCGAACCACTTAGTCATTTCCAAAGCGGGTTTATCATCAATGCCCCGGGCTAGGGTGAACTCTCCGTCCACGTCCAGGGAGCCGTCGGGGCGTACCAGGTTACCAAAACGCTGGGGTACCGCCCCTAGGGCACAAGTCAGGGTCAAAACCTGGTCGTAGAGGACAAAGTCTGCAGGATTGGCCCCCGGTTCGTTCAATCCCAAGTCTTTCAGGTGGCTGATACGGTTCGCCAACTGTTGTTTTATCTGGGTGTCGAAGGTGGCGCGGTCGATTTTTTGAGCCCAGTAGTGCTCCAGGCTTCGCTTCAGTTCGCGGTTTGCGCCAATCCGGGGGTAACCCGCTACGGTCGCGGCGGGAAAAGGCTGCTTTTCAGTCATTTTCTATAAATCCCTTCAATAGGTTCGAATGTATGTTTTTCTTTGTTAAGTTCGGTTTGGTTCGGTCTGCCGGGTTTATCGAGCAACGGAGCTCAGGGAGAGATGCGGTGCATGGCGGCGTTCATCAGGCCGAGCAGGTCGTGCGAATCTTCCTGGTCCACGTGGGCAAATCCGCGAGAACGCAGGTGTTCCACCAAGTCCAAGACGGGCCGGGGTCGGTTAAACGTGTAAAAGTGAATACCGGGCGCGTTGGCTTCGATGAGGTCGTTGACGAAATCCAGGGTGGCACCCAGGCTCTCCAAGATTCTCTCGGCAGGATCGGCGATATTAGCTAAGGTCATAATCTTTTCCGGCACCGGTACCCCGGTGAGACCCTCGAGACGCTGGAGACGGTGCACATCTGTAAACGGAATGATTCCCGGAACAATGGGTATCGTCACGCCCTGGTACGTTGCTGACTGAACCAACTCGGCATAGTCCTTGGCTTGGTAAAACACTTGAGTGATAGCAAAATCAGCGCCGGCCGCCTGCTTTTGCACCAGAGCCTGAACCGCATCCGTGCGGGTCTGAATGCTTCCCGCCGGATAGGCAGCCACCGCGATACTGACGGCGTGTTCGTCCCCGAGGTAATCAGCGGAAACCTCTCGAATCAGCTGCACAAGTTGGAACGCTCGGTCAAATTCGCCCGACTCCGATTCTCCTGGCGCATCCTCCGGTGCCTCATCCCCGCGCAGTGCGAGGAAATCGCGCACTCCTAAGTCCATCATGTCTTGAATGATTCCCACCAGCTTGGCGCGGGTTTTCCCCACGCAGGTCAGATGAGCCAGGACAGGCCGCCCCGAACGCTTCAAAGCATGCCAAAGGACGGATTGTGAAGCATCCGGTGTTGTACCACTCGTTCCAAAAGTTACAGAGACGTAATCGGGACGAGAATCTAAAAGCCGGTCTATGCCTGCCCAGGCCTGGGAAGTCGGGCGGGCATTGCGCGGCGGATACAGCTCGTACGATACCCGCAAGTCTCGTCCTGACCCGTCCCCGCGAGGGGCAGAGCCAGCCTCACCGGGAGGCGATAGCGCGGGGCGGTGAGCCGCGTAGAGGTCTTTGATAGTCATCGGTTTTCCTAAGCGAGAGATAGTTTCATCCAGTTACGCGGCATTCGCTTGCCGTGCCGCGGCCAGACCGAGCTCAATGTCAGCCAAAATATCCTTGGGGTCTTCGGTGCCAATCGACAGCCTGACGGTACCGGGCGTGATGCCCTGCGCCAACAGTTCGGCTGTAGTTAGCTGAGCATGAGTGGTGGAAGCCGGGTGAATCGCCAAGGAACGCACATCTCCGATATTAGCGACATTTGCCAGTAATTCCAGGGAATTGATAAATGCTTTACCGGCCTGTAGGCCTCCGGCCAAATCGAAGTTCAACAGGGAACCGCACCCCTTCGGGGTATATTTTTGGGCCAGGGCATAGAACGGGGAGGAAGGTAGCGAGGACCACCGCACCGTCTCCACTAAGCCCGCGCCCACCTGAGACTCCAGGAATTCAGCAACCAGACGAGTGTTGGCAATGTGGCGCTCCATCCGCAGGCTCAACGTATCCACTCCCAGTCCGACTGTCCACACCGCGAAAGGTGAAGCCACGAAGCCCAAGTCCCGCTGGCCTTCGACACGCGCTTTCAAAATAAATGCCAGGTTCGCCCCCAATGCGCCCTGAACACCGAAATCGCGGGCATAAACAACCCCGTGATAGGAAGGGTCGGGAGTGTTGAAACCGGGGAAACGTGGGGCCGCTTTCGCCGCAGCGTAATCGAAGCGGCCGGAATCAACCACGATACCGAGCATGGCTGACCCGTGTCCGCCCAGGTACTTGGTGGCGGAATGCACTACGATATCCGCCCCGAACTCGATGGGACGGCACAGGTAAGGGGTAGGCACCGTATTGTCGACAATGAGTGGAACCCCGGCTCGGTGTGCGGTTTGGGCTAATGGTTCGAGATCTAGTACGTCGCCTTGCGGATTGGGTACCAGCTCCCCGTAGTAGGCCGCCGTGTTCGCGTCCGTGCGATCCGCCCACTGGCTAATGTCACGAGGATCGTCAACAAAACGCACTTCGATGCCGAGGCGTTCTAAAGTATGGCCCAAAAGGTTGAAAGTGCCCCCGTAAATCGAATTTGAGGCCACCACATTTTGACCTTTCGAAGCCAAAGTCAAAATAGTTAGCGTGATGGCAGCTTGACCCGATCCGGTGGCAATCGCCCCGACCCCGCCTTCCAGCGCAGCGATCCGAGCTTCCAAAGCATCGTTGGTGGGATTACCCAGGCGGGAATAAATCGGTCCCAGCTCTTGCAAAGCAAAACGGGCAGCCGCCGATTCCACACTTGGGAAGTGAAACGCGTTCGTGGCATAAATCGGCACCGTTTGCGTGCCGGTGGTCGGATCGCCGGTGTAGCCTGCATGAATTTGCAGAGTATCGAAACCCCATTCGGGGTGGTCGACCCAGTTGGGTCCAATAGTGGTTTTAGACATCGTAGTTTCCTTTGCGTGAGTTATGGCTGTACAAACTTGTCCCAAAGATTTTGACTCTGACGGGCACGCAGGAACATGGAGATACGAATGCTCAGCACCGGACGTGGCGCTGGACGTTTAGAGGCTGACGTGCACGTCAGCGAGGCATTCGTTTAGTCATGCTGCGATTGTAGCAATCTCGCAGCCAAAAAGCGAAAGCAGTATTTCAGAATGTGGGATGCAGCTGTTTTAGTCGACGGGAGCAGCCGGATTCGCCGGCGCGGGGGCATTTGGAGCAGGGGTGGACGGCTGGCTCTTTGGGTCGACGTTAGAGAAAGAGGTCGTCGCGCCGAGCAAACCGTTGATAAACATCTGTTTAGCTTGAATACTGGGTCCGCCCTGAGATTCCGGGTAACCAGAGATGACCAGGGCATAGACGAACTCCTGGTTATTGCGCACGAATGTCCCTGCCAGAGAATTCGTAATTCCCAACGTGCCGGTTTTGCCGCGAACCACTCCCGCGGCAAAAGTGCCCTGGTAAACGTGTTCCAGAGTGCCATCCGCCCCGGCTACCGGGACATTGGCAGTAACAGAATGCAGTTCGGGATGGTCTTTACTCATTGATAACCGCACCGCATCCGCTAAAACTCGGGCAGGTATCCGGGTGTCATAAGCCAGCCCCGAGCAGCCTTTCAGCTCAGTTTCGCCCAAGTCCAAGCCCAATTCCCGTAGCGAATCCATGACCGCCGCCCCGGAGGCAGCGAAGGTCGGTTTTGCCTTACGGTGCAGCGCTACCAGCCTTCCAAGGCTTTCAGCCAAAGTATTATCCGAAACCTTTAACATTTGCCGTTCCACCTGGGCGAGCGGGGCCCCTTGTGCGTAGGCAATCGGGGTCGGACCGTGACTGGTGGAAACCTCAGTAGCGATTTGCGGTAGCTCGGAGAGCGGGTCCAGGAGCTTATTCGAGGCCAAACCAGATTTTCCTACCTCGATTTTGGCTGGTCCTGCCCCGCCTAAACGATTCAAGGCCTCGGCAAATGCCTGACCTACAACCTGTGCGGCATCCGGGTGATATCCATTGTCAGAGTTCGGGTCGACCAGACCGGTATTGATGGCCATGCCTTGAATCGGGCCGACCCAGCGGTTGTCTCCCTCACGCCAAAATGGGGAGGCTGTTTCAGAGCCGAACCAGGAGGTGTCTAACACTAACGTGTAGGGCTTTCCATTCAACAGGCTGCCCGTGGGGGCATTGTTCCCAGAGGCCGGTGAGTTCGTGCTCGAGGCCACCGATTTATTGGTAGGGGAGGCCTCATGATGTTCAGATTTCCCTGGAGTTTGGGAGGAAAGTGCCACTATCGTGTCAGTCGCGAGAGTGTCTAGGCCGGCGTAGCCTTTTATGGAACGTGGTGAGTCCGCCCCCAACCCCAGCAGCGCATCGCCGCCGCCGATTAAAAACAGCTTGCGCTTATCGTTATCCCAGGCCACTACCGTGCGAGCTCGCGCCTCGGGGCCGAATTCGTGCAGCGCCGCCACCGCGGTGAGAAGTTTTGTCGTAGAAGCAGCGGTCAGCGCGCTTTGGGGCTCATAAGAGGCGAGTTCCACACCATCCCTGTCGCCTACCCAGAAGGAGAGTTTCGCGTTGGCGAGGCGGTAATCCGTGGCGAATTGGCGCACTAGGGTTTTATATGTATTGGCATCGAAATCGGTGGATTTGGCAAAGAGAGGAATCTCGGTAGGTTCGGGGTTGACTGCGGGGGAGTCAGGGAATGGAACCACTCGGGGGAGAGGTGGTTTGAAGGTCAAAATACCTGGCACCAAGTCCGCTCCGTCAGCACCGACGTAAGCGCCGCCGAGAATCAGGGCGCCTGCGATTATCGTTGCGTTTAGTCGTCCTTTGGCGCGCACCGACCCCCCTTGTCAAACGGTTTTCTGTTCGGAAACAACCCCATCTAGTATAGAAGATGTCGCTCTGGGGTGCGGGTGTGGCACAATGGTTTTACAGAGATGCTCGCCAAAGCAGGTGACATCGATGCAAAGCAATGCCAATCCGGAGACACCGGTGGCACAAAAGTAAGGATGCCGAAGAAAATAATGGCTGAAGATTTTTTGACGTTCAATGTGACCATTGAGATTCCAAAGGGGAATCGCAATAAGTACGAAGTCGATCACGAGACAGGTCGGATTGTTTTGGATCGAATGCTGTTCACCTCTACACGCTACCCTGATGACTACGGTTTCATTGATGACTCTTTAGGGATGGATGGAGACCCGCTCGATGCCTTGGTCCTTTTGGAAGAGCCAACATTCCCTGGCTGTGTCATCAATTGCCGGGCACTGGGGATGTTCCGCATGACTGACGAACATGGTGGCGACGATAAAGTCCTGTGTGTTCCCGCTACAGACCAACGCGCTGCGTGGCGCACCGAGCTCGAGGATGTTTCGGAGTTCCATCGCCTCGAAATTCAGCACTTCTTTGAAGTTTACAAAGACCTGGAACCTGGCAAGTCGGTGGAAGGCGCTAACTGGGTTGGTCGAATTGAAGCGGAGAAAGAAATTCACGCCTCGTGGAAGCGTTTCCGGGACAAGGAAGGCCCGAACGCGCACACCTACATTCACCTGTGAACGAATCACAATTAGACCGGTCAACAGCCAAGTTGGCCGGTCTAATGTTTTAGCTGACTTGTTTCGGGGGCGGCACTAAAGTCAGGTGACCGTGGCGTTTCCCGGTGGTATCGGGCTTTTCGCGCACGCTATCACTCCACCCGGGCTGAGGTTCCCTTCCCAAGGGGCCGCGATAGCCTTCGGGACGCACAGTTTGACGGGGGGTGGGATTTTGTGCTGCTGCTTTCACCGCGTTGGCCAAAGCCATCAGTTCCTCATCGTTGGGCGGCGGGGGTGTAAAAGAATTCGTCAAATGGACGACCTCCCAGCCCCGTGGCGCCGTCAGTTTTTCGGCGTGTTCACGGCAAAAATCGTATGCTCCAGGATTCCGATGGGCGGAGAGTGGGCCAATGATTGCGCTGCGCTCCCGATAGTCAAAAGTCATCGTCGCCACCGCCGGATTAGGGCAGCTCGGTTTGGAACAACGGCGCGTATAAGTCACTTTCTCAGCATACTGCCGACCAGTGCCAGATGCAGTCAGGCTCGCTTGTCAACGCCGATTCCGGGCCGGGAGAGAGTGGGGATTGAGGGCTTGACGGGTGTTCGCGGCGATTTGTACGGGACATCCTCGACCCGAGTGCCACCGCGGGATAAGCTAAGAGCAATGAGTGAAAAAACTACTGGAACCAATCGGGTTCGTGTCTTGGATTTGGGCGGCGAGATTCGCTGGGATGTCAGCAGCGGGCCGCGGCTGCGGCGTGCCTATGTCTGCCGCGATCGCCATGGCCGGGGCAATCGCGGAGTCTTGGTTCCAGCGATGCTGCCGCGTTACCGAACCCGTCGAGAAACCTTTGATGAACTGGTCATTCAGGAAGTTCGCTCCCTGGTGGCGGCTTGCCCAGAACTAGCTGCTATCCAGTACGGGGTGGAGGACGTTCCGCCTTCGGACCCGGCACCTTGGGAGAGCGAGTCAGTGGTCTTGGGCAGAGGTTTCGGCTCTGACCCAGGCAAAAGTTTGCCCGCCCAGGTAGTGGTGTATCGCCGTCCCCTAGAGCAGCGTGCTCGTTCCACGGATGATCTGCGTTCCCTCATTCACGGAGTGGTGCTGGAGGAATCTTCCCAGCTCATCGGCAAACATCCGGAAGATATCGACCCTTACTGGTAAACCGCGTCTCAAATCTGCCCGCGGCGTTTTAACGAAATGTAGGCATCTGCCAAGTTGGGAGGCAGCTTTTCAGGGGTGGCGTTCAACAAATGTCCCCCCAACAGGGGCAACAGATTCCCCGCTTCCTCGTGTTCATTCAACTCCGCCATCGCCGCTGCCGCCAGGAAAGCGTCCGCGGGATTGAACCGACTCAGCGACTGCTTGGCATCATTGAGATTCCATTGGCCAGGCAGTTGAGCCAAACGGGTCAACTCGGGATCCAAAGAGTTCGCCACCAGCACGTGATGTCGGGAGGACAGCGCTTCTACCATCGGCATCAAGCCGGACCGTTCCGCCCCGCCTTCCAAACCTGTCAAAATCACAACCAGAGAACGTTGCCGCAATCCGGAGAGCAAAGTGTGACTGAGCCCTGACCAGTTCGCTTCGGTCAATGAAACCTGCAAATCGGCCAAGGCCTGCGCCATCTCGGTGATGAGTCCGACACCTCGATCCGGTTGAATATGGAAACGAATCTGATTGTCGAACGCGATAAGGTGTACCCGATCCCCGGCGCTGCCAGCCAATGCTCCGAGCAGCAGGGCCGCCTCCATAGAGGCATCCAGTCGGGGGTATTTATCAAGCCGCACCGCGGCGCTGCGGGAGGAATCCAAGCAGATGATGACGTTGCGGTCGCGCTCGGGGCGCCAAGTCTTTACCACCGGGGTGCGCAACCTTGCGGAAGAGTGCCACTCGATATCGCGCACGTCGTCGCCGGGGACGTATTCCCGCAGGGAATCGAACTCCGAGCCTTGTCCGCGTTGCATGACCAGGGAGTTGCCCTCCAAACGACGTAACGTTTTCAGGCGCGAGGGCAGATACTTGGCGCTGCGAAACTCCGGCAGCACTTTCACTTCCTGCACGATGGGGGCAGAAAACTGGCGGGCGCCCAGCCCCAGAGGTCCATAAGAGCGCACGGTAACGGCATCGCTACGCAGAGTGCCTTTGCGTTGCGGGGTAAAACTGGCCTGCAAAGTGGTCGAGCTTTGCGCGTCCAGTGTCAGACGCTGCTGGCGTGGTAGGGCTTGGAGCGAAGGCGGCCACGCGTCGCGTATCTGAGCGCGGAATTTACGTTTGGTGGGATTTTTCACGCTCACGGTGTAGGGCGTTTCGGTGCGTTGACGCAGTGTGTGGGGCAGGGAGCGCGTTATCGCGAGGTGGCGGGGACTGGGCGCGGCGATGACGTCAAACAGCCACACCAGCAGGCACACCAGCAGCCAGAAAAAGGCGCCAGAGTTCCAGTGAGTCAGCAGCACCAGTGGAATACCCAGCGCAATCAAGAACGCCAGGCGTTTGGAAACTGCCATTTCGCCTCCCCTATATAACTCTTCGACGGTGGAAACCGGGTTCTGCCGCGTTTAGCGCGGCACCGGAGTGGTAGCCAGGACACTGTCCAGGACGGTCTTGGCGTTGACGCCTTCCATTTCGGCTTCGGGACGCAGCCGGAGACGGTGGCGGAATGTGGGCAGGACCAGGGACTTGACATCGTCTGGAGTGACGTAGTCGCGTCCGGACAGCCATGCCCAAGCCCGGGAAGTCGACAGCAGGGCCGTCGCGCCACGGGGCGACACTCCCAATTCCACCTGCGGTAACGCGCGAGTGGCTCGCACAAGGTCAACGATGTAGCCCAACACCTCACTACTGGCCTTGACTTCCTTGACGGCCTGGCGAGCCGCCGCGATGTCTGACGCGTTGGCAGCCACGTTCACTCCCGCGGCATCGAGGTCGTGAGTGTCGAAGCCACTCAAATGCAGCTGCAAAACCTCCAACTCCGTTTCCCGTGTCGGGAGAGGCACGTCTAGTTTCAGCAAAAAACGGTCCAGCTGAGCTTCGGGCAGGGGATAGGTGCCTTCGTATTCCACCGGGTTCTGGGTTGCGATGACCGTAAACGGTTCCGGCAAAGCGCGGCTCACCCCATCGGTAGTGACTTGGTGTTCCTCCATGGCTTCCAGCAAGGCAGCTTGAGTTTTCGGAGGGGTGCGGTTAATTTCATCCGCCAGCAGTAAGTTTGTGAAAACGGGACCTTCTCGGAAGGTAAACGAAGACTCTTGAGCATTAAAAATCAGCGAACCGGTCAAGTCGCCGGGCATCAAATCCGGGGTGAACTGTACCCGCTTGTGGCTCAGGTCCAGCGACTTTGCCAAAGTCCGCACCAGCAGGGTCTTGGCGACTCCGGGAACGCCTTCCAGGAGCACGTGCCCTTCCGCCAACAACGCGATTACCAGCCCGGTTACCACCGCATCTTGGCCTTTCACCACCTTGTTGATTTCGGTACGCAACGCGATGAGCTTGCGCAAAGTCGGATCTTGCATATCCATTTAGCTTTCCTTTCGCGGATTTGTTTTGGTCAGAAGGTATAAGTCGTGCAATAGGTTTCCCAACCCGCGAGCGGTGGCGGGCACTTCACCGTAGAGGAGGTCATAGACCTGAGATTCGCCAACCCCGGTGTATCGGGACACTTCTCGCACCATGACAGTTGGGGTAGTTGGGGTCGGAATATGTAAAGCGGCGCCTAAACGTCGAGCCGTGTATTCCCGAGCCTTGTGGGCGGCTACCGAGACGGCCCCGGATTTTTCGTAGAGGCGCCCGCGACCGTAAACTGCCTCGGCGCCATGCACCACGACCGGTAACTCTTCGGGAACCACGCGACCCAAGCGACGCCCTTGTGCCAACGTAAACACGAAAGCTGCCACGAATAAATACACTAGGGCAATGAGGAAGAAATCGGGCAACAGAGGCTGAGCCTCACCGTTTTCGTCAAAACCCTGCTGGAATGTGGTGCCGTTGACCCAACCGACCCGGGGGCTGGAACTCAACAGATTCAACAGCAAAGCGGCGTTGCCGGCCTCGGTGATAGTGTCGTTGCGCGCCAGGCTGTCCTCGGAAAGCAAGGCTAAGCGGAAGCCTTCGGGACGTTTGAACGACACGTACGCGAAAGCGTTATCCTGAATCGGAAAACACGCGGCTTCGGGCTGCCGCAAAGGGCGGAGCGAACCACGAGTAGAAGAAATCGTTCGGGCTGCTTTCGCACCAGGAAAATCGCACTGAGCGCTGATTTCCTTGGGAGAACCCGTTGGCGCGGATTCCACATAGGGGTCGAAACGTTTCCCTTGCGCCATAGTCCCTATAACCAAAAGGTTTGTGGGGGTGTGCAGGATTTCTCGCAGGGTAGCATCGTCGATTTCATTGGTATTGGTGATGACAACAGTGTCCTTGGAACTATAGGACTCCAGGTCACGTACGGAATACGCCTCACCGACCAGCACGCCCTCGTGGCGAAGCACTTCGGCCAGAGCCATCGCCCCGCTGCTTTTTGGGTTGCGGATAGAAAGACTGATTTCGTCGGTGGGGGTACGCAGCACGGCGCTGAGGAAAGAAAAAACTGCCAGCAACACCAGACCGCCGATGACCCAGCGGCCCCGAAGAATTGCTTCCGAGATGCGCGGTGTGGCTGTAGGTGGAGTCGTACTGCTCACTGGAGCGCACCTCCCGCCTGTACCAGCGCGTCCCGTGGTGAATCTGTGGGGTTAACGCGGGTACGGGAGTGCGAGACGAAAGAATCCAGGCGGGAATCCAGGGCAATCAATCTTTGCACCTGGGTGTTGTCCGACTGCCGTCGCCCATACCGCAGTGCGTTAAACACGCCGGCCGCCCAAGCTAATTCCTCTGATTCTGAAGGAATCACGCGGCTCAAGGCAGCACTGCCTTCCCCGGCGGTGAGTCCGGGGGTGATTACCAACAGTTCGTTGGCTTCACAAAGACGCAGCAGATGGCGAAATTGTTCCAAGAAAGCCGTGGAGTAGTCCCCGCGGGAGAGGGCATTTTTGGCTGCCGCCAGATATTGCACCGCGCTGCGGTTATCCTCGAAAACCGCAGCATCATCAGTGAGGGTCGGCTTGACCTGTTCCCGGAACTTCCAGTTACCCGAAAACAAAATCATGATGATGATGACCAGCATAGCTACGACTAAGGCGGCAATGAGCCACAGCCAAGAAGGCAAGACGGGATTGACGTTTGCGGACGAAAAATTCTCGGCGAACCACTCCACGATTTTTTTCAGCAGGGAGGGGCGTTCCTGGTAAATCGGTTTGGACAGTTCCTCTTCGAGCGTCTCGCGCCCGTCCCGGTCCGACACGTCAGAGAACACTAGGCAGCGCAAATCAACGTGATAGAGCCGTAAGCCCTCCAATTGCGTCGAAATGTTCAGCATACCTACCCGAGAATCCCTTCTGTGGTACCGTTCGTCAGCCCTGCTGGACCGCCTGGAGCAGACTTACCGCCAGACCTTCACGGCGCATCCGCGTATCGATATAGAGCAGGCCTAAAACTGCCCCGTAGAACGGCATGGTCAGTCCGGTAATGATGGTGCCCAAAAAGGCGGAGATAGTCATTACTATCGTTACATTCTGGTTTATCAGTAGCACTGCGGAGAGAATCAAGCCAATCACTGTGTTCAATCCGTTGGCCAGGAACGAAACTATGAGGGAAGTTAGTAAGACGACGCCAAAAATCTTCCAGAAGCTGCCTTTGGTCAGCGTCCAGGAGCGTTTCAAAGCGGGGACGATGCCGATATCTTCCATGATGGCAGTGGGGATAGCAAAAACAAGTTTTACGTAGATCCAGGTGGAAAATACGGCAACGGCAATGAGGGTGAGGAAAGTAAGACCCAACAAGCCCAGAGAGGCCCCAAAATCTTTGATGTTAATCAGGAAAAACCCGCCCAGCGGAAGCAGGCCCAGCCCTAGCAACAGGGCTGACCCTAAGATGAGCAACAAAGAATAGCCGATGATACCCCAGAGGTGGCTTTTCAAAGTCTGCCACGCATCAGCCACCGAGGGACGGCGACCTAAAACCAAAGGTCCCAATCCGGCCACGCAAACCCCCAAGGTCATAAAGACTACAAACAGTTGGAGCAGACCGGCGATGACACTCATGAGTATCGTTGATTCGGTAAACTCCAAAAAACTATCCATCGTGGCTTCTGTGCCGTCAAAATTGAAGTCGTTAGCCAGATAGGAGTTGAGATCGGGAGCGAGGAAATAAAGCAGCACTCCCATTAACCCGCCAAGTCCTGCCCAGAGTGCCAAAACCAGACCGAACATAACAGAGGGAGCTTGGCGGATTGCAGAGAATGCTCCGTTGTAAATATCCCCAAGTTTCAGCGGGCGCAGCGGAATAATTCCGGGCTGGACCTGCTGATAGTTCAAACCATAAGGGTCGAATCCGGTACTGTTTGCCGTGTATGTGCCGTTGAAACTGTTTGTACCGCTCGTTCCAAAGTTGGGGGCGGAGGCTTGCGGGGCAGCCGCGGCGGGGTATCCGGACGGAAGAGGATTCGGGAGGGACTCCGGCTTACCGGTGCTGTCCTCCGGGGTCAGTGTCCACGAGCCCGTGTTGAAACTGCCTGGGGCGGGCGTGGGAGGAGGCGTAAATGAAGGTTCCGGCGGCACCGGGCTGCTCTGACCCGGCATCTGGGGAACATTGCCACGGCTGTTCCCCGGGGGGGTACTCTGATTGAGGTAAGAGTTGTCGCTCATAATGCCTTTCCAATAACTGGTTCACTTAATATTGCCACGACACCGCGCAGATGCGCTCGTTTAAACCGAAAAACTCTATAGCAATGCCAAGCTCCTCTGCGGGTCTTCCCGCAAATTGTGAAATCGTGACAAAATAGGAATATGAGTGCAAAAATCCTGGTAGTAGATGATGACCAAGCCCTAAGCGAGATGATTGGCATTATTCTGGAATCATCCGCCTATGAACCAAGTTTTTGTGCCGACGGCGCAAAAGCCGTGGATAAGTTCCGGGAAGTTGAACCAGACTTGCTGCTGCTCGACCTGATGCTGCCAGGAATGGATGGTATCGAGATTTGCCGTAGAATCCGTGAATTCTCAAATGTGCCCATCATCATGTTGACTGCAAAATCCGACACCACTGATGTGGTCGCGGGGTTGGAAGCCGGTGCTGACGACTACATTCCTAAGCCTTTCAAGCCCAAAGAACTGCTGGCGCGAGTCGCCGCGCGGCTGCGCAACCTAGAAGCGGCCGAACATGACATTCTGAAAGCTGCGGGGGTGGAAATCAATCTGGCATCTCACGAGGTGAGCCGGGACGGAAAGCCTTTAAACCTTACCCCGCTAGAGTATGACCTCCTGGTTGCCCTAGCCACAAAGCCCGGGCGGGTGTTTTCCCGCGAAGAATTGCTGGAGCAGGTCTGGGGGTTGCGTCACGCTTCCGACACTCGTCTGGTCAACGTGCATGTCCAGCGGTTGCGCGCCAAGGTAGAGCTTGACCCGGATAATCCTACTGTGGTTCTCACAGTCCGTGGGGTGGGCTATCGAATCGGGACTGAACCTCAGTGAGTTCCTCGCAATACACGGTGTTTCGCCGGACTCGCCGGCAGCGAAGAATCTCGCAATTCTTCGGTAGCGCCACCCGCTATTTAGTTGGCGTCACGCAAGCTACCTGGGTTCCGAAACGGCTTCGGCGTTCGTTGGCTCTGCGGATGGCTAGTATCATGCTGGTCGCAACGTTTGTGATTCTGTTCGCGGTAGGGATTTATGCTTCCACAGCCATCAAAAACGGCATCTTTCAAGAGCGGCTGAATCAGGTGTTGGAGGAGGCTGCCACCCAAGCGAGGACGGCACAAAATCGTTTCGACCAGGCTCCGGCCTCGACCGTGGAACAGGTACAGTCCCTCGCTCAGGACGTAGTCACCTCAATCTCCACTCTCACTTCCGGTTCTAGCGCCCCCGCCGTGCTGATTTTGCGCAACCCCAGCGAAACCTCATCCTTTGTCATTAACGAAATCGCTACCCAAAACATGCGGGAAGTCATTACTTCCCAACTGCGTGAGGCGGTACAGCAAAAGACCGGCCAGCATTGGCAGTCTATTGAGATTACGGACGCACAAGGCAAGCGGCATCCCGGTATTGCGGTAGGGACTGCTGTGAGCCTGCCCTTAGCGGGGGCTCACGAACTTTACCTGGTGTACTCTCTGGCTGACGAACAGGCGGCAATCAACCTGGTGATGGGGGTTTTAGGCGGCGGCGGCCTCGCTGTGCTGGTGCTGGTGGCGGGCATGACCTGGGTAGTGGTTTATTCCGTGCTGGTGCCGGTGCGCCGCACGGTGCGCACAGCAGAACGTTTAGCGGCTGGGGACTTGAACGCACGCGTACTCTCACAAGGCCAGGATGAAACCGCGCAACTGGCTGATTCCTTCAATAAAATGGCGGATTCCTTGCAGTCCAAGATTGATACTTTGGGTCAGATGTCCCGGCTGCAGCAGCGTTTTGTCTCCGATGTGTCCCACGAGCTGCGCACTCCGCTGACCACGATGCGGATTGCCGATGACGTCATCTATGATGCCCGCGAAGAACTCGACCCTGCCGCGCTGCGAAGCGCGGAACTGCTGCATGACCAGATTGATCGGTTCGATGCCATGCTGGCGGATTTGCTTGAAATTTCGCGTATTGACTCCGGATCCGCCCGGCTTGATTTTGAGATGGTGAACCTGAACAAACTCGTTGAGCAAGTTGTGGAGGATAACGCCACTTTGGCTGAACAGGTGGGGTGCCGGGTCATTTTTAACCCGCCGAAGTACCCTTGCGCAGCCGAGCTTGATACTCGCCGAGTGACCCGTATCGTGCGGAATTTGCTGGTCAACGCCATTGAGCACTCCGAAGGAAATCCCGTAGTAATTACTACCGATTCCAGCGAAACTGCCGTGGCTCTGCGGGTTTCTGATCATGGGGTGGGGATGTCCCCGGAGGTGACCAGTCGAGTGTTTGACCGCTTCTATCGTGCTGACCCGGCACGAGCGCGGACCACGGGCGGTACCGGGTTGGGCTTGGCCATCTCTCTAGAGGATGCTCGCCTGTCCGGGGGCACTCTGCAGGCATGGGGCAAAACCGGCTATGGCTCGTCTTTCTTGCTGACCCTGCCACGGCGTCACGATATGGAGATTGGCCCTTCGCCTCTGGATATTACTGACTATGTGGAACCTACCTTGGATAGTTACGTTCCTCCTCAGCCTGCGCCGGAAAAAGCAATAACACCAGCGAACGTGTCGGACGCTCCGGGGAAAAATGGGGAGGCGTAGCCATGTTAAACAAACATCGAACTCGGTGGTGGGGCGCTGTCCTCGGGGGCATTTCTGCCCTCAGCCTGGTCGGTTGTGCTGCCTTGCCAACTGCCGGTCCCGTCAATGATTCCGAAGTACGAGTCGGCATGAATCAGCCGCTGTTAGGCTTGAGTGCCCCCGGGCCCGTCCCGAACGCGACCGTGGAACAAATTGTGACCGGTTTTATTCGTGCCTGTTCGGCGGGATATTCCGATGACTTCACCGTGGCACGTTCCTTCCTCGCTCCCAAAGCGGCGATAGACTGGCGCCCCGATGTCCAAGTCGAAATTTTCGATACGGATTCCGCGCTGGAGACTCGTCAACTGGGAGATGGTTCTGTTGAAGTGACCGCTCGTGCGCTCGGAAGCGTCGACGAGCATGGAAACTATACCGTGGCAGGTCCCTCCGAGAGGGTTCGTACCGTGTTTTCTCTGGTGAAGCCCGCCGACAATCAGTGGCGTATCGCCGCTTTGGAGGACGGAGTGATGCTTTCCCAATCGGCTTTCAGCTCGATTTACGCTTCGGCTCCCGTGTACTTCCTCACCAACGATGCGGGAGCTTTGGTTCCGGATCTGCGCTGGTATCCGCGTCGACGGCTGCCTACCTACCTGGTTAATGCGCTCTTGGCAGGGCCGCAAGCCGGCTTTAAAGGGGCGGTTCGCTCTGCTTTCCCCGCCGGTAGCACTTTGGCAGGAGGAGCAGTAGATGTTTTTGACGGTGTCGCTAACGTGTCTTTAAATATCCCGGATCCTTTCAGTGATCCCACCACGATTAACTTGGCGTATTGGCAGATAGAATCGACACTGCGCGATGTTTCGGGAATCTCCACCGTCAGTTTGAGCATCGGTAAAGTGCCTTTGGAGAACACGAATCCAATCACGCAAAGTACTACGCCGCAATTCCCCATTATGGTCAAAGACGGCAACGTGGTGCGTCTGAACTCCGGAGCCACCGAGGTCCTGGTGCCCGCCGGGGTGGTGGCTTCCGGTGTTATCACGAATCCGGCTATTTCTACCGCTGGCAACGAAATCGTTTTTACAGATTCAAGTTATCGCCGGCTTTATGTGTGGGGGCACGGTGCGGTGACGCAGCTGTATAACGGTCGAGAGCTGTTGGCTGCTTCCATCGATAGAAACGGTTGGATTTGGACTCTGGATACAGCTAATCCGCGCCAAGTTATTGCGTTGCGTCCCGATGGAACCAGGGCGAATTTGGAAGTGCCGTGGGAGACCGGAGACCCGGTCCATGCTTTTACCGTTAGCCCGGACGGAACACGCGTTGCCTTCGTACGCCACGTAGGTCAGGCAGACATTGTGAGTGTCGCGGTCGTCATTCGGGACGGCTCGGGCACTCCGAAATCTTTTTCCGCTCCGGTGACGTTGCAGGCTGGGAACGAGGTTGTTCCCGCAATTGCATGGCTGCAAGGAGATTCCCTGGTGCTGCTGACCGGTTCCGGAGATAACACTACCGTTCGGATTGCTCCGCTTTTTGGACCGGTATCAACTTTGCCGGGGGTTAAGAACGCCGTAGATTTGGCTGCCGGCGAGGAAGAAAACCAGATTTATCTGATTACTACGGGCGGCGATTTATACAAGCGTTCCGGTAGGAACTGGCAGCAAGTCCTCAACGGGGTTGCCGATCCCAGCTACCCCGGATAGCCAGATAAGGAACGCGCTATGGTGGTTTTCTCGGGTTTCTGGGACGCGGCAGGGGAACTGGGAAAGGTATTGCTGCCCACGGAATGCGTTGGCTGCGGGGCTTGGGATGAAGAAATCTGTGACACCTGTCTGGCGCAGATGCTGGGGCGTCCGTTCCCGTTGGAAATCAGCGAGGACGAAGATAATGTAACAGGCGTTCCAGTATTTGCTATCGCCAAATATGACGGCCCGATGCGGCGCGTAGTTTTGACGGGTAAGCATGATAAACGGCGGGATCTACGCCGGTATTTCACCGCGGCGGGACAATCGGCAGTGCGGGGCTTAGTGTCAGAAGGCCTGCTGGCTAGGGACAAATTTGGAACGGACGGTACAATCCGGGAGGAGGTGTTCGTAGTCCCAGCCCCTTCCACCCATCCCCGTGATCCTTCTGAAGTCGCCGCCGCATTCGCTCAGGGCGCGGCGCGGGGATTGGTGCGAGCGGGACTGTGTCGTCAGGCGTCAGTGCTAGAAATCCTGGAACTCGCGGCAGGCTCCACGACTCAAGCTGGCCTGGGGTGGGAATCTCGCAACTTGAATCGGCACGGCAAAATGCAGGTTCGTGGCAGTACAGCGGTAGCAAAACGCGAACTTGCCGGCAAGAGCCTGCTGATAATCGATGATGTCAGTGCCACCGGGGCGACTTTGAGAGAAATGATTCGCGTTTTGTCCGGTTTAGACGCAGCTGTCCTCGCGGGGCTGGTTTTCGCTTCATCACGGCGCGAAATGCCAGTATCGTCCCCGGAGAATTCCGAAAAGTAAGTGGAAGTCCTGCACGGCTTTGCGGTGTGCTCTAAAATATAAAGCACATGCAAAAATCGCAGGTGACACACCGGAGTGCACCTGCGTGAGAAAGAGGTGAGAACCGAACACTCCGTCCCAGCAAATGATAGTTGGAACCCAATTCCTACCCTAAGGAGGCCCTCATGGAAATCACCGTGAAAGCACGTAATGCTGAAATCCACCCGAATTTTCGGGAATACATCGAGGAGAAAATGGCCAAAGTGGAGCAGCTGGCTCCCCGTACGCAACGTGTCGATGTGGAACTGACGCATGAAAAGAATCCGCGACAAGCTGATACTGCGGAACGTATCGAACTGACTGTTCTCGGCAAAGGGCCGGTGGTGCGGGCGGAGGCGTCTTCGTCAGACCGCTACGCCGCTGTGGATATTGCCGCCGGAAAACTTTTTGAGCGTTTGCGCCGAGCTCGGGATCGGGCTAAGGACCACCGCAAATACGAGATTCCACCGGACGTGGAATTGGATGTGCAGATTCCGGAAACGGCTGAGGCTCCCGTCGCCAAGCCGCCCTTGAAACTGGGTGAGTCTCGTGAGGAGCAGTTGGGTGATTCTCCCGTCATTGTGCGTGAAAAACTGCACGAAAGCCGGGCCATGAGTGTTGAGGATGCCCTGGATGAGATGGAATTGGTGGGTCACCCGTTCTACCTGTTCATTGACTCAGAGACCGCGCAGCCGGCGGTGGTTTACCACCGGAAAGGCTGGACCTATGGCGTGATTCGCCTAGACGCAACCTGCAAGCTGAACGACTAAGTTTGAGGCCAGACCCTGGGACGCAGTCCCAGGGTCCCTCTTTATTTATCTTCGGTGGGTCAAAAAGCAACTGCCCCCAAGAACCAGAGCTTCGCGCCTCGCTTTCGCGAAGCTAGGCGCTTTCAACTAAAATGGTCGAGGCTGAGTCATCACGGTCGGGCCAAACCCCTGACAATCGTAGATAAAAGGCTGTTGACCTCAATGGATAGCCCCGTAAGGCCATCCCATAGACCTGAAAAGGAAGGCAAAACGTGTCCTTACTTGATAAGTTCATGCGCATCGGTGAAGGTAAAGTCCTCAAGAAGCTGGTGAAAGTAGCTGATGCGGTGGACCTGCTTGAAGACGAATACCGCGAGCTGAGCGATAGCGAACTGAAAGCGAAGACTGACGAGTTCAAGCAGCGCCTGGAAGAGGGCGAGAAACTCGATGACCTCATGATTGAGGCTTTCGCAACTGTTCGTGAAGCCTCCGATCGGGTGCTCGGACTGCGTCACTTCCGGGAACAGATTATGGGCGGGGCGGCCTTGCATTGGGGCAACATTGCCGAAATGAAGACCGGTGAAGGCAAGACTTTGGTAGCCACGCTGCCGTGTTACCTGCGGGCGCTGAGCGGCAAAGGCGTACACGTCGTCACCGTGAACGACTACCTGGCGTCTTACCAGGGCGAATTGATGGGACGCGTATACCGTTACTTGGGTCTGAGCACCGGCATCATTATGGCTCAGATGGATCCCGAGGAACGTCGCAAACAGTACAACTGCGACATCACCTACGGCACCAACAACGAGTTCGGTTTCGATTACCTGCGCGACAATATGGCCCAACGAGTCGAAGACCTGGTGCAACGGGAACACAACTACATCATCGTCGATGAGGTGGACTCCATCCTCATTGACGAAGCCCGTACCCCCCTGATTATCTCCGGTCCCGCCCAGGGCGATGTCAACCACTGGTACACGGACTTCGCCAAGATTGTCCAGGATTTGCATCCTGGCGAAGACTACGAGGTGGACCAAAAGAAACGTACCGTGGGGGTCTTGGAACCCGGCATTGACAAAGTTGAGGACTACCTGGGTATCGACAATCTCTATGAGGTCGCCAACACACCCCTGATTGGGTTTTTGAATAACGCCATTAAGGCTAAAGAGCTGTTTAAGCTGGATAAAGACTATATTGTCACCCCGGAAGGGGAAGTGCTGATTGTTGATGAGCACACTGGGCGTGTCCTGCCCGGAAGGCGCTACAACGAAGGGATGCACCAGGCAATTGAAGCTAAAGAAGGCGTAGAGATTAAGGCTGAAAACCAGACTTTGGCCACGATTACTCTGCAGAACTACGTGCGTCTCTACCCGAAGGGCTCGCGTGCTGGCATGACCGGTACCGCTGAGACTGAGGCCGCCGAATTTAACGATGTTTACAAGATGGGCGTGGTGCCGATTCCCACGCACAAACCCATGATTCGCGAGGACAAAGACGACGTGGTGTACAAAACCGCCGAAGCGAAATTCAACGCGGTCGTTGAGGACATCGAAGAAAACTATCACCGCGGCCAGCCTGTCCTGGTCGGCACCACCTCGGTGGAGAAATCCGAATACCTCTCGCACTTGCTGAACCAGCGGAAGATTCCCCATCAGGTGTTGAACGCGAAACAGCACGAACGTGAAGCTGCAGTCGTGGCGATGGCTGGCCGAAAGGGCCAGGTCACGGTCGCGACCAACATGGCCGGGCGCGGTACCGATATTATGCTGGGCGGCAACGCCGAATTCTTGGCGGTACAGGATTTGAAAGACCGCGGGCTGGATCCGGAGGAAAATTCTGAAGAATATGAGGCCGCTTGGCCTCAAGCCTTGAAGGATGCCAAAGCCAAGGTGGCTCAGGAACACGACGAGGTTGTGGAACTTGGTGGACTCTACGTCTTGGGCACGGAACGCCACGAATCGCGCCGTATCGACAACCAGCTGCGCGGCCGTGCGGGACGTCAAGGAGACCCCGGCCGCTCCCGCTTCTACCTGTCGATGGAAGACGAGTTGATGCGTTTTGCCAACCAAGGCTGGCTCGGCAATGTGATGCGTTCGAGTCTGCCCGAGGACATTCCCATGGAGTTTAAGATGGTTTCCGGAGCGATTCGTTCGGCGCAAACCCAGGTGGAGGGTCGTAACGCGGAAATCCGTAAGAATGTTTTGAAGTACGACGATGTGATGACTGAGCAGCGCGAAACTGTCTACGGGGAACGGGGACGAGTGTTGCGTGGGGAGGACCTCTCGGCCACGGTTGACTCCTTCATCGAGGGCACAATTGCGGATGCGGTTGCGCAGGCCACGGACCTTCCCGATACCAGCGAATGGGATCTAAAGACCTTGTGGGCGGGGCTAAAGAATCTCTACCCGGTGTCGCTTTCGGTGGAGGATTTGGAAAACGCGGTGGGCGGTAAATCGGCTTTGACCACGGATTTCATCACCGAACAGTTGGTCGATGACGCCAAGTTGCAGTATGAGCTAGCCGGTAAGTCTTTGGCGGACAATCCCATTGCACAAGCCCAGCTGGGCGATGAACCGATGAAGGAGTTGGAACGGCGAGTTCTGCTCTCGGTGGTGGATCGACTGTGGCGTGAGCATCTGTACGAAATGGATTACCTGAAGGAAGGCATCGGGCTGCGGGCGATGGGCCAGCGCAACCCCCTGGTGGAATATAAGACTGAGGGCTACCTCATGTTCAGCGCCATGATGGGACGTATTAAGGAAGAGACTGTCCAGAATGTATTTGGGTACGTCAAGGCCTTTGTCGATGCCCTGGAGCGCGCTGAAGCCGCAGCACAGGAAGCCGGGGAGGCTGGCGAAGGCCAGGCGGAAGCAACGGAAGAGCCGACGCCGGACAGTAAAGCCCCTCTCTCTAAGAGCGCGGCAAAAAAGAAAGCCCGTAACTTTAAGAAATCCGGACGTAGAGCCGGCCTGAAATCGGTATCCGCGAATCGCACGGTTATGGGCGATACCGGACATCAGGCTATGAACTCACAAATCTCTTATTCCAGCGATGGCTCCACTGAACAAGCCCCGCAGGGCAACAGGGCGCAGCGTCGTGCGGCAAAACGGCGGGGCTGAGTCTCGCAGTTTAGCCCAGGCGAATCGCGGCAATCATCCATTGATCGCCATGATTTTCTAAGGTTAGCGCGGCGGCGCGAGTCCGCTGGCCGTCGTTGAGCACGACAACCGCTTCGTGAGTGGTCGCGGAGGTAGCCCGGCTGTGGGCACTGAGCACCCTCACTGGTGACACCCGGCGTGTCTTGCCTCCGATGAGTCCCGGCTGTGGCTTTTGTTTGGAGCCAATAGCGTTTCGGCGCTGTTCGAGGTAGCGATAAGCCTGCGGCGAGGCCCAGCGGGTCATTTGGGACAAAGGGCGCATGCCCTCGATGATTTCTAGCCCGCACCGAGCCATCTGAGCGGCCCAAACTCGAGGGGAATGTTGGACATCCTCGATGAAAGATTTCCCTTGGGACCTTACGGGGGCTGGGTCCGTCCCGGTGCGTCCGGATTTCTCCGTTCGGTGCTGCGGATCTATCGATTGCCATGTCTGGCCCCTTTGGGCATAAGTCGCCTTGACCAAACTCCGCAAGGACGGCTTGGCTACCTGACGGCGTTTCAAAGCAGGACCGACTACTGGCTGGAGTCGCTGGTTCGTCACGAGTGTGGCGGCGTGCTTCAGGTCATTTTGGCCAGTCTCATGATGCTTGACTTCCTGCTGGAATCCCCGTTCGGTCTCCATCAGTAGATTTTCGGTAACTTCGGTGGCCATCGGCTGCGAGCTCACGTCAGAGGGGAGG
The DNA here is from genome assembly GCF_949769255.1 of Mobiluncus massiliensis. Classification (GTDB taxonomy): domain Bacteria; phylum Actinomycetota; class Actinomycetes; order Actinomycetales; family Actinomycetaceae; genus Mobiluncus; species Mobiluncus massiliensis. The sequence continues at coordinate 1,615,197 of NZ_OX458329.1, read as the reverse complement.
GATATTGAGGGCACAGGTGTGGGGGCGGTGCTGAGTGCAAGGCGAGTCGCCTCGACAGAGTCATTGGTTTCGGCAGTATTGGGTTCAAGAAGTGCGGTTTCCATAGTATTTCCCTTTGTTAGCAAGTTTTATTTAGTTATTGCGCGTTTGATAGTGTTTGACTCCTTATCCTAAGATTTTTTTCGTTTCTTTGTCAATATTAGGCTTTTTAAGGCTGTTTACAAGATATTTGGTAGCCAGTAATATGTTTTGCTTCTCCTGCTGCGGCAGGTGAGCTAGACTACAGTACGTGGAGCATGATGATTATCTTGACGATCTCTCGGCCGATTTCACGGCGAAGCTGCGCGCACAGCGGCAAGCCGAAGCGACTGAGTTGTCGGCGGCAGATGCAGCCGAGGTGACTCTCTCCGGTCGGTTATTGGCCAGTAAGGGCACTGCGGTCGAGATTCGGCTCATCAATGGGGAATCGCTGCGTGGTGAAGTCGCTGATGCTGCAGCGAGTTGGCTGATACTGCGCTTGCTGCGTATGGATATCTTCATAAGGTACTCGGCCATCGAAGTCGTTTCCGGCCTGGGGACTGCACCGCAATGGCCCACTTTGGTTGAAGCGAGAATTCCAGGCACAGTGAAGCTACGTGAGTTCGCCGCCACCCGCCGCGAAGTTCAATTCACCACTCAAAACCAGACTTTGAAAGGCTACATTGAGAGAGTTGGTGCGGACTTTGTGGATATTGTCGATCACGGTCGCCATGAAGCCATTGCACTGTCTGGATTGCTCTATGTTTCTTGTCCACGTTGAGGAGCGCTACTGGGAATAAAAAGCGTCAACCCCCGCTAGGTGTGTAACCAGGAGCGGTTAATCAAGCGGGGGCTGCGAAAGAAGGGGCTAGTCCACCAAGGCTGCACCGGAAGCGATTTTTTCCTCACTTTGAGCGTATTGTCCCTTGATGTATTCCTCCATTGCGGATTCCTCGATGCGCCAGAGGCCGCGCCCGCCAATCTGGATAGCTTTGAGCTCTCCGTTATTGATGAGGTTACGCACTGCGCCGTGAGAAACCTTCAGCATGTCAGCAACATCAGCAATAGTGTAAAAATTATATCCCATGAGTTTATGGTACATCAAATGACACAAAACCACAACAAAAACGTTCCTATGCTTCGATAATTTAATGATATAAAGCCTTAAGGAGATTTCAGGGAGGCCTGTATGCCCATTGGTTCGGAAATATCAAGCAAATCTCGGTACTTGAATCGGCGTACCGCACTGGGAATCGGCCTGATGGTACTGGCTGTAATCCTGGTCATAGTGACGGTGCGGTTGGCCAGCCACCTGGAAGGTTACTTGGTGGCAAAAACAACCCTCGTTGCAGGACATACCGTGCAATCCAGTGATGTTGAAGTTATTTCGGCAAACCCGGGGCGGGCAGCGGGACTGTACCTGCGTGAAGGCGAGCTAAAGGAAGGCAGCGTGGTCGTGCAAACTATTGCCGGCGGACAGTTGCTCCCCAAAACCTCGCTGAGTCAAACCGAACCCTACAATAAACGGATTGTCCTTGAGCTAGCCGCACCCCTGCCAAGCAGTGTAAAAAAAGGAGATTACCTCGAAATCTGGCAACTCCCTGACGAAAAATCCGCCAGTGTCTTTGACAAGAATCTCCCGCTGAAAAATGCTCAGAAGCTGGCGGATAAAGCCGTGTTCCTAGCGGAAAAAAGCTCGGAAACGGCGCTCGGGTCGAAGAACAAAACGAATGTAGAAATCAGCGTACCGGAAGAGGACTTGTCGCCTATCTTGGCCGCTATCGGTACAAAAACCCCGCTGATGGCGATACCGGTGGCATCATGAGTTTTATCGGGGTGGCGACTTGCCTGCATCCAGATTTGGAAGCGGACATCATCAGGACTATTGAGTCAGATTCTCTGCCCCTGCAAGTCATCCGGCGCTGCCGTGACGCCACGGAGCTATTATCGATAGCCAAGGCGCACCTGGTGCAGCTGGTAGCGGTGGATACCGAGATGCTGGAACTGGAAGGAGCCACCGTCCAGGAACTAGCCGCTGAAAATGTTGCTATCATTGCCTTTGCCCCTCTGGAGGACGTGGATCAGTTGAACAGCCACGGGGGGATTTCGGTTTTAGCCAAAGCGGATCCCCGAGTGGAAGAGCCTGAACAGAGTGAGGCAGCCCGTCTGTTGGAACAGATGATGTCCACCCTGATGCCTCCGCCGCCCCCCAATCCTCGTGAAGAATTCGGCACCGAAAATGCTGAATTGGCCGGTTCAATAGGTCAGATAATCGCTTTTTGGGGTCCGGTGGGCGCGCCGGGAAAGTCTACGCTAGCGTTGAACATCGCCTCGCGTTTACGAAATTTTGGTCGGGTTCTGCTGGTCGATGCCGATACGGTCGAGTCGTCTCTGGTACAGATGCTGGGGATTGCCTTGGACACCTCCGGGGTGGTGACCGGTTGTCGTTTAGCGGAACAAGGAAAGCTAAAACCGGAAAGTTTTCCGCAGTTGGTGACGCGGGTGGGCTTCGGAGTTGATTTGTTGACCGGACTAACCAAGGCGGAGCGGTGGCGTGAGGTCGGCCAGCACGCGTTGTCAGCTCTTTTAGAGATGGCTCGGATTAACTACCGTTGGATTCTGGTGGATTTGGCGAGTGGTGCAGACGACCAGTCGGATCTGCTGGCGGCTATGGGGCCGACCCGTTACGGGGCTGCCTTAGGAGCGTTTGACGTTGCCGACTTGGTGGTGGAAGTCGGTCTGGCTGACCCGGTGGGGATTCGCCGGCTACTGGTCAACCACAATTGGGCTCGTGAACAGGAACTTTGGAGCTGCCCGACCTTGGCGGTAGTGAATCGCGGGAGGGCTTCCGTGGGAGGGGCGAACTGGCGCAATTCCATAGTTCGTGTGGTGTCCGCTTCGGTTTCAAACCTGCCGGTGACGGTGGTGCGAGAAGCTGGAGAAGATTTTGACCGTGCTCTGGTGGCCGCTTGTGATGTGATGACGGCGAATCCTCACGCTGCGGTTCTGGAAGACCTGGAAGGGCTGCAGAATGAAATTTTTAAACAACTCGGTTTGCTTCCTCGGCGCGGCTCGGGACGGAGCAGGATTCGGGAGAACAAACTTTTGAAGTTCAAACGTGGCGAACAGAAGGAACCAGACAATGAGTGAAGCCCCCCAACGGACGAAAACGATTCGTGCCTACATCGCGCTGTGTCCCCAATCCCTACAGGACAAGACTTGGGAGGGTGCGTCGGTCACGGTCGTGGACGGGGCCTGGTGCGCCGCTGCCGGTTTTCCTGCTCCCAGCGAGCTGCACGGGGAGGACCGAGAGGTGGCGGAAGACGTGGCTTTACATGCCGCCGCTTTGAAATCTTTAGACGCGCAAACCGAAATCTCCCAGCCGCTCCGGGTGGTGGCGGTGGCGGAAGTCGCGGACACGGACCTGCAACCCTGCCACCCGGAATTGGCCGGAGGATACATCCTGACCAGACCGATTCAGTATTCTGAAGTGGTTTCCTACCATGTAGACGAGCCGGCGGCTGGCGCAGAAGTGGCAAAACTGGCGCAGCTGCGCGCGGGGCAGGCCGCCCGTGCGGCAGGGGCGGGGGAGTCCCCCCAGGACTTAGAGTTTCCGGAACTGTTGTGGTTCGACGGCTCCGAACTCGAGGTCCTGCGAGAATTCCTGGGCTTGAGCTAGACCGTATCCAAACCGTTGATTTGTAGGTAGGAGCCAATCTTGCGTTTCCCGCCTGGTTTCAGTTCCGTGGTGTTGCCGCTGTGGTAGTTTCGCACCTGAACCTGGAGGGGAATTTCCTCTTGCAGCTCGCTGACGTGTGAGATGATTCCTACGCAACGTCCTCCCTCCTTCTGCAGACTATGCAGCGCGGACATGACTGCCTCTCTGGTGTCATTGTCCAAGGTGCCGAAACCTTCATCGATGAAAATGTTTTCCAGGGTGATGCCGCCCCTTTCTCGTTGCACGACTTCGGAAAGCGCCAAGGCAATAGCGAGTGAACAGTAAAATTTTTCGCCCCCGGACAGCGACTTTGGCGGTACCACCTTGTCCTGGGCGCCGTTGTACATTTCGATGCCCAGTCCGTGATATTTCTGATTGCGGTCCGACTCATAGTTTTCGTTATGCCTGATTTCGTAGTATCCCCCGGACACATCAGAAATCAACTGGTTAGCTACAAAAGTCACCTGTCCCAGACGCTTGCTCAAGTAGTAAGCGCTCAAAGTAGTTTTCATCGTGTTCTCCCCATTGAGTACTTGAGATAAACGTTCATAGCCGGCAATCTTTGACGCTTTTGCGTCCCATTCCTGTTTGGTCTGTTCGTACCTTTCCTTGTGGGTGCACAAATTCTGGTGGGAGCTGTCCAAAGACGCTGACTGTTGGGTGAGAGAGCGATACTCCTGCTTGCTGGCTTCGGTAGCTGCTCGAAGGCTCTCCAAGTCGGGGGGCTTGGCTGCAGCTTTGTCTCGGTACACGTCGGTATCCAGTTTCGCGCGCAGTTCAGCTACTTCGTTGCGGTGAGAAGAAACTGTTTCTTGGTCAGTCTCCAGAAGCTGGCGAGGCTTGGCATAGGTCTGGGCTTCGGATACTGACTCGAAACCGTGGTCTGTCAATGACTTGCGCAACGTTTCATGAGCGCTAATCCACTCTTGGCGGATTGGCAGCCAGGAATCATAAAACTTGGCTAGCTGTTTGACCGCTTCCAGACTGTGCTGGTTCGTATCTAACAAGTCTTGCGGGTCAGAATCGGAAGCAAAATCTGCCAACTCCGCTCGAATTTTGTCAGCGTACGCCTGGATATCCGCGTGGAGGTTTTCAACCTCCGCGCTTAATCCTGCTTCCTGTTTGATGAGCTTTTCACGCTCGGTTTGGTTTTGTTTGTCTGATTCTTCCAGTTCGGAAATTTTCTTTTCCAAATTGGGTACTTGCTTGCTAGCTGCGGCGGATTCATTGACGGCCTTCTCGGCGTCAGCGAGGGCAGCAGCCAAGGACTTTATATCCCGGCCCTGGAGCTGATCCGTAACTGTTTGCAATCTGGCGCTAATCTCAGTTTCCTTATTGTTTGCCTCAGAGAGCTTGTCGTGAGCGTTTTTGGCTTCGCTCGCAGCTGCTTCATAGTCCTGAAAGGTTGTTTTGTCAGACGTTTCGGCTGCGGGATGCGGATGATCCAGAGAACCGCAGACCGGACAGGACTCCCCGTCCTGCAACTGTGCCGCCAAGCGAGACGCCGCGGTATCAGACCATTTTCGCAAAACGGACTCGGCGTTTTCCTGTGCCCGGTCGTAGCTTTCTTGCAGACGGGCAGCATTTTTCGTGGCAGCTTTCAAATCCGTGGCTAACTTTTCAGCCGATTTTGCCCAATCGTGGTGCTCCTGAGCATTTTTCAGCTCTGTCTGCCGGCTGGGCAACCCGTCTGCAAGCTGCTTCTGTTCTCGCAGTATCTGGCGCTGTTTGTCCAGCGTTTCTGTGGTTTTTTTAGCAGTGTCGCTGAGCTGGCTAATCTGACTGCGCAGAGACTTCAGCTGTTCTTCCTTATTGCTGGCAGCGGTAGTTTTTTGACTCTGAAGGGAGAGATTGGATTTGATGGCCTCCAGCCTCTTTTGGTTGTCATTAATCTTTTCGCTCATCTCATCGCGCAGGTCAGACAAATTGGTACTGGGTTCCTCCCCTTCTAACCAGGTTTGCAATTTTGTGTCCGACAGATTTGATACTTGGTCCCTAAATTCGGCTAAATCCGTATCGTTATCGACCAGCTGAGTCAAAGTAGCAAGAATGCTGGCACGCTGGTGCTCAGCTGACCGGTAAGGTTTCTGCTCTGCTTTCTCGGTGTCCAAGACGGCGTTGGCATGCGCGGCTTTCTGGTTGCGTTGGTCCAGTTGTTCAATTTCGGTTGTCTTTTCGGAAAGTTCGGCAAGTCTTTCAGTCATCCGTCGTGCCTCTGAGATGATGCTCTGCTCGGTTTCTGCTGTAGTGAGTTTTGTCTGAGCCGCTTGGTATTTTTTCTGAGCTTGCTCGGCGGCATCTGTAACCTTAGCGGCTTCTTCGCGCAAAATTTTTGCGGCGCTAGCAAAGAGGGGCTCTCCGGCTTGCTCCAAGGCGGAAATCGACTGTGCCGCCCCGTCCTTTGCCGCTGCAAATTCCTCCAATGCTTTGCTCCAAGCGGTTTCATTGTCACCAGTAATCTCAATGTTGGACAGATCCGCATACACAGTTGTGAGAAGCTCACCTAGACGTCTGGTGTATTCTTTGGTGGTTTCCTTGCCTTGAGAGGCGCGTTCCTTAGCGGCTTTTTCCATGGCAATAAAGCATTCCGCCCCGAAAAGATTGGATAAAACCTCATGCCGTTCGGCAGCCCCTGCGGTCAGGAACTGCTGAATCTGGCCTTGGGGAAGTATCACCGTCTGCAGAAAATGTGATTTCTCCAGGCCGAGGATTCTCACTACTTTTTTCGTTACGTCTTTACCTATCGCAATGGGTTCGGTAACGTTGTCAAAATCCGGGGTATCTGAGACCTTGAGCTGGGCTATGGATTGAGTGAAAGACTTACGCCCTGGCTTCGTAAAGGTCACCGTGCGACGCAGCTCATAGAACTTGTCGTGGGCTGAGAACACCAGTACGACCTCAGGAGGGTAGTCCTTGTCCCAGTAGTAGGAGAGAATACGATCTGTTGTGGAATCTCTCTCACCAGCTACGTCTCCATACAAAGCGTAGACAATTCCGTCCAGGATAGTGGACTTTCCCGATCCGGTATTGCCCGTAATTAAGAACAGTCCCGACTCGGCCAGTTCATCCAGGTCCAAGGTGGTGCGCTCGTAAAAACTCCCCACTCCTTCAAGGGTAAGTTTATGGAATTTCATTTCTCTGTCTCCCCAACGGTGTCTTCATATATTTCGGTCAGCAAAGCGAGGTCTTCCTCTGTGTCAATGCCGCAGGTACGTAAGAACTCGGTGGCAATCTCTAACTCAGAGAGCTCCCGAAACTCTGCGCCAGATTGCGGCGTCCCGTTCAGAGAGCCCTGGGAATGAGTGAGCTTCAACATTCGCGGGAAAACCGCTTTCAGTCGGTTATAAGCATTTGGCGGCAAGGTCGTTTCAGTCAGGTTGATGCTGCAAAAGGCCTGATGCCAGGACTGGTAGCGGGAGTCGTCCGGGTTCGTGAGGTCCTCGATACTGCCTTGTAGTCGTGCCACTTTATAAGGCACTATCAAGGGTAGCTTCTCGACCTCCACCTGGTGATCGGGGTGAACCTCGACCAAAAGGGTGCATTTCTCGTTGCTCTCACTAACCCGATAAGGCAGAGGAGACCCCGCGTACCAGGCCGTGGCTTCAGTGCCCCGTACCCGATACGCCCCGTGAATGTGTCCCAGAGCTAGATAGTCAATGCCGCGGCCTCCTTTCAGTCCATCGGCGAGCTCATCCAACAGGGAAACCGGAATCGGATAGAGATTTCCCAGCGGTTCCACTTCCTTATTCGGATCTACCTGTGTTACATAGTCATGAGCCATCGCGAGGATCGGCACGTCCGTGTTTCTCTGTTCCAGATCCCTCCCGATGCGGCGCAGTGCCGCGCCAAACAGTACTTCCGGTTTTCTTGCCAGCAACGGTTCCGGGTCGTCTTTGCTGGCGGGCTGCTTCAAAGTGTCATCGAGATGACGAACTCCGTCATAATCAACCCACGTGGATAGCTCCGCGCGATCCTGGTAGGGAGACAGGTAAGGGATGGGGTAGACCAGCGCGCCGAGTTCACCGTCGGGTCCTGGAACCTCGATAGCGGTACCAACCTGGGCAGCTTTCGTCACGATATTGACTTCCGGCAGAGTGAATCCCTTGGCAAAACCGAGCCGGGAGGCTCCGTCGTGGTTACCGGCAATGAGGATGATTCGAGTCATCTGTCGTGCCTCATTCAAAAAACCGGACAGTTTGTCCAAATCCGCGTCACTCGGATTGGGTTTGTCCAATACGTCGCCCGTAATCAGCAAAGCATCGGGACGGTGCGCCTCAATTTGCGTCAGGATTTGCTCCAGGAAGTAATCCTGGTAGGGGGCCAGGTCATAGTTCATAAAATCCCGGCCGAGATGCCAATCAGAGGTGTGTAAAAACTTCATGACTCAAGCATAAGAGCAACCCCGAAGGCGAAAATTTAAGAGTTTTGCAAACCTCACAAATTAGTCTGTTTCCGAGCCGATATACTGCAAAACTTGGGAATGCAGACGGCCGTTGGTAACTACTGCCCCCGGCCCATTCACGCCATCCTCACCGGTGAGGGACGTGAACTTACCGCCAGCTTCGGTCACGATAGGGTAGAGCGCCCCCATGTCCCACAGATTCAAGTCCGGTTCCGCCGCAACGTCCACCGCGCCTTCTGCCAGCAGCATATAGGACCAAAAATCGCCGTAGGCACGAGTCCTCCACACCTGCTGAGAGAGATTCATGAAGCCCCGCAAACGACGAGCCTTGGCCCATTCCCCGATGAGCGCGTAGGAAAAAGAAGCCTGATTCAGGTTAGAAATACGTGAAACTTGCAGCTGACGCGCCGAGGTACGCGACCGGCCGGTCCACGCCCCGCTGCCCGCGGCAGCCCACCACCGAAACCCTAGGGCGGGCGCGCTGACCACCCCCATCACCATCTTGCCGTCCTCCATCAGCCCAATGAGAGTAGCCCACACCGGAACCCCGCGAAGAAAATTCGCGGTGCCGTCAATCGGGTCGATGACCCATTTTCGGGCTGCCAGACCGGTGCTGCCTTCTTCCTCGCCTACGATGGCATCTCGAGTGCGCGAATGTGACAGATGCCGCCGGATGAGTTTTTCGGCGGCTTTATCCGCATCGGTTACCGGCGTCAAATCCGGTTTATCGCTGACTTCCAAATCGGGAGCCAAGAAACGCTTGGTGGTCAGGGCGTCTACCTGGTCTGCCATAATCAGGGCTAACTGTAAATCTTCTTCCCAGCGACTACTCATGTTCTAAACCTATCCCTTGAAGGGCTGTAAAACGGTCAACGGCGCGATTTTTCCATTAAGCTGAACCTATGCAAGCAACAGTTTGGCAGGCTCCCCGCGCGAAAGGTCCCGTTTTCGGTGCGGTGACCCTGCCGGGGTCAAAGTCTTTGAGCGCCAGAGAATTGTTGCTCGGTGCCATCAGCGATACCGAGGCATCTCTCACGGGGGTTCTGTACGCCCGCGACACGGACCTCATGGTGCAAGCATTGCGCTCATTGGGGGCGGTTATCGAGCCATGGCCCCCAGTTGTGGACCAACCGGTACAGATTACACCCTTGCCCCGCCTGTGGCCGCAGTCAACTTCCGCAGTTTCTCCGGGAGGTTCTGGGGATAATGTTCCCGTTACGGTGGATTGCGGTTTGGCAGGAACCGTCATGCGTTTTATCCCCGCCGTGGCGGTGGCGCTGGGGCGCGCCGTGCGGTTGGTCGCCGATACACAAGCAAATACGCGCCCGATGCGGCCTTTGTTGGATGCTCTGACTCAGTTCGGAGCCCATATCGAGTACGAATCCCCAGATGGGAGCGTATTTCCCTGTACTATTTATCCTCCCGCGGGGAGCCCCGCCATGGAAGTTACCATAGACGCTACGGCTTCCTCGCAGTTTGTTTCAGCCCTGTTGCTGGCGGCTCCGCTGCTACCCGATGGTTGTACCGTTCGTTCCAAAACTGCGGCGCTGCCTTCGCTGCCGCACATCGAGATGACCTTAGAGTGTTTGTCTCAACACGGAGTTACCGTTACATCGGGGAGCTCCGAGGAGGGCAAGCCGTTCTGGCACGTAGCCTCAGAGCCGGTTTTGGGCCAGGACGTTCTCATTGAACCGGATCTCTCGAACGCGGGACCGTTCTTGGCTTTGGCAGGTATTGTCGGGGGGCGGATTTCTATCCCCACCTGGCCCGCGGAAACCACCCAGGCAGGAGCGGCCTGGCTGGAGATCTTGCCGAGAATGGGCCTGCACGTGGAGTGGAACTACGGGGTGTTGACGGTTTCCAGTCGAGGTCCGCTGTGGCCGATAGACGCCGATTTTACCGCGGTGGGTGAGCTGGTTCCCACCGTGGCTGCTTTGGCTGCTTTTGCCCCGGGAACCTCCCGATTGCGGGGTTTGCACCATCTGCGGGGTCACGAGACGGATCGTCTCGAAGCGCTGCGCACCGAACTCACGACCGTCGGGATTCCCTGCGAAATAACCCCGGAGGACGACCTGGTGATTACCGGTGTCAGTCCCTCTCGGCTTCGGGACCGAGACCCGGAATCTCCCCCGCTGCTGTTGCACAGTTACGGGGATCATCGGCTGGCGACCTTTGCGGCGCTCCTGGGATTATACTATCCGGTACAAATTGATGATATTGGCGCCACCTCAAAAACTCTGCCCGATTTCACAAAAATGTGGGAACACCTGTTGGGAGTAGCCTCTTGAGTCGCCGCGACATTGGCACGGATGATCCGCGAGTACACGTACGTCCGGGGAAAGGTAGCCGCCCCCGCACGAAGAAACGTCCCAGCTTTGCACACGCTGAGCCCGGTCTAGTCGTCGCCGTGGATCGGGGCCGATTTACGGTAGCGCTTGGCGCAAACCGCATGGTACAAGCCGTTAAAGCGCGGGCGCTGGGGCGAAAGGGTGTCATCGTGGGGGACCGAGTGGGCGTGGAAGGAGACACTTCCGGCACTCCCGACACTTTAGCGCGCATCGTCACTCTAGAAGATCGCCAAACCGTCCTGCGCCGCAGCTTTGATGAATCCGAGGTCGGAGCGCGCGAAAAACTCATCGTCGCCAACGCCACTCAGATGCTAATCGTGGTCGCAGCGCGTGACCCAGAACCGAAACGCGGCATGATTGACCGGGCAATCGTGGCGGCTTTGGACGCGAAAGTCACCCCGCTGCTGGCGGTAACGAAAACGGACTTGGATTCCGCCCCGGAACTTATCGCAGACTATGAAGCTATCGGAATAACAGTGTTTGCCCTGAACAGAGACCTCTACGAACCCGCTGTTCCGGAGCTAGCGCTAACCGAGACATGCCCGCAGACCGCATCGGCCCCCACTGTCGCCCCGGGACTGGTGGCGCTCCAGAAACAGCTGACCGGTGAAATCACGGTAATGCTAGGCCACTCGGGGGTCGGCAAATCTACCCTGGTGAACGCGCTGGTGCCGGGCGCAAATCGGGCGACTGGCACAGTCAACGAAGTAACCGGTAAAGGCCGGCACACTTCGACCTCGGCGGTCGCCCTTCCGGTGGCTGCACAAGGGTGGCTCATCGACACTCCCGGAGTGCGCTCTTTTGGCTTGGCGCATGTTGATGCGGCGGGATTGCTGCGCGGATTTCCGGAACTTTACGCGATAGCCCGGGACTGTCCGCGAGGCTGCACCCACGCCGCGGACTCCCCGGATTGCCTGCTGGATGAACACCCGGAACTAGCGCTGCGTTTGGCGTCCTTCCGAAGCCTCTTGACCGAGATTCCGTCAGCCTACTGAAAAGGGAAAGTCCGCAAATCCTCAAGGATAACTCGAACTATAGTAAATCTTTGTCAAGGTCTGAGAAATAAGGTGAAATTCCTAGGCTAAAAGTCCTAAATTAGGAGCACAACGGAAAAAAATTTCCAATGACCTTGAAAGGGAAAATACAGTGGCCGAGACACAGTCGTCGAATAATTCAGCCTCCGAAGAAGTTATTGCACAGCTTCACGCCCAATACCTCGCGGATAAAAGTTCAGTTCCCCCCGAATGGCAGTCGTATTTCCAGCAGATGGAAAGCCTGGGATTGCTGCCGGGTGCCACCGCTGGTACCGCTTCCGAACTCACAGAAGCCAGCGAAACAGCTGAATCTGGTAAGGAATCTCGACCCACCGGTCTTGATGCCCAACACTCCGATCGCCCGCCACTGCCACGTTCGGTCGTTCACGCTCCGACTTCGCCCTATGCTGCAATGGTGGCAAAGCAGCACTATGATGCGGCAAAGGCCACCATCAAAGGGGAGGATCGTTCCGAACGGCTGAAGGGTGTCCCCGCCGCGATTGCGAAAAATATGGATGCTTCGCTATCAGTGCCGACCGCGACGTCTTACCGCCAGATTCCGGCGAAAGTGTTGATTGAGAACCGTACCCAGATTAATGACCACCTGAAGCGGACTCGCGGCGGCAAAGTATCCTTTACCCACTTGATTGGCTACGCCATCGTGGAAGCGTTGGTGGAAACCCCCGATGTCAACGTGCGCTACCGCCTGGAGGACGGTAAACCGCATATTGACCATTTCGCGCACGTTGGTTTTGGACTGGCGATTGACTTGCCCAAGGACGATGGTTCGCGTCTGCTGGTCACGCCGGTCGTCCACAAAGCCGACACCCTGTCTTTTGAAGAATTCGTCCGCGCCTACGAAGAACTCGTGAAAAAGGCTCGTGACGGCAAGCTGGGAATGGAAGACTATTCCGGCTGCACGGTGACCCTGACCAATCCGGGAACCTTGGGTACCCTCATGTCGTCGCCGCGCCTGGTGCAGGGCCAGGGCTGCATCATCGGGGTCGGGGCGACGAATTACCCGGCAGAATGGGCCGGTGCTTCTGAAGAACAGCTGGCTCAGGCCGGTATCGGCAAGATTATGCACATGTCTTCGACCTATGACCATCGGGTCATTCAGGGGGCTTTGTCCGGCTCTTTCCTGGGTCTAATCGAAAAGAAACTCAAAGGCGAAGACGGATTCTACGAACGTGTCTTTGATTCCATGAAGGTTCCCTACGCGCCTTTCAGCTGGGCGCGTAACAACGATTACAGCGGGCCCGGGGAGCTGTCCAAAGACGCGCGAATCACGCGATTCATCCACGCTTACCGTTCCCGTGGACACTTGATTGCGGATGTGGATCCCCTGGATTATCGGGTGCGTCGCCATCCGGACTTGAAACTCGGGGCCTACGGGCTTTCTATCTGGGATTTGGATCGGTATTTCCCGGTGGGACGACTGGGCGACAAACACAATGTTGACATGAAGCTGCGCGACATCATGACCCAGCTGCGTGATACCTACACTCGTACTGCGGGCATCGAATACATGCATATTCAAGACCCCGAACAGCGCACGTGGATGCAGGAGGAAATTGAGCGTCCCTACGAGCCGCCGAGCAAAGAAGTCCGTCACGCCATTATGAACCGTTTGAATGCGGCGCAGGCCTTCGAGGACTTCTTGCAGACCAAGTATGTCGGTCAAAAGCGCTTCAGTTTGGAGGGCGGCGAATCGCTAATCCCCCTGATGCTGCGGATTATGGACGATGCCGCTCATGATGGCTTGGCTGGGGTGACCATTGGGATGGCCCACCGTGGCCGGTTGAACATGCTGGTGAACGTGGCCGGTAAAACTAATAACCAGATCTTTGCCGAATTTGAAGGCAACATGGATCCCGGTTCGGTTCAGGGCTCCGGGGACGTGAAGTATCACATGGGCACCGAGTCCATCTACGAGTCGTACGAAGGCAAGACCACCAGCGTCTATATCGCGGCTAATCCCTCTCACTTGGAAGCTGTGAACCCGGTGGTTGAAGGCATTGTCCGAGCTCAACAGGATAAAGTCGGTATCGAGGGTGACTACGGTTACCTTCCCGTGCTGATTCACGGCGACGCAGCTTTCATCGGTCAGGGCGTCGTTTATGAGACGCTGAACATGAGCCAGCTCAAGGCCTACGCCACCGGCGGGACGGTGCACATCATCGTGAATAACCAGATTGGTTTCACGACTTCTCCGACCAATGCCCGTTCCACAAACTACTGCACTGATTTGGCTAAAGGTTTGCAGGTGCCGATTTTCCACGTGAACGCTGACGACCCTGAGATGGTCACGCGGGTGGCCGGTCTGGCTTACCGTTTCCAGCAAAAGTTCCACAAGGACGTCATCATTGACCTGATTTGTTACCGTCGCCGCGGGCACAACGAAGGCGATGATCCGTCGATGACTCAGCCGGTGATGTACCACCTCATTGACACCCATCCAACCACCCGCACGGTTTACATGAATAATCTGGTTGGCCGTGGCGATCTCTCGGATGAGGAGGCGCAGGCGGCGGTAGAGGATTACCACCAGAAACTGGAGAAGATTTTTGAGGAAACCAAGGAAAAGGGCTACACCCCGACGCGGCAAGGCGAACAGGGCGGCAACGATTGGGATTGGACTCTGCCCGCCGCTCAGACCGACGAGTCCGACGATATGATTGCTTGGACTTCGGCCATTCCGCGGGATGTGGTGGAAACTATCGGTGACGCACACGTGGATTACCCCGAGGGCTTCACCATGCACCCCAAGATCAAAAAGCTTTACGAAAAGCGTCAACAGATGTCTCGCGAAGGCAACATCGACTGGGGATTCGGTGAGCTGTTGGCGTTCGGGTCAATCCTGATGGAGGGCGCTCCCATTCGGATGTCCGGTGAAGATGCTCGTCGTGCGACTTTCGTGCAGCGTCATGCGGTCGCTCACGACTTCAATACCGGTGAGGAATGGACCCCGCTGGAATTCTTAAGCGACAAACAGGGCAAGTTCATGATTTACGACTCGTCCCTGTCTGAGTACGCGCCCATGGGATTCGAGTACGGCTATTCAGTGGAACGCCCGGAAGCTCTCACCATCTGGGAGGCCCAGTTCGGCGACTTCTCGTTCGGCGGCCAGACCATGATTGACGAGTTCATCTGTTCGGCTCAACAGAAGTGGCATCAGCACTCCTCTCTGGTGCTGTTGCTGCCCCACGGCTTTGAAGGCCAGGGACCCGACCACTCCTCGGCACGTATTGAACGTTGGTTGAGTTTGGCCGCCCAGGACAATATGTGGATTGTCCAGCCTTCCACTCCGGCTAACCACTTCCATATGTTGCGTGAGCAGGCCTATCGTCGGCCGCGGACCCCGCTGGTCGTCTTTACCCCCAAGCAACTGCTGCGTTTGAAAGCGGCGGTGTCTTCGGTCGAAGATTTCACCTCAGGTAAGTTCCAACGGGTCATTGGCGACCAGGGAAATCTGGATCCCAATGCGGTGACTCGCGTGCTAATCTGCACCGGCCGGTTGTATTACGACTTGGCGGCCGAACGCGCCAAGACAGGTGACAATACCACGGCAATCGTGCGTTTGGAACAGTACTACCCGCTACACGAGGACCTGAAGCCGATCTTGGCACAGTACCCCAACGCTGAACTGGTGTGGGCGCAGGACGAACCGGAAAATCAGGGTGTTTGGAGCTTCCTGAAGATACACCAGGATGCCTTCATCGGCGACCGCCCGATTCGCGTGGTCTCTCGCCCGGCGATGGCCGCTCCCTCTACCGGTTTGGCTTCCGTACACAAGCAGCAGGCCGCTGACCTAGTGTCGCGCGCTTTCGCCCGCTAAGAGCAGTCATAGTTTTCCCCGGAAGATGTCGTTTCTTCCGGGGAAAACTGCATTTTAGGCCTGGATAAAAACACTGCGGGTGCGGGAAGTTTTCACTATCCCGCACCCGCCGTTCAAGCTTTAAGCATTGGGGCGTTTGCCGTGATTAGCGGCACTCTTGGACCGCGCCCGACGCTTGCGACCGCGTTTCGACATAACAGCCTCCTTCTGAAGTTCGTAATCAACCTGCCTATTTTCACACATTCCCCGCCTTCCCGCAAACCCGGAGACGTTGTAGTGCTTCGAAAAAACCGTGCGGCTAACCGATTTTACGAATCTCTATCATGATGCGTTCTCGCAGCTCAACCGGGGCTTCACAGCGGCAGGATTGCCGCAGCAACGTGATGTAACGCTCCACCCGCAGGGATTCCTCGTGGCAGTTCGGGCAGTGGCGCAGATGCTCGTGGAAATGTTGGGCGGTGAGCAAGTCCATTTCCCCGTTCATGATTTCACGCATATTTTGCGTCACGGTATCGCAGTCGCAGTCGAACTCAGACGCGGGGGGCATCTGTGGATCTAGGTTCTCTTCGCTCATGGCACCATCACCTCAGCTTCCAGACGCTCACTCAACATTTTCCGCAGCTTCGCCCGTCCCCGGTGCAAACGGGACATGACTGTCCCGGAGGGAATATCGAGGATTTCCGCGATTTCTTTGTAAGCCAGACCTTCCACATCGGCTAGATATACCGCTTCGCGGTATTCATCGGGTAGGGAATCGAGGGCATCGAGGATATCTTGGGTTCCCAGACGATCCAAAGCTAGAGACTCCGCCGAACGGGCTTCTCGATTGGAATCATCTTGAGCCAACTGATAATCCGTAATCTCAGCCATCGTTTCCGTGCGCGGCCGACGCTGATTCTTGCGATAAGAATTAATGAAAGTGTTGGTCATGATGCGATAAAGCCAAGCCAAGAGGTTCGTTCCCTCCTGAAAAGAATCGAAACTTCGAAAGGCTTTCAAAAAGGTTTCTTGAACCAGGTCTTCGGCGTCGTGTGGATTCCTGGTCAGACGCAGCGCGCCGGAATAGAGCTGATTCAAAAACGGCATGACTTCCGTTTCAAAACGTTGCTCCGTTTCATTCGGCGTCCCTGGGGGTGCGGAGTTTACTGTTTCGCTCATCGTTGCCCAGTCTAGACCTGTGCAGGGCACGGGCGGGACAGATTGCGTCCGGTTTGTCACGCTCCTGGCACGAGCGGGCTTTGCGAGAGGTTTTTCCAAAGTTTGTCTCACACCTGCTCTAACCATAAAAGGGTGGTTTTTATTCCGTGCTGCCTAAAAACGTTTCGAAAAGGTGCTAACTGGTCGAAAAATGGGGACAATAGTGTTATGAGGACTTTGCTGCGTATTATTTCTCGCCCGCTGCTGGCAGCGGTTTTCATTCATGATGGTCTCGACGCTTTGCGTAACCCCGCAGACCACGTGGAACGTTTCCGCAAGATGGAGCCGACCCTGGAAAAGATTGGCCTGCCTCCCATGCTGACTTCGGACGCGAAATTGTTGTCGCGCCTGGCCGGAGCGGCTACAGCGGTGACCGCGATGGGGTTGGCCCTGGGGAAATCCCCCCGGATTTGCGCTCTCATTCTGGCGGTGGTGAATCTTCCTATTAGCGTGGTAAACAATCCGGTATGGGCAGCGAATTCCGCTGAGGAACGCAAAGAATACACCCGCGGCTTGGTAGCGGGAGGCTCCTTAGCGGGAGGCTTAGGGATGGTGCTGGCTGATGGTAACGGCCAGCCGTCTCTGCGGGTTCGCCGCGAAATCATCCGTGCCGCCACAGCTGGCAAATAAGTACGGTGGTTAAACTGCAAGACAACCCGCGATTATCTTCTTGCCCTTGTCCTGGTCTAGCGCACCGTTATTGCTTCGGTTCTTCCTGCCCGGTTTTTGTTGAGGTTGCACAAGGACGGTGGGTCGGTTGAGTCCCGTCGTGGCTGATTGGCTGTTGGTGGCGGTGGGGCTGGTTCTGACTTTGGTCACAGCTTTTTTTGTAGCCACTGAGTTTGCCTTCCTAGCTGTCGACCCTGCCAGAGTTGCGGGGCGCGCGGCTAACGGCGACAAGCGGGCCGCCCTCGTGAAAGACTCTATTTCTAATCTGTCTACCCAGCTGTCTGGTACTCAGGTAGGCATCACCCTGTCCACAATCATGGTGGGTTACACCACCCAAACAGCCATCGCAAACCTGGTGACACGTGGTTTGGGACACACCGGGATGGCTCTAGCCGCGGCCACGGCCCTGGGTGCGGTGGTCGCCCTGGTCATCACGAATCTGTATTCCATGGTCTTTGGCGAGCTCATTCCCAAGAACCTAGCGCTGGCTGACCCCATGAAAGCAGCCGCTTTTGTGGTGCGTCCGCAGCGGGCATTCACCTTTATTTTCAAGCCCCTCATTGTGGCGCTGAAGGCTTCGGCGAACTTCGTGTTGGACCGGATGGGCGTGGAAGTTGTGGAAGAACTGTCCGGGGCTCATTCAGCTCAGGAACTCGTGGCGATGGTGCGCCAAAGCGCCGAGGAAGGGCTGCTGGATTTATCGACCGCTTCCCTGTTTACCCGTTCGGTGCATATTTCCGGCTTGGCGGCAAAAGACGTGATGACTGACCGTGGGCGGGTACACTACCTGACCCAGAATGACACCGCGGATGACCTCATTGCGAAAGCGCGGGAAACTGGGCATTCCCGTTTCCCGGTGATTGGACCGGACGGTTTGGACGACATCCTGGGATTCGCCAACCTGCGCCGGGCCGTATCCGTTCCCTATGAACGCCGCAGTGAAGTCGTGGTCACTTCGTCCTCGCTGATGTATGAAGTCCCCAGGGTTCCCGAAACGATGGGGCTGGCGGATTTGATGGTGCTGCTACGTGATGCCGGCAGCCAAACGGCGGTGGTGGTCGACGAGTACGGAGGCACTTCGGGAATCGTCACTTTGGAGGACGCGGTCGAGGAAATCGTGGGCGAGGTCGCGGATGAACACGATCAACACGCCGCCGGGATTAATCATCCCGTGGAAGGTGAATGGCTGGTTCCGGGGTTGATACGTCCTGATGAACTGTTGATTCAAACCAAAGTGGAACTGCCTGACGAGGGCCCCTATGAAACCTTGGGGGGCTTGATTATGAACGAACTGGGCCACATTCCCTCGCAAGGTGAGACAGTCCTGGTCAACGGATACCTTTTGCGTGTTGAGCAGATGGACGGTCGGCGTATCGACCGGGTTCGCATCACCCGCGACCTGGGTTCCGACGAGCCGCTGAATTCCCCGGAGGCGACGCATGAGTGATTGGGTTGCCTTAGTTTTAATGGTGGTACTCCTGGCCATCAATGCTTTCTTTGTCGGGGCAGAATTCTCGTTTACGGCTTCACGCAAAGCTGAGATTGAACCCCTGGTGAAAGACGGGAAACGCGGGGCGGCTTCCGCGCTCATTGCGGTAGAAAATGTTTCCGAGATGCTCGCCGTTTGTCAGTTGGGAATTACGTTGGCGTCTACCGGATTGGGCGTAGTGGCGGAACCGGCTATCGCGCACCTACTGCTACCGCTGGTGCTGCGGTTGGGTCTACCGCCAGTCAGCGCCCATTCCATAGCCATTGTTCTCGCTTTGCTGATTGTTTTGTATCTGCATGTAGTGGTCGGTGAGATGATTCCGAAATATACCTCGGTTTCGGCCCACACCCGGCTCATTTTGATTTACTCACCCCCGATGGTGGCGATTGAAAGGTCGCTGCGTCCCGTTATCAGCGCCATGAATCGCTTTGCGAACTCGGTGGTGAGGTTGTTCGGTTTGGAACCGCAACATGAAGTTGGGGTGAGTTTTACAGTCGAAGAAATGTCGTCAATCGTTGAGAAATCCCGTGAGCAAGGGGTTTTGGAGGACGACTTGGGGTTGCTTTCCGGGACACTGGAGTTTTCTGCGGAAGTAGTGTCGGGAGTGATGGTCGGTTTGGAGAACTTGGTGACTTTGCCAGCCGACGTAACTCCCGTAGAAGCAGAAAAGACTGTGGCGCGCACAGGTTTCTCGCGTTTTCCGGTTGTCGATGAAACTGGGAGCATTACCGGATACCTGCACATTAAAGATGTCATTGCCGTCGAGAAAGCATCTCGTGAAAAATCGTTGGAATCCTGGCGGATTCGCTCGTTAATTACCGTGACTCCGCAAATGGAAGTGGAAGATGCCCTGCGGGTGATGCAAAAGCAAGGTACCCACCTGGCTGGGGTGGTCGATTCAGAAAAGCCCGGAGTGGTGATTGGCGTGATTTTCCTGGAGGATATCCTGGAGGAACTGGTCGGTGAGGTTCGAGATTTGCTCTGAACAGGTGAAGCTATACACGGCACCATTTGACACTAAAACTCCACGATTTTTTCAGGAAATTGTCGGGGAAAGGCGTTTGGTGTTAACAAATGTTACTGAAGTGAAAATTGATACACGCATTTAATTGCAAATCGTTATCTACTTGTTATAAACTTGAGTTCGAGTTGTTATCCAAAGTCGGAAGGTAACCCGTGGTAAGCGAAAGGCCTCGCACTCGTCGGGAAGCACGCGAATTGCGCAATAGAGCCCAGTCCGCGCGCATCCGTAAAGAAGCACAAGTTTTCAATGCTCCGCGTCTGGTGTTGTTGGGTGTGGTTTCGGCCATCACCGTGGTCGCCCCTCTATCTGGGATGGTTTCACCCAATTTATCCATTGCCTCTCCGAATTTTGAATTCAGTACCAATCAAACTTTGCTCTCAGTCGTGGCTCGGGCCAGCGGCGCTACCGATTATGACTCCGACTTAAACGCGGTTCCCGCCAGCTCGCGTTCCCGAGTGGTGGAAGCCACCGCATTGGGCCAGTGTGCCGCGCAGGGCTCCGCTAACGGCGACGCTTCTGCTGCTCCGGAAAAAAACCTCTTGCTGTGGCCGCTATCATCGGGGAGCTACACATTTACTTCCCCGTGGGGGATGCGAGTCAATCCGGTGACAGGAACTCGATTGCTGCACGAGGGTGTTGATTTGTCGGCTCCTACCGGTACGAATATCCATGCAGTAGCGGACGGGATTGTCACAGAATCAGGAATGCAGGGATCCACCGGCATGATTACTATCAAGCATGTTCAGGACGGTGAAGTTTTTTACTCTCGCTACCTGCACATGTACGGAGACGGGATTTACGTGCGTGAGGGCGCTGAGGTGAAAGCCGGAGATGTTATTGCCGGGGTGGGCTCGACCGGTCGCTCTACCGGGCCACACTTGCACTTTGAAATTCGCAATTCAGACAAGGAATCTGTCGATCCGATGGGCTGGATGAAGCGTCACGGTGCCCGGTTCGTCAATCAGATTTGCTCCTAGATTCACGCCTGATTTTGCGACCCGCTCCTGTTTTCCCTGTTTCGCGCCATCGGCCGGTGCTGTTGGCTCACCGTGGATCAGCAGTGTCTGCCAGCGCGGCTGTGGGGTGTTCGGTTCCGGAAAATTCGCGGGCTGCCTTTGACTGGGCTGTTTCTTGCGGGTCGGTAGCGGGGCTGGAAACTGATATTCATGCCACCAGCGACGGGGTTCCTGTCATCAGCCATGACCCGATGTGGCACGCCGTCGATGGAGAAGTGGCAATTGCCGAAGTCACGTGGGCGCAACTGTGCCGTCATCAACTGCCTAACGGCGAACGGCCTTTGAACCTGGAAGAGTTTCTGGACCGATACCCCGACATTTACTTGAATATTGATGCTAAAACCGATGCGGTTGTCCCCGGTACGCTACGCGTCTTACAGGGGCGCCGTGACTTGGAGCGTCTCGCTCTGGCGTCCTTTTCAGCCCGCCGAGTCTGGCGAATGGCCCGGCACCTGGGACCGGTGTGTGGATATTTACCGGGAGCGCGAGACGTTGCGCGAATCTGGGGCGGAGCTTCCTCCGGTTTGGTGAGGCGAACCCGCCCGGAGATTCGTAGCATAGACATTTCCCCTGACACATTCTTTTCCCTAGTAGAGCGGGGAACCGCGGCAATGGCTCAAATCGAAGCCAACGCTCACCGCGTGATGGCGGGGTTAGCGGAAAAACGCCACTTGGAACGGCTCTACCGCTTCGGTATTGTGCCGCGTCTATTCAGGGATTTTCACTGTGCGCTGGCAGTACCGGAAAGTATCCGGGGGGTGAAAATCGTGACCCCACGGTTTGTGGCGGCCGCGCACACCCTAGGCTGTCCGGTTTATGTGTGGACGGTGAATGACACTTCCTCATATCAACGTCTAGTTTCCCTTGGTGTTGATGGGATTTACACCGATATTGTCAGTACATTAGCCCAAACTGACATTGAGGAATCTTCCAGCTAATCGGCGAAAAACTGTTGAAATATCAAGGAATACTTAACATAATCTGAATGAAATATCAGAGAAATCTCAGAATAGCCTTGGAACTGACGAAGGTAACTGGTAGATTACTGACATCGACATACTTTCAATGAAAGGTTAGGCAATGGAACAGCAGCGCTCGGCAGTTCGTTTAGCAGCCGTAGTAGCTAAGCAGCGCCAAAACAGCGATGTGTTGCGCGGGGCGCAGACTGTTGTCGATGAACACACCCAGTGGGTGCTGTCACACCTTTCTCGCGGCGATCGTGACCTGATTGAATCCGTCACCGGTGAAGTCATTGAACCCGGTGCCGATTCTGCCTCTCTGTTTGCTTTGACTTTGGCTGAATCGCGGATAAACCAGGCTTCTGTTTCCTCTGCGCATACCCAAAACCAACAGCTGCTGATGCGTCGTCCGCAGCCTCTGAGCCAACACGATCGCCTGGCCACCTTCACTTCTATGCGCGCCATGCTGGGTAACGGCTCGGTGGGGCGGGCCTTGGATACCGAAGCCTAAATTTCCCGTCTCTACCTCCGCGTTTCGCGTCGGGGTTTTACTGCCTGCCGGTTTTGCGTAGGGTGTATTCATGTCTCATTTCACCGACGACCCGAAAGCCTCTCAAAAGTCTCTGGTTGCCCTGATGGGGCCGGCTTTCGTGGCTGCTGTCGCCTACGTGGATCCGGGCAACGTAGCCGCCAATATCACTGCCGGGGCTCGCTACGGTTACACGTTAGTGTGGGTGCTGGTGCTGGCTAACCTGATGGCTATGCTGGTCCAATATGAGAGCGCAAAGTTTGGGATTGTCACCGGCCAATCCCTGCCGCAAGTCCTAGGCAACCGTTTGCGCCGACCAGCGCGGCTCGCCTTTTGGATTCAAGCCGAAATCGTGGCAGGTGCCACCGACTTGGCCGAAGT
This sequence comes from Mobiluncus massiliensis, assembly GCF_949769255.1. Classification (GTDB taxonomy): domain Bacteria; phylum Actinomycetota; class Actinomycetes; order Actinomycetales; family Actinomycetaceae; genus Mobiluncus; species Mobiluncus massiliensis. The sequence goes on along the minus strand of NZ_OX458329.1, from coordinate 1,592,575 downwards.
CATTGGCGGAGCCATAGCACTCAACCTGTTATTTGGGACTCCGCTGCTGGTCGGCGGCTTGATAATCGGTGTGGTGTCTTTGGGCATGCTGTTTTTACAAAATACCTCCGGTCAGATTGTATTTGAACGGGTCATCATTGCCCTGCTTCTGGTCATCACTCTGGGATTTGTGGGTGGACTGGTAGTGGCTCCGCCCTCCTGGCAGGCTGCCGTGGCCGGGCTACGTCCGACATTCCCCAATGCTGACTCGGTCTTAGTAGCTGCCTCGATGCTGGGAGCCACCGTAATGCCCCACGCGATTTATCTGCATTCCTCCCTGACGAAAGACCGCCACGGTTCGGAGCATCCTGACGACCGCAAGCGCAGACTCCTCCGGGCGACGAAACTGGATGTGTTCTGGGCCTTGCTGGTGGCTGGTTCGGTTAACATTGCCCTGGTGCTGCTGGCTGCCGCCGCGTTGCGCGGGCCCGGAGCTGGGCAGGAAGATACGGACACAATCGAAGGTGCTTATCACGTTATCTCCCTAGCTCTCGGCGGTGGGGTAGCTACGGTGTTCGCCATCGGGCTGCTGGCTTCGGGGCTAGCTTCCACTTCGGTAGGAGCTTATGCGGGTTCAGAGATTATGGCCGGTTTGCTGCATATTCGCGTTCCGCTGCTAGCGCGGCGTGTGGTGACCTTGATACCGGGATTGGCCATCTTGGCGCTCGGCTTCGACCCCACCTGGGCACTGGTACTCAGCCAAGCCCTGCTGTCCTTAGGAATTCCTTTTGCGTTGCTGCCTCTGGTTATCTATACGTCGAAAAAGGACATTATGGGACCTTTTGCTGACCCCAAATGGTTGCTGGCCATTAACATCTTGGTAGCTGCTCTGATTATTGCCCTAAATCTGGGACTTTTAGCGCTGTTGGCATTGGGGATAGGTGGCTAAAATTTACCTTCTGGAAGCAAAGCGGTAAACTGTTGGAGCTGGTTGTAGCAAGCCCCGGTAGCTCAGTGGATAGAGTGTTTGCCTCCGGAGCAAAAGGTCATGGGTTCGAATCCCATCCGGGGCGCTGAATCAGGTGCGGTATACGCACTCAATGGACACGGCATTGTTTTCCGAATTTCCCGCCCCTCTAAACGGGGTAATTTTGATGTACTCCAGGCAAAACGTTAGGCTTATGGGGTGACTCCTGAAGAATTAACTCAGCGCATGATTGCGCAGCTTGGCACCGCAGCAGCGGAAAACAATATCGATATAGCAGACGGCGTCTTGGCCGAAAAAATGCGCGTGGAGCGTCCCAAGAATCGCGACCACGGAGATTGGGCGACGAATATCGCCTTGCAGTTAGGCAAGTCTGTGGGCCGCAACCCTCGAGAACTGGCGGGAATCTTTGCTTCTGCCATCGCCCAAATTGACGGTGTGTCTTCTGCGGAAGTCGCCGGTCCGGGGTTCATCAACATCCGTCTTGAGGCCGGAGCCGCCGGTGCTTTGGTGGCTGAGATTCTGACCTCCGGCAACGACTATGGTCATGGTGAAAACCTCAAAGGAATCCATATCAACCTGGAGTATGTTTCCGCTAACCCGACCGGGCCGCTGCACATTGGCGGTGCGCGCTGGGCAGCAGTGGGGGATTCCTTGGCACGTCTGTACAAGTTCAGCGGTGCGAAAGTCACACGCGAGTACTACTTTAACGATCACGGTTCCCAAATCGACCGCTTCGCGGTTTCTTTGCTGGCAGCGGCTCGCGGTCAGGAAACCCCCGAAGACGGTTACGGCGGGCAATATATTGCTGACATTGCGGCCAAGGTTCAAGCCGAAGCGAAAGCCGCGGGCGACCCCGACCCGGTAACTCTGGACGATGCAGCCGCCCAAGAATACTTCCGTTCTCACGGCGTCGAGATGATGTTCGATGAGATTAAAGAATCACTGCGCGGTTTCCGTACCGAATTTGATGTGTTCTTCCACGAAAATTCCCTCTATGAAACCGGGGCAGTCACCAAGGCACTCGATTACTTGCGTGAGCGTGGCGAGGTAGCCGAAAAGGACGGCGCGACCTGGCTGCTGACAACCAAGCATGGAGACGACAAGGATCGTGTGGTCATTAAGTCTGACGGTAACGCCTCCTACTTTGCTTCCGACGTAGCCTACTATCAGGACAAGCGCCGGCGCGGGGCAGATCGTACCGTGTTCCTGTTCGGTGCTGACCACCACGGTTACGTTGGACGCATGATGGCAATGTGCGCCGCTTATGGCGACAAGCCCGGCGAGAATATGCAGATTATCATCGGGCAGCTGGTGAACTTGTTTAAGAACGGTGAACCGGTAAGGATGAGCAAGCGCGCCGGAGACATTGTTACGCTGGAGGACTTCGTCGAAGCTGTAGGCGTTGACGCGGCGCGTTACGCCCTAGTGCGTTCCTCGATGGATACCCAGCTGGCAATCGACCTGGATGTGCTGGCTTCGCATACCAACGAAAATCCCGTTTACTATGTCCAATATGCGCACGCCCGCACTGCTAACGTGGCCAAGAACGCTGCTGAACACGGGGTTTCTTGTGCGGATGGTTTTGACCCGAAAGAACTCAGCGATCCGGCAGATGCGGCCCTAATCGGTGTTCTGGCGCAGTTCCCGTCCGTAGTGGCGACAGGCGCGGCTGAAAACGCCACGCACCTGGTGCCTCGTTACTTGGAGAACTTGGCGGGGGCTTACCACACCTGGTATGGCAAACGCCGGGTCACCCCCGCTGGTGATGAACCGGTGACGGCCGAGCACGCGGCGCTGCTGGCGCTGAACAACGCTGTTGGTCAGGTCCTGCGCAACGGCTTGAATCTGTTGGGCGTGACCGCACCCGAGCGGATGTGAGCGGCGCCGTTTTTCGAGTAAGCCGCGCCACGTAAGGAAGGAACGGGCGGTGGATTTGGCGGCTGATGACCCAGCACGTTTACACCCGGGAGATTCTGGCTTAAAAGCTTGGGTTGCCCCGGACCCGCTGGTGCGCGCAGACTTGTGGCCCAGTGGGCTTCAGCGCGATTCACAGGGAGAACTGACTCTGCACGGACGAAGCCTGAGCGAGCTTTTGAGCCAGGCTCCGCAGGTGGACGGTCGAGGCGGACAAACCCCGATTTTTGTGCTGGACATGGCTGATTTTCGAGACCGTCTCAAGGCTTTTCGCGAGTCTTTTGCCGCCGCGTTTGGCGAACATGAGGTGCAGGTACACTATGCCGGAAAAGCCTTCTTGTGCGTGGAAATAGCCCGGCTGGCGGCGGAGGCAGGACTCGGGTTAGATACGGCTTCTGCTGGGGAGATGGCTTTGGCGCTAGCTTCGGGCTGTCAACCGAGTTTGATTGGTTTGCATGGGAACGGGAAATCCCCCGAACTGCTGCGACAAGCGATTGAGGCGCACCTGGGGAGGATTATCGTTGATTCCCCCGCGGAAGTCCGGCGTATTCAGCGCGTCTTAGATGATTTGGAGCCGCAAAGCCGGGTGCCGCTGATGGTGCGTGTCACCACGGGAGTTCACGCCGGCGGTCACGAATTTATTGCTACCGCCCACGAAGACCAAAAGTTCGGGTTGTCCCTCACCCCTGGGGCTCACGGTTTTGAACCTATCGATGACTCCGATTCTCCCCGCGGCGCAGCCTCGGCTTTTGATTCCCCCGCCTGGCGCGTGGTGCAGTCCATTTTGGCTGATGAACGCTTGGAGCTGAGCGGTTTGCATTCTCACATTGGCTCGCAGATAGTGAATCTTGACGGTTTTTGTGCCGCGGCTCGGAAAATTCTGGAGTTTCGGGGTCTGGTGAAACAAACGACCGGTTATCTCATTCCGGAAATTGACCTGGGGGGCGGTTACGGCATCGCCTATACCTCTGCCGATGCCCCCGCGCCAGGCGCCGCTGACTTCGCCGCTGGACTGTACCAAGTGATACAAAATGCCTGTGATGAGTTAGAACAACCCTTTCCGCGGGTTTCCGTAGAACCGGGACGAGCTATTGCTGGTCCCAGCACCATTACTTTGTACCGAGTGGTCAATATCAAGGATCAGCCGGTGGGTCAGCATCGAGACGGCAGTCTCAGCTATCGTCGCTACGTGTCGATAGACGGTGGAATGAGCGACAACATTCGTCCCGCGCTGTACGGCGCCAACTATACGATTGCTTTGGCCAACCGCCGTTCGACGGCCCCGCTGACGGCCTGCCGTGTGGTGGGTTCTCATTGTGAATCGGGTGACATTGTGGTTAGAGACGTGGCCCTGCCCGCAGACTTGACCGAGGGAGACCTGCTGGCGGTACCTGCCACAGGAGCCTATGGATGGGCCATGAGCTCGAACTATAACTGGTTTACGCGCCCGGGAGTGCTGGGGGTAGATCAAGACAACAGTGGAACGGTCATTACAAAGTGGCTTTTGGAACCGGAAACTGTGGATGCGATGCTGGCTCATTTTGACCCGCAGTACCGCAAATTTTTAGACACCCGCCCTGCTGATACAGTGAACGTATAGAGGGACACCGAAAGGGAAACACAGATGGCGCAAAAGCAAGACGTAAAAATTGGGCTGCTGGGTGCTGGCACGGTGGGACTGCAAGTCGCGCGCATTTTGCACGACCAACAGCAGGAACTCGCGGCACGAGCGGGAGCAAACCTGGTGCTCAGCGGCGTTGCGGTTCGCGACACCAGCAAGGTTCGGGAGGGCATGGACCGAAATCTGTTGACCACCGATATTGATGCGGTGATTGACTCCGCCGACCTGGTCATCGAGCTGATGGGAGGCCTGGAACCGGCTCGCAGTGCCATGTTGAAAGCCTTGGAGGCAGGCAAAACGGTGGTGACCGGCAACAAAGCGGTCCTCGCGCAATACGGCCCGGAGCTCTATGAGGCCGCCGCCCGCACAGATGCGAATTTGTATTTTGAAGCCGCGGTGGCCGGGGCGGTTCCCGTGGTTTATGGACTGCGGGAATCCTTGACCGGAGACCGAATCAACAAAGTTCTGGGTATCGTCAACGGTACCACCAACTACATTCTCGATCAGATGACCACCCAGGGCTGGTCTTATGAACAAGCCCTACACCAGGCCCAAGAGCTTGGCTTTGCCGAGGCGGATCCCAGCGCGGACGTAGGCGGTCATGATGCGGCAGCCAAGTGCGCCATCCTGGCCTCCCTGGCTTTCCATACCCGGGTGAACCTGGAGGATGTCCCCGTGAAGGGGATTACCGAGGTTAGCGCTCAGGATATTCAACAGGCTACAGAATCCGGGTTCGCGGTGAAACTGTTAGCTCGCGCCCAAAGGGTCACCGTTGACGGGCAGGAACAGATTGCCCTCGGGGTGGAACCGACCCTGGTGCCAAAGAGCCATCCGCTGGCGGGCATCAGCGGACCCTACAACGCCATAGTTTTGGAAACCGAGTTTGCTGGTCGGCTCATGTTTTATGGCGCAGGCGCGGGTGGGGCTCCCACCGCCTCCGCGGTACTTTCCGATGTCGTGGCGGGTGCCAACCACCTGGTCTCCGGGGGGCACGCCCCCCGCGAAAGCGTGTACGCAGACCTGCCGATTTGCGAACCGGGACGAGTGGAAACCTGCCGTCAGGTACGTTTGCAGGTTGCTGACCGGATTGGGATGCTGGCAGAAATCGCCAAAATCTATGCCGCCGGGGAAGTCTCCATTGCGTCTTTGACTCAACCGCCGACCGAGACTGCACCCGACGAAGCGACGTTGGTCATTTCGACCCATCTGGCACAGAATTCCAAGCATGAGGGAATTACTGCCGCTTTGGCGAAATCACCATTAGTGCATAAAATCGCCTCAGAGATGTCCATTGAGGAAGACCAATGAGAGCCTCAGTTTTTTCGTGACTGGGCATGGCCGAGAGCGAAAACTGTTGAGGTTATCGAAACCGCGAATAAGGAGCAACCAAAACATGGCACAGATGTGGAGCGGTCTGCTGGAAGAATACCGGAATCGACTTCCCCTGGAACCAGGCGACCCCGTTGTGACCCTGTTTGAGGGCAATACCCCCTTGATTCGGGCGCGCCGCGTGGAACAGCGCATTGGCACCCTGAGCGAGAAAGCTGGCGTAGACACCACCGGTACCGAAGTCTATGTGAAGTTTGACGGCGCTAACCCCACCGGTTCGTTCAAAGACCGGGGCATGACTATGGCCATGACGAAAGTGAAGGCGGCAGGCACTCAGATGGTGGCCTGCGCTTCCACCGGCAACACCTCCGCTTCCGCGGCGGCTTATTCGGTCGCGGCAGGGGTGGGATGCGCGGTCATTTTACCCGCCGGAAAGATTGCTCTGGGCAAGCTGGCTCAAGCCGTGATGCACGGAGCTAAGCTCATCGCCGTGGACGGAAACTTTGACGACTGCTTGCGAATCACCCGGGAACTGACCGAAAAGTACCCGGTGGGTTTGGTGAATTCAATTAACCCCTACCGGCTGCAGGGACAAAAGACCGCCGCTTTTGAAATTTGTGACGCCCTGGGTGATGCGCCCGATATCCACTGCCTGCCGGTGGGTAACGCCGGAAACATCAGCGCCTATTGGATGGGATATAACGAGTACTTCGGTCGGAAAGTTGCTTCCTCAATCGAGGATTCGGCCCTGAAACTGAAACCACAAACCACCAAGCTGCCTCGAATGTGGGGGATTCAAGCCTCCGGAGCCGCACCCTTCGTGGCGGGACACCCTATAGAGAACCCGGAAACCATCGCCACCGCAATCCGGATTGGCAATCCCGCGTCTTGGGACTACGCCACCGCGGCCCGCGACGACTCCGGCGGATTGATTACCGCGGTCAGTGATGCAGCCATTATGCAGGCCCAGTCCATTATTGCCGCGGAAGTCGGAGTGTTTTGCGAGCCGGCCAGCGCGGCCCCGGTAGCAGGTCTGTTGGCGTTGGCCGAGCAAGGCAAAGTACCCGGAGGAGTGCGAATTGCCTGCACCTTGACCGGCAACGGCCTGAAAGACACCGCCACCGCAATGGAAGCGAAAGGCAACGTGACCCCACCCGTAATCGAACCCAGCCTGCAGGCGGCGGTACGGGAACTCGGCCTGTAACAACAGCGTCTCCACCGGGCCGATGCTGTGCCCGAACCAAGCGCAAAACCACCGAACCTAAGGAATTGCCATGAATTTTGTGCGTGACGAAGTAACGGTCAGCGTTCCGGCCTCCTCGGCTAACCTGGGGCCGGGGTTTGACGCTTTGGGCCTCGCCTTGGAACTGCGTGATGAAGTCAGTGTGCGGGCCACCACCGGAGCAACCCACGTCACGGTGGAAGGCGAAGGCGCCGGCAAAGTTCCTGAGGACGAAACCAACATGGTGGTGCAGGCTCTGCGAGCCGGGCTGGAATCTGTAGGAGCTTCCCAGATTGGGATTGAAATGCATTGCGTGAACCGGGTTCCACACGGCCGCGGTCTGGGTTCGTCTTCCGCGGCCCTAGTTTCCGGGTTGGCCGCTGCTGGGGCTTTGCTGGAGCCGGGAGTCTTGGACACGGAGGCGATTTTTCAGCTCGCGGTCCAGATGGAAGGTCACCCCGACAATGCCGCCCCTGCCGTGTACGGGGGTGCCGTGGTGGGCTGGATGGAACCGAGTGCGAATGGGGGTACGCCGCGAGCCTATGCGCAACATTTTGAGGTTTCCCCGCAAGTGCGGCTGACCGTGCTGATTCCGGAATTTGAACTCGCCACCTCCAAGGCACGCGGGTTGCTGCCCGACTCAGTTCCGCATCGGGACGCGGCCTTTAACGCCGGACGCGCCGCGCTGCTGCCTCTGGCCTTGGCGAAATACCCCGAACTGATGTATTTCGCTACTGAGGATCGGCTGCATCAGGAGTACCGCCGTGAGGGCATGCCCCAGTCCCTAGAATTAGTAGACCGGCTGCGAGCCGCTGGCGCTCCCGCCGCCATCAGCGGTGCCGGGCCAACCGTGATAGTTTTTGACCATCTGGACCCCGCCACGCGACAAGATCTCGAACATCTGGGCTGGAAGCCGCGAGAATTACCGGTGGCGCCACAGGGAATCATTGTTAGATAACCACAGGGAACCACCACATAGTCAATCCAGTCTCGGATACGGGCACCCCCGAAACTTGTGAATAAGACCCTACCCCGCCAAGAAAGGCAATGACGGGGTAGGGAGATTTTTTTGGAGATGAACGACGCTTTAGCGTCTGAGGACGTAACGGACCTGGAATCCGGCTTTCGTGAACGCCTCCTCCAGGTCGGTGGTATTCACGGTGTTCACGCCCAGAAGCACGAAAGAACTCTCCATCCCGGTGCGGTACACCGCAATATGGGTGATGTTGGTCTCCAGCTCCCCGGTGACCCTCGCCAGGCGGCTCATCACCCCGGGCTGGTCGTCAGCCTCAATAACCAGGCGGGTTCCGGGCTCGCGAGCCCCGTTAATGTCGATAAACGCATCGAGGACATCAGATTCGGTAATGACCCCGATCACCTTACCCTCATCCATGACCGGCAGAATCTCGACTTTCGAGTCACGCATGACGATGGCGGCTTCCTCCAGCATGGCATCGGCCGAGATGGTGGGGGGATTCTTTTTCATAATCTTATAAATCTTCAGTTTGGACAACAGGTAGGCCACTTCGCCAAAAGACAGGGAAGTTGCGTCAGAGGGCAAGGCCCGGTTGATGTCCGACTGAGAAACTACGCCGCACAGTTTGCCGTCACGCAAGACCGGCAGCTTCGTGATGCCGTGTGCCTGCATCATTTCGATAGCGTCGGGTACGGTGGCACCCGAATCGATAGTAAAAGGGTTGGCTGTCATTCTCCATTTTACAAACATGGTTATCCTCCCAGGTAGGCATGCTTAACTTCGTCGCTAGTCAGCAACTCTGCGGCATCGCCTTGCAACACAATCTTGCCGGTTTCCATCACGTAGGCGCGTGAGGCAATCTGCAAAGCCATGTTGGCGTTTTGCTCTACCAATAAAATCGTAGTTCCCATTTCTTGAATTTTGACGATGATGTCAAAGATTTCTTGGACGAACAGCGGGGCCAAGCCCATCGAAGGTTCGTCCAACAGCAGGACGCGCGGTTTGGCCATCAGCCCGCGGCCCATAGCCAACATCTGCTGTTCGCCGCCGCTCAAGGTCCCCGCCAGCTGATTTTTCCGGTCAGCCAAGACCGGGAACCGTTCAAACACCATTTTCAGGTCCGCGGCGCATCCGCTGCGGTCTTTGCGCATGTAGGCGCCCAAATCGAGGTTTTCCATCACGGTCATTCCGGGGAACACCCGACGTCCCTCCGGGACGTGAACCAAACCGTGGCGTACCCGCGAACGTGGTGAGGATTTGGTAATTTCCTTGCCGTCAAGCCAGATTGAGCCTTCCAAAGGGCGTTCCAGGCCGGAGGCGGTGCGCAACGTCGTGGTTTTGCCCGCTCCGTTGGCGCCAATCAGGGTCACGATTTCACCTTCTTCCACGCGCAGGGAAATGCCCTTGAGAGCCTGGATGCCGCCGAATGAAACCTTGAGGTCCTTAATCTCAAACATTTTCCACCTCCTGACCCAGATAGGCTTCGATAACCTTCGGATTGTTACGAACTTCCTGAGGCGTACCGGAAGCGATAACCACGCCGTGGTCGAGCACGTAGAGGCGCTCGCAGATGGTCATCACCAGCGACATGTCGTGCTCAATGAGCAGGATAGTGAGGTGATAACGCTGACGCAGCATCGCAATCAACTCCGTGAGCTGGGCAGTCTCGGCTGGGTTCATTCCTGCCGCCGGCTCGTCCAGCAGCAGGAGCTGCGGGTTAGTCGCCAGGGCACGAGCAATCTCCAGGTGACGCTGTTCACCGTAGGACAGGTTCCGAGCGGATTCACCGGCTTTTTCAGCGAGGTTCATCATCTGCAGTAACTGCATAGATTCTTCGTGGACGCGTTGACGCGACTGGGACCAGGACGGCAGATGGAAAAAGGACGCCAGGAGGGAATACTTTTCGCGCTGTTCCATGGCAAAAACCACGTTGTCCAACACCGTGAGGTCCTTGAACAAACGGATGTTTTGGAAGGTGCGGGCGATGCCGCAGCGAGAAATCACAAAGGGTTTCTTGCCGGCAATGGAGACGTCCCCGCCCTGCGGGTCAGGGCGGAAAGCGATGGTTCCCGACGAGGGGGGATAAACCCCGGTCAGCAGGTTGAAAACGGTGGTTTTCCCCGCTCCGTTGGGTCCAATCAGACCGATGAGCTCACCGGGTTGCAGATACATATCCACGTCCGTGAGGGCGGCGAGCCCGCCGAAGTGCCGTGTCAGGCGGCGCACATCCAAGATGGCGTGAGCGCGCTGCTCCTCTGTCGGGGGTTCGGTGGCGACTGATTTTGTCCCGGTCTCGGCACCAGCCTCGGCGCGGAGTGCCTCCGGGGGTGTCTCCGCGGTTGGGGGAGTTGGCAACGCACTGCCACTTTCCGGTTTGCCCTCCCCGGTCGGCTTGCGCAACAACCGACCAAAGACCTTAAAGGTCAGCTCCTTGGTGCCTAACAGACCCTGGGGACGGAACACCATGAGGATAACCAAAACCAAGGCGTAGAGAATCATTCGAATTTCGGGGAAGGGCTGGAGCAGGGTCGAAACTACCGCCAGCAAGATGGCGGCGATAATCGAGCCAGTCAACGAACCCAAACCGCCCAAAACCACTATCACCAGGATGTTGATGGACATCATGAAGTTGAACAGGTCCGGTTTCACAAAGAAGAAGTTGCCGATGTACAGGCCGCCCCCGATGGCTCCGAAGAAAGAACCGACTACGAAAGCCAGGGTCTTAATCCGGGTGGAGTAAACGCCGATGGATTCAGCGGCGATTTCGTCCTCGCGGACCGCGATGCAGGCGTGCCCGTGACGGGAATTCAGGAAGTTACGAATCAGCAGGATGGTGCCCGCCGTGAGGATGAACAGGATGTTCCAGTCCGTGAACTGCAGTTGGATGAACAGTCCGGCAGCCCCGCCGGAGAACTCCAGATTCAACAGCAGCACGCGGATAATCTCGGCCAGTCCCAGGGTGGCGATAGCCAGGTAGTCTCCTTTCAGACGCAGGGTCGGCAAACCGATGAGGAAACCGATACCGGCGGCGAAAAGTCCGCCTATGCCCAGTCCCAGGAAGAAACCACCGTAGGTAGGAATCGCGGTAACGATGAGGCCGGTGGAATAGGCCCCTACCGCCATGAATCCGGCGTGGCCCAGAGAGAATTGCCCGGTAAACCCGGTGACCAGGTTCAACGACACCGCCAGGATAATGTTCACGCAGATGGTGACCATTGTGTTAAAGATGTAGGAGTCGATGACCCCCACCGTGATGAGGGCGTACCCCAGCCCCCAAAGAACCGCGAGAATGACGGCTTGTGCAATGATACTTTTTATTCCAGTTTTCATGGCTCAGACCTTCTCCTGTACGTTCTTGCCGAGGATGCCGGCAGGCTTAAAGATGAGCACGATAATCAGCACCATGAACACGGCCGCGTCACGGAATGTGGACAGACCCAAGGAGTTCACGATGGTCTCTAAAAAGCCGACCAGATAGCCGCCCACCAACGCTCCTGGAATCAAACCGATACCGCCCAAAACAGCGGCCACAAAGGCTTTCAAGCCCGGCATAATGCCCATGAGTGGGGTAATCGAAGTGTAATACAGCCCCCACAGCACCCCGGCGGCGCCAGCCAAAGCGGAGCCGAGAGCAAAAGTGAAGGAAATCGTGTTATCCACGCTGATTCCCATGAGCTTGGCAGCGTCTTGATCCTGGCTGACCGCGCGCATGGCTTTACCAATGCGGGTTTTCTTAATGATGAACTGCAGGACAATCATCAGGACCACGGAAACCACCACGATGATGATTTGAATCATGGACAGGCTCACCCCGCCGAAGCGGTAAGTTGCTCCCAGCCAGCCAGTTTGGGCGGGATAGGCGCGGGCTTCAGCCCCGACAAAGTACATCATCACGTACTCAATCAGCAGGGACATACCAATAGCGGTAATCAGTACGGCGATTCGGGTCGAGTGGCGCAGCGGCTTATAAGCCAAACGCTCAATCAGCATCCCTAAAATCGCGCAGATAATCATTGCTGCCAGCAAAGATGTGAACGGGTCGAGGTGCAGCAGGACCATTCCTGCGAAACCAACGTAAGCCCCGACCATCAGGACGTCGCCGTGGGCGAAATTGATGAGCTGAATGATGCCATAGACCATGGTGTATCCCAGCGCGATTAGCGCATAGATACTTCCCAGCGACAGGCCGTTAATCAGCTGTTGCAGTATCAAATCCATGAGGAACGTTCTTTCTCGAGGTCCCGAGGGCGGGGAGCCCGAACCTGGTGAAGACTCGGGCCAACGGGCCGCCCCGCCCTTGGGAAACACTCGATTACTTCAGGGCGTAGGCCTCAGCGGAGTCCTGGACACCGTCCTTCAGGGAAACCACGACCGCCGTCTTAATCGGGTCATGAGTCTTGGGATCCATATCGAAAGAACCGGTCACGCCCTCGAAGCCCTTAGCGTTAGCCATCGCTTCGGCAATAGCCGGACCGTTCAACTCTTTCGCTTCACCAATCGCCTTGGCCACGAAGTAAGCCGTGTCGTAGCCCAAGGCGTTGAACGAGGACGGATCCTCGCCGAACTTATCCTTGTAGGTCTTGATGAAGTCTTGCAGTTTCGTATTAGAAGTATCCAAAGCCGAGTAGTGCGACGTGAAGTACACGTTGTTCAACGCCGAGGCACCGGCCAGTTCCAGCAGGGTGGGGGAGTCAAAGCCGTCACCTCCCAGAATCTTGGCGTCAATGCCCAGCTCGCGGGCTTGCTTGATGATGAGGCCGACTTCCTGGTAGTAGCCGGGGATATAAAGCACATCGAAATCCTTGCCCTTGATGTTGGTCAAGGTCGCCTTGAAATCGGTGTCACCAGCCACGTAGCCTTCTTCCGCCACGACTGAACCGCCGGATTTGGTGAAGTTTTCCTTAAAGTTCTTGGCCAGGCCTTTCGCGTAGTCAGAGGAGGTGTCTCCCATGATGACTGCGGTCTTGGCACCCAACTTTTCAGCGGCGTATTTCGCCATCACGCCGCCCTGGTAGGAATCGGAAAAGCAGGTGCGGAAAGCAAATTCTTGGAGCTTGCCGCCGGTGACGGTCACGTCATCCGCAGTGGCTGATCCGGAAATGACCGGAACTTTATTCTGGTTACCGGCGGGGATGACTGCTTTGAAAGAACCGGAGGTAGCCGGACCAATCATGGCGAGGACCTTGTCCTGGCTCATCAACTTGGTGGCCAGAGTAGTGGCTTCGGCCGGCTCTGACTTGGAATCGTATTTCACAATTTCAATCTTTTTTCCGTTGACACCGCCCTGGGCGTTGATTTCATCAACTGCCAGTTGGATGCCGTCAACATTTTGTTTACCGTAGGTGGCTACCGCACCGGAAAGCTCGTAGTTCACGCCGATTTTGATTGTGTCTCCAGTGGCAGTGTTACCGCCGCCGGTGGGTCCTGAGCTGGGCTGAGTGCAGGCCGTCATGCCGACCAAGGTTAGTGCTGAAATTGCAGCAGCTGCAATTATGCGTTTCATTAGAGTGCCTTTCTTTGAATAATGAAGTTTTTCGGATGGGGAGATAAAAAATCCAGTTCCGCAAAAGCATTGAATGTGAAAATAACGCATGAAGCGGCGGAAACCACTCCCTAGTGCCCCGAAGTTGCGTTGCTGCTGTAGCTTCCGTTCCTGATAGACCATTGTGTGGTCCGGGTCATGACGGGGTCACGCTCACGAAGTTGATACTCGTTTTGTTGAAACCTTAGCGCGGAGGTATGATTTTATCAACACGGCTCAGCCGCGGGTCCGTAGATATCTTCCGGGCCAAACCCGATTCGTATTTCTTGAATCGGTCTGCTTGCGAACCTTCGTATTTGGGAACGTTGCGCAAGTTTTTACCCATTAACCTTTGAGATAAGGACACTTGTGAACGACAATCAACTGGCTGCTATGAAGCTTTCGGAACTGCGCGAACTGGCAAAGTCGCTGGGCATTAAAGGCATTTCTCAGGCTCGAAAACCGCAACTTATTGAAGCGATTATTGAAAAACAGAAGTCTGGAGGTGCAGCTGCTGACTCCGCACCCCGGAAATCTATGACTCAGGAACAGTCTCGGGCTTCTGAACATGATGGTGAGAAAGACTCTGCGTCTTCCGCGAGCCAGGAGCATGCGGCGCGTCGTCATCGTCGCGCTTCCGCACCGGCGGGCGAACCTGCCGCGGAAGAAAACTCCGAAAACACAGCTGCCCCCCTTGACGTAAAGGCGGCGTTGGAGCATGACCTGGGGGCTAAGCCCTCGCGTCGTCAACGCAACCATGATGATGCCGAGTCCGCCACGGAAAACAATCCTCAGCTGGAGGCGGTGGCCCAGGGAGCCAGCGTGCGGCGCGAACAGACTCAAGACGAGCGGGGCGAACGCTATGACCGTCGTAATCGCAATGATCGCCGCGGGCGTAACCGCAACCGTAATCGTGGACGCGATCGCGATGACAACGAAAACAACGGTAGCGAGGAAATCAGCCCTGAAGAATTGCTGCCCATCGCAGGCATCTTGGAGGTGAAAGAAAACCACGCTTTTGTCCGGACCTCCGGTTATCTTCCCGGGCCCAACGATGTCTACGTGACTTTGGGTCAGGTGCGCCGGTGGGGACTGCGTTCCGGCGATGCGATTGTGGGGGCCGTGCGCAAGCCTCGTGAAGGTGAAGAACGCCGCGTCAAGCACAATGCTCTGGTGCATCTGGAGTCCATCAACGGTCAGAGCATTGAGGAGGCCTCGCAACGAATCGAGTTTTCCAAGCTGACCCCGCTGTATCCCGATGAACAGCTACGCTTGGAAACATCTTCGAAGGTATTAGCTCCGCGGATTATTGACCTGATGGCTCCTATCGGCAAGGGTCAGCGCGGCCTGATTGTGTCTCCGCCGAAAGCCGGCAAGACTATCATCTTGCAGCAAATTGCCAACGCGATTTCTATCAACAACCCCGAAGTACACATCATGGTGGTTCTGGTGGATGAACGTCCGGAGGAAGTCACCGATATGCAGCGCACGGTCAAGGGGGAGGTTATTGCCTCGACTTTCGATCGCCCTGCCTCGGAGCACACCACGGTGGCAGAACTCGCCATTGAGCGGGCCAAGCGCCTGGTGGAGCTGGGCGGCGATGTCGTGGTGCTGCTGGACTCCATCACCCGGTTGGGACGTGCTTACAACCTCGCTGCCCCGGCTTCGGGCCGGATTCTCTCCGGCGGTGTGGATGCCTCCGCACTGTACCCGCCCAAGCGGTTCTTTGGTGCCGCCCGCAACGTTGAAAACGGCGGTTCCTTGACGATTATCGCTACCGCCTTGGTCGAAACTGGCTCCAAGATGGACGAGGTTATCTTTGAGGAATTCAAAGGCACCGGCAACATGGAGTTGCGACTGTCCCGCGAACTGGCCGAAAAGCGTTTGTACCCGGCGGTGGACGTCAATGCTTCGGGTACTCGCCACGAAGAGGTGCTGTTCACGAAGGAAGAGCTGAGCGTACTGTGGCGGCTGCGCCGAGTGCTGGCGTCTCTGGAACTGGAACAGGCCGCAGGTGTGGTACTCCAGAAGCTGAAAGATACCCAGAACAATGCCGAGTTCCTGATGGCTGTCGCCAAGACGACTCCCGCGGAATAGGTTTTCTACTGTTCAAAAGGTTCCCCTCTCGCGTTTGTGCGGGAGGGGAACCTTTTTTCGTAGTGGAGTGCGGCAAAAAATCTGGCAATTGTCAGGACAAATGTTACCAGTGTTACGGGTGTGAAAGATGAGGCCCATTGTGAAAACAGTGGTTTTTGTTTAGAATCGTTAAATCTGTTGTAAACTGCCGATGGGTGTGGTTAGAGTTATAGAAGCTGTTAAGGGAGGCAGGCTTTGCGTAACACAGACCAGTTTGGACGATGGAAGCGTCGCTTGGCGGCGATGAGCGTGGCTGCAGCAATGACGCTGGGGATGGGAACAATTCCCCTGGCCGTGGGTGCTCCGAGTGCCAAACCAGATCGCATTGCCCAACTGGAAAGTGCCATTGCCCGCAACCGGGTGAAAGTCGATGAAGCCCAGTTACACTATGCCCAAACAGCTGAGGATTTTGCCGAGGCTACCGATGCTCTCAATGCGGCCACCGCCGAAGCCAGTGAAAGCGCGAAGAAAGCCCAAGCAGCGAAGCGAGAAGCCGATGCAGCCAAAGCCAAATTGGGTCGACTAGCTGTTGCGATGTATCGCCAAAACAGCAGCGGATTATCTGACTTGGCGGCTATCACCGAATCCGACGCCTTCCGCGACGCCGCCTTGAAAGAAGCCGCCACCGATGCTTTGGGTAATCAGGCAGACAGCCAAACTCAGGGATTGATGGCGTTGCAAAATGTCGCCGAAGTTTTGAGCGACAAAGCCAATCGCGCTGCCAAAGCTAAGAAAGATGCCGCAGCCAGCCTGGCTACTACGGAAAAAACCGCTCGTGCTCAGGCACAAGAAGCCTTGGATGAGCTAAAGAAACTCGAATCTCAGCGGGAAAAAATCATTGTTGAGCTGGCGCGGGAACGCGAAGTGACAATTGCGGAAGAGAAAGCCCGTCAGGAAAAAGTCGAGCAGGAACGTCAAGCAGCACTAGCGGCCGCGGCACAACGCCAACGTGAAGAACAAGAAGCTCTGGCCGCCCAGCAGGCCGCAGCCCGGGCAGCCCAGCAGGCAGCGGAGCAAAAAGCCCGCGAGCAGGCCGCGAGAGAGCAGGCAGAGCGTCAGGCTCGCCAGAGCGCAGCTTCGGGACAATCGCCGCAAGCGACCTCGCAGCCGAGCGCTGTACCCTCCCAGCCGACAACGGCACCAGCACCGACTTCTCAGCCCGCTTTGCCTCCCAGCAACGCCGCGAGCGGGGGATTCGGGCCGAGCTTACTGGAATGGGCCAAAACGAAAACGGGTCTTCCTTACATTTGGGGAGGAACGGGGCCGGATGGCTACGACTGTTCCGGACTGGTTTATGCGGGGATGAAAGAACTCGGCAAAGGGGTGCAGCGGTCCGCGGCCGCCCAATACAACGCCTACGCCAATGTTCCCTTCAGCGAAAAACAGCCGGGAGATTTGGTGTTTTGGTCGAATAACGGGACTGGTAACGGAGTCTACCACGTGGCCATTTACTCCGGTGGCGACACCATCCTGATGGCGCCTAAGCCCGGTGGTACGGTGGGTACTTTCAACTTCTATAACCAGAATAGGATTATGCCTTTCGTGGCGCGCCTCTAATAGAATGCGTCCATGAGTTCTCTGCCCCCTTTTGTCAGCCCCAAGGGCTCAGAAGTGCGCCTTTGGGAGCGTGATGCTGGGGGTGCCCTAGGCGAAATCCAGCTTGCGGTGCGCCGCGTGCTGCAATCAATAGATTCCCCCGACAGTACTCTGTTGTGTCTGGCGCTATCGGGCGGCCCTGATTCGCTGAGCTTAGCGGCGGCGCTAATTCGTGTCGCCCTGCGTCATCCTCGCCCGTGGGCTATCAGTTGCCTTACGGTAGACCACGGCTGGCGGCCCGAGTCTGCGGCAGAATCCCAGGCCGCCGTACAGTGCGCCCACGAACTGGGGTTTACTGCGGCGACAGTGTTGCGAGGGGAGAGACGTGGAGGCGCAAACGGACCAGAGGGAGAGGCTCGCCTCCTGCGCTGGGGATTGCTGGCACGTGCCGCTGTCGCCGAGGCTAAAGCCCAGGGAAAGGACCACGCGGTTATCCTCACCGGGCATACGCTTGATGACCAGGCAGAAACCGTCTTGTTACGTTTGGCGCGCGGCTCCTCGCTACGTTCGATTTCGGCTATGAGAGAGTTTGAGTCCCTGGATTGCCAAACCGGCCTACCACTACGTTTTGCCTGGAGAGAGGAAGATTCCGGTGCTGGTGCCGCGGTGGATTTGAGCCTAGCGCGTCCGTTGCTGGGAATTCGGCGGTCCTGCACCCAAGCCGCTTGTGAGCAGGCTGGGCTCGTAGCCGTCAACGATCCGAGTAACCGAATGGAAGGCCCCGTGAAAACTGCCGCTGGCCAGCCGTTACCTCGTGCTGCCATCCGGGAACGGGTTATGCCCGCGCTCGCGGCCGCGCTCGGCCAAGACCCCGCTCCCGCTCTGGCACGTCTGGCCGGTCAGGCCGCCGCGGACGACAGCATACTGGAAATGCTCGCGGCAGAAGTCTTTTGGGAAGTGCTGAGCGATGAGCCCGGAGATTGGGAACCGGGGGACGGCGTGAAACTGGACCTCACAGTCATTGAAGGCTACAAATATCGCGACCTAATCCGCTATTCTGCCCCGGTCCTGCGCCGGGTGGTACGCCGAGCGAGCCTGTTAGCAGGGGCGAGGGTGGATTCCCTTACTGAAGCCCACCTGCGTGGCGTAGTGGATCTGATTCATGATTGGCATGGCCAAGGCCCGCTGGCTCTGCCCGGGATTACCGTGACCCGCCGGGATGGCTTCTTGGAATTTACCCGCCACTGCGATGTTTCCGAGCGTGAAAATCTTTCGGATTGAGCCAAATTCTGACGCATTTAGGCAATGCGGAGGGAAAGTCTAAAATGGACACGGACCAGCAGTAAAACTTTTAGAATGTACCTGCAACTTGAGGGAGGCATGTGATGGACGCTGCAGACATGGGCGCAGACATGGAACGGGTCTTATTGACCGAGGAACAGATTCAATCAAGGCTCGCCCAGATGGCGGCCGTCATTGACAAAGACTACGCGGGTCACGAAATCCTGCTGGTGGGGGTGCTGCGCGGGGCGGTCATGGTGATGGCTGACTTGGCTCGGAAGCTGCACTCGCCCATTCAGATGGATTGGATGGCGGTGTCCTCCTACGGTTCGGGGACAAAATCTTCCGGGGTGGTGCGGATCTTGAAGGACCTGGACACCGACATCAAAGACCGTCACGTTTTAATCGTGGAGGACATTATCGATTCCGGTTTGACCCTGTCTTGGCTGGAGGCAAACCTGCGTACCAGGGGGTGTGCCTCCCTGAACATTGCGACTCTGCTGCGTAAACCCGATGCCGCCAAAGCGGTGGTGAATCCGCGCTATGTAGGCTTCGATATTCCCAACGAATTCGTGGTTGGATACGGTTTGGATTATGCCGAACGCTATCGCAACCTGCCGTTTATCGGGCTCTTAGCGCCCCACGTTTACGAAAATTAGCCTCACGGCTATTCTTGGGGGAACACGTAGTCGGGATCGATGGCGTCCAGATGCTGGCGTGCTGTCGCGTTTTCTTCCTGAGCACAGCGGTACAGGGCTTCGTAGCTGTCCAGAGTATTTTCAAAGTCATGGGGTTGGGCTATCTCTAAGCTCATCTTGCCCATAAACTTGCGTTTTTGCTCGTTTATAGCCAGGTCCTCCAGGTAATCAGAGAGGGCCTCAACATCTCCAGGCTGGAACAGGTAGCCATTGACTCCGGGACTCACCAAGTGCGGCAGACCCACCGCATTCGCCAAGACTACCGGAATGCCCGAGCTCAACGCCTCCAAAGTCGCCAAAGACTGCAACTCCCCGGTGGAGGCATTGACAAAAATATCGCTGCGTGCGTACATCTCGATGAGGGCGTCATCGTCTAGGTAATCATGGAAAGTAACCCGGTCTATGACCCGCAGTTCCGCCGCTTTCCGCCGTAAATCTTCCTTTTTAGTGCCGGTTCCCACAATGTCAAAGTGCAGTTTGGTAGAGGGCTGCAGCAGGGCCAGGGCGGCGATGATGTCTTCTACGTGTTTCTGTTTTTCCAGACGGCCCACGTACAAAAGGTGGGGAATTGAGTTTTTTTCAGCATTTTGAGCGGCAGCTTGGTAAATCGGCAAATTCACCCCGTTGCTGATGGAGACGCCACCGCCGAGATGCGCGTGTTCTTTCATGACTGCGATAGCGGTAGGGCTGGGAGCGACCAAGCGATCGGCTCGCTGAAACACGTTTCCCATGTCCCTCCAGGCCATATCCGCCAGCAGCTTGCTGATGAACTTTGGGACGCCACAAGAGAGGCGGTCAAGGAGGTTTTCCGGAGTGAAGTGGTTCGTGACGATTAACGGCAGTCCCAATTCGTTGGCGTATTTGCACGCGACCCGCCCCACACTGAGGTGAGATTGCACATGTACCACGTCGGGGTTCAAGCCCTGCAGAATTCGGCGCACGGTGCGAGTGATTTCCCAAGGCATGCTCAGAGAGAAACCGCGGAGATAGGCGAACTCGTGGGAACGCATCCGGTGTTCGGTAATACCCGCCACGTTGGCGATGTACGGCCGGGAAACCGGGGAAGGAGCGATGACATGAACGCTGTGGCCCCGAGCGCGCAGTCCGTGAGCCAGGTTCTGGGAAAAAATCGCATTCCCACTCACATCTGGGGGATATGAATCAGCCGCGATAACGATCTTCATGATGCTCTCTTTGTGGTTAGCGTAAAACTGCGGGAATGCACCCATTTTATAGCTGTTTGGTAGGCTTAAGGTGTTGTACCGGATAACGGAAAAGTGAACATGGACAAGACGAATAAAACTCAAAAGAAAAAACAAATCTCTGGCGGCATTGCGGCTCTTGTAGTCATCGCCATTATTGTGGCTTTCATGGTTTTTTCTGCCCAAGGCGGTCCCACTCGCATTACTACTGACGAAGGCTTGACGCTGCTGCGGGGCAACACCGTTGAAAAAGTCGTTATCAACGATGGCACCCAGACCGTCAGTATGGAGTTGACCAAGTCCTACCAACGTCCGCGGGCGTACCTGCCAAAAGACGGTCCTTTCGGGATGAAGCCGAATACTGACGCGGGTAAAAAAGTCTCTTTTTCTTATGTTCGTCCCCAAGCGGAAACCGTTGCGAATGCGGTAGCCGACGCGAAACCAAAGAAGGGTTTTGATTCTATCTATCCGGTGTCCTCCTGGTGGGAGTCCATGCTCACTTTGATGGTGCCGATGATTATCCTCTTTGTAGTGTTTTTCTGGTTTGTTTCGCGCATGAGTGGGGGAATGGGTCCCCTCGGAATGGGTCGAGCTAAGCCACGGATGTTCAACAAAGAGGACGAAACGAAAGTGACGTTCGCTGACGTTGCGGGAGTCAATGAAGCTGTGGAGGAATTGGAGGAAATCAAAGAGTTCCTAGCGGAACCCGAAAAGTTCCACAAGCTCGGGGCGAAAATTCCCAAGGGAGTGCTGCTCTACGGTCCTCCCGGCACGGGTAAGACCCTATTGGCTCGCGCGGTTGCCGGAGAAGCCGGGGTACCGTTCTTTTCTATGAGCGGTTCCGAGTTCGTCGAGATGTTTGTGGGTATGGGCGCCTCCCGGGTGCGGGATTTGTTTGAGCAGGCGCGGGCGGCGGCTCCGGCCATCATTTTTGTTGACGAGATTGACGCGGTAGGTCGTCACCGCGGCACCGGCTTGGGTGGGGGTCACGATGAACGTGAACAAACCTTGAACCAGCTGCTGGTAGAGATGGACGGATTCGACGAACGCACCAACGTCATCATGATTGCCGCCACAAACCGTGCCGACGTACTCGATCCAGCTTTGCTGCGCCCCGGTCGTTTTGACCGTCAAGTAGCAGTTGAAGCGCCGGATCTAAAGGGACGCGAAGCGATTCTGGCGGTTCACTCGAAGAACAAGCCCCTGGCTCCCGAGGCAGATATGAAATCACTGGCCAAACGCTCCCCGGGATTCACCGGCGCGGACTTGGCCAATGTTTTGAACGAAGCGGCCTTGCTGGCGGCACGACACAGCCGGGAAATCATCACCGCTCAGGATCTCGATGAAGCGGTAGACCGGGTTATTGCCGGACCCCAAAAGCATTCCCGGATTATGAACGACCACGACAAACTGGTCACCGCCTATCACGAGGGTGGCCACGCCTTGTGCGCCGCGGCATCCAACTATTCCGACCCCGTGACGAAAGTGACGATTCTGCCCCGCGGACACGCCTTGGGCTACACCATGGTCATGCCCACCGAGGATCGCTACTCCGAAACCCGTAATCAGTTGTTGGACCAGCTAGTTTACGCTATGGGAGGTCGAGTCGTAGAGGAAATTGTGTTCCAGGACCCCTCCACCGGGGCTTCTAACGACATTGAAAATGCCACCGCTATCGCCCGCAAGATGGTGACCCGCTGGGGCTTGTCGGCCGGGTTGGGGGCGGTTCGTTACGGCAGCTCCCACGATGAACCTTTCGTGGGTATGGATTACGGCAAAGCGCAGGAGTATTCCGATTCCACTGCCCATGCTATCGATGCGGAAGTGCAAGCCCTGATGGAAGCCGCCACGCGAGAAGCCTGGTCCATCATTACTGAGAATCGTGACATTTTGGACACGCTGGCACGCCGCTTACTGGAGGAAGAAACTCTGGACGAGAAAGCCTTGGACGTTATCTTTAAGGATGTTAAGAAAGCACCGCGCCGCGCCGTCTGGCAGTCGTACGAGGGCTTGACCTCTGACGACCGCGGACCCATCGAGATTCCTGAAGCCGTGAGGATTCGTAACGCCAAAGCTAGCGCGAAACCGGGAGAAAGTTTTGCTCTGGACGGTGCCGACCGCCCGTTGGCGGATTCCGGGATTGGGGGGACCGTGCCGTTTGGGCAGGGGGAAGTGAAAACTGAGGAAAGCCCGGTAGCTTCGCAACCGGACGCCGCAGCTCCGGCTGATTTGAGTCTGCCGATTCCTCCGACCAGGAAAGAACACGAGGTGCGCATTCTCGACGACACGGACCCGTTGCCTCCAAGTGAAAACCCGACCGCGGAACCTTTACCGCCAGCACCTAGCGAGAAAGAAAACAAATGAACGCGACCTATGACCCTGAAGGGGTGACCCGGGCAATCCGGGATCTGTTGGTGGCCGTAGGGGAGGACCCCGACCGTGAGGGCTTGCGCGAAACCCCGGACCGGATGGCTCGCTCTTTTGCGGAGCTGCTGCAAGGCTACCAGGAGGATCCGCGAAAGCATCTGGAGCGAATGTTCCCGGTGGAACACAACGACCTTGTATTGGTCAAAGACATTCCGTTCAACTCCATGTGTGAACACCACCTGCTGCCGTTTGTTGGTCTGGCGCACGTGGGCTATATCCCGCAGGGGAAACGGGTTACGGGACTGTCCAAGCTGGCGCGACTGGTAGACGGTTACGCCCACCGTTTGCAGGTGCAAGAACGCCTGACCCAGCAAATCGCTGATGCGATGTGGGATGTGCTCCAACCGCAAGGGGTCATCGTGGTGCTGCAGGCCGAGCATATGTGTATGACGGTGCGCGGGGTAAAGAAGCCGGGGGCGCGGACCACGACTTCTGCAGTGCGTGGGGTGATGGAACAATCCAGCACGACGCGTTCTGAGGCCATGAGTCTCATTTTGTCCGCGGATTAAGACGCTGCCAATAATCGGTTTGGATTTTGCCCGAGCCGGTTCAGAAACGAAACAGGAAAGAGGGATCGGGGATGACTATTGAAGCCCAGACGCCGTCTGAGCCCTCGATGTCAGCGCTGCCGGACTATCTGCAACCGGAGCGCACCTTGGTGATGGGGATTTTGAACGTGACCCCGAATTCCTTCTCGGATGGTGGAAAATGGCTTGATCCGAGTCAGGCGGTGGCTCACGGTTTGGAAATGGTGGCACAGGGAGCTGACCTCATTGACGTGGGGGGTGAATCGACCGCGCCGGGTCGCAAGCCCGTAGCAGTCGAGGAAGAAATTGCCCGTATCCTACCGGTCATTGAACAGTTAGTTGCGGCCGGGGTGACTGTCTCAGTGGATACCCTGCACGCGAAAACCGCTCAGGCGGCCGCGGCGGCAGGAGCCAGCATCATAAACGATGTTTCAGGCGGCATCGTGGATGACTCCATGTTTGCCACCATCGCCGGGCTACAGCTTCGCTACCCGCAGTTGAGCTATATTTGCCAGCATTGGCGGGGTAACCCGGAGGTAGCCAACCAGTTAGCGGTTTATGACAAGGTTGCGGTGGAAACCTGGAATGAGTTGGAGCGTCGCCTGGAACTGATGCGCCACGGCGGCATTGATATGCGCCGGGTCATTATCGATCCTGGACTGGGGTTTTCCAAGGTCGGTGAGCAGGATTGGGACGTGTTGGCTAACCTTGACGTGTTTTTACACCGCGGCTACCCGGTGTTGGTCGGCCCGTCACGAAAGCGATATCTGGCAGATTTGGAAACGGCGGCGAGTGACCGCCATCCTCGCGACGATGCCACCGCGGCAGTTTCCATGTTTTGCGCGCTTCACAAGGTTTGGGCGGTGCGCGTACACAACGTAGCCCCGGTAGCGGTGGCCGTCCAGGCGGCAGCCTTCCTCGATGCCCACCATCATCCCTGTTGAGAGGCGGTTTTAAAGATGACTTTACATGATGCATCCATATCGAATTCTCTAGGGGGAGTCTCCGGGCGCTCTGTTGACGTGGTTGACCGTTTGGACGGGCTGGATTCCATCACGCTGCGCGGGATTTTCGCGCGGGGCATTCACGGAGTTTTGGAATCTGAGCATCACGCCCCCCAGGATTTTTCGGTCGACCTCACCCTATGGTTCGATTCGCGGCGGGCTGCCAGCTCGGACGACGTGGCCCACACCGTTGATTACTCGGTTGTGGCTGAAAAAATTGTCGCGGTCATTGAAGGAAAACGCGCCTCCCTGATTGAACGTCTGGCTACGCACATCGCCTTGTCCGTGCTGGAGGATTCGCGCATTGCGGCAGTCCAAGTCACCTTGCACAAGCCTCATGCCTGCATGGACGTGCAATTCGAAGATGTGGCGATAAGCATTTTGCGCACGCGGGCGGATTTTGCAGCGCATCTAGCTGATTTTCCAGCCAATCTGACCCTGCGTCCCGAGCAAGCCCGCCCCGCAGTTTTGGCTTTGGGAGCAAACCTGGGCAATCCGCTGGGAACCTTGCGAGAGGTAGTGGCCGCCCTGCAGTCTGCCCCGGAGTTTGAACGGGTGGAAGTCTCGCCCTTGGCTCGGACCCGTCCGGTGCTGCAGCCCGGCGCCGCCCCGCAACCTGATTATTACAACGCGGTCGTGCGAGTGTGGTCGCGTCTGTCCGCGGCCGAGTTGTTGGATTTGGCGCATCATCTGGAAGAAACTCACGGGCGGGAGCGTCCCTATCATTGGGCAGCGCGCACTTTGGACGTTGACGTGATTGACGTTGAAGGGGTAACTTCAGAGGACTCTCGCCTGGTCTTGCCCCACCCGCGAGCCGCTACTCGAGCGTTTGTCCTGGTGCCCTGGGCCCAGCTCGACCCTCACGCGACTCTGGAGGGTCGCTCCGTCTCCAAGCTCGCGGCTTGGGCACAAGATGCCAACGGAATCGTGAATCTGTGGACGGACTGGCTGGCGACTGACCCGGAACCGGGACAGACCGCACCGAACCTCCCTTCTGTACCCGCTTCCCCGGCCGCCCCCGACGATTCCCCGCTGGCTGAGACACAGGTCGGGGATCACGATGCTTTCGGTCTGCCGTCTTGGCAAGCTGCCCTGCCCCAAGCGGAGGCGCGGCCGCGCGTGGTCGACAATGACACCGAAATCGACATTATTCGTCAAGATTACAGCCCATCCGCCGGGGATTCTCATTCCTCCTCTCAGTCCGAGCTGCCGGCTCCACAGTGGCAGCGTGTCAGGAAGCGGCGGCACTGATGAGCCACACTAAACCCATAGTTCTGGTGCTCTTAACCTTGGTGGTGGGAGCCCTCAGCGCCTCGTTGCTGAACTTCATGTACAACCAAGGCGCCTCGTTGCCGCGTGACGGTGTGGAGTTTGGCTTGGTCGCCCTGATTATTTCCCTCTTGAGTGCCTGGTTGGCGGCGCATGTGCAGAGGCTCAAGAAGCGTCAGGCGACCTGGATGAGCGCGGTGGGGGCCGCTCGGGTGGCGGCGCTGTCTCTCGCCCTGTCGCACACCGGTGCTATTTTCTTGGGCTATTTTGGGGCACAGACCATCTTTATCCTGGTAAACCTGGGAAACGATGCTCTGGCAGAGACATTATGGAAAAAGATTGTGGCGGTTATCGGCGCGGTATTGATGGTGGTAACCGGGCTGGTCATCGAAAAAGTCTGCACCATTGACCCGGAGGACCCGAAATCTCAATCCTCGCCCGGAGCCACCCCGGAAGCAGCTTAGATGGGTGGGGCAAAAGCGTCTCAAACCGGCGCTGGCATCAGTTTGTTTGCGCGTCGTCAACCAAGTAGCCCGCGGCGAACAGCAGGGAAATCGGGATAGCTTGACGGGTATGAGCCAGTTTCACCCCGGACTTACGGCGACGCTCGCCACGGCGGAACAACCAGAACTCAAGCCAAATACTGCAACCCAGTAATACCGTTCCGAAAGCTCCCAGAAGTATCAGCACGCGCCAATCCAGGTTTTTCGGATCAAACTTCACGTTGTCGCTGGTCATTTCCCACGCCTCTTGATCGGGACTTTCCGAGGCGATGTCATCGCGTACCGCGGTGACAGTATCTCGTGCCACCAAAGCGGTCAAAGCCGTCAAAGCGGGGATAATACCCAGGCGCACCAAGGCTCTCGGTTTCTTTTCCGTAAATAAATCCGGGGAGGCGTACCAGGCAAAGGTCAGCAGGGAACCGATGCCGGTGATAGCGAGTTGGTGGGGGGTAACAATCTGGCCATGTGGACCCCGGCCGGAGGACTCGTGCCTTGTGGACGCGCTCATGAAAACTCCTTCGTTTTGACAAAATTCTAACAACTAACGGCGTGGACTTTCGGGTTTTGCGTTTCTAAGCCGTAACTTAGGAGCATGGTGGACACCGGCACAGACAAACAACGCGCGGCGAAACAGTCGCGCTCTCCGGTGTCCCCAAATGGTAGGAAATCCGGAACCACCACAGCGCGTAAATCACCGTCCAGGACAGCCGGAAAAACGCCCAAAAGCCACGGAAAGCCGCGTCCGCCAAAGTACACTGAGGCCCAAATTCGGCGCAACCGTCTGATTGCTCTGGCGATTGTAATTCTGGCAATCGTGGGAATGGTGTTAGCGATTCGTGAGGTCGCGGCCGCATTTACCCGGTGGCAAACCGCCCAGGCGGCCGAGGCTAAGGCTTATCAACTGCGGATGGAAGAACGCACTTTCCCCCCACCGAAGCCCTGCCCGGACAACTCCCTGGAGATTGCACTTACTCATCCCAGCGCCGTGATTAATGTCGGGGCTGGGGATCAGGCCGAAATGACTGTGCACAACACCGGTAAAACCGCCTGCACCGTGATGATTGACCCCGCGAAGGTAGGGATGCAAATCATTTCGGGCAACCAAATCATTTTCAACTCGACTAGCTGCCAACCCACGGATGCCCCGACCCAGCAACTGTTGCTGGACCGCGGCATGACTTGGAAACAAACTCTGAACTGGGACGGTCTGGTGCGTAACGCGGATTGTTCGCCAGCCAGTAACGTCGCAACTGCCGGTACCTATCGCCTCAACGCGGTGTGGAATGGAGCCGTTACCGGGCCAGAAACCGTCTTTGCTCTGCAGAATCCGCCCCCCGACCCCACCCCCGCGCCGGAAAATCAGCCGGAAACCAGTAACGAAAACCCCGCGAAAACAGTAGGATAAAACCATGAACGACGCGCAGAGATTCCGGGAAGTCATTACCATGTTGGCTCCGGGCACCGAGCTGCGCGACGGACTCGATCGGGTCATCCGGGCTCATGCCGGCGCCCTGGTGGTTTTGGGTTACGAGGACCACATCAGAAGGATTTGTTCGGACGGCTTTGAGTTCGATATTGATTTTTCGGCTACGCGGCTGCGGGAACTGTGCAAAATGGATGGCGCAGTCATCATCGACCCGAACAAATGGCGGATTCGCCGCGCTAACGTCCAGCTGCTTCCAGACCCTTCCATACCCACCACTGAATCCGGGATGAGACACCGCACCGCCCACCGTGTCGCGGTGCAAAGCGGCAACCCGGTCATTGCCGTATCGCATTCCCTGCGGGCCATTTCGCTGTATCTGGGCAATAAACGCTACGTCTTGGAAGACCCGGAAACCCTGCTGACCCGTGCGTCTCTGGCGATTGACACCTTGGAAAAATATCGGATTCGTTTGAACGAAGTCTCAGACCTGCTGACCACTATGGAAATCGACGACATGGTTACCGCCCGCGACGTGGCGCTGGTGGTGCAACGTCAAGAAATGGTGCGCCGGGTCGGACATGAAGTGTCGGATATGCTCATTCAGCTGGGCGAACATGGGCGTCTGTTAAAGATGCAGCAAGCCGAGCTGATGCGCGGCTTTGCGGTGAACCGTTCCCTGTTGATTCGTGACTACATTCCCGATGAATACTCAGAGGAAAAGGTGGTGAACCGCCTGGGTGAACTGGATGATGCGGAATTGTTGGATTTGAGCCTGGTGGCTCGCATTATCGGGGTGAGTGGAATGGGCTCGGAAATCCTCGAGATTCCTTTGAGTGCTCGCGGTTTGCGCATGTTGGCGCGGATTCCGCGTCTCCCCGCCCATATCGTCGAGGCGATTACGCGCCGGTGGGGGACCTTGTCTGAGCTGCTGGAGGTTTCCACCGAAGAACTGATGGAAATCGATGGAGTAGGACCGGGACGCGCCCAAATTATTCACGACAGTCTGGAACAGGTCGTGGAAAACTCGGCTTTGGAACGAATTACCTCGCACTCGTAATCCCGTCTCGGTGACGGTGTCTCGCTAGAGTTCTTCCGGCCTATTTTTCCGACGAATTCGCTTCACGAGGGCGCTAATACCCCAAACCGTTACCGTCACGATGGTGCCGAGACCCAAGCCCAGCAACATAGCTAATAAGGTTTCCGTGAGCCAAGCACCGGCCGCGCCAGCCACCGGCAGAGTACTCGCTACCGCGTGGCCACAAGCCTGCATGAATCCAAATATGAGAGGCATCCCCAGTTCAGCTAGTCCGCTAAAGAACAGGTGTCCTCCCACCCACAGCATCGCCGCGACCCCGACTGTGGACAGAACCTTGAGGACAGCGGGCATCAGGCGAATCAGCATCAGTCCGATGACCTGGGAGACTTTGTGATGAGTGCGGCTCAACGCCAAGCCCACGTCATCCATCTTTACCAGTAGCGCAACCACTCCATAGACCAGCGCTGTAATCAGGATAGCCACCACAATCAGGGCCCCGATTTGCGTTGCTAGGCTCTGCGTGCGGACCTCATTTAGGGCCACCACCATAATCTCGGTGGACAAGATGAGGTCCGTGCGGGTGGCGCCCCGGACGATGCGTTTTTCTTCCTCCGCGGCGTTAGTTGAGGTTGGAGTGTTGTCGACAGCACCAGTCTGGTGGTGGAAAATCTGGCCCAAAATTTTTTCGGCGCCTTCAAAACATAAATATGTCCCTCCCACCATCAAGATGGGGGTGAGGGCAGCGGGCAGCAAATAATTCAACAGCAGCGCAACCACCAGGATTCCGGCTTTATTAATAATCGAGCCGCGGGCAATCTTGGCGATGACCGGAAGTTCTCGTTTCGGGGCTATCCTCGCTACATACTGCGGGGTGACGGCAGTATCGTCAATCACGACCCCAACGGCCTTGCCGCTGGCCCGGGCCGCTACCCCCGTCACGTCGTCAAGTGAAGTGGCTGCGGCTTTCGCCAGAGCCGCCACGTCATCCAGTAGCGCCAACAACCCAGCTGACAATATTTACCTCCCCAAATCGGTTTTCAGTCTAAACGTATTCCCGCCAGACTCGCGACCGGTGCAATCATTACCTGCCGAGTTACTCCGGTTCACCAGCTCATTTCTGCGGCAAATCCGGGCTTTCAGGGTGGCGGCGCATTTGTAGCACGATTAGTGTCGTGGCGACCAAGCAAACGATGGCGGTCAGGAAAGAACCTTCCACCCCGACGCTGCCGCCGGTAATCCACTCGGGGCCTACGAAAGTCCCTTGTAAGAGCCCGCGTTGTTCCCCGGTACCGGACACGATTGACCCCCAAAAAGAGCCCTGCATCGCGTTCCATCCAAAGTGCAGCCCGATAGGAAACCACAGCCGGTGTTTCCACAGGTAGGCCGCTCCCAGCAACGGTCCACCGCTGAGGGCCAGGGCGATGACGCCCATTCCCGTCATTCCGGGATTCATCAGGTGTAGCCCTCCGAACACTACGGTGGACATGGTGATGGCCCACACCGGCCCCCAGGCTCGGTCAAAGAGCCGCACCATTACCCCGCGGAACAGCAGTTCTTCCCACACGCAAGACATGAGACCCATAGCTAGGCCCAGACCCACGCCGGGCTCGATACTGACCTTTACCAGCTGCCAGTGCCCGCTGGCCCACAAGATTAGCATCGGCAGGCTCACCAGCACCGCCCCCACAGCGATTCCCGCCAGGGTTTCGGGCAATGCTGGTTTGACCGCGAGCTCCGACACTCGACGTTTCGCAAACAATCTCACCAGGAAGCGGTACACGGCAATCTCTGCGATGCACAGAATCAGACCGCAAAACCCTAGAGCTAGAGGCGCGTCAAAAATTCCCTGGGGAGAGTTGCCGGTGCCCGCCACGGCATCGTAGATATTCAATGCTAAGCCGGTAACCACCAGGTAGACCCCAATCAGCGCCAGGGGCAGCAAAGTCGCTTGCATCCACACGCCCTTTTCCCCGGCCAAGCGTGCTTTGGCGGTACTTGCGGCTACCAGGGGATTGTCCGCGGCGTGTTCATTAGGCTCGGTCGGTTGAGGTTCTGGGAGCATCTGGTTCATATTTTCATTTTACTGCAGCCAGATTTGGTCCGCCTCACGACCGGTTTTGTCGCAGCTGCGCTGTTTTGGTATGATTGCTCTTTGGTGTCTGTTTTTAGTCACCCAGAGTCGCGCGAAGAAACTCGCGCGAACAGCGGGCTCGCTCCGTTCGAGCTCCGGACGCAACCTAAAATGCCGTTCTTGAACCAAGGACCCAAAGGAAGGCGGACCGGCCCCCGGACGGTACAGCTATGTCCGCGGGGCGGCTACAAAGCCTTAGATTCCAGACAAATTCAAGAAACGGAGTTACTGTGCCTACCATTGAACAACTCGTCCACCAAGGACGTACCAGCAAGCGCACGAAGTCCAAGACCCCGGCCTTGGCAGGCTCTCCGCAGCGTCGTGGCGTGTGCACTCGTGTGTACACCACCACCCCGAAGAAGCCGAACTCGGCTCTGCGTAAAGTCGCTCGTGTGCGTCTATCTTCCGGCATCGAAGTCAGCGCCTACATTCCCGGCGTTGGCCACAACCTTCAGGAACACTCCATCGTGCTGGTGCGCGGTGGCCGTGTGAAGGACCTTCCGGGTGTGCGCTACCACATCGTGCGCGGCGCTCTTGACACCCAAGGTGTGCGCGACCGTAAACAGGGTCGTTCCAAGTACGGTGCGAAGAAGGAGAAGAAGTAAGAATGCCTCGTAAAGGACCGGCGCCTAAGCGCCCACTCATTGCAGACCCGGTGTACAACTCTCCGCTGGTCACCCAGCTCGTTAATCGCGTCCTGTTGGACGGTAAAAAGTCCGTGGCTCAGAGCATCGTCTATGGTGCGCTGGAAGGCGTAGCTCACAAGACCGAGCAGGACCCCATCGTGGTACTCAAGCGCGCCATGGAAAACATTCGCCCGCATCTGGAGGTTCGTTCCCGTCGTGTCGGTGGGGCAACTTACCAGGTTCCGGTGGAAGTCAAAGCCTCTCGCGCGACCACCCTGGCGTTGCGTTGGCTGGTGGATTTCTCCCGTCAGCGTCGGGAAAAGACCATGACCGAACGTCTCATGAACGAAATCTTGGATGCTTCCAACGGCTTGGGTGCCGCGGTGAAGCGCCGTGAGGACGTTCACAAGATGGCTGAAGCTAACCGCGCCTTTGCCCACTACCGCTGGTAGTCGCCGGGCAGTCGCTCCTGTAAGCTCCGGATGTAAACCCGCACCGAGTGACTTACTAGAATTATTAAGAAATAACAAACACTAACGAAGGGACACGCCCGTGGCACTTGACGTGCTAACTGACCTTAAAAAGGTCCGCAACATTGGCATCATGGCACACATCGATGCTGGTAAGACGACCACGACGGAACGCATCCTGTTCTACACCGGTATCAACTACAAAATCGGTGAAACGCACGATGGCGCTTCGACTATGGACTGGATGGAACAGGAACAAGAACGCGGTATCACCATTACCTCCGCGGCTACGACCTGTTTTTGGAACAACAATCAGATCAACATCATCGACACTCCCGGACACGTGGACTTCACCGTTGAGGTGGAACGTTCCCTGCGCGTCCTTGACGGAGCGGTAGCGGTGTTTGACGGTAAGGAAGGCGTGGAACCGCAGTCCGAAACCGTGTGGCGCCAGGCTGACAAGTACAACGTGCCGCGTATCTGCTTCATCAACAAGATGGACAAGCTGGGCGCGGACTTCGACTTTTCGGTCCAGACCATCATTGACCGCTTGGGGGCTCGTCCGGTAGTGATGACTTTCCCGATGGGTGCGGAATCCGACTTTGTCGGCGTCGTTGACGTTTTGCGTCAGCAAGCCGTGTACTTCCCTGAGAAAGACGCCGACGGTAACGATACCAAGGGCGCCGTTGTCGAGTACAAAGACATTCCCGCGGAATACCAGGACAAGGCCGCCAAGTATCTGGAGACCGCTACCGAAGAGGCTGCCGAGGCCAGCGATGAGCTGATGGAAGCCTACCTCGAGAACGGCGAACTGAGCGTTGACCAGATTAAGCAAGGAATCCGGGCGCGTACCGTCCGTTCTGAGATTTACCCGGTCTATGGCGGCTCCGCCTTTAAGAACAAGGGCGTGCAGCCCTGCTTGGATGGGGTTATCGACTACCTGCCCTGCCCGTTGGATGTTGAGGAGGTTCGCGGTTTCCGTCCCGGTCACGAGGATGAAGGCGAAACCGAATCCCGCAAGCCTGACGAGAACGAGCCGTTCGCCGCTTTGGCTTTCAAGGTGGCCGTGCACCCGTTCTATGGCAAGCTGACCTACGTGCGCGTGTACTCCGGGAAGGCCGAACAAGGCACCCAGATTTACAACTCCACTAAGGGAAAGAAAGAGCGCGTGGGCAAGCTGTTCCAGATGCACTCCAACCACGAAAACCCGGTGGAAGTTGCGCACGCTGGCCACATCTACGCCTTCATCGGCTTGAAGGAAACCACTACCGGCGACACGTTGTGCGCCATTGACAAGCCGATTGTGCTGGAATCCATGACCTTCCCCGAACCCGTGATTCACGTGGCGGTGGAACCGAAGTCAAAGGCTGACCAGGAAAAGATGGGTATCGCCATCCAGAAGCTGGCCGAAGAAGACCCGACCTTTACCGTGCGTTTGGACGAGGAAACCGGCCAGACCGTTATCGGCGGTATGGGCGAGTTGCACTTGGACATCATCGTGGACCGGATGAAGCGCGAGTTCAAGGTGGAAGCTAACGTCGGCAAGCCCATGGTGGCTTACCGCGAGACCATCAAGAAGAAGGTCGAGAAGGTCGAATACACCCACAAGAAGCAGACCGGTGGTTCCGGCCAGTTCGCGAAGGTGTTGGTCACGTTCGAACCGTTGAGCGAGGAAGAACGGGGCGAAGGCAAGACCTACGCTTTCGAAGACAAGGTCACCGGGGGACGCGTCCCGCGCGAATACATTCCTTCCGTTGACGCGGGCATCCAGGAAGCTATGGAATCCGGCGTTTTGGCCGGCTACCCGATGGTGGACGTGAAGGCGACGTTGGAGGACGGCGCTTACCACGAAGTCGACTCATCGGAAATGGCTTTCAAGATTGCCGGCAACATGGTGTTCAAGGAAGGTGCCAAGAAGGCGAACCCCGTCATCTTGGAACCCATCATGGATGTGGAAGTCCGCACCCCCGAGGAATACATGGGCGACGTCATCGGCGACCTGAATTCCCGCCGCGGCAACATTGCCTCCATGAACGACGGCCAGGGCGTGAAGGTTATTCGCGCCAAGGTGCCGTTGTCAGAAATGTTTGGCTACATCGGCGACCTGCGTTCCAAGACCCAGGGCCGCGCGGTGTTCACCATGCAGTTCGATTCCTACGCCGAGGTTCCGCGTTCGATTTCCGAAGAAATCATCGCCAACAACCGCGGTGCATAAGGGTTCTTTTCCTTTTTGGCAGTGTCCCTGGCGCGTAGCCGGGTGCGTCTCGAAAGCCGCTGGGGACACTCCAGGAAAAACCCGCAAAAATCCGCAAGAAGAAAAATCAAGAAAAACCCAGGTAGGAAAATCCGTAAGATAGTGGTAATCTGACATCTGCTTATTTATTACGGAGCAAAACTACCTAAAGTCCAGGAGGAAAGAAAGAAGTGGCACAAGGCACTTATACTCATGACAAGCCGCACGTTAACGTCGGCACCATTGGTCACGTTGACCACGGCAAGACTACTTTGACTGCAGCTATCACCAAGGTGTTGGCTGACAAGTATCCGGATTTGCCCGCAAACAAGTTCACCCCCTTCGATCAGGTGGATAACGCTCCGGAGGAACGTCAGCGCGGCATCACCATCAACGTTTCTCACGTTGAATACGAAACCCCCAACCGTCACTACGCTCACGTGGACGCCCCTGGCCACGCCGACTACATCAAGAACATGATTACCGGCGCTGCGCAAATGGACGGCGCTATCCTCGTGGTGGCTGCCACTGACGGCCCGATGGCTCAGACCAAGGAGCACATCCTGTTGGCCAAGCAGGTCGGCGTGCCTTCCATCCTGGTCGCTCTGAACAAGTGCGATTCCCCGGATGTGGACGAAGACATGCTGGAAATCGTGGAGGACGAAATCCGTGAAGACCTGGAGAAGCAGGGCTTCGACCGCGACTGCCCGATCATCCACCTTTCCGCTCTGAAGGCTCTGGAAGGCGACGCCGAGTGGACCAAGAAGGTTGAAGAGCTCGTGGAAGCGGTTGACACCTACATTCCTGAGCCTGTTCGTGACCTCGACAAGCCGTTCTTGATGCCTATCGAAGACGTCTTCACCATTACCGGCCGCGGCACCGTGGTGACCGGTCGTGTGGAGCGCGGCAAGCTGCCGTTGAACGCCGAAGTCGAAATCGTGGGCATCCGTCCGACGCAAAAGACCACCGTTACCGGTATCGAAATGTTCCACAAGTCCATGGACGAGGCCTACGCCGGCGAGAACTGTGGTCTGCTGCTGCGCGGCACCAAGCGTGAAGATGTGGAGCGCGGCCAGGTTATCTGCATTCCTGGTTCCGTGACCCCGCACACCAAGTTCGAGGGCAAGGTCTACATCTTGAAGAAGGATGAAGGCGGACGTCACAAGTCCTTCTACGATGGCTACCGCCCGCAGTTCTTCTTCCGCACCACCGACGTTACCGGTGTTATCCACCTGCCCGAAGGCACCGAAATGGTTATGCCTGGCGACACCACTGAAATCAGCGTGGAGCTGATTCAGCCTATCGCTATGGAAGAAGGCCTCGGCTTCGCTATCCGCGAAGGCGGCCGTACCGTTGGTTCCGGCAAGGTGACCAAGATTATCGCGTAATTACCTACGGTCAATTACACAGCGGTGGGCAGGAAACTTCGGTTTCCTGCCCACCTTGCTATAAAGCGACAGAACCCGGCAATGGTCCTCATAGCTTTCCGGCTTGGCTATAATTCAAAAGGCTGTTCGTAACCTACAATTGACGTACAGGGAGGGGTTGCAGTGCATTCCGATGTCTTGGACGACAGATTTTTTGCCATCTTGGCAGAATTTTTGTCCTGGATGCACGGTCCTCGCAAAGACGTGGTCGATGTGGAATCCGGACGGTTGCTGACCCGGGTCGCTACGGCTTCCCCCGAAGACGCCCAGGAATCTTTGATGACGGTGCAGGCAGCACAGGTGGTCTGGACTGAAATGGGGCCCTATGGGCGCGCCAAAGTTTTGGCCCGATTTTCCCAGTTAGTGTGGAAGTACCAAAACGAAATGGTCGCCCTGTCGCAAATGCTCAGCG
Organism: Mobiluncus massiliensis; assembly: GCF_949769255.1. Classification (GTDB taxonomy): domain Bacteria; phylum Actinomycetota; class Actinomycetes; order Actinomycetales; family Actinomycetaceae; genus Mobiluncus; species Mobiluncus massiliensis. Next base: position 1,556,681 of record NZ_OX458329.1, on the reverse strand, counting down.
GCAAATCATTAATTGATGCCCACGAAGAGTTTCTCGATGTTTTGTCCACCGCGAAAAACATCAAATTTTCCAGCCGTAGGCTGGGCAAACACCGAGCTGGTAGGGGAGCGCTACCCGGTTCGCGGTGGCGTGTTTACCAGCGTCCCTTGGGCATAGTGGGATTTTTCACGTCACCTGACTGGCCGCTTTCTTCAATCAACGATGTCCTACAGGCGATTGCGGCGGGCAATGCGGTCGTAAACTTCGTGACCCCCCAGGCGGCCTTGGGCGCTGTACTGATGCACGCCATGTTGGTAGATGCGGGAATGCCGTACGGTTTGTGGAAGATTATTCCGGACACAACTTCAAAAGCGGGGCGCGCCGTCATTCCCGGTCTAGATATGGTCACGGTTTTAGGCTCGGAAAAGTTAGGACGCCGGATTTCGAGAATTTGCCAGGAATACCGGGTTCCGTTCAAGGGTTTCCTGCAGGTGCTTAACGTTGGGGTGATTTGTGAAGATTGCCGTTTTGATCATGCGGTCCGGGCGATGGCCCGTGCTGGTTTCCAACACGCGGGACAAACCGTAAACAGCGCCGAAATCATCTGGGTGCAGGATTCAATTTTTGATTACTTTAAACTCGCCTTGAAAGACTTTGTGTCAGACCAGGTTGCCATTGGTTCTCTGGATTCTGCTGAAACCACCTTGGGTGCTATGCTGACACCGCAGCGGGCGCAAACCATCCAGGAGCTGGTGGACGACGCGGTCCAACGAGGGGCTGAGCTAGTCCTAGGCGGCAACACCGCCCCGGACCTGGGACCGTCCTTCTATGAACCGACCATCCTCGCCAGAGTGCCGCAGGACGCCGCAATCTGTGCAAGTGAGCTTCACGGCCCCCTCATCTATCTGCAACCATTCCAGGACCTCACGGAAGTATCACGCTTCTTGGGCACGTCTCGGCACAGTTACTGTATCTATCTGTTCACTGAATCCGAGTTCATGATGCGCGATTTCATCCAAGCAGCCAACGGCGCAGCGGTAATCATCAACGACTCCTACATGAGTCTGTACTCGACGTGGCAAGCTCCGATTCAGGGTATCAGGAGTACCGGCTCCGGCATCCGTCACGGGTTGGAGTCGATTCTGCAGTATTCCCGCGTTCAATCCGTGGCCAGGCAGGAAGGTCATCCCTGGATTTCAAACGACCTCCAGCCCGGAAACCGGATGGAACGGTGGAGCTTTTTCTCTAGCCGTGCCGCAGTGATTGCCTCGATTCTGTTCACCGATACGGTGATTGCTTATGCGTGGCGCAACCTGCGACATCACATTAAGAATCGGATTCACGGCCCGGTATAGAACCGCTTTCGTTTCGCTGCGTCAGAGTGACAACGGATTCGGACAAACTGGAGAAACGAACCCTTAGATTACAGTCAGGAAGGAGGAGACATGGAATACCCCAAGGGTATCGACGACAAGTTCATGACGTCCTTGCTCATTGCCGGTCGTGGCGAGAGCGGTGCTGATGCTCCGGTTTACAATGTCCAGACTTGGGAATCCTTCGGAACCCTGCATTGCTCCACCTTCTCTGATGGAGAACAATCCGTGCTTCGGGCTCATGCCGTGAGTGAACAGTGGTCACAAGAGAGCATTTACACGCGTTCACGCATTCTGTACCGATTCTTGAGACGAGTTGTGCGTTACTATGAGCCGATTATTGGGCTCGACCAGCTGTTGAGCGGGAAATCCTGGCTGGACGCTTCCTCAGAGTATTTTTACATGATTACCCAGGTACGGGGCATTAAGCGACATTTGAGGTATCTGTGGAAACCGCGCCGGGGTGGGGGCTCGGTACCGCTGTCCACCTATCGGGTTTGGTACCGCCCCATGGGGGTAGTAGGGATGTTCACTTCCGCGGACAATCCAATTTCTATGGTCTGCGATATCTTGAACCCTATTATGGCCGGTAACACGGTGGTCAATTTCGTGACTCCCCAGGCGGCTCTGGGAGCCCTGTTGATGAAAGCGGTGCTGGTGGACGCCGGGATGCCCGCAGACGTGTGGCGCATCGTGGTTTCGGAATCTTCACAGTTCGGGATGCAGTTCATTCCGGCCCTCGACTATGTTTCAGCCATCGGACCGAACCGGATGTGTCAAAAAATCTCGATGGAGTGTGCTCGCCACTCGGTGCCCATTTCTTGCTTTGGAGGGGTTAAAAACATTGCGTTGGTGATGGATGACGCGAAATTGTGGGACGCGGCGAAAGCCTGTGCTCGTTCGGCTTTCCTGAACGCCGGCCAATCCACGAAAGCTGTCGAGATTATTTTTGTGCATGAATCAGTGCGAGAACCGTTTGAACAGATGATGCTCCAATATACCCATGAGCAGATTCGGGTCGGGCGATTCGTGGATCGGCACGCCACTATGGGCTCCATGATGTACCCTGGCCGAGTCAAGAATTGTGAAAAAGTTGTGAAACTGGCTCTTGAGAACGGCGCCCGGGTACTGACGGGGTCCCATCCGCGTCCTGAGATTAGTCCGACTTTTTTTGAGCCGACCATCGTGGCGGATTTGCCTCCTGATTTGGAGCTTCTGGAAACGGAAGTGTACGGACCGGTAGTGGCGCTGCTATCGTTCAAAGACATCGCGAACGTGGTGCGCCTGGTAACGGGGTCACGAGTGATTGATTCTGCCGCCGTCTTTACTCGCGACATCGATTTCGTGCGGACCCTGATTAACAATGCACAGTTTGCCGCAGTCAGCGTCAACGACACGTATTTCTCGATGGATATGTCGTGGAAGGCGCCGATTCAGGGCAAAAGCGAAAGCGGCCAGGGGATTCGTCATGGTCTGGAAGCAATTTTGCAATACACCCAGGTATTTTCGGCCGCGCGTTTGAAGTCCATTTCCTGGGTACCGAAAGACTGGCGTTCCGGAAACTGGACGGAACGCCTGACTTTCTGGTTTATGGGGTTATATTCTTGGCTGTCGCGTAACGTGACCGACACCGTGGTCGCGGATGGGATCAGTAATTTCTTCCGGTGGATACGAGACCGATTTGTCGGCCCGGTGTAACCTTTTGCTTTCCGGTTGGATTCCTTTCACTCACCCTGTAGTTCGATATGTGAGACGAGTTTTTTTCAAAACGTGAATAGCGTTATGGTGAGTTTCAATATTCACCAAAACGAAGGATTTTCCTGATGCGTAGAATAATTGCCTCAATAGTTGTCGGTATGGCCGCTTTGGCGCTGGCGGGTTGTTCCTCTACAGACGCCACCAAGGGAGGTGCTGCCAGCGGCGATGGCAAATACAAAGTCGCTATTGCCCAGTACGCCAGTTTCCCGCCCTTGGACGAGGCGGTAGCCGGATTTAAAGCCGCTTTGAGCGAAGCTGGACTGGATGTCACCTATGACGCTTCCAATGCCCAAGGGGACCAGACCAACGTGAACTCCATCGCCTCAAAGTACGCTGCGGGTGATTACGATTTGGTGTTTGCTATCGCCACCCCCATGGCTCAGTCCATTGCTCAAAATGTGGTCGATACCCCGGTACTGTTCACCGCGGTGACGGATCCGGTGGCAGCGGAGCTGGTGGAATCTAACGAGGCGCCGGGTTACAACGTGACCGGCACTACGGATATGAATCCGGTGGCGAAACAGATTGACCTGGTCAAACAGGTGATTCCCGATGCTCAAAAGGTTGGCATTATCTACTCTTCCGGAGAGGTAAACTCGCAGGTACAAGTCAAATTGGCGAAAGCTGAAGCTAAGAAACAAGGGTTGGAAGTGGTGGAAAAAACCATCACCAATACCGCCGAAGTTCAGCAGGCCGCTCAGACTCTGACCGGAGTCGATGCCATTTTCATTCCTACCGATAACACCGTGGTAGCCGCGTTGGATTCCGTGCTGCAGGTGGCGGAGGAAAAGGGCATCCTTACGGTGGCCGGTGAGTCCAGTTCGGTCGGTAACGGTGCGGCTTTGACGTTGGGACTGGATTACACAACCTTGGGCCACCAGACCGGAGAAATGGCGGTAAAGATCTTAAAGGGCGAGGCTAAACCCGCAACTATGCCGGTGGAAGCCCAAAAAACTCCGTTACTGGTGATAAACCCGGAGGCCGCCGAGAAGCAGGGACACCCGATTCCCGCTGAGCTTTCGGCTAAAGCCGACAAGGTGGTTTACGAGTAACCGAAGTGTTTAGACAACAGCCCATCCTGCCTAAAATCGGGGTGGGCTGTTGCGGTGTTGGAAAGGCGCAGGTTTTCGCGGCCCTATTTTGGCCGGGGTGTCAGGCTCGTGTTTTAATGGGGGTGAGCGACCCCGAGAACGTAACCGGGGAACCTTGGGAATACACGTAAGGATTTGAAAAAATATGATTGGTGCGGTGGAGCTGGGCCTGATTTATGGGCTGATGGCCTTGGGGGTGTACCTCACATTTAGAATCCTCGATTTCGCCGATTTGACGATTGATTCGAGTTTCACCACCGGAGCGGCAGCTTGCGCGGTCGTTATCCTCGGCGGGGGCAGCCCGTGGCTGGGAACCCTGGCGGGATTCGCGGTGGGACTGATTGCCGGGCTGATTACCGGTTTGCTGAATACCGCGGGGAAAATACACCCCCTGCTGGCGGGAATCTTGACCCAGATTGGTTTGTATTCGGTGAACCTGCGCATTATGGGCAAATCCAACCTGCCGTTTCGGCGTGAAGAATCACTGTTTACGCCACTGCGGGAGGCCAATCTGGTGGGGACGTGGGTCAGCGTAGCGATTCTGTTGGTGGTCCTGCTGGTAGCCTGCGGGATAGTCGTGTGGTTCCTATCCACCAATCTGGGTTTGGCTTTGCGCGCCACTGGGGATAACGAAGAAATGGCGCGTGCCCAAGGGGTGAACACCGACTTGGCCAAACTGGTCGGCTTGGCGCTGTCCAACGGCTTGGTGGCGCTGTCAGGTTCCCTCATCGCCCAGTATCAAGGCTTCGCGGATATTTCTATGGGTATCGGGCTGATTATTGCCGGTTTGGCCTCGGTCATCATCGGCACGGCGGTCATTCCCACCGGACGCATCTGGATGGCCGTGTTGGCAGTGGTGGGCGGCTCTGTCGTGTATCGCGTCATTATTCAAGCCGCCTTGATGATTCCGGGATTCAACCCCAACGATATGAAACTGTTGAGCGCCATCATTGTGGTGGTGTTCCTCATTGCCCCGCGGTGGAAAGGCTTTCTCTCGTGGCAAAAGAACCATCCCATTGCGGAGTTTTCCGGGGTGCAGCCCTGGGATACGGCCGACGCTGAAGAGCTTGACTCCGGAGATACCCGCCCGGCGGATAAACATATCACCAAACGGACCCGGCGGAAGGGGCTGTGAACCATGCTAGAACTTTCGCATATTTCCAAGGCGTTTTTCCGTCACACTGTTAACGAAAAAATTGCTCTGCGTGACATCTCCCTGCAGTTGGACGAGGGCGACTTTGTGACCGTCATTGGTTCCAACGGAGCGGGCAAATCGACCTTGCTGAACATCGTCTCGGGACGTTACCGCCCGGACTTGGGACAGATACATATTGACGGCCACGATGTGACGCGTAAACCTGACTACAAAGTGGCGCGTTACGTGGGACGCGTGTTCCAAGACCCGATGGCGGGAACCTGCCCGCACATGACTATTGAAGAGAACTTGGCGATTGCCTGGGCACGCACCCATGGGCACGGACTGGGACTCGGGGTGACCCGAGCCCGCAAGGCGCAGTTCCGCGAAGATCTCAAGGTTTTGGAGCAAGGTTTGGAAAATCGCCTAACAGCCCGCGTGGGGTTGCTCTCCGGTGGGCAACGTCAAGCGCTGTCCCTGGTGATGGCGGTGTTCACCCAGCCGAAGATTTTGCTGTTGGACGAACACACGGCGGCTTTGGATCCGGCACGTGCCGAGTTGATTACCCGCTTGACCCAGGAGCTAGTGGCGCGCCACGGACTGACCACCCTGATGGTGACCCACAACATGGAACAAGCTCTGCACCTGGGCAACCGCCTCATCATGATGCATGAGGGCGAGGTCATTATGGAACTGAGCGGGAAAGATAAGGAAAACGCGACCGTGGACGACCTGCTGGCCCAGTTCGCCAAGTTCAAAGGCGCGGCGCTATCTGACCGGACCATGCTGTCCTAAACGGGACAACCTGAACACCGGCAGGTCTGGCGGGGGGTCTTAAAAGTGCTGCTGAACAGTCAATCTTGCGAAACGAAGTCTGACGCGACATTCCTGACGCTTTCTCTGCTGGGGGTGCTGTTTTCAGAAATCGAAATGGAGGGGTATCTAGCGGACGACGATTTTTATCAACGTTTCCCCGAGGCAGATAGTTCTTTACTTGAGTATATTTCTCGGTCATTGACCAAGATAGAAACGATCTCTGATGATCGAGGTATTTTTTTCCTCCAAGATTTTCTTGATTTATACCCCTGGGGGCGATGGAAAAAGATTTATAAACTTCCTTTGTCTCCTCAGCCATTTTCAGCTCTCAATAGGGAAATATTTTCTCGGCTAGGCAAGCGCGTGCAACGTTTACTTACCGGGGAGCATGAGCAGCCAGAAATTGCCTTCAATGTGGAAGCTGTTGATGGTGACGATTTTGACACTGCAGATGCCTACTGGTGGAGTTTTGACGCAAAGCCTCCGTATCGAGTAACTCTGCCGGGGAAGTACGACGTAAATTCGCAACTTTGGCTGCCTATACTGACTGATGAATTCCAAATTGTCTCTCCGGGATGGCATACAGTAAATACGGTACGCGATAAAAGTAACACTATTAAACTATTGGAAATTAATTCCTATAATGATTGGGTTTCGTTGTGCAAACGTTTTCCTTTCGTAAAATCAGCACCGTACCCCTTGAATGATATTAATGGTGCGCCCCAAAAATGGATCACAGCCGACTTAGACTCGGCGCGTAATACGTATGACGCTATCAAATTATCGGTCAGAGGTTACTTTGACGCTGCCTACCGATTACAAGACCTAATCGATGGCATCCCTTGCCTACTGATGGGCTGGAATCCAGGTGCCACGATTTGGCTGCGTTCCTCAGTTTCTGAGGTTCGAGAATTTGCCACGGGAGAGCCAATAAGTGTAAGCTAGTTCCTCGGCGCATCTTGAGGCGGGTTCACGCCTCCCAGTGCGCACTTGCCTGGCAAAAGTCAGGTGGAATGGAAATCCAACGGTGCGAGTTTTCGCTTGTGTTGCGTTTACAAATGCGACACACCCGAAAGCGTGTACCGGTGAAGAACCAGTTAGAGAGAGGTTAGCCCATGGCGGGACAAAAAATCCGCATTCGGCTGAAGTCTTATGACCATGAGGTCATTGACTCCTCGGCAAAGAAAATTGTCGAGACGGTAACCAGTGCTGGCGCTACCGTAGTCGGACCTGTGCCCCTGCCGACCGAAAAGAACGTTTACGTTGTGATTCGGTCGCCGCACAAATATAAGGACAGCCGGGAGCAATTTGAAGTTCGCACCCACAAGCGTCTGATTGACATTATTGATCCCACGCCTTCCGCAGTTGATTCGCTGATGCGTCTTGAACTGCCGGCAGACGTGAATATCGAGATTAAGCTGTAAGGAGGACCACGATGACTAACGACACCATGGCCTCTGTAAAGGCATTGCTGGGGCGCAAGCTCGGCATGACCCAGGTCTGGGATGAAGACGGCAAGTTGATTCCCGTGACGGTGGTCCAGGTCGAAAAGAATGTCGTCACCCAGATTCGTACCAATGAAACCGACGGCTACGATGCTGTCCAGCTGGGCTTCGGCAAGATGGACGAGCGCAAGGTCACCAAGCCGATGGCGGGTCACTTCGCCAAGGCCGGGGTTGAGCCGCGCCGTCACCTCGCGGAAATTCGCACCAACGACGCCAGCTCCTACGAGCTCGGTCAGGAACTGGGCGCGGATGTTTTTGATGCGGGAGTCCTGGTTGACGTTTCCGGCAACACCAAAGGCAAAGGTTTTGCCGGGGTGATGAAGCGTCATGGCTTCCAGGGCGTGTCCTCTTCTCACGGTGCGCACCGCAACCACCGCAAGCCCGGCTCTATCGGCGCTTGCGCCACCCCCGGCCGTGTGTTCAAAGGCTTGAACATGGCCGGTCGCATGGGCGGTAACCGTCGCACCATCATGAACTTGAAGGTTCAGGCTGTGGACGCGGAAAAGGGTCTGGTCGTTTTGACCGGCGCGATTCCCGGCCCCAAAGGCGGCATCGTCATGATCCGCTCTGCAGTGAAGGGAGCCTAACAATGACTGAAAACCGCAGCGTAGACATTTTTGATGGCGTCGGCAAGAAAACCGGCACCGTAGAGCTGCCCGGAGAGGTTTTCGACCTCGACTTTAACAACCCCTTGGTACACCAGGTCGTAAACGCCCAGTTGGCGGCCGCTCGCCAGGGGACCCACGCCACTAAGACTCGTGGTGACGTTGCCGGCGGCGGCAAGAAGCCGTGGCGTCAAAAGGGTACCGGCCGGGCTCGTCAGGGCTCTATTCGCGCCCCGCAGTTCGCTGGCGGCGGCACCGTACACGGTCCGCAGCCTCGTGACTACTCCCAGAACACCCCGAAAAAGATGAAGACCGCCGCTTTGCGCCAGGCTTTGTCTGATCGGGCGCGCGCTGGGCGTATCCACGTGTTGAGCGACTTCGGTGTCAAGGAAGCCCCGTCCACCAAGGCCGCGAAAGCAGCTTTGCAGGGTGTTGTCGACGATCGTCGCGCCCTGATTGTGTTGACCCCGGAAGTTGATGACGTCGTGGCGTTGAGCGTGAATAACCTCAGCGAGCACCACGCTCTGTTCGTCGGCGAGCTGAACACCTACGATGTGTTGGCTAACGACGATGTGGTGTTCTCGGCAACGGCGTTGGACTCCTTCCTTGGGAAAGGAGAAGACAAGTGAGCCTGGAAAAGACTAAGAACCCGCACGACGTGATTATTAAGCCCGTCGTCAGCGAAAAAGCCTACAACTTGATTGACCACGGTCAGTACACCTTCGTGGTGGCACCCGACGCAAACAAAGTTGAAATCAAGTCGGCTATCGAAGAAATCTTTAAGGTAAAGGTTGCTTCCGTCAATACCCAGAACCGTGAGGGCAAGCGCGTGCGCACCCGCACCGGCTGGGGCAAGCGTAACGACACCAAGCGCGCCATCGTCACCCTCAAAGAGGGCTCGATTGACGTCTTTGGGATGCAGGCCTAAGGGGGATAACTCATGGGAATTCGTAAGTACAAGCCAACAACTCCGGGCCGTCGTGGTTCTTCCGTGTCTGATTTTGCGGAAATTACGCGTGATCACCCGGAAAAGTCCCTGGTTCGTCCGCTGCACAAGACCGGTGGGCGCAACAACAAAGGTCGGATTACCTCTCGTCGTCGCGGTGGCGGCCACAAGCGCCAGTACCGTCTGATTGACTTCCGTCGTCACGACAAGGATGGTATTCCCGCCAAGGTGGCTCACATTGAATACGATCCGAACCGTTCGGCGCGCATTGCTTTGCTGCACTACGCCGATGGTGAAAAGCGCTACATCTTGGCTCCGTCCAAGCTGAAGCAGGGCGATTCCATCGAACAGGGCCCCACTGCGGATATCAAGCCCGGCAACAACTTGCCGCTGAAGAACATTCCGCTGGGTACCACGATTCACGCTGTAGAGATGCGTCCGGGCGGCGGGGCCAAGATTGCCCGCTCCGCTGGCGTTTCTGTCCAGCTGGTCGCCAAAGAGGGGCGTTTTGCTCAGCTGCGGATGCCGTCTGGCGAAATCCGCAACGTGGATGCTCGTTGCCGCGCCACCATTGGTGAAGTCGGTAACTCCGATCATGCCAACATCGACTTGGGCAAGGCCGGTCGCTCCCGTTGGTTGGGACGCCGTCCGAAGGTCCGTGGTGTGGTTATGAACCCGGTTGACCACCCGCACGGTGGTGGCGAAGGCCGCACTTCCGGTGGCCGTCACCCGGTGAGCCCCTGGGGCAAGCCCGAGGGTCGTACTCGTAGCAAGAAGAAGGCGTCGAATCAGTACATTGTCCGTCGCCGTAAGACTGGCAAGAATCGCTGATAGGGGAGTTTGTTTATGCCACGCAGTTTGAAGAAAGGCCCCTTTGTTGATGCTCACCTGCAAAAGAAGGTGGACGCACAAAACGAGGCCAACACAAAGAACGTCATTAAGACCTGGTCGCGCCGTTCGATGATTACCCCGGATTTCCTGGGTCACACCATCGCGGTGCACGACGGTCGCAAGCACGTGCCGGTGTTTATCACCGAATCCATGGTCGGTCACAAGTTGGGTGAATTTGCTCCGACTCGTACTTTCCGTGGTCACGACAAGGAAGACAAGAAAGGTCGCCGCTAAAGCGGGGGAGGGATAGAACATGAAAGCTACTGCTCATACCCGCTATGTGCGCGTGACTCCGCAAAAGGCTCGCCGCATCATGAATGAGGTGCGCGGAATGGAAGCGAACAAGGCGCTTGACGTGCTGAAGTTTGCTCCGCAAAAGCCGGCCTTGCCGATTCGCAAGACTCTGGTTTCCGCCTTGGCTAACGCTGAACAGGCTGCTCGCAACGCCGGTACGTCTTTTGATTCCGATGAGATGTACGTCATCGAGGCCTACGTCAATGACGGACCCACGATGAAGCGTTTCCGGGCTCGGGCACAAGGGCGCGGGGCGCGTATCTTGAAGCGTACTTCTCACCTGACCATTGTGGTGGGAGACGCGGAAGACAAGAAGGAACTTGCCGCTCCGTACTTGCCGTCCCAGCGTCGTCCGGAAGCTGATCGGATTTCGGCTTCCGCCGCGAAGAAAGCCGCTGCGGCCGCTGTCACCAAAAAGGCAGCTAATCCGGTAGAAGCCAAGGAAGAGTCGGCTGCGAAGTCCACGACCACGGCCAAGAAGGCTCCTGCCAAGAAGCCGGCCGCGACTAAGTCCACGACTACCAAGGCTTCGGCCACCAAGGCGAGCACGACCAAGTCCACGGCTGCGAAGTCCAAGACCACCAACTCGGCAACGACGAAGTCCACTGCGACCAAGACAACGGCCGCAAAGTCTACGACTTCGAAGTCGAGCACGACCAAGTCCACGGCTACGAAGAGCACGGCGGCAAAAAAGCCCGCCGCGAAAAGCACTGAGAAGGGAGCGGAGTAAATAATGGGTCAGAAAGTACATCCCACTGGTTTCCGTCTGGGCGTAACCGCGGAACACCGTTCCCGCTGGTTTGCTGACTCTACGAAGTCCGGTCAGCGTTACCGCGACTTCGTGAAGGAAGACGTCGAGATTCGTCGTCTCATGCAGGACAAGCTAGAACGTGCCGGTATTTCTAAGGTCGAAATTGAGCGGACTCGCGATCGCGTGTCTGTGGACCTGTACACGGCTCGTCCCGGTATCGTCATCGGACGACGCGGTGCGGAAGCAGATCGCTTGCGCGCCCAGCTGGAAAAGCTGACGGGCAAACAGGTGCAGTTGAACATCCGCGAGGTTAAGAACCCCGATTTGGATGCGCAGCTGGTCGCTCAGTCCATTGCTGAACAGCTCAGCGCCCGTGTGTCTTTCCGTCGCGCGATGCGTAAGGGAATGCAGTCTGCGCAGCGTGCGGGTGCCAAAGGTATCCGCGTGCAGTGCTCCGGTCGTTTGGGCGGTGCGGAAATGTCCCGCTCCGAGTTCTACCGGGAAGGCCGCGTGCCGCTGCACACTCTGCGCGCCAACATCGACTACGGCTTTTACGAAGCGCGGACCACTTTTGGACGCATCGGTGTGAAGGTCTGGATTTACAAGGGTGACATGACCGAACGGGATTGGAACCGGATGCAGGCTGAACAGGCCGGCCGTACGGGTCGCCGCAACGACCGTCACGCGGGGACCCGCCGTCCTCGTGCCGACCGTCCTGCTGACAACGCGGCCAACGAAAACGTAAACGAAACCCCCGAAGCCGCGACTGTCGCCGCCGGGGCAACCACAGAAACGGAGGCATAAGCAATGCTGATTCCTCGTCGTACTAAGTGGCGTCGCCAGCACCGTCCGGGCCGGCGTGGCTACGCTAAGGGCGGCACCGAAATCGCTTTCGGCGATTACGGTATCCAAGCCCTGGAGGGCGCTTACCTGACTAACCGTCAGATTGAAGCGGCTCGTATTGCCGTGACTCGTCACGTCAAGCGTGGTGGCAAGATCTGGATTAACATCTTCCCGGATCGTCCGCTGACCAAGAAGCCCGCGGAAACTCGTATGGGTTCTGGTAAAGGTTCCCCCGAATGGTGGGTGGCTCCGGTGAAGCCTGGCCGTGTGCTGTTTGAAATCGCTGGTGTTAGTGAAGAACTGGCTCGCGAAGCTCTGTCTCGCGCCCAGCACAAACTGCCCATCAAGACCCGTTTTATTTCCCGAGAGGGTGGTGAATGAACATGATAGGTTCCAAAGGACTGGCTCCTAACGATTTGGACGCCATGGATAACGAGCAGCTCGCGATGAAGCTGAAGGACGCGAAGCAGGAGCTTTTCAACCTGCGTTTCGCCCAAGCTACCGGTCAGCTCGAAGACCACGGCCGCATCAAGGCGGTTCGCCGCGATGTCGCTCGTATCTACACCATTTACCGTGAGCGGGAACTCGGCATTCGTACCGAGCCCAGCGTTAAGGAGTAATCAATGGCAGACGAAACTATGACCACCGAAACGACCGAACGCAATCACCGTAAGGTGCGCCGCGGCTACGTGGTGTCCGATCGTATGGAAAAAACCATCGTGGTTCAGCTCGAAGACCGTGTGAAGCACCCGCTTTACGGCAAGGTCATGCGTAAAACCAAGAAGGTCACGGTTCATGATGAGCAAAACCTCGCCGGTATCGGCGACTTGGTCGTCATCATGGAAACGCGCCCGCTGTCCAAGACTAAGCACTGGCGCCTGGTGGAGATTGCCGAAAAGGCCAAGTAATTCTCCACAACTAAAACTCGGTTGAGGTCTTTAAGACCTTTCAATCTGGATAAAGGACGCGGCTCGGATACATTATGTGTCCGGGCTGCGTCCTATTTTCCCCGCTGCTTGGCCCGACTGTTGAAAGCGCGTCGCTTGACCTCATTTTGGCGCGCATCTCCCTCTAGAATATAGGGGTGATTGCGTTACCATCTTTGTCTGAATTGAAAAATTCTCGTTCCCTGAAGTGGAGCATCCACCCCGGATCTCTGGGAATGTGGGTCGCGGAAATGGACTTCGGAATCGCGCCCGCCGTGAGGGATACCCTGCAGTCCGCACTCGACGACACCGTTACCGGTTATCCTCCCGTAGGGCTGTCCCAGCAGGTGTGCCAGGCGATGCGCGAGTTCTATGCGGATGAATTCGGCTGGCAAATCGAGCCCGATGCGGTTGGCGTGGCCTCGGACGTATTGTCGGTGCTGCAAGCCGTGATGAGTATTCTTCCCCCGCAGGCTCCTGTGGTGGTGCCGACCCCGGCCTACATGCCATTTTTGACGATGCCCCAGGACCAGGGCCACGAAGTCGTCCAGGTCGTGTCCAACTATGAGGTGCAAACTGGCCAGTATCAGCTGAACTTGGAGGGAATTTCGCAGGTTTTCAGCTCGGCTGAGGTCGGGGGATTGCTGGTGTTGTGCAACCCCTGGAATCCCGTGGGCAAGTGTGTGAGCCCCGCCGAAATGTCTGGCTTGTGCGCTATTTTGGAACAATATCCGAACGTTTTAGTGTTCTCAGATGAGATTCATTCCCCGCTGGTCTTGGATGGGAAGCTCTGTCCCTTCGCTCACTTCTCGGAATTGGCCGCCTCCCGGACCGTGACTGCGTCAGCTGCCTCAAAAGGGTGGAACATCCCCGGTCTGCACTGTGCGCAATGGATCATTCCCGATGAATCGCTGCGGCAACGTTTGCGCACCCCGCTGCAAGTTTTTGCCTCCGGGGCGACCCCATGGGGGATGCTGGCAGCCATCAGTGCTTTTCGCGATAGCCGCGAATGGTTGGGGGAAGTCAAAGCGCAGATTGTCGAAAATCGGGAAACTGTCCGTGGCTGGTTGGCCAATCACGGTGAGCACTTCCGGGTGTTCCTGCCCGAGGCGACCTATTTGTCATGGTGGGAAACCCATGGAATCCTCGGAGATTGTCCCGCCCAGACCCTGCGGGATCGCGGTCTAATCGTCAACGACGGCGCGGACTTGGGGAAAGGCTTTGAAAAATCCTTCCGTTTGAACCTAGCGACCACCCCCGAAGTGCTGCACGCGGCTTTAGGGGTTATAGAAGCCGGGATATAAGCTTTCCAAAACATCATTGTTACCTCTTTCTGGTAGGAGGTTTAGAGGAGTATACGGATACAGACCTCACGTTCCAGCGCGAGTAATTTCCCTGTTAAATGTAGTTGAATAGGGGTTCTGACCGGGAGGCAATTTTCTTTTCTGTTTTGCTTGACAGGGCACTCCTTTGTATGGCAGGATTTGTGTAAACGTTTACATGTAATCGTTTACACAATGAAGTGGAGAGTCAATGCGTGCTAACGTGACTATCAAAGATGTAGCCGAGGAATCTGGAGTTTCGGTCGCTACCGTGTCGCGCGTTCTCTCGGGAAAATCGGCTTCTGAAAAGGCAAAACTGCAGGTGTATACGGCGATTAAAAAGCTGCACTACACCCCTAATGGCCTAGCCCGTTCTTTGCGTTCAAAACAGAATCGGGTTGTGGCAGTACTTGTTTCAGACGTGCGCAACCCCTATTTCGGTCTCCTTGCCCACGGACTGCAAACTAGCCTGGCAGAATCCGGGTATGCCATGATTATCGGCAACGCCTCAGAGAACTTTGAGCAACAGGAGCAATTTCTTCATCAAGCTTTGGAACATCGAGTGGATGGGATGATTCTGGTTATTCAGAGCCGACATTCCTCAGCTCTGAAACAGGTGCAACGAGCGGGAGTTCCTGTAGTGTTCGTTGACCGCACGATGGATGGTTACGAGGTACCTACAGTAGATTCAGATGCCTACCCGGGAATTCGGGAGGCGCTGATTCACCTGCAGGGGCTGGGACACAAACGCATTGGGATGGTGTTGGGTCCAGAACATACTTCAACTACTCAGCAGCGTCTTCGAGCCTTTCAAGAGGTTGGTGCTGAACTAGGGCTGGAAACCGTGGTTGATCCGAAGCCGGCAGGTGAAGAACACTCGGTTGCGTTGATGCAAGAGCTGTTGGAAGCCAATGTCAGCGCGGCCATCATCGCTTACACGCCGCGACTGTGGCCGATTCTCAGTTACCTCGGCAAACAGGGAATCCACGTGCCACAGGATTTATCGATTATCGGTTATGACGACCTGCCAATTATGGAACACCTCAATCCGCCGTTGACCACGATTAACCAGGATATTGAAGAAATGAGTTCTCTGGCTGTTCAGGAGTTGCAAAAACTAATTGCAGGGGAAGAAGCGCAAAGCCTTCACTTGCCAACTTCCCTCATACTTCGCAAATCCACAGCGCGGGCAAAGTAAGGAGCAGCGCAGATGACAACGTTGGAACTAAAGCATATCTATAAATCTTTTGGACCAGTAGAGGTGTTAAAAGACATTTCTCTGCGCGTAGAACCAGGGAAAGTGCATGTCTTACTGGGAGAAAATGGTGCTGGTAAATCCACCCTCATCAAAATCATTGCCGGAATATACAGTGCAGATAAGGGCGAGCTGTTCCTGGATGGCAAACCTGTGACAATAGCTAACGTTAAGGACGCGGAGGCACACGGAATCTCGGTAATTCACCAGGAACTCAACCTCGTCCCCAAGATGAGTGTGGCAGAGAACCTTCTGCTGGGCAGACTCCCAACTAAGGCCGGAGTGCTAGATAAACGAGAACTTTTTCGCCAAGCGCAAGAAGCTTTGGATTTGGTAGGCATGAAGCTCAACCTCAAACAGCCCGTGGGCGAATTGGGGATAGCAGGTCAACAGTTGGTGGAAATCGCCAAGGCTTTATCCGTAAAGTCCAAAATACTGATACTTGACGAGCCCACAGCTGCCTTGACGACAAAAGAGATAAAGGTCTTATTTGAGCTGATGCGCTCACTGAAGTCACAAGGGGTGGGGATGATTTTTATCTCTCACCACCTTAACGAGTTGGCTGAAATCGGGGACACCGTGTCGGTGCTGCGAGATGGAAACCTGGTGGCGCAGGTAGACGCGCAGACTCCAGAGCCCGAGCTGGTGCGTCTCATGGTGGGACGCTCTATTGATGAACAGTTTCCTGCCCGCCAGGTGCAAGCCGGAGAGATAATGTTGGAGGTGAAAAACCTCAGTTCAGCAGGGAAATTCTCCGATGTTAGTTTCAATGTTCGGTCTGGAGAGGTTTTGGGAATCGCCGGTTTGGTCGGTGCAGGAAGAACCGAGGTCTTGAGAGCCATCGCGGGGGCCGACACATTTGACTCGGGAGCGATTCAAATTCAGGGAAAGGAAGTGCCAAATTCCCAGATTGCAAAAAAGATTTCTCTGGGTTTGGGCATGGTTCCGGAAGACCGGAAAGCACAGGGCCTGGTTTTGGGTGCAACGGCGGGCGAAAACCTCGGCTATGCAAAACTCATGCCCAGTGCTCGTTTCGGGATAGCCCAACGAAGAATGTTGCGTAAACAAGCTGAGGGAGTGTCCCAGCGGATGCGAGTCCGTATGGAGAATATTGATCAGAAAGTCAAAGAACTTTCGGGAGGAAACCAACAAAAGCTAGTCTTTGGGCGGTGGGTGTTGGCCGAATCGAAGGTGTTACTTCTCGATGAGCCGACTCGCGGGGTCGATGTGGGTGCAAAAGTCGAAATCTATGAACTTATCAATCAAATCGTGTCCGATGGTGGTGCGGTGGTGATGGTTTCCAGTGAATTGCCTGAGGTACTAGGTATGTCAGACCGGATTCTGGTGATGTCGGAAGGTCGAGTTGCCGGGGAACTTCCGGGTAGAGGAACCACTCAAGACGAAATCATGACACTGGCGGTTTCCAATGTCGCAGAGTTGTCACAAATCTAGAAAAGAAGGCCAATATGCAAACAGTAACGAAACCAAGCGCTAAGCGTGAAGTGAAGCCGTCTAACGGGCTGGTCAAGGTCAAAACCTTCCTTGCCAACAATGGAGCTCTGGTCGGTTTGGTAATCTTGGCTATCGTTTTGAGCCTAGCGTCACCGGTGTTCCTTTCGGTGAACAACTTTACCCAAATTGGTGTGCAAACTGCGGTCACCGCAATTCTTGCGTTTGGGATGACTTTCGTCATCGTGGCAGCTGGTATTGACCTGTCCGTTGGCTCCATGCTGGCCCTGTCAGCCATGGTGGGTGCTTACGCCTTTACCGTTATGGGTATCCCCAGCTGGCTAGCTTTGCTAGTTGGATTGCTGGCTGGAATCATGTGCGGGGCAGTAAACGGGATTAGCAATGCATATTTTCGTTTGCCGTCTTTCATTGCTACTCTAGCGATGCTGTCCATAGCGCGTGGACTCACCCTGGTCATTTCCCAAGGTAAACCGATTCCTACCCCACCCGCAGTGAATTTGCTAGGCGGGAGTCTAGGCCCGATTCCCGTCCCGATTATCGTGTTTGCTCTCTCGGGAATCGTGGCGGCTTTAATCCTCAACCGTACCGCTATGGGACGTGCCATGTATGCTGTCGGCGGCAATATCGAGGCCGCTCGGCTTTCGGGCATTCCCGTGAAAAAAGTGCAAGTGACCGTGTTCGCGTTGTGCGGACTCTACGCAGGTGTGGCAGGAATGGTTATGGCTGGTCGGCTTAATTCCGCTGGAGCTCAAGCCGGTGTGGGATACGAGCTAGACGCGATTGCCGCGGTTGTGATTGGAGGCGCATCCCTGGCCGGCGGTTCAGGTAAGGTTTCCGGAACTCTGGTCGGGGCTCTCTTACTGGCGGTAATTCGCAACGGGCTCAACATTATGAATGTTCCTTCCTTCTGGCAACAGGTGGTTATAGGACTGGTCATCGCCATAGCAGTGGGGATTGATGCCTTGAAGAACAAAGAATCTGCACACTAAACCACAAGAGTAGGGCTTGCCCTGGGAAGAGGAAGCCTCCTTTGTGCATTCAGACATTGCAATAAATGAACAACATGTTTCGATGAAAACCCCGGAACATAACAACCAGAAAGGTAAACATATTATGAAAAAATTTCACAAGTTATTTGCATCCGGAGCCGTCCTGGCTCTAGGAATCTTAGGCTTGAGTGCTTGCGGCGGCGCCGATGCCGCCAATAACGGAGCCTCCTCAGGGGAGAACGGCAGTACCTCAGGTGGGAAAAACCTGGTATTGCTAGTTTCCACTCTGAGCAACCCCTTCTTTGTCGACCTGAGCGATGGCGCCAAGGCCGAAGCGGAAGCTAAGGGCTACACGTTGGAGATTTCTGATGCTCAGGATGATTCGGCCACCCAGGCTAACCAGGCTCAAAATGCCATCAGCAAGGGCGTGAGTGCGGTAATTATTAACCCTGTGGATTCCGATGCGGCGGGACCCTCTGTTGAAGCGTTGAATGGTGCGAAAATTCCTGTTATTGCAGTTGATCGCGGTGTCACTACCGGCAAACTGGATTCTTTTGTGTCTTCGGATAACGTACTTGGCGGCAAACTTGCGGCGGAGCAGATTGCCAAGGCCATAGGCGAGAAAGGAGACGTCATTGTGCTTCAGGGGGTGCCGGGTGCCTCCGCAACTCGTGACCGTGGTCAGGGCTTCGAGGAAGGCATCAAGGCCTTCCCGAATATCAAGGTAGTTGCTTCCCAGACCGCTAACTTTGACCGCGCCGAGGGGTTGGACGTGGCATCGAACCTGCTGCAGGCTAATCCAAATGTGAAGGCTATCTTTGCACACAACGATGAGATGGCATTGGGAGCTTTGAAAGCCTTAGCGGAAAAGGCTGGTAAAGATGTATTCGTCTTTGGTTTCGATGGCACGAATGATGGCTTGCAGGCTGTGCAGGATGGGACCATGCTTGGAACGATTGCTCAGCAACCTAAAGAACTGGGTAAAATCGCCGTGGATCAAGCCATTAAGTTCTTGGAAAGCGGGAAGGCCGATGCCAATGTTCCGGTGGAGGTCAAGACTGTCACCAAAGAAAATGTTGCGGAGTATGCCAAGTGACAATAGCTGTTTTCGGGTCTCTGAACGCTGACCTGAATCTGACAGTGGCTCGCCATCCCCAGCCGGGAGAGACCCTTTTGGGTGGGGGTGGCAGAGTCAGTGCCGGAGGTAAGGGAGCGAACCAAGCTCTTGCTGCCGCTCTGACTGGACACCACGTGATGATGATTGGACAGGTTGGAAAGGATGCCAATGCGCAGGTGGTGGTGGAGTTTCTGCAAAAAGCTGGTGTGGACTTGAGCTTTGTGCGTCAAGTGGACACTCCCACCGGTCTGGCGGTTGTAACCGTTGAACAAGAAGGCGAAAACTTCATCATCGTAGTCCCCGGAGCAAACGGAGCTATGAATAGTGCTGAAATCGAGTGGATTAACCCGGCATTGCACCAAGCCGATATCCTGGTGATGCAGGCAGAAATTCCGCAAGACTGCATTCTGGAGGCCGCAAAACGATTTGTGGAATCCGGAAAGCGGGTGGTTTTGAATCTCGCCCCAGCAATAGCTGTGAATCCATGGCTACTTTTGCATAGTAATCCGCTGGTAGTAAATGAGTCCGAGTCACGTCTAGCGGCAAGCTGCTTAGGATTGAATCTCAACAATGCTGAGGACATTGATGTCGC
Source organism: Mobiluncus massiliensis (assembly GCF_949769255.1). GTDB lineage: Bacteria > Actinomycetota > Actinomycetes > Actinomycetales > Actinomycetaceae > Mobiluncus > Mobiluncus massiliensis. The sequence continues at coordinate 1,537,023 of NZ_OX458329.1, read as the reverse complement.
GAAAGCATTGCTGGAAGCAGGAGTTCCCTCGGTGGTTCTGACTCTCGGTTCGCAAGGATCACTGTTGGGGGAACATACTTCGGAAGGTAATATTAGCGTTTCTCATCTAGATGCCATCCCTGTTCAAGCTGTGGACGCAGTAGGGGCGGGTGACGCGTTCACCGGAGTGCTCGCGGCAAAATTAGCTGAGGGCCAATCTCTTCAAGACAGCGCATTGGCTGCGACGCGATTTGCTTCCGAAACGGTGAAATATCCTGGTGCGCAATCCTCGTATTGGCAAGCTGTAGAAACTTTGAAAGGAAACAGATGAAGAAACTGGGCATTTTGAATCGCAGTCTTCTCGCTCAGATTGCGTGTTTAGGCCACACAGACACCTTCGTGTTGGCGGACTGTGGCCTACCGATTCCTCGGGATATTCCTGTAGTGGATTTGAGCGTGGTGTTCGGTTTGCCTCGTTTTCAACCGGTACTTCAGGCTCTGTTGTCCGAACTCGAAATAGAAGCGTGCTGCTATGCCTCCGAGGCTATCGGCACTGAGGTGGAATCTTGGTTTGCCGAGATTCCTGGGACTCATGACACGATTCCACATGAGGAACTTAAGCGCCGGGTAGCGCAAGCAGCTTTTGTAGTCAGAACTGGGGAAGATACTCCGTGGGCGAATGTGATTTTGCGTTGCGGTGTGCCTTTCGGAAAATGAGCACTAAATAACTGTTTGCCCGGGCTTACAGCCTGGGCAAACAGTTATTTTACGGTTCTGTCTCCCCCGTTAAGACGCCGGTGTCTTCTCAACGTAGATGAGACTTTACCGGGGGAGTCCGACAGATGGTGTCTTTTGGGTGCTAAAAACCTTGATGGGCCTCACCCGCAGGTAAGGCCCATCGGAGGCTCGTGATGGAATCGAGACGGATTTAGATGGCACTCAGCGCCGGCAACAGTCCCGCGCTCGTGTCGCTAGCCATTCCCAGAATCGCCAGTCCTCCCACAACCGTCATGATGATAGAGAGACTGATAGCAATAAGTCCCAAAATCGTGATAACCATAGCGACTGTGGTCCAAGTCCTTAGTCTGGAAGTGGGTTCCATATTCTGAGCCACCATCTCATTTTTCGCCTTGCTGCCCATATACCAGGCGATAGGTGAGCAAAGCCAAAAGAATAGGCCGACAATAGCCAGTGCCATCACAGTCTGTTCCTGGGGATGCTCATAAGGGCGGGCGAATTGACCGGGCATGGGTTGACCCGGCATCTGCTGACCCATGGGTTGTCCCATCGGCTGGCCGGGCATGGGCTGGCCGGGCTGTGATCCGGGAACTTGACCGGGGTCGCCTTGTGGGGTCTGATAGGGGTTGGACATAACTCCTCCTAAAGAATCAATAACAACACCTGCGTCCCAACTTATCAGGAAAATTCCTTGGTTCGCTACCCATAATTGTTGCGGGCTTCAAGAACGCCAAGTCGCACAAAGGCTGACCAATGTCGGAGAGTTTGGGATGTGAGGCAGTCTTTTGTGACGCATCAGTTAAACGTGCTGGGGTTCAACATACTTGGATAACTTGTCCGGTCTCTACGTCATACATAAACCCGCCAACTTCGGCAAACCCTTTAATCAGGGTGTGGTTTCGCAGAGTCTCCACGTCATCACGCAAATGTTGGTCTTGGTTCGGATCTGCGCCAAAGACCAAATCTCCAACGGGTTGTCCAGCTTGTTTGGCGATAATGGCCCGTAATCCCGCTTCGTCAGTGGAAGCCATGGTGCAATTGGTGTGTTCCAGCACCATAATTCGCTCCACATTGAGTTTATGAACCGCTGCGATGGCACCAGCCAACGTGCTGGGCTTCAAGAATCCACCGGGAGTGCGCAGAACCTTGGCTTGTCCAACATTTAGCCCAAAAATCTCGAGAGGATCAAGACGGGAATCCATACAAGTCACAATCAGCAACCCATGCGCGGGAGCGCCGGGCAGGCCACGGTAGGGGAAGTTTTTGGCGTATTGAGCATTAGCTTGTAAGAGATCATCAAACACAATTTCAGTTTAGCGGTTTTTGCAACGGGACGAATGGCGGTTTGGCTGCGGTTTGCCACCCCCGTCAATAAATACTAAACTTGGAGGGTTGCTTTTGGCTGAGACCTCTCACAAATGTGTCTGTGTCAGCCAGGGGTTTCAATTCCGCCCGTTTGAGGTTGGATTTGTGCGCCCTTGCAACGCAAGATAGGTTCGGCAAGGCTCTATTGAGAACCGGCCAGACGAAGGAGAAAAGATGATTCAGCAGGAGTCGCGACTGAAGGTCGCCGACAACACGGGGGCCAAGGAAATCCTTTGCATCCGTGTGATGGGCGGCTCGAAGCGACGCTACGCCGGCATCGGCGACACCATTGTCGCGACCGTCAAGGATGCTATCCCTGGCGGCAACGTGAAAAAGGGTGAAGTCGTTAAGGCTGTCGTAGTCCGCACCAAAAAGGAGACCCGCCGCAAGGACGGTTCCTACATTCGTTTCGACGAGAACGCCGCTGTCATCCTCAAGAACGATGAGGAGCCGCGCGGCACCCGTATTTTCGGGCCCGTCGGGCGTGAACTTCGCGAAAAGAAGTTCATGCGCATTATTTCACTCGCCCCGGAGGTGATTTGATGGCAGCAAAGTTGAAGGTTGGCGACGAAGTCGTGGTGATAACTGGCCGCGACAAAGGCAAGCATGGCCGGATTCTGCAAATCGACCGGAAGCGTGAACGCGTGGTGGTCGAGGGCGTCATGATGATGAAGCACCACAACAAGGCGGGGCGGACCCATCAGGGCCCGACTGGCGGCATCGAAACGAAAGAGGCCTCCATTCATATTTCCAACGTGATGTACTACGAGCCCGCCGCGGCCAAGGCCAAGCTGGGCAACACGACCAAGAAGATTGCGGGTACCCGGGTGGGGATGCGCGAAGAGGTCGTGGATCGCGATGGTAAAGAAAAGACCGTTCGGATTCGCGTGTCCAAAGCTACCGGGAAGGATCTGTAATGGCAGAGGAAACATACACCCCGCGGCTTAAGACCAAGTACCGCGAAGAAATCAAGGGCCAGCTGCTCAAGGAATTCAAGCACCAGAACGTTAACCAGGTTGGCGGTTTGGAAAAGATCGTCGTGAACATGGGTGTGGGTGCCGCCGCGCACGACCACAAGCTCATGGAAGGCGCTATCTCTGACCTGTCCACCATCACCGGCCAGAAGCCCGTGGTTGACAAGGCTCGCAAGTCCATCGCCCAGTTCAAGTTGCGTGAAGGTTCCCCGATTGGGGCTCACGTCACCCTGCGCGGTGACCGCATGTGGGAGTTCCTCGATCGCTTGCTTTCCACGGCTTTGCCGCGTATCCGCGACTTCCGTGGTTTGAGCTCCAAGCAGTTCGACGGTCACGGAAACTACACTTTCGGCTTGACCGAGCAATCCGTGTTCCATGAGATTGACCAGGACTCCATCGACCATGTACGGGGGATGGACATCACGGTCGTAACCACCGCTGCTACTGATGACGAAGGCCGGGCACTGCTGAAGTACCTCGGTTTCCCGTTCAAGGAGGATTAAGAATGGCTAAAACCGCTTTGAAGAACAAGGCTGCGCGCAAACCCAAATTTGCGGTGCGTGCCTACACTCGGTGCCAGCGCTGTGGTCGCCCTCATTCGGTGTATCGCAAGTTTGGCTTGTGCCGTATCTGCCTGCGTGAGATGGCCCATAATGGCGAGCTCCCCGGCGTTAAGAAGTCTTCCTGGTAAACACATTAGGGGGCAGGTCGATTACGAAACCGCCTCAGAAAGGGCCCAAGCCCAATGACAATGACTGATCCCATAGCAGACATGCTGACACGTCTGCGCAACGCCAGCTCGGCGTACCACGAGTCGGTATCTATGCCGTACTCGAAAATGAAGGCCGCAATCGCGAACATTCTTCAGACTGAGGGTTACATCAAAGACTACGAAGTCGAGGAAGCGCGAGTCGGCAAAACTTTGACGCTTAACCTCAAATACGGCGCCAAACGTGAACGCGCGATTTCCGGTGTGAAACGCGTCTCCAAGCCCGGTTTGCGGGTGTATGCAAAGTCCACCAAACTGCCGAAGGTCCTGGGCGGCCTGGGCGTGGCGATTATCTCGTCCTCGTCCGGTATGCTCACTGACCGCGAGGCAGCCGACAAGGGTGTAGGCGGAGAAGTTATCGCCTACATCTGGTAAAAGGAGGCTGACATGTCGCGTATCGGTAAGATTCCGGTGGAAATTCCCGCCGGTGTGGAAGTAAATATCAATGGACAAGACGTTTCCGTCAAGGGTCCCAAGGGTACCTTGACCATGTCCGTGGCCAGCCCGATTACCGCAAAGGTTGATGGGTCGACCGTGGTCGTGAGCCGTCCTGATGATGAACGCGAATCCCGTTCTCTGCACGGTTTGACTCGTACCCTCATAGCCAACATGGTTGAGGGTGTCACCAACGGATATTCCAAGGTTCTGGAGATTCAGGGCACTGGTTACCGTGTCAACCAAAAGGGCGCTGGCCTGGAGTTCCAACTCGGTTTTTCGCACCCCGTCAACGTGGAGCCCCCCGAGGGCATCACGTTCAAGGTGGAAGGCAACCGGGTCACCGTCGAGGGTATCTCGAAGGAACAGGTTGGCGAGGTCGCCTCGAATCTGCGCAAGATTCGTCCGCCGGAGCCTTATAAGGGTAAAGGCGTGCATTATCTGGGCGAAAATATTCGCCGCAAGGTTGGAAAGGCAGGTAAGTAATCATGGCTTATTCTGTAAAGGGTAAAGGCAAGCGGCTGTCGCGTCTGCGTCGCCACCAGCGGGTCCGCAAGAGCATGTTCGGATCTGCGGAAAAGCCGCGTTTGGTCGTGACCCGTTCTAACCGGCACATGGTCGCCCAGCTTGTCAACGATTACGAGCACAAGACTATTGTGAGCGCTTCCACCATGGAAGATGCTTTGCGTGGTGCTAAAGACAACAAGGTGGCCAAGGCGACCGAAGTTGGCAAGTTGATTGCACAGCGTGCCAAAGCCGCTGGGATTACCCAGTGTGTGTTTGATCGCGGTGGAAATATGTATCACGGTCGCGTTGCGGCTGTGGCTGAAGGTGCCCGCGAGGGCGGACTGAGTCTGTAAGGAAAGTTGAGAAAATGGCTGAACAAGAACAGCAGATTACAGGCGAGACCGCAGACTCTGTGGACCAGACCACGGACTTTGGTGCTAATGATGCCCAAGATCGTGGCGGTCGCCGGGAGCGCCGCGGAAATCGCCGTGAACGCGATGACCGCCGTGACAATCGTCGTGGCGGCAGCGCTGATGACAAATACATTGAACGCGTGGTGACCATCAACCGTGTGTCCAAGGTGGTGAAGGGCGGTCGTAACATGTCCTTCTGCGCTCTGGTCGTGGTTGGCGACGGGGAAGGTACCGTCGGTGTTGGTTACGGCAAAGCTAAGGAAGTTCCGGCAGCGATTGCTAAGGGCGTGGAAGAGGCTAAGAAGTCCATGTTCCATGTTCCGATGATTCGCCACACTATCGTCCACGAGGTTCTCGGTGAGGACGCTGCGGGCGTAGTGCTGCTCAAGCCGGCTTCCCCCGGTACCGGTGTAATCGCCGGCGGCCCGGTGCGTGCGGTTATGGAATGCGCCGGAATCCGCGACGTTTTGTCCAAGTCTTTGGGCTCTGACAATGCGTTGAACATCGTGCGCGGTACCGTGGATGCGTTGAAGCAACTCGAACAGCCGGAAGCCGTAGCGGCTCGCCGCGGTTTGCCGCTGGAGCGCGTGGCTCCTGCCGGCATGTTGCGGGCTCGCGCCGAAGGTGAAGCTCAGGTGCGCGCCGAAGCGGTTAAAGCCGAGGCTGAATTGGCTGCCGAAGGAGTGAGTGCGTAATGGCTAAGAACCTGAAAATCACTCAGGTGAAGTCCACGATTGGTTCCTCGCGAGATCAGCGGGCTACTGTGGCTTCCCTGGGACTAAAGAAAATTCGTCAGTCTGTGGTTCGCCCTGATAATCCGGCCGTGCGCGGCCAGGTGCATAAGGTGCGCCACCTAGTAAGTGTGGAGGAGGTCGACTGATGAGCGAGAGCGAAGAGGAAAAGACCGCTGCGGAAAAACCCGCGGCAAAGAAAGCTCCGGCCGCTGCCAAGAAGCCGGCAGCCACCGTTAAAAAGGCAGCTGCCAGCGACGACGTTAAGGTGACTTACCTGCACGATTTGCGTCCGGCTCCGGGCTCTAACAAGGCCAAGACTCGTGTCGGCCGCGGTGAAGGTTCGAAGGGTAAGACTTCGGGTCGCGGCACCAAGGGTACCAAGGCACGTTACCAAGTGCCTTTGGGCTTCGAGGGTGGCCAGATGCCGATGCATATGCGTCTGCCTAAGTTGCGCGGCTTTAAGAACCCCTTCCATGTCGAGTACCAGGTAGTGAACCTGGATCGCCTCTCCGAAGTGTTCCCCAAGGGCGGCACTTTGACGGTCGACGACTTGGTTGACAAGGGTCTGGTCCGCAAGAATTGCCTGGTCAAGGTGCTGGGAACCGGTGAAGCGACAGCCAAATTTGATTTGACTGTAGACGCCTGGTCCAGCTCCGCTAAAACTAAGGTAGAGGCGCAAGGCGGATCTTTGACCGCACGCGTTCGCTAAGGATTACGGCGGGGTACACTAACGGTACCCCGCCGTTTCCACCAAACTCTGTCGAACCGGTATCATGTTTAGCTAGGAAGTGAGCTGCGCTCACTGACGTGCCGAAAAACTTTGGAGGACACTTGTTTACCGCTTTTATTCAGGCTTTCAAAACGCCTGATCTTCGTAAGAAGCTGTTGTTCACCTTCTTTATCATGGCTCTGTTCCGCTGGGGTTCGTTTATCCCCCTGCCGGGTGTTGACTATGCCGCGTTAAAGGCGGTCATCTCTGATGTTCAGAACAACGGGTCGCTGCTCGACTTGGTGAATATGTTTTCCGGTGGCGCGTTGCTGCAGCTCTCTGTTTTCGCCCTGGGCATCATGCCTTACATTACGGCTTCGATTATCATCCAGCTGCTGCGCGTAGTCATTCCTCGTTTTGAGGACCTACACAAGGAAGGTCAGACCGGTCAAGCGAAACTGACCCAGTACACGCGCTACCTGACTATTGCCCTGGGCGTGTTGCAATCAACTTCCATCATCACTGCGGCGCGTACCGGTACACTGTTCGGCCGGGCTTCCAATGAAAAGATTATCCCCTCGGATTCTGCCTGGATTTTCGTCCTCCAGATTCTGGTGATGACGGCTGCTACCGGCTTGATTATGTGGATGGGTGAGCTGATTACCGAAAAAGGTGTCGGCAACGGTATGTCCATCCTGATTTTCACCTCTATCATCGCCAACTTGCCGCGGAAGTTGTTCGCTATTGCTGGCGGTAACGGTGGTATTCAAAAGTTTTTGGCGATTATTGCCCTGATTCTGTTGGTGACCCTGGCTGTGGTCTATGTGGAACAGTCCATGCGTCGCATCCCCGTGCAGTACGCCAAGCGCATGGTGGGACGTCGGATGTACGGCGGCACCACCACCTACATTCCGCTAAAGATTAATATGTCCGGCGTTATCCCGGTCATCTTTGCTTCCTCGATTCTGTCCCTGCCGATGATGCTGGCTCAGTTCGGTGACCAAAATGCCAAGTGGATTCAATGGATTAGCATGAACTTCCGTTCTAGCTCCTGGTTCTACCTGGTCGTTTACGGCTTGCTGACCTTTGCATTCGCGTTCTTTTATACCTCGATTACTTTCAACCCCGAGGAAGTCGCGGACAACATGAAGAAGTACGGCGGCTTCGTCCCCGGTCTGCGCGCGGGACGTCCCACGGCCGACTACCTGCACTACGTGATGACTCGAATCACTACGGCCGGTGCGGTTTACTTGACTATCGTGGCTCTGGTTCCCCAGATTGCGATGGTCGCGATGAACGTGCCCCAATTGCCCTTCGGCGGTACTACAATTCTGATTATTGTTGGCGTTGGCCTGCAAACGGTGAAGGACATCAACGCTCAACTGCATCAGCACCACTACGAAGGATTTATGGCATGACGAAAAATTTGGTGATTATGGGTCCTCCCGGCGCGGGTAAAGGGACCCACGCCAAAGAGATTGCAGCACACTTTCAGATCCCTTGGATTTCGACCGGTGATATTTTCCGTAAGCATAAGGCGGAAAAGACTGAACTGGGTAAGCTCATTGAGTCCTATATCGACAAGGGCGAGTTCGTTCCCGACTCGGTCACGGACCGGATTGTCTGTGAGCGCATCAGCCAGACTGATGCCACCGCCGGCTTTTTGCTGGACGGCTATCCCCGCTCCATTCCCCAAGCTAAGGTTCTCAAAGCCGTCTTGGCTGAAACCAACGAACGGGTGGATGCGGCGATTTACCTGGATGTCAGCGCTGCCGAGGTCAAACGGCGCCTGTTGAAGCGTGCCGAGATTGAAGGCCGTACCGACGACACCCCCGAAGTCATCGACCACCGTCTAGAGGTATTCTTTGAAGCTACGCAGCCCTTGCTGGACTTTTACGAGCAGGAAGGCGTGTTGCGCAAGGTCGATGGGGAGGGCACCATTTCTGAGATTGCCCAGCGCTTGCTTGCGGTGATGGAAGAAATCGAAAGGAATTAGCTCGGTGTCAGTCCAAGACCGGCGCATTGAGATTAAGTCCACCAATCAAATTCTGAAAATGCGCCGCGCCGGAATGGTGGTAGTCGCGATTCACCAGGCTCTTCGTGAGGCTTGTGAGCCGGGTATCACTACCGGAGAACTTGATCAGATTAGCGCCGCTGTCATCAAACGTATGGGCGCAAAGTCTAACTTCTTGGGCTACGACGGCTTTCCCGCTACCGTTTGTGTCTCGATTAACGAGGAAGTGGTCCACGGGATTCCAGGCAATCGGGTGTTGCAGTTTGGCGACTTAGTGAGCTTTGACTGTGGCGCCTATATCGTGGACAACTCTTCTCGCCAGTGGCACGGTGATGCTGCATTTTCGATGATTTGCGGTGGTGAAACACATGCTCGTCCCGATGATTTGCAGCTGCTTTCCACGACCGAACGAGCCCTGTGGTCAGCGATAGCTGCCCTGGCAAACGCCAAGTATCTGGGCGAAATCGGCGATGCTGTCGAGAAAGTTGTAGCGGAGGATACGCTCCGCTACGGCTGGGAGGCTGGCATCGTGGAGGAGTACGTGGGTCACGGTATCGGCACCGCCATGCATCAGGCTCCCGATGTATTGAACTATTCCACCCGTGCCCGCGGTCCAAAGATAAAACCGGGGATGGTGCTGGCCATCGAGCCCATGTTGACCCGTGGCGGCTCCGTAACCAAAGAGCTATCCGATGGTTGGACGGCAGTCACCGTGGATGGGTCCAGAGCGGCCCACTTTGAACACACTGTTGCGGTTCTGCCCGGCGGAGTGTGGGTTTTGACAGCTCCAGACGGAGGACGAGCCGGGTTGGCTCCCTTCGGGCTTTCACCGCGGGCAATCGCGCCCCGCGGTTGAGGTTTTCCCAGGTTTACTTTTCGTCAGTGTTGAATTACGGTCATTTTGGGCAATAAACCTCTTTAATTGGCAAGTTTTGCGGTTAGATTTAGGTTTCACTAGGGGTGCCTAATATAGAATAATTAGAGCTGTGCCGTCCGGCACTGTGAATGGCAAGGAGAATACAACGTGGCTGAAAGCAGCAACCCCGCAACCCCCTCTCGTTTCAACATGGGAGCCCAAAGGTTTTCCTCGTTTATGCCCGAAGATGATGGGTATCGTCCCCCTACGTTGACGGCTCAAGGTCGTGAGGACGTGGAACGTTTGCGGGCCAAGGTACGTAAACATAACCCTGGTTACATCTATACCAACGGGGTTTCTTTGCCGTCCCAGCTGCCCAGCGTGCCGGAACTGTTGGATGAACTAGCCAGCCACGTGCGTTCTGCCCGCAGTGACCATGACATTCCTAACACGCCCTTGCCCGAGGTCGAAACCTCCGAGCTTGCCAAGGCCGGTTTTGACTGGAAAGCCATTGCGGATTGTGCCATCGAGGCTCTCGAAACGGGATCTCGGCGGCCACTACCGCTGGCTAATGATCCGGCCGCAGCAGAGATTCCCGGTCTGAGTATCATTGCAGCCGCACGGGCGTCTTCCGCCGTGGCTCCAACTCCTGAGATGCCAGCCGAACCCGAACCTGAAACCTTGCCGACAGAAACTTCTGAACGTGGAGCCGACTGGCAGTCCAGTGAAACGACCTGGTCAGAAACAGCTGCAACCCCGGCAGACGCGGCAGAACCTTTAGCTCCAGAAGTCGGAGTACCTCTAGCTCACGCTCCTGAGGATGCGCCTGCTGAAACTGAGGCACCGGAAGAAACCTTGTCGCCGTTCGGAGAGCCGATGGCGGCAGGCGAATCTACCTTGGAAACGGCTGCACCCACTCTTGACCAAGAACTGCCTGATAGCGAGGCGCCGGAAGGTGCACAGGACGAGGCCTGGTCTGAGCCCGAAGCGCATGCGGCCACTGACGCTGAAGAAATTGAGCTTCCTGAAGAATTGCCTGAACAGCTACCTGAGGAACTACCCGAAGAATTATCTGAGCAACAGCCTGAGGACCTGCTGGAACAATTGCCTGACGAGCTTTCCGAGGAATTGCCTGAGGCACTGCCTGAGGAGCTCCCCGTTGAGCCAGCGGACGGTGAATCTGCCGAACAGACTCTCGCGGAGGAAATCTCTGCCGCAGAGGATTTGGTGGGGCAGCGGGTCTACGACGATGACGTGTTGGAGTCCGAGGGCAACGATGACGAACTTTACGTAGGTGACGTGGAAGGCGAGATGGCGCATTGGGCTGTCAACCCCGAGGAACCTGAGGAAGTCCTCCCGCTAGAGCCCGACCAGCCCGCGGTCACGTCAGATGAGGCACCGGCTGAGGTGGCTTCTGAAACTGAACTTGAGGCCACTCCTGAACAAACCGCTCTGCCCGAGGACGCGGAAGTCGCCGCGGAGCTACCGGCAGCCGCACTGCTGGAGGAAACGGAGATCAATGAGCCCCAAATCGAGACGGAGCTGACCCTGCAAGATTCCGCCACCGAGGAATCGGTGGATGAGGTCAGCCCTGAGATTACGGAGGAAACCCCGGTTGAGGAAACGGAACCGGCTGAGATTCCTGAGACGGATATCCCCGAGGAGCTCCCGGAGATGCTGACTCCGGCAGCCGAGACGGAAGAAACCTTCGCCGAAACAGATGTTGACTTGGTGGATTTGGATTTGGGTGAGTTGGACGATTTGGAACTCGATCTCGAGTCGGCTGAGATTGCGGCGCCGGAAGAACCCAGTCTTGATGAGCCGGTGGAAGAATCAGCCGATGTCGAGCTGGCAGAGGCAACTGAACTCGTGGACGAAAGTTCCGCCGAATTGCCCGGGGACGTCCAAACTTCTCAGGAAACGGCTTTGCCTGGTAGTGAGGCCATTGGGATGGAGGAGCCGGATGCTTCCCAAGATTCAGATTGGGCCAATCAGGAAGAAATCGATCTGGGAGATTTTGCCGATTCAGAGTCCGAAGTTCCGGCCGAACTGCCAGTCGACATGCCAGACGAGCTGACCGAGGGGGACACCGCTGCGGAAAGCGAAGGGACTGAGTCGGCGGCTGCTGACTTGCCTTACCTGGGTGAAAACGCCGAGGAAATGCTGGCTCAAGCCAATCAGGATGGAACGGAAGGTAATGAGGAGGAACTGTCCTTCGAGATTCCCCAGGTGCAAGGCGACATTCCAGAAGCTATGCAGGAGGGATACCCCGAATGGGATCCGACCGCAAGTGCAGAGGGCGTGCCAGGCGCTGACGAAGAGCTGTTCGCAGCTGGTTACGAAGATGCCGAAGCTGCGGTCGAGCCAGTCAAACAGGGATTCTTTTCCCGGCTTTTCTCCAAGAGGTCAAAGAAGTAACGTCGAAGGACCGCAAGCAGTAGCCAATAACAGGTAAAATAGCAGTAAGCTCAGGGAGGTGAGCCCAGACATGACCACGCAGGCCAACCGCATTGTTTCGCTGCTGAACAAGCAGTCTCAGCACCCTTTGCGTAATGCAATCTTATTCATGATTGGCTGGGTCATCCTGGTTCTGGTGGGCGTGGCTTTCATCATGACCACCGTGATTCCTCGCACCCAAGGCTACGTGGCCACGACCATACCTGACGATTCTATGAATCCGACTTTCTCCCAATCGGATTTGTTGCTGTTCCAAAAGCTGCGCCAGCAGGGAGCCCAACAGCTCAATCCGGGTGATGTTATTGCTTATCAGCCGACCGAAGCGGTGAAATACGAGATTGCGCGAGTCAGCGAAGTCATGGGTTCTGGCGACGAGATGCAGTTCGGCGTCAAGTCTGACAATCCTCAGGCGGAGGCCAGTGACGAAACAGTCACTCTGGATATGGTTCGCGGTGAATTTCGTTACAAGGTTCCTTTCTTCGGGCTTCTGTTCCCGTTGCTTCCACCTCCGGTAGTCTCATTCGTGCTGATTTTTGTCGCCCAGCTGTTGCTGATTTATGCCGGCTGGCAAATTGGTACCTCCATGATTAATGCTCGTGACCCGCAACGTCAGGCGCGGGCGGCACGGCTGCGGACCGCGGCTTTGGCCGGTAACTTGGAAACGACTCGGCAGAGGTTGCGCCGTCAAGGTCTCAAGTAGTCCACCGGGGCAATTCTCAAGTTTTCCATCGTCTGGGCTCAGTTTTGGTCATCTTGGCGGGGAGTCTCTGATTTGGTGTTTTGCGGATAAAAGGTTTAGAATCGACTTTTGGACTGTCTAACGGTGGGGGTTCCTGCCTGAGGACAGATTCTAAAGATCCAAAAGACATTTTGCGGAGGATTGGTTAGCCCTATGGGGAAAAAAGACGGAGTCATCGAGGTCGAAGGTACAGTAGTTGAGGCCTTGCCTAATGCGATGTTCCGGGTGCAACTGGCCAATGAGCATGTGGTTTTGGCGCATATCTCAGGAAAGATGCGCCAGCATTACATCCGTATCCTGCCTGAGGATCGCGTGGTAGTCGAGTTGAGTCCTTACGACCTCACTCGAGGCCGTATAGTGTATCGCTACAAGTAAAATGGCCTAACTCGGAGGAAATGATGAAGGTTAACCCCAGCGTTAAACCCATCTGCGACAAGTGCAAGGTGATTCGCCGGCACGGTCGCGTGATGGTGATTTGCGAAAACCCGCGTCACAAGCAGCGTCAGGGCTAAGTCCCGGCGCGTCGCTCCCGGCGCACGACCCGATTTGGGTCAAGCACCCGCCAGCGGCCTATCGTTTCACCTGGAGTTTCAGGTGTTGCGTGAGCCGTAACCCTCGGTATCAGGGGCCGAGGCCGCACTATTGACAGTGTGGGAGGCAGGGTGACGGCCTCTGAATAAGAAAACAGGAGAAATACATGGCACGCCTGGTAGGTGTGGATTTGCCGCGCGAAAAGCGCATGGAAATCGCTTTAACATATATTTACGGGATTGGACGTACCCGCGCGAAGGAAACCTTGGAAGCGACCGGTGTGAGCCCGGATACGCGCGTCAAGGACCTTACTGAAGACGAATTGATTGCTTTGCGCGATTTCATTCAGGCCAACTACAAGGTCGAGGGTGATTTGCGCCGTGAAGTTGCTGCGGATATTCGCCGCAAGATTGAAATCAACTGCTATCAAGGGCGTCGTCACCGCGCAGGCTTGCCGGTTCATGGCCAGCGCACCAAGACTAATGCGCGTTCCCGCAAGGGACCCAAGCGCACCGTTGCCGGTAAGAAGAAAGCGAAGTAAGGGGGATAAATCATGGCAGGTAAGCCTCAAGCCACTAAATCGCGCCGCAAGGAACGTAAGAACGTTACCGAAGGCAATGCTTATATCAAATCCACATTCAACAACACCATCGTGTCCATTACGGATCCGTCCGGTGCTGTTATTGCTTGGTCGTCCTCCGGTCAGGTCGGTTTCAAGGGCTCGCGTAAGTCGACGCCGTTCGCAGCGCAGTTGGCTGCTGAAGCCGCGGCTCGTCGCGCGCAGGAATTTGGTCTGAAAAAGGTTGACGTTTTCGTCAAGGGTCCGGGTTCTGGTCGTGAAACCGCGATTCGTACCCTGACTGCTACCGGTCTGGAAGTTGGTTCCATCCAGGATGTAACTCCGCAGGCTCACAACGGCTGCCGCCCTCCGAAGCGTCGCCGCGTCTGATTGCGCTTGTCCGGGCCGGTTAGCCGCTGGTGGACCTCACCAGGGACAAACGGCAGCTCAAGCGGTTCTGGAAAATTACTTACAACCTAAAATACTCAAATCCCTTCGCCAAGGATTTGGAGCCTGAACCGGTGTGGTGGCGGATGCCGGAAAGGAAATCAACAGTGCTTATTCAAGCGCAACCGAAGCTGACTGAAGAAGTTATCAATGACCAGCGCTCTCGTTTTACGATAGAGCCTTTGGAACCGGGTTTCGGGTACACTCTGGGAAATTCCCTGCGTCGCACCCTGCTGTCCTCGATTCCGGGTTCGGCAGTGACCTCCATCAAGATTGAGGGGGCTTTGCACGAATTCACGACCCTGCCGGGTGTGAAAGAGGACGTGACTCAGATTGTTTTGAACATCAAGGAAATCGTCCTGTCCTCGGATAATGATGAGCCCGTGGTCATGTATCTGCGCAAGACCGGGGAAGGCGAGGTCACCGTGGGTGACATTATGCCTCCGGCTGGCGTGGTGATTCACAACCCGGAACAGCACATTGCCACGTTGAACAAAGACGGCAAGCTGGAAATCGAACTGACTGTGGAACGCGGCCGCGGCTACGTCTCCGCGTCTCAGAACAAGGACCCGGAAGCCGAGATTTCTCGTATTCCCGTGGATTCCATCTATTCTCCAGTTCTTAAGGTGTCCTACCGTGTGGAGGCCACTCGTGTGGAACAGCGCACTGACTTCGATCGTTTGGTCGTCGATGTGGAAACCAAGAAAGCCATTCTTCCGCGTGACGCGATGGCTTCCGCGGGCAAGACCCTGGTGGAGTTGTTCGGGCTGGCTCGCGACTTGAACCACGATGCCGAAGGCATCGAATTGGGGCCGTCCGGTAACGATGCAGCTCTGGCCGAAGATTTGGCTATGTCTGTTGAGGACTTGGACCTGACCTCCCGGGCGTTGAACTGCCTGACTCGTGAAGGCATTAACACGGTAGGCGACCTGGTGGCTCGGTCCCAGGCAGATTTGCTGGATATCCGCAACTTTGGTCAGAAATCCATTGATGAAATCAAGGAAAAACTGGCTGGGATGGGGATGTCTTTGAAAGACACCCCGATGCCTGCTGTCGAAGGCGCGGACATGCCCCAGTTCAGTGATGAAAACTAACTTTTGAGACAAGATTTAAGGAGAATCAAGAATTATGCCTAAGCCCACGAAAGGCCCCCGTTTGGGTGGTAGCCCGTCTCATGAGCGGATTATGCTCGCTAACCTGGCTTGCGCCCTGTTTGAAAATGAATCTGTAACGACCACCGAGGCTCGCGCCAAGCGTCTTCAGCCGCTGGCTGAGAAGCTCATTACCAAGGCTCGCCGCGGTGATTTGCACGCTCGCCGTCAGGTGCTGTCCAAGCTGCGCAACAAGGCCGTGGTCGCCAAGTTGTTCGAGGAAATCGCTCCGGCCATTGATAAAGACCGTGAGGGTGGCTGCACTCGCATCGTAAAGATGGGATACCGCAAGGGCGACAATGCTCCTCTGGCGGAAATCTCTTTGGTACTCGAAGGCGTCGAAAAGAAGAAGAAAGCTAAGCCGGCTACACCGAAGAAGGTTGCTGCCAAGCCGGAAGAAGCTAAGCCGGAAGAAACCAAGGCAGAATCTGAAGCGAAAGATGCTGCTGAGGAGAAGCCCGAAACTCCTGTAGAGGAAAAGGCTGAAGCTAAGGCGGAGGAAACTCCCGAGGAAAAGGCCGAATAAGCCGACTCATTTTTCCGCAGGGCTGGGTTCACAGGACCCAGCCCTCCGGTTTTTTATCAGATGCCCCACAAATTCGTCACGAAACAGGGAGGATGGATATTATGTCCAGCAGCCCTAAAGTGAACGTAGATTTAGTCCGCATGACACCGCCACCGGGCTGCGTCGTGGGGTTCAGGGGGAAGTAATGCGCATACGCCTGGATATTCGCTATGATGGGACACCGTTTCACGGTTGGGCCGTCCAGCCCGGACTGCCTACGGTGCAGGGTGCCCTCCAATCCGCTCTGGCGGTAATCTTTCGGCAACCTGTGGAGCTCACGGTGGCGGGACGCACCGATGCTGGGGTTCATGCCACCGGGCAAGTGGCCCATTTCACCGTGCCGGATTCGGCAAACCACACAGTTTCCCCCGAAACTTTGGTGCTGCGGCTGGGAGCGGTATTGCGGGCGGTGCTGAGCGGAAATCTGGCTAGCCCGGTGGAGGATGCACCATCTGCTTATCCCCAGGGTGCCGTGGATGCGTTGGTGGTGACCGCGGCGAGAGTGGTGCCGGAAAGTTTCGATGCGAGGTTTTCGGCTCTGGCACGCCATTACGTGTACCGCATTGTTGATGACGTGGCAGCGCGCAACCCGTTAACCCGCAACTGCTGTTGGTGGTATCCAACCGCGCTGGATCCGGCTGCTATGAACGCGAGCGCCACAGTGCTGTTGGGGGAACACGACTTCGCGACTTTCTGCAAACCGCGCGAGGGCGCCACCACAATCCGAAACTTGCAACAGTTAGAGACAATGCGAATCGAACCGGGAATCATAGAAATCCGGGTGTGCGCCGATGCCTTTTGTCACTCTATGGTGCGCTCCCTGGTGGGCGCGTTGACTGAAGTAGGACGTGCTAAACGGGACACAGCCTGGCTGGCAGGAGCGTTGGCCGCCAAAGCGCGCATCCCAGAAATTCCGGTCGCTCCCGCCCTGGGATTGACCCTCACCGGGGTTGATTACCCCCAAAGCGCGGCGGAACTGCTCGCTCGACAACAAACCACGCGGGCGCGGCGAGACTGCGGTTGTCAGCCAGAACAAGACTGAGCAAATTCCTGCCCCAGCCGTGAGACGTCGTTCACTGGCGGCTTATTCCGCGGCAGATACGCTTTTTTGCCGGCTCTTTTCGGCCTGCTTTACCGCCAGAGAGTTCGTGTTTTCCGAACCGCGGAACACCACGAACTTCCACCACAAGAACTCGCCGACAAAGTTCAGCAACAAACTGATGCCTTTCAGCAACCAGTCAGCCCACCCCATATTGGACAGAATTTGTCCGCCCCAGGACGTCAGAGGGATAAAGAACACATAGAACAAAGCGACCTTGAGCATCGCGATGGGAACGTTATTCGCTGACTTGAAAGTGAAATGGCGGTTGACCGTGAAGTTATAGATAACCGACAGGGCGATGGAAACCGATTGCGACACCCAGAACGGGAACCACCCCGTCAGGGAGTTTATCCATACCATCAGGGCGAAGCTGGCGACCTCGACCCCGGCGGCGGTGATAGACAGTAGAGTGAACTTGATGGCTTGAATGAGGGCGGCTTTGCCTTTTGAAGCCTGGCCGACCACAATCGCATCAGGGTTGCTCGGGGCAGGGGCTGGGGCTGTCTGTTCAGCGCCAGAGGGCGTTGCCCCTGAGGGGACATCGGGGGAGTTGTCTGGCTGCTTCGGTGGGGTTGGAGAATCCGTCTGTGTCATAGTGGTAATCCTTTGTTATTTCGGTTGGTTGTTACTGTTGAGCAGATTGAAGGCTTTGCGGTTGGCGCGATATAGGCCTTTGAACACTTCGTATTGGCGGTCGTAGACAGCGCGATGTTCCGGGTTAGGCAGGTAACGTTCCTGGACTTTCACGAGTTTCTGGGCGGCCTGAACCAGGTTGTCGACTTCGTGTGCTCCCACCAGGGCGACTAGGGCAGCACCGACCGACCCCACGTTTTGTGGATCCCTTACCGTCTCTACGGTTCGACCCAGCACATCAGCCAGAATCTGGGAAGTGACTGGCGAGAGGGCGCCGCCACCAACGAAACGTACCGCTTCGGAAGTTTGAACTTTCTTCCCTTCAGTTTCCAAGAACCAACGCAGATGGAAACACACGCCTTCGATGACGGAGCGCAGCATCTCAGTTTTGCCGGTTTCCAGGGAGATGTTAAAAAACATGGCACGGGCATTGGCATCCTCGAACGGGCAACGGTTTCCGTGCAGCCAAGGGGTGAAAATCACACCGCCGCTACCAGCGGGAGCTTTCGCAATGACTTCGGACAGGTACTCGTAAAGCGAGGTGTATTTCGTTTCCACATCCGCCGCTTTGTCCTTATGAGACAGATAGACGTCAATCTCGTCCTCGGCCAAATGTTTGCGAACCCATTCGAAACATTTTCCGGCCGTTTCTAGCTCGGCGAAGTAGTTGTATTTGCCCGGATCGGCACCGTCAACGGTAGCAATCATGGAATTAACATCAACCGCGCGCTTATCGGTGACGGTAGAGACCCATCCTGAAGTTCCCCAGTAGACGTGGGTGTCACTGACCCCGCAGGCCCCAGCGCCAACTCCAATTAGTGACGCGTCCCCACCACCAGCATAAACGGTCGTGGTTTGCGGCAGGCCAAGCTCTTGAGCAACTTCTGGAAGCAACGTCCCGACCGCGGTAGCAGACTTGACGATGGGCGCGAGGTGATCCGGATTGACCCCGAAAGAGCGGGCTAAACGCGATGCCCACGCGGGACGACTGCTGCGCACGTCCAGGAGCAAGGTGGCGAACGCCGAATCTACGGACATGACGAAATTCCCGGTTAGGCGGGCAATGAGGTATTCCTTGACGTCGAGCCACTTGTGGACTTTGGCATAGACCTCGGGCTCGTTGTCGCGCACCCAGAGGTATTTCCACATGGGGTCCTTGACGGAAGCGGAAACTGCGGAGGTCCGATAGAGGCTGGACAACAACTTCTTGGCATTCATCCCCGAAATTTTCATGCCGGTTTCCAGCCCGCGCCGTTTTTGCTCCGCGGCGCGCTGGTCCATATAGCTCATGGCGGGACGCAGGTGATGTCCAGACTCATCCACCAGCACCAGAGCCTGCATCTGGGAGCAAAAACTGATGGCTTGGACCTCCGCCATTTCTTGCGGGTTTTCGCGCGCAAGTTCACGAGTGGTTTTGACGATGGCGTCCCACCACTGGTCCGGGTCTTGTTCCGCGCCCCCATTGGGCAGGATTGTCAGGCCGTAGGTCCCCAATCGGGAGTTCACCAGGGTCAGCTCCGACCCCGCCTGGTACAGACAAGTTTTCACTCCTGACGTTCCGACGTCGTAAGCAAGTATCAACATACTGTTTTCTTTCGTTCAAGAGTTATACAATTGGGGCAATGATTTCAGCTCAGTGAGGAGAGAATCAAATGCGAATTAATCAACCCAGCACTCGCGCCATCAACAAGCAACTGGATGACCTTATCAAGAAACCAATTTACTCCATTAGTGCCGGAGCCTTGCGCAATTACGAACAAGATTACTTCGAAGCGAAGTGTTCAGGTTCGAAATCTATGATTGAAACGGCAATGAATCGCATTCCCGGTGGAGTTCAGCACAATCTCGCGTTCAACCATCCTTTCCCCCTGGTCATCACCAAAGCCAGCGGACATGAACTGACAGACATTGACGGCAACGTGTACTTTGATTTCCTGCAGGCTGGCGGTCCGACCGTGCTGGGCTCCAACCCGCCGGAAGTTCGCGAAGAAGTCATCAAACTGTTGAACGATGGGGGGCCGTCTACCGGTCTGTTCCACGAGTACGAATACAAACTGGCGGACCTCATCGCCTCACGTGTGCCGACTGTGGATATGTTCCGAATGCTGGGTTCGGGCACAGAGGCGTGCATGGCGGCAATCCGGGTCGCCCGCCTGGCCACCAAGAAGAAGCACGTCCTCAAGATGGGCGGGGCCTATCACGGCTGGTCTGATCAGCTCGGTTACGGTATCCGTATCCCGGGTTCTAAGTTCACCCAAGCCCACGGGGTGCCTTGGACCATGTTCCGTTACGTGGACGAGTTTATGCCCGGAGACCTGGGTGACCTGGAGCGCAAACTGCGCATGAAGAAGCTCCACGGCGGTACTGCCGCGGTCATGATTGAACCCATCGGGCCGGAATCCGGAACTTGGCCCATCGACCAGGCTTTCCTCAAAGGGGTGGAACGGTTGTGCCGCCGCTACGGGGCGTTGTTGATTTTTGACGAGGTCGTTACCGCTTTCCGGATTTCTGACCGGGGCGCTTCAGGGCTGTTTGGGATTGACTCCGATTTGACGGTGTTTGGCAAGGTCATCGCCGGAGGGTATCCCGGTGCGGGCGGTCTGGGCGGCAAGCGCGAATACATGAAGTACCTCGCGGCGGGGATTCAGACGGGAGACAAGGTTCACAAGGCGTTGATTGGCGGCACGATGGCAGCCACCCCGATTAGCTGCGTGGCGGGCTACCACACGATTCAGCGCATCATTGAGACGAATGCTTGTGAATACGCCGGAGAAATGGGCAACCGTCTGACCGACGGGCTGCGAAGCCTGATTAAGCAATATAACCTGCCTTTCGTGGCTTGGAACGAAGGATCCGTGTGCCACCTCGAGACAGTAGGAACCATGCACTTCTCCATTGATTGGAGTAAACCGTGGACGATCCCGCACGTCTTGAACGAAACGTCGAAACGTAAGAAAGAAATGGAATACATGGGGGCGGCCTACACCGCCGAAGGGCTGATTACTCTGGCCGGCTCGCGTCTGTACACTTCCGCGGCATATACCCCGGAACTGATTGACGAGGCGCTGAACCGTTTCGAGCGGGTGTTCCAAAAGGTTGAGATGAAGCCGGCAACCAAGAAATAAACAGGCGCGGGTAGCCGCAGTAGTGAGGAAAGGACAAAAAATGACCGGGAATACTGGGCAAGACGATAAAACTGGAAATGTGATTATCGATACCGCGCGCCTCCTGCTGAGAGAAGGCTTAGTGGCTCGTACCTGGGGCAACCTGTCTCAACGCAGCGGTGATGACCGTTATCTCATTACGCCTTCAGGGCGGGGCTACGAGACGATGACCCCAGAAGAACTGGTTGAGGTCGATTTTGAGGGCAAGTGGTCCGGGGATCTGAAGCCGAGTGGGGAGCGCGGGCTGCACACGGAAATCTATCGGGAATTGCCTGAGGTCCAGTTCATTATCCATACTCACCAGCCCTATGCCTCGGCTCTCAGCGTGAGTGGCGCTGCGGTGGAAATCCCACCTGAACTAGCAGAACGTATCGGGTCGACGACCCTACCGACGGCAGCTTACGGGTTGCCTTCCACGGGGAAACTGCATAAGGCCGTGTTGGTTACGTTGCGTGAGACCGGGTCCAGGGCGATTTTGATGCAAGGTCACGGGGCAGTGCTGTTCGGCCAAGACGCGAACGAACTGGTGGATTTGGCAAAAGAGGTGGAAGCCGCCTGTCGTACTCAGTTTGAACTGATGACCGGCTGGAAGGCGCTGGACGGTGCGGCGCGGGTGCGGTGTTTTGAGCGCGATGGCTTTGGATTGCCGCCTCAGATTATCCACATTTTCATGCGTCGAGACGATGCCGGGGCGGTGGTCGCGACGGACGATCCGCTGTTCTTGCAGTTCAGTCAGACGGGTTTGCCCGCCTACCTGGACGACTTCAGTCAGTTGGTCGGCTTGAAAGTCGGTCAAACGTTTGGCAAGACGATGATTTACGGGCATAAAGCGACCTATTTCCTGGGGGCTGATTTGGATGAAGCCCAGGCGGTGGCCACAGTAGCGCGTAAGAACGCCTTGGCGGCTCTGGTGGCAAAGGTTACCTCGGCCAAGCCGATAGGTTGGCTGGATGGAACCATCATGCACGGGGTCTACAAGTTTAAATACTCCAAACTAAAAGACTGATTTTCCCAGTTCGGTTTTGGCGTGTGCTGCTGCGGGCCGGGAGAGAGCGTCGGGATGCTTTCCCGGAGGTTTTGAAAACGCAGAATGTCCCTGCCACACCTTGTAGAATGGGCTAAGGAGGCGTCATGGTCAAGGCGGGCTTATCTATTTCAAAGAAGTTGCTGTCAATCGGCGGTATTTGTTTCCTGGTCACTCTTGCCGTAGTGGCGATTACGTGGGGGTCAGCGGTAGCGACCCAGAGGAGAGTCTCTACCTACGCCCAGACTGCCGCGGTTTCCCGCGAGTTTTCTGCTATGTCTCAACAGTTCCAGGAGGTCAGGCAAGCTGGCTTCAGCGTTGCCCTCGGCGTCGCTAATGATGACAAGTACCACCAGGCCACCCAAGACTTCACCACTCAGCTCACGAAATTGCAGGGGGCCCCGCTGGATTCTCAGCAACGGGAAATCGTTTCCCGCATCCAGGATTTGGCCGCCCAGATTCCCGTTAACGCGGACGGTGCTACTCTGACCAGCCTCAGCGCAGAGATGGGAAGCCAGTTGGAATCGCTGAGAAATTCCTTGACTGACAAACATGAGGCTGACGTTGCCGAGCTGAACACCATCACTTCCGTAAACTCCAATATCGGTTTAGCGGTGAGCTTGGTTGGTTTGGTGGTGGTATTGCTGGTTTCTGTGCTGGTGTCCCTGTCAATTTCTCGCTCCGCCAAGGAAATTAGCAAGGGTCTGAACCGCCTGTCCGCGAAAGACTTTACTTACCAGGTACGCCAGGTTTCCCGTGACGAGATTGGCGAAATGTCTGTGCTGTTGAATGACTCGGTAAAGAACCTGGGCACTTTGTTGAGTGGAATATCTAGCACTGCCACGGAAACGACGGTAGGCGCCGAAGGGCTGCGAGAAAAGAGTCAAGACGTCGCCGCGAAAGCGAGTGCCGCTAAAGATACAGTAGCTTCGGTCGCTGGTAACGCCAGGGAAGTCAGTACCCAGATTGGCGATGTGGCCACTTCCACCGAACAGATGCGCAGTGCCGTCACCGAGATTTCAACTAACGCCGCAACAGCCGCGAAATCAGCCGCGCAGGCTACCACTTTGACCGCGCAGGCTAATGACGTCATGGGTGAACTGGATAAGGCTTCCGATGCAATCAGTTCGGTCATTGAAACTATCAAAATGGTGGCAGAACAAACTAACCTTTTGGCGTTAAACGCTACCATCGAGGCTTCTCGTGCCGGAGAAGCCGGGAGAGGCTTCGCGGTGGTGGCCTCCGAGGTGAAAGATTTGGCTTTGGGTACCAAGTCTGCCGCGGTTGAAGTGTCTGAAAGCATCATCAAGATTCAGTCTGATACTCAAGCGGCGATGGAGGCCATTACCGAGATAACCGGCATTATCTCAAACATTAATGACTATCAATCCACCGTGGCGGCAGCTATTGAGGAACAAACCGCAACCATTTCCTCTATGGCGCAAACCGTGACGGAAGTGTCAGACGATTCCGCACAAGTTACAGACAACTTGTACCGCATTGAAGCCAAGACGGAAGCAACGGTTGAGGAGTTGCAGGAAGCTAGCCAAGACATGGTGCTCAGCGCCCAGGAATTCGAAGCGCTCCAAGAGACATTGTCCCAGTTCAAGTGGGTGAATGAAGCATGACGAAATCACAAAGCCGCCAAGGCAAGAACATGAAATCTCAGCTGCGCCTGAATGTACTGACAAAAGTATTACTGATGGGAATCGTGGGAATCCTGGGCATCGCCTCGTTCGTAATTTGTTCCGCTATAACTGACGATATTTATTATGGGAAGGTACGCGGCTACCAGGATTTAATCCTGATTTCAGACCAGGTCAGTACCGTTTCCGAACTGGTCAGGCAGAGCCAAGCCGATTACCTCCAAAACGAATTTGCCAGCCATAATCCCACCCAAAATCTGGAACCCCAGCCAATTGCAGAGACCATCAAGCAGGCCATATCCGACTTGAACACCGCTCAAGACATTTTCGCTCAGTCCGGTTTGCGTGATGAGCAGTTGCAGAAACAATTTGCGCAGGCAGTCTCCAGCCTGGAGTCCTATCGGCAAACAGTTGAGGAAACCAGCAACAGCGGCGGGGTTCCAGACGAATCAGTCATAGCCGCGACCTTGTCCGAATTAGATGCCCTGCAGAACTCGGTGTCCTCCTTCAGCGACACGGTTTTGCAGCAAACTAAAGGTTTAGTTGGAAAAAACGTTGTTATTCACGCCGTCGACATTGTTGTAGCCATCCTGGTGGTGGCCTTCATTTTGCACCGGGTGCGCCGGGGCATTGTCGATTCCGTCAATAAACTACAATCTTCGCTTCTGGCACTACGAAATGGTGATTTGACCCCGCGACTGACCACGAATTCAAACGATGAAGTCGCGGACATGCTCCGAGCCTTGGCTTACTCGCAAGATGAGCTAACCAATGTTTTAAGCGAAGGGCAAACCTTGGCAGCTAAGACTGCCGCGCAAACCAATCGGGTGGCTCAAGCCGCTTCTACGGCTGCCTCAAACGCCGCGGAAACGGTGGAATTAGCGAAATCGACGGCTGAGTCTCTCAACGGTATCGCCGCACACCTGCAAACTGTAGCCAGCGGATCTGAAGAAATGAACGCCGCCATCGCGGAGATCTCAGCCAGCTCCGCGGAGGCTTCCCGCACTGCCAACGAGGCTACCGAGGTCTCCCGCAATACCCAGGAAACGATATTGCGACTGCAGGACTCCACCCAGAAGGTTGAGACCGTTATCGGTACGGTGACCAGCATTGCTTCTCAAACGAACCTGCTGGCCCTGAACGCCACTATTGAAGCCGCTCGAGCTGGCGAATCAGGAAAGGACTTTGCGGTGGTCGCCAGCGAGGTCAAGGATTTAGCTGCGGAAACTGCCAAGGCAACGAACCAGATTGTGGCGATGATTGATGACGTCCAGGATAAAACTCAGCAAGCGGTCGCTGCAATCGAGGAAATTGCTGGAGTGATTTTGCAAGTCAATGACTTCCAGACCACCATTTCGGCCGCAGTTGAGGAGCAGAATGCCGTCACACAAAACATTGCGCAGGCAATTTCTAGTGCGGCAAATGACTCGGGTGTTGTCCTGGAGAACCTGGAGAATTATTGCGCGAATGTCACCAAGGCTCAGTCTGATGTTAATGAACTTTCCGAAGATGCGGATTCTCTCTCTAAGCAGGTGACTGTGCTGACCGGGGATTTGTCCAAGCTCAAGACTCGCCCCGCGGAGGACGCGGCGCCTGAACACGACTAATGCAGCTTCGTCATGAGCGCTTGCCAGATACGTGCACGTGAGGTGCCGCTCGAGGCCTCGCCGTGCGGGAGCCCCTTTCGTGGGCTCCAAAGGGTTTCACCGCTATTCAAGGGGATTGACCACGGTAACGCCGTCGTAGACCATGCCCTCACTGAGGTCCTCGCTCCAGATTTCTTTGCAGCCCCCGCGTTTGGCGGCCGCAACAATCATGGCGTCCCAGATAGAGAGTTGGAAACGACCAGCAATTTGAACGGCTTGGTTTACCAGGCGCGCGTCAGCGGGGATGACGGTTTGAAAGCTGAGATGCTCGATGATTTCATCAGCAATCTGTCCGGCCGCAATGTCTTTCAGTTTGCGGGTCAGGACATTGTATAGCTCCAGTAAAACTTGGGTGCTCAGTACCCGGTGGGGGAGCTGTTCTAGGGCGGCAAGCGCACGCTCGCGTTTCTCGGGTTCGTGGCTGTCGAATGAATAAACCAAGATGTTGGTGTCAAGAAAAACGTTCGAGGCGCTCACGATACAGATCCTCTCGAGTCCAGGTACGTCCTTCCGGTCCGCTGCCGGCAGTAGAGGCACGAGCCAGGTCGAGGAATTCCTTCCAATGCGATTCCTGTGTGTCGGTGTTGGCGTATTCCTCGAGTTTCCTGGCGAGGTACTGGTTCACGGACTCGTCGTTTTCCAGCGCCTTGATACGGGCACGTTTCAAGACTTTGGGATCAACGTTGATGGTCAAGCTGGTCATAGGTTAATTGTAGCGCAACTCGTGTAGCACGGGAAGACGAAAAAACGGGTTGACTTTGCAATAGACCCTTTGGGAGGTTTTTCTAGACGGGTTGCGTAACCGAGAGAACCTCTAGAAACCACTCCATCATTCATACCAACAACCTATTTTCGCGCTCAAACTATGTGCGGCACCGCACCGCCCTTGTGCTCAAAATCCGTAAGGTACGCCGAGGTATTTACACCATAAATCCAATCTGATAAAATCATAGCAAGGTCTAAAAATTGTGAGGAAATAAGATGAGAAAAGCAAGCGTGTTTAAGCAATTTCTAGGTGTGGTGCTGGCTGCGGGGATTGTTCTAGTCCCTACGTCTGCCTTTGCATGGACTGGCTCTCTTACTGTCACTTCCCAGGGACGAACTGCAGCATCATCTAGCGTTTCTTCATTTTGGAGTAATCAGGTGCATATCGGTCCTACCACCAATATGGGTATTCGAGATTTGTGGAAGGAGGGACACCGGGCGTACGGAAAGGTTAACGTGTACCAGTGGCAGAATGTTTTGAATCCTGTGAATCCTGCACTTTCTACCTATCAGTGGGTTTTTAAAACTTCTCGCGACAGTAAAGATCAACCAGTTGCAGATGGTGGAAGCCGTACTGTTTCAATACAGAATGCTCCCACAGGACAGAAAGGGCAGTATGCCACAATGGTATGCTTAAACATTGATGTTCCCTGGGCTTTTGATCCTTCTCAATGCACCTCGATTAAGTCTTTGTAGCATAGTGGGTTATGCTCACCGTCAGCAGTCTTAGCTATGCGTACGGGCAGAAAAGCCGCCCGTCCCTGACTGATGTTTCGTTTCAAGTCGGTTCGGGTGTTACCGTCTTGATGGGGGAAAACGGGGCTGGCAAGTCCACCTTGATGCGTTGTATTCAGGGTGAACTCAAGCCCCTTCCGGGCGCACTAATTCAGTACGAGGGTAGAGAAGCTCCTTCATATTTACCGCAAGATCCGCGTTGGATAGGTCGTTACAAGGTTATTGACTTATTACGCTATTCGGCTTGGTGGCGTGGTGTGCCATCGTCAGAACGTGCTCGCCGGGTTTCCGAAGTCATTGCGGAGTTTTCACTTTCTGAACTGGTAGAAAAGCGGTTGAACGAGCTTTCGGGGGGACAGTATCGGCGCGTAATGCTCGCGCAATCGGTATGTGCCAGGCCAAGCGTGGTTTTGCTCGATGAACCATTGACTGGTTTAGACATTGGGGCGCGTGAATCTTTGATTAATTGTGTGGCACAGTTGGGTCGTTCTCGCGTCGTCGTGGTGTCCACTCACGAGGTCGAGGTGTTTGAGCCGGTCGCGGACTACGTGGTTATTCTGCGGGGTGGGCGTTGCGGTTTCGCAGGTAGAAAGAGTGATGTAACCCGTGAAATCGCTGATTCTGTGTCCGGTGAGAAATCAACATCATTGTTACGAGTACTGTATGACCGGGTTCATCAGGGAAACTCGTCATGATTCAGCTCAAGTATTCCTATGCCCTGACGATGTTGCCGTTGGCGATGATTGCGGGTTTGCTTCCGCTGTTTTCCCGCGGCTTATTCTGGAGTGAGGATTGGTTGGGGGCAGCGGATTTTTCGGTGGTCTGCGTCGCTTTAGTGGCTCCGCTTTGCTTGCTGACGGCTAGCTTGGAGTTAATTCACCACCGTAAAAATGGCTGTCAGAATTTGTGGCCATGCGGGGTGTGGAACCGGCAAGTGTTGGCTTTTGGTCTCATCAATAGTCTGCCTTATGTGTTGGCAATAACGGTACTGTATCTGGTTGTGACGGTGTTTACATCCGTGGGTCATGCCTGTTTTGGGTTGCTCAATCCGTGGTCGTTCCTCTCTATGGTGTCGGTCATACTGATGGCCTCATACCTCGGTGTTTTTGTCGGTAGTATCGTTTTGAGCTATGTTTTCGCACCCCTTTTAGCGCTGTTATGGTTTGCTGCCTACAACTGGCTAGGTTTCCCCTACTATTTTTTCCTGCCCGGAGGTGCCACGGAGCCGTTGACCGGTTACACCTATAACCTGACGTTTAAGTCCATTCAGTGGCTGTTCGCCCTGATTGTCATGGTGCTTTCGGCTCTGGGGATTTTGTTTCCTCGCTGGTGGTGGGCAGTTGTGGTTGGTATCGGCGCTTCGAGTTTAATTTTCTCTGCTTGGTTTACGACTACGAGCTTGAGTCCTTTCGTCCCTCTGCCTCAAGATTCTGCCGTGTGTGCGACATCTGGGGAGGTAAAGGTGTGCGTGGCTCCGGAATCAAAACGATATCTTCCCGCGGTGATGCGAGAATACGATTTAGCTAAGGTCTGGTTCGATGAGCACGAGATATCTCTGGAGGTGAAACGGATAACCACATTCGGTCCTGATGCACAGACCTGTTCCCCTCTGCTGGTTGTCTCGCAGAGAGGCGGCACCAAGCACATTGAGCACACTGATATAGAGAGTGCCTACATCGCGAGGCTGCTTGATTGCAAAGTGATTCCTGAGTCTAAATATCAGCAGTTACAAGACGAGATTTGGCTCGGAACCATAAATTAACTGATTCTCAGCTCTCGAAGGAGGCGATCTAGCTGTGGAACGTGGCAAAACCCCACCGGGATTTGTGCTGTTCGTGAAGTCTCGTGATTACCGCGTCTTTGGTGTTGCTGTTCTCTTGCCTGCGCTCCTGGTAGCTTTTTCGCCAGCGTTCCTGACCGAGGTTCCGCTGCGTGCGGGTGTCTCTGTATTCCTGCTTCCTATCACCGCAGCCTCCGGCGCGCTGTTTCTGCCCCTGCTCTTGGCCATGCCAGGAAACCTAGAACTAACGCAAACTAGACGGCTCCGGCTCAGCCGCCTAGCCTTGCTGATAATAGTCATTACTGGCTATGCCGTAGCCGCCGCCCTGATACTGTTCATTCTCGCGATATTTACCCACAGTTTCGATGTCGTGTACTTTACTTCAGTTGTCTTGGTGGCCGTACGTAACGAACTGTTTTTGGTTTCACTAGGAGTGATTGTCGGCTGTGTCCTCGGCGCATCCTACGCCACTATTCCGGGCATAATCTATCTCGGAGCAGTCTTGATTTTTGGCACTTTAGATACCGCCAGCACTCCCGTATTTTGGAATATCTTGCTACAGTCGGTAAGTAGTTTCCCCACTTGGCTGTTGGTAGCTCTAATAACGTTAGTATCCCTCGTGATTTATACACGTTTTGATTACAAAACTCTGCGCTGATTCTTAGGCTTTCAATATCTCGTTTCGATTGCTCCGTGCCGGTGGGGGCAATGAAACTGTATTCAATCTGGGGTCGGTTTACCTGGCTACTTCAGGCATAGAGCCAACTGCTTTGGTCCAACTAGCTATGTCGAGGTTTGCGCCAATGTCCCCGCACCAAAACTCCGTCCTTTCGCCGATACGGGTTCACCCAAACCATTCCTGATGCAGATTCCGGTCGGTCGTTTTGAAGAGATGCTCGCACAGATTTTGATTTCGCCATTCACGCAGAACCTAACACGCGCACCCATAGAAACCACTCCATCATTCATACCAACAATCTGTTTTCGCGCTCAAACTATGTGAGGCACCACACCGCCCTCGCGCTCAAAATACATAAGGTACGCCGGGCTATTGACATAGGGTTCGCACTCAGTAATACTGTGAGAGTGGTGCCGAAAAAATCCTTGAGATTGTTTGTAGCTTCTGTCACTACGATAGCGTTGTCCATGGTCGTTTCTGGTACCGCAAATGCTGATAGTTTGCATCCAGATACACCCATAGATTCCTTGGTAACGGTAAATTCTAGACCTGTTATCAGCAGTATTTCCGAAGAAGAATTCCAATCCTTACACAAGGACATCGATTCTCTGCAAAGGCTGGATCCTTATTTCAAGAATGGAACTATCGATTATGCAGCTGCCGTATCTGATGATTCGATTGATAAAAAAGTTTTAGACGAATATACCTCTGCCCTTCAGGCAAGCTCAGATACAATGCATCCGGATTCACCTACCTCCGCAGTAATAAAAGCCATGTCCGCTTGTAAAGGAAAAAACGGATGGAGAGCTTTTTGGCCTACGGTGTTCTTGAATAGCTGCAATGCTAGCGCTGTATCAAACGCACTCAATAGCGGTGCAGGTGTGGCCGCAGTAGCAGCAGCTATTACCTCCTATACCGGAGCAGGACCTGTGGTTGCTGGCGCGATTGCGGGAGCCTTAGCTACCTATGGCGGTGTTTACGGTCTATGTAACTCATGGGGCAGAGGAATCCAAATATTTCTTAATCCTGTAAACGCACTACCAGCATGCTGGTCACAATAATGCGTGCCCTAAGAACACTTATTGTAGTACTTGCCTGCGTTACGGTAGTCACAGGCATTGTCGGGACTTTTTTTGCTCTAATAAAAGAGCCATCATTCGTACTCACCCAGATTTCGTCATCAACAGCAGCGTTTACGCTAGCAGCCTTGGCGTTCTATATCTTGAAGATTCACTCCTCGAAGCAGTAGTTCTTATCTGCCGCGTCCGTGTCGGTGTTGTTTGAGGCGTTTGGTTTGGTCGCGTTCTGCTTTGGGCTGTTCGGCGCGAGCTTTAAGGTCTTTCGCTAAATCTTCCCGGGTTTGGGGCGGGGCCTGTATTGCTTTCAGGACTGACCGCACCGGTTCCGACTGTGGTGTGGTTGGCTGGTTTCGCATCCTGATTTCACTTCCTGATCGGTTTGCTGCACGGCGCAACCTAGCATTCTCAACAATCACGTCCCCCTTTGGGCGGTGAACACAATCCTCTTCGTGAACTCAACACGCACACCTCTAGAAGCCACTCCATCATCCATGCCAACAATATATTTTCGTGCTCAAACTATGTGAGGCACCACACCGCCCTTGTGCGCAAAATCCGTAAGTTAGGCCGTGATTTTGACCCAGGCGGGCGAAATCGCTAAGATTAAACGGTTGTATGCCCTCGAGTTGGTGACCATTCCCACTCATACCGCTGTCATCCCGGGGCACACGCAAACTTTCATCATCACAAAAGTGATGAGACCGACGATTAAGAATTGAAGGCTAGAGAAGTGCGTACTTATTCACCCAAGGCTGGTGACGTTGACGCGAAGTGGCACGTAGTAGATGCCGACGGCATCGTGCTGGGACGTTTGGCTTCCCAGGTGGCTACCTTGCTGCGCGGCAAGCACAAGCCGACCTTCGCTCCCAACTTTGATAATGGAGACTACGTCATTGTTATCAATGCGGAAAAGGTCGTGTTGACCGGCAACAAATGGACTGAAAAGACTGCCTACCACCACTCGGGTTTCCCCGGTGGCTTGAAGGCAACCTCTTACCAGGAAATGCGGGAAAAACAACCCGAAAAGATCATCGAGAAGGCAGTTAAGGGAATGATGCCTCATAACCGCCTCTCCAAACAGCAATTGACGAAGCTGAAGGTTTACGCCGGACCGGAACATCCGCACGCCGGCCAGAACCCGGAAGTTTTTGAACTCACGCAAATCGCGCAATAAACGCGGTTCGCAAAACCTCAAGGAGTATCGTGGCGAAGACCACTACAGAAATCGAAGAGCTGGAGGATGTCCCCAGCGAATACACCACCGAGACTCCGGCGGCCCAGGATGAACCGGGTCGTGGGAATTCTCGCATCGACAAAGGCATGGGGCTAGGGCGCCGTAAGGAAGCCGTGGCCCGCGTGCGTTTGGTTCCGGGTAACGGCAATTGGACTATCAACGGTCGTACTCTGGAAGATTACTTCCCGAACAAGTTGCACCAGCAATTGGTCATGGCACCTTTCGTGCTGTTGGACTTGCAGGGTCGTTTCGACGTCAAGGCTCGCATTGACGGCGGCGGTATTTCCGGCCAGGCCGGTGCGCTGCGCCTGGGCGTGTCCCGCGCGCTGAACGAAATCGATCGTGACGCTAACCGTCCCGCGCTTAAGAAAGCCGGCTTCCTGACCCGCGACGCTCGCGCCGTGGAACGCAAGAAGGCTGGCCTTAAGAAGGCTCGCAAGGCGCCGCAGTACTCGAAGCGTTAATCGCTGTCTGCGACAAAGTTTAGTGGAACCCGGGATTACCCCCGGGTTCCACTAAATTCGGATTCATTTAGGTGACCAAAGTGTCGGGTGTGATTTGGTCGCGAGCGATTTTGATGGAACTCCAACAATCCCGATTATCGCTAGTCACACAAATGGGTTGGGAATACTATTCGCAAAATGCAGCCGGGGCCACACCAATACGGTGACCCCGGCTGCATTTATTTGTTTATTCGGATAACTGAGCGACATTACCTCAGTGGTGAAAACGCCCTGATAATCCGTGCTCTAGTTCAAAATCCCCTGCATCTGTGCGCGAAGGGCCTGACTGAGGGGAGCGGGACCACCGACAAAAATCGCCTGTTTGATGGACTTCGTCGCCTGGATGTACTGGACCACGGATGGGTCAAGTTTATCCGGACTTGAAAGTACCAACGGCAAATTGAGACTCTGGGCGAGCGGTGCAGCAACCAAAGCATCGGCCGGATCTATGCCGCTGGCCACAATGGCTTGCCGTGGCTCAGAGATATTCCCCGCCAGCGCGGCGCTGACCTGGAATTGATTCTGAGAAGTCAGCCGAGAGGACTTCACTCCTGTCAATTCATCCAGTTTCGATTGCACCGCAGTGGACACATCGGTCTCGTTTCCTACGATGACGACTTGCTTCACTTTATTCAGGCGTTTGATTTGCTCAGATATTTCTCGCGGAACTTCTTGGCTGGAAACCAGGAATACGGGAGCGTTGAGATTCTTCGCGAAGGACACTGCGTTTACTGCGGTAATACTGTTTTGTCCCGGTGCAATCACGATAGCGTTTGTATCCGGAGAAAACTCATTTGCGGATTGCGCGTTCACTGCATAACGACTCGATCCTTCAATCCGCGTCACCTGTGCCGAAGGTAGCAGCGTGCGCACAGTCTGTTGCACAGCATCGCTGACCGCTCCGGTTCCGCCGACCAGGACAACTTTCTGCGGGTGCAATCGAGCGAGTTCGGTTTGAGTCACTTCGTCGAGACCGATTCCGTGGGTGTAGAGAATTGGGGCTTTCCCTTGTGATAGATTCGCCGCGCTGATGGCATCGCTGGGAGAGTGGGAATTCACAATGAAGGCTGTCTTAGCATTCGTAAAGAACGACTTGGACAGATTGGCTGCCACGGCTTGGCGATTTTTACCGCTGTAGCGGCCTACGGTGGTGGAGTATTTCCAAACATATACGTCACCTTGTAAAGTCGCCCGTACAGGTTGACCGTCCAGAGTAAGACCAGGATTCTTTTCGTAAGTGGCTTTCCTGATGGTGATGTCAAAAGGTACGCCGGCCGGTACTCCCACAGACTCCCCATAGGCGTCAACTATGGAAAGGGCTTTCGACTTAGAATCAAAACTGAGCTTCCAGACGGTATCCGTGACTCCAGCCGGAACTGTGAGACGGAATTCCCCTCCTGATAAGCCTGCTTTACGCACCCGCTCCGATGAGGAGGTATAACCGTCTTGGAACAGCTTAGTCCGCAATTCAGTTTGTGCCGATTGCATAGCCGCAAAGGCCTTGGAAGCGGCTTTGGTGTTCCACGCGGTGCGCGCTGACGCTCCCTCGTCGCTCAATTTCGTCGCAGTCAGAATCTCTTTTTGAACTGGCGAGAGTTTGGCATTGACTATGGGTTGATACTTAGAGCGATTCGTCTCGACCATGTGCAAAATATCCATCGCGGTCCAATAAACCGAGTTAGAAGTGTACTCATTCGACGTATTCATTGCCGGGGAAAAACCGGCAGTCTGATCCAAATAGTACGGCACGTACGGAGAGGTGAGCGTGGATCCCAGAGCTAAATATTCTACGGCAGGGAAACTATCCGTAGCAGTAGTCGGAATTTGGAAAACATGAGCCTCCATCACATTACGGTTACCGATAGGATAGTAACCTTCCTCACCGGTGTCATTCCCAGGAAGATTTCCGAGGTTGCCGAAACGGTTGCGCGTAGCGTCCATAACCATTTCTAGTGAGATGCTCTTTTTTTCGGCGCTTTGCAGGAAGGGGAAGGCGGTTCCATTTGGGTCAACCTGGGCATTGGGGTTCAGAGTCTTGATTCCTGAGGCAGAACGAGAGGCGTTACGCGGACCTACCTCTGGATCAGCGTAAGATTCCCGCGCCTCAATATAATTCCGAGCTGCGTCCCCCTTGAAAGTTCCGGCCGCCTGAGCAGTGCTAAAGAGACCTTTTGAAAAGATGTAATTGCCATCTTGGGAGACAACATAGTTATTGGTAGTTTTTCCTGGCGTCAAAGTGACACCATTAATCCAGAAAGTATTGGGGAAAACGGAGAACTTGTCTTTCGGGTAACGCATGGCGAGGAATTGGTGTCCGGTGTAAATCTCCATGTACCACAGGTCGCTCTTGCTGGCTACTACCAAGGAATTACCTTCCGCTGCCCCTTTCGTTGCCAGTTCGTCAGCAATAAATCTCACCGCGTTTTCCGGGGTGTCGCAAGTGGCCAAAACAACCGTGGGGAGGATAGCCTCCGTCAGGCCAACACGGCTACCATCTTCCCCGTCCAAAAGTGGATCTTGAGCCAAAACAGCTTCGTTGGCGCTTGCGGAAACGGTCATATCGACCATTAGTCCTTTTTCGTTAAATCCAGCTTCATCAAAAATTCCGTATTCGGGAGTGGTGTCGTTAACTCCGTTATACCTATATGAAGGATTTGCAAATGTAAATTGATAGCCAGCATCAGTTCCGTAGGAAACATCCTCTATAGTTTGTCCTGGCTGAAAATATCCGGCCTCGTGAATAACATATGCCTTATTATGGTTAATCTCCAGGTCCTCTGTACGACCAAAGTAGAAACTTCCATCAGTAGTCAGTTCGGGTCCGACAATAATCCCGGTACAAGCAAATGCAGCCGTGGGAGTTCCGATTCCCAGTGCAAGAGCAAGTAGAGAGCATATGGCTATGCGCTTTTTATGCATATTTATTCTCCTTTGAATAAGTGAATGCGAGTTCATACATATTAGCGTGTAATTGCAATTTATGATTGCATCCGCTATTGTACCCGGGGTTGCGCAGTTTTTTCGGGTTTCCACACTTTCAGTGACCCAATCATCTCGAGCCGGAGCCCCACCGCGGGTCGGTGGTGTGGCGGTTGCGCGCGGGCGTGGAATAATGGGAAAGGTTTTTATGGTTCAACAGGAGGCAGTAGATGACCCAACGTTTATTCGGTACTGACGGAGTTCGCGGACTTGCCAACGAAGACATCACCGCGGAACTGGCTTTGAACTTGGGAGTGGCTGCGGCTCGCCTGGTGGTAGAAGAAAAAATTATGGCCACCGGTCAGATGCCCATCGTGAGAGATTTGTTGAAAGAGCAGCGCGAATCGGCGATGACGGAATCACGCACCGGGATTAAACGTCCCCGCCTGATCCCAGAGGAACCCGCCAAGCCGCGAGCCATCATTGGCCGCGATACACGTGTTTCGGGACAATTCCTGGATCACGCCCTGGCAGCGGGACTGTCCAGCGCTGGCATGGACGTGACCAGGGTCGGGGTCATTCCCACTCCCGGGGTGGCGTATCTGACAGAATCCCAAGACATCGAGTTGGGCGTGGTCATCAGCGCGTCGCACAATCCGATGCAAGACAACGGCATCAAATTCTTTGCCCGCGGCGGTTACAAACTGCCTGATGAGATGGAGGACCGGGTTCAAGCCATGCTGGGCCAGAACTGGGAACGGCCGCTCGGTTCCGGGGTCGGCGACGTGGTGGCCAACGGTAAAGCCGCCGACGACGCCTATGTCAATCACCTGGTAGACACGGTTCCGGTGTCTCTGCACGGGCTGAAAATCGTAGTGGACTGCGCCAACGGGGCGGCTTCAGAGATCGGTCCGCGGGCGCTACGCGAAGCCGGCGCGGACGTCGTGGTGATTAACGCCTCTCCCGATGGGCGCAACATCAACCTGAACTGCGGCTCGACCCACCCCAAGCAGCTGAAATCCATGGTGGTAGCCGCCGGGGCAGACTTCGGGGTGGCGTTTGACGGTGACGCGGACCGCTGCCTGGCAGTGGACGGCGCCGGCGACCTGGTTGATGGCGACCAAATCATGGGGATGCTGGCCTTGGATATGCACCGGGCGGGAATATTGACCGAGGACACCCTGGTGCTGACCGTGATGAGTAATCTCGGGTTGCGTTTAGCGATGCAGCAGGCGGGCATCAAGACCCCCACCACCGCGGTAGGAGATCGCTACGTATTGGAGGAAATGCGCGCTCACGGCTACATTTTGGGCGGGGAACAGTCCGGACACGTTATCAATGCCCGCTACGCCACCACCGGCGACGGTATCCTCACCGCTCTGCAAGTGGCGGCGACTGTGGCCTCCCATCAAGCTCCTTTGAGCGAACTCGTGTCGCCTATCCAAAAGCTGCCCCAAACCCTGATTAATGTGCCCGGAGTGGACAAGACCCGCGTGGACGACCCGCGCTTGGCCCAGGATGTCGCGCAGGCGGAAGCGCGCCTGGGGGAGACGGGCCGGGTTTTGTTGCGTTCTTCCGGTACCGAACCCCTGGTGCGGGTCATGGTAGAAGCCGCAACTCAGGAACAGGCCGATGCGGAGGCTCAAACCCTCGCTAACCGGGTGCAAGAACTATTAGCGCTGTAAAACCGCGCCGCGAAAGCGAGGAAATGTGTGTGGAATTGTCGGTGCCGTAGGGTCCCAGAGCGCCAAGGTAGCTGAGGAAACTGTCCTGGAGGGGCTGTCCCGCCTGGAATACCGCGGCTATGATTCAGCCGGAATCGCGGTGGTTGACGCGACCAGCGTGAGCCCCGAAATTACGGTCGAAAAGGAAGTCGGAAAACTCTCCGAACTGCGCAAAACTTTAGAAAAGCGCCCTTTGCCCAATGCCACCACCGCGATTGGGCACACCCGTTGGGCCACCCACGGGGGCGTTACCCGTGACAATGCCCACCCCCACCTGTCTTATGACGGAAAACTGGCGCTGATACACAACGGCATCATCGAGAACGCGGAACCTTACCGCGCCCACCTGGAAACCCTGGGCATCAAATGCGTCAGCGAAACCGACACCGAGGTGGTCGCTCACCTGCTTGAGCGCGCCTACTTGGCCGAACCGGGCGGAAACTCTGCCGAAAGCGCTGGCGAACAGCCGATTACCCCCGGTACTATTCCCTTGCACAGCCTGGATCCGAACCTGA
This sequence comes from Mobiluncus massiliensis, assembly GCF_949769255.1. Classification (GTDB taxonomy): domain Bacteria; phylum Actinomycetota; class Actinomycetes; order Actinomycetales; family Actinomycetaceae; genus Mobiluncus; species Mobiluncus massiliensis. Next base: position 1,499,933 of record NZ_OX458329.1, on the reverse strand, counting down.
GCTGCGCGGCAGGAGCGACCCGATTGGTGCGGGCGATGCTGAAGGTCGCCAGAGATTTGGAAGGTTCGTTCACCCTGTTAGTGGAGCACGCGGATGCTCCAGGGGTGATTGTGGCAGCGCGGCGGTCGTCTCCGCTGGTACTGGGATTGTCACAAGGGACGAACTTCCTCGGTTCTGACGTGTTGGCTTTCGCGGCGCGCACGAAGCAGGCGTTGGAAGTCGGTCAGGATGAAGTCGTGGTCGTGACCCCGGCCGGAGTGCTGGTTATGGACCAGCAAGGCAACGAAATCCTGCACACGCAAGGACTGGAAGTCATCGCCCAGGATTCCGCCCAGCGCAAACGGGCTTTTGAAGTCGATTTCGCGACTGACCGCGTCACCAAAGAAGGCTTCGACACCTTTATGGAAAAGGAAATCCGGGAACAGCCCCGGGCGGTGGGGGACACCATTGCGGGACGGCTGGACGCCGCCGAGGCGCTGACCTTGGACGAACTGCGGATTGAAGCCGAAGTGTTTCGTTCCATCACTTCGGTGATCATTGTGGCTTGCGGTACGGCCTCCTATGCCGGGCAGGTGGCCCGCTACGCTATCGAACACTGGTGCCGGATTCCGTGTGAGGTCGAACTGGCTCACGAGTTTCGTTACCGGGACCCGGTGGTGAGCCGGCGCACCCTGGTGGTGGCGATATCGCAGTCCGGGGAAACCATGGACACGATAATGGCCATTCGTCACGCCCGCGAACAAGGGGCGCGGGTTCTGGCCATCGTGAACACGCCCGGCTCTACGATTTCTCGCGAGGCCGACGCGGTACTGTTGACCCACGCCGGACCGGAAATCGCGGTGGCCTCCACCAAGGCGTTCACGGCCCAGATTTCGGCGTGCTACCTGTTAGGTTTGTACCTGGCTCAGGTCCGCGGCAACAAATATGCCGACGAAATCGAGGATTACCTGGAAAAACTTGGTCAGATGCCGGCGCGGATGCAAACCGTTTTGGACCGGTACGCTGGCTCTGCTGACTTAGGCGCTAACCTTGACGACATCAATTCGGTCATCTTCCTGGGGCGTCATGTCGGTTTCCCGGTGGCGCTGGAAGGGGCGCTGAAACTGAAAGAAATCGCCTATCTGCATGCCGAAGGCTTCGCGGCCGGGGAACTGAAGCACGGTCCTATCGCCCTGGTAGAGTCCGGGCAGCCGGTTGTCATTATTGTTCCCACTCCGCGTCGACCCGAGTTGCATCGCAAAGTCGTGTCCAATATCGAAGAAGTCCGGGCGCGTGGGGCCGTGACTCTGGTGGTGGCCGAAGACGGGGACGATTCCGTAAACGAGTTTGCGGATGTGGTGTGGCGGGTGCCTCCCACTCCCACCTTGATGCGTCCTCTGGTGGACGTGATTCCGTTGCAGCTGCTGGCTTTGCGGATGGCGGGACACCTGGGATACGACGTGGACCAGCCGCGTAACCTGGCCAAGTCGGTCACGGTGGAATAGAGCCTTGCGGGCAATATGCTGACCCCGGCACTTCCTGACGCGGTTTCCGCCCTGTCCCTGCCGTTCACAGCGGGTGGGGATGGCGGTTGGGTGCCGATTTCGCAAACCATCACGGAATGGATTCACAGCTTTGCCGGTTCCCCTCTGGCTTTGCTGGTTTTAGCGGGTCTGTGCTTTACGGATGCTTTTTTCCCGCCGGTGCCCGCCGAGTCAATCGTCATCGGATTAACCTCGTGGTATTTCGCCTCTCCCGGCCACGTGGTTGCGCTACCCGGCATTTTTCTGTGTGCCGTCGTCGGAGCGACCTTGGGTGATTCCTTCGCCTTCTTCCTGGGGACACGTCTTCACGTGCAGCGCATCAAATCGTGGCGGGACGGGAAGGGCGAACAGGCTTTCGAACGAACCGCGAAACTTTTGCACAAGCGCGGCACGTCCTTCATCTTTGCGGCGCGTTTTGTGCCCGGCGGGCGAGTGGCGGTCAATATGTGCGCCGGAGCGACCGGTTTTCCTTACAGCCGTTTCATACGTACCGACCTGGCTGCCGTAATCTGTTGGGTGTCCTACGGAATGTCTATTGGTTTTGCTTCCGGGAGTATCCTGGGGCCAATTCATCCGCTCTTAGCGACCCTGGTAGGGATGGTCGGGGGAGTAATCCTCAGTCTCTTGCTGGACCGTTTGGTCGCCCGTTTGCAGCGGCGGTTTCAGTCGGGTCGCTCCGATTCACCAGAAGAATCGACCGGTAGCGAATCGGAGGAGTGAACGGAATGTCCTGGTGAGGCCGCTGAAGTGGGACGGAGCCTAAATCTTTCGCAGGTGCAGGCGGTGCACGCGGTGGTCAGGGTCTTTCTCGAGGATGAGGGTGGCACGAGAACGGGTCGGAGCCACGTTTTCTTGGAGGTTCCTAAGGTTGACTTCACGCCAAATTTGGCGGGCATGAGATTCTGCCTGTTCATCGGTCCAGGCGGCAATCTCACGGAAGAAAGAGTCGGGTTGTTTGAAAGCGGTAGTGCGTAACTGTCGGAAACGTGACAGATACCACTGCTCGATGTCCGCGGGGCGAGCGTGCAAATAGATGGAGAAATCAAAGAAATCCGACACTGCCAAGGAGTTTTTGCCCCCGCTGGCAATCAAAGGCGGGGCTAACACGTTCAGCCCCTCCAAGATGAGGACGTCCGGGGCGCAAACCATCTGGGACTTTCCGGGCACAATATCGTAGGTGACGTGCGAATATACCGGGGCCGCTACCTCGGGAGCTCCAGATTTTACCGCTGCCAGAAAACGCAGCAGTCCACGACGGTCATACGATTCAGGAAAACCCTTGCGGTTCATAATTCCGCGCGCCACCAGCTCAGCATTGGGGTACAGAAATCCGTCCGTCGTGACCAAATCAACCCGCGGAGTGCCCGGCCAACGGCTCATTAACTCGCGCAATAGCCGAGCCAGAGAGGACTTTCCCACAGCTACCGAACCGGCCACCCCAATCACAAAGGGGGTGTGCTGAACCGCGGATTCACCTAAGAAATTAGCGCGCCGGGCGCGAATCTTGGTCGTTCCAGCGGCATAAATCTGAAGCAGGGCGGTCAAAGGGCGATAAATCGCGTCTACCTCAGCCAAATCGATAGGGTCGCCCAAAGCGCGCAAACGCTCCACGTCAGCCTGGGTCAGCGGCAGAGGAGTCTGATCCGACAGAGCCGACCACTGTTCCCTGGTGAACATGACGAAAGGCGAGGCGGTCTCCTCGAGACCTGGGGAAACCTGATGCGGACGGGCGGCCATAATCTCTCGCATCGCCGAACCGTACTGACTATCACGCAGTTTCTCTTGCGTGCCGTGAGGATCCGTCAGGAATTCCTCCATCAACTCGGTGGTGGGAGCGCCGAAATTGTCCCTCATGACTTTTTGACCACCGACCCCAAGCACAAACTGCCATCCTTGTCGCGGAAAAAGTACGCGGAAGGTTCTTCTAACTGCGAGTGTGCCGCTCGGATATACATGGGGTAGGTGTTTTTTACTGCATAAAGGTGAATGGACTCGGAGCGTAAATCCTGCAAAGTCTTGAAAGTGTCGTCGTCCAGGCGTCCCTCTTCGTTATAGCGCAGTTTCCGGGCCGCCTCCGGAGTGTATTTCGTGATGCCTGGCGGAGGGCTCCATTTCTCGCACAAGGTCGGGTAGTTTTCTTCTGAGTCGGCACCATTGAATGGATAGCTGGAACGAGCCATAATGCGTGCCAGCAGGTAAGACACGTCCTCCGGGGTGACCGAATCCATTTTGCCGCCATAAATTGCCGTTGGGCAGGAATACCGGGCACCTAACTGGCTCCAGCTGGCTCGCACCTCCACGCTGGAGTCTGTCCAAGACACGCCTTCATCGGTAGCTTTCGGGGTTTGCGACAAGGCGTGCAACAGAGCCTTTTGGGCGGGCGGAGTCGTGTAACGGTCGGTAAACACTTCCGGGGTAATCAGCCAGCAACTGCGCTGCATAGCGCCGAAATTTCCGCCCTGTAAATCCTTAAAGAAAGCCTGCATTCCGGTGAACTGTACCGGGTCGCCAGACTCGATGGTATCTTTCTTAAGGTTCGCTGCAGCGGAACGGTTGGGCGTCGGGGTCTGTTTCTGGGCGCGGTTCGGGGTGGCCCGGGTAGTCACCTCGGAAACGTTGTTGAATGATTTGGGATACTTGAGGTCTTGAACACCCTCGAGATTGAGCGCTGCCGAGTGAAAATCGGGAGTTTCTGAATTCTGCGCGGTGGTGTCATCCGTCTGCGCGGGCGAATCGGAGTTTTCTGCGGGACCTGACTCCGCCTGACTCATTCTCAAAGTGGAGTTGGTACGGAAATCAGGGCCGGTGACTTCCACGAGAAGCGCGGATGAAAACTTTTCGGCAGATTGAGAGCGATTCATCTCAGAGGGATCCTGATTAGGCATAGCGGCAATTTGTGGCGCGACTATAAATAGCGTCACCAGCACCAGGGCAATCCCCGCGCCAGCCAGGAGAAACATCCCTGCGACGAGGCGCTTTGGGGTGGAAAGAAGCCACAGCTGGAGGCTGTCCTTTTTTGACATGGCTACCTTTCATGAACACAGTGACCCCGCTTTAGAGGCATCGGGATTTCCTGGCTTTAAGATTACCTAGTTTTCCTGCCGGTTGAAAACCGCAAGCGCAATCTAAGTCTCTGACTCAGTGCCGATTTTCGTCTAGGCTGAAATCGTGATTTGGGGATATGCGCCGGATTTGATTGCACAAACGGAAAAACCTCTGGTCGCGCAGGCTGACCGAGAGCAAGGCGCGGACGCGCTGATGCGACGGGCTGCCTACGCGCTGGCTCATCACACGCACCGAGCCTTGTCCGGAGCTGAGGCAGACATTACCGTGTCATCGGTTCCCCGGGGACGCCGGCGTATTTTGGTTTTGGTCGGAGCGGGTAACAACGGTGGCGATGGCCTGTACGGGGCGGCGTATCTGCGGCGGCGCGGCTATCCGGTCGCGGTCCTGCCGACCTCGAAACATATTCACGAGCGCGGTGCGGCGGCCGCGCGGCAAGCCGGGGTGGAGTTTTGGCCCAGTGTGCTGCCCGAGACAGTTGGGGAGGCTCTGCACGCGCTACAGGCGTGGAAACCGGTTGCCATTATTGATGCGATTATCGGGATTGGAGCCCGTCCCCCCTTGCGAGAACCCGCGTTATCCCTGGTCCGGGGCATCAGTGAGTTGCTCAGCCAATGGCCGGAGGGGTCAGTGCCCCTGGTGGTGGCCTGCGATCATCCCTCGGGCCTGGATTTGTACCGCGGCGCTGATTTGGGTCCGAATCATGAACTGCTGTCAGCTGACTTGACCGTGACGATGGGGGCGGCGAAAACTGGAATGTTGGTCGGTCCCGGTGCGCTCACGATAGGCCGTCTGCAGGTTCAGGACATCGGACTGCCCCAGCAGACAATGCAGCCCGGTGTCGGTCTGATCGAACGCGCTGACGTGCGCGAACTGTGGCCTTGGCCGCACTTTGCGGATCACAAATATTCACGCGGAGTTTTGGGCGTAATGGCTGGATCCGCGCGCTATCCCGGAGCGGGAGTCTTGGTTACCGCTGCCGCCTTGAACGCGGGGGAGTCTTTCCTGCGCTACCTCGGTGAACCCTCGGTGCAGTCGGTAGTGATACAGGCTTGCCCGGAAGTCGTACTGGGAGAAGGCCGGTGCCAAGCCCGCATTATCGGTCCCGGTTTTGCGGCGGGCTCGCCGCAGCATCGCGAACAAATGTTGAGCGCTTGGCGCGGCCGCGGCGCCCGCGAGTTGGTGATTCTCGATGCCGGCGCGCTGGGACTGATTGGGACGGAAATCCAACCTGACGCAAACTGCCTGCTGACACCTCATGCCGGGGAGGCGGCTGCGCTGGCCGCCCAGCTCGGTCAGGAGACCACTCGAGAAACCATCGAGGCCAATCCTTATGACTGGGCCTCACAGCTTGCTGCGGATACGCACGCCACCGTTCTTTTGAAAGGGCCCACCACCACTATTGCCAATCCGGAAGGTCAGGTTTATTCCCTGACCCACGGCACCCGAGACTTGGCGACGGCGGGTTCCGGGGACGTGCTGGCGGGAATTTTGGGGTATGTTTTCGCCGCGGCGAATGCCCGTACCGAAACCACCGGAGAATCTTTGGATTTGGGGAAATTGGCGGCTGTTGCGGCCTGGCTGCACGCCGAAGCGGGCCGTTTAGCCGCGCCCACCCCTCGTGCCACCGCCATTATCCAGGCGATTCCCCGGGCTTTGGCGGGGCTATAAACTATCCCGGTCCCCCTAAACGTGACAAACTAGGAAGTGCGAAAACAATTTTGTAAAGGAAGATTATGACCAACGTGGATGTTCCCCAATGGCCGGTACGCGCTGTGGTTAATCTCAGTGCATTTCAGGAAAATCTCGCCCAGATGCGTCGTTTTGCCCCGAACTGTCAACAAATGGCAATCGTGAAAGCTAATGCTTACGGACACGGTATCGAGCGCATGGCGCTGGCAGCACTCGGTGCCGGTGCGGAATGGTTGGGCGTCGCCAAAGCCAGCGAGGCCTTCCAGCTGCGCAAATACCTAGATAAGCAAGGCGTGGCGCGTGACCATCTGGTCGACACGCCCACTTCGGCCATGATGCGTTCGCGGCTGTATCAGACCGCCGCGATGGGATTGCCCACAGCCGCGCGCCCCCGCATCCTCACTTGGCTCTACACCCCGCAAACGGATTTGCAACAGGTCGTGAAAGCGGAAATCGACATTTCTGTCTCTACTTTGGACCAGCTGGATCAGGTTTCGCGTGCCTGTGACGCGGCCGGACTGCGCTGCCGGGTACACCTGAAAGTTGATACCGGACTGTGCCGCGCCGGAGCCACTGATCAAGACTTTCCGGTGCTGTGCAAGCTGGCTCGGGCTCGGGAACGTGCCGGGCTCATTGAAGTTAGTGCCATCTGGTCACATTTGGCGCGCGCGGATGAAGACACGGCCGCTGCGGAGACTTTCACCAAGTCGCAGCTGAGGACCTTTGACTGGGCTTGGGGGGTTGCTCAAGAGGCGGGTTTGCGCCCGAGATTGCGCCACATCGCCGCCACCGCCGGAATCATTTGGTACCCCGAGAGCCACTATGACCTGGTCAGGGTAGGAATTTCGGGATACGGGCTGAGTCCGAATCCCGAAATTGCGTCATCGTGGCAGCTGGGAGTACGTCCGGTGATGCGACTAGAAACGAACGTGGTTCAGGTTAAAAAGGTTGAGAAAGGCGCTGCGGTTTCTTACGGCGGGGAATGGGTGGCACCGGGGCCGCGCTGGTTGGCTCTGTTGCCGATTGGATACGCTGACGGCTTGCATCGCCTGGCAAAGAATCGCGGTGAAACCTGGATTAAAGGCCGGCGTGCGCCGATTGTCGGGCGGGTTCCGATGGATCAAATCGTGGTTGATTTGGGTCCGGCGGTGGACGATTCCGGCATCCCTGTTCCTTGTCCGGTCGAGCCGGGGGAGCTGGCGATTATTTTTGGCGACGCGAAGGACCGCTTGTTCGGGGGGATCCCAGGAGTTCCCTCGCTTCCGACCGCCGATGACTGGGCAGAGTGGACCGATACCATCAACTATGAAGTCATTACCGGTATTTCCCCCAACGTGCCGCGGATTTATGTTGAGGACCAGCCTGACCGCTGAGCCTCGAGCTAACGTAAGGGCTGTTGAATAACTGAGGAGGAACGATGAGCCGCGAGGGGAACCTTTTGCTGGAAGTCGAAACGAGGTCTGCTGACGATACCCGTCTGTTGGGCCAAGCCCTGGTCCCATTTTTGCAAGCCGGCGATTTGGTGATTCTGGAAGGTGAGCTGGGCGCTGGAAAAACCACTTTGACCCAAGGTATCGGCGCCGGTTTGCGTGTCAACCAGCGAGTTACCTCTCCGACCTTCATCATTGCCCGCAGTCACACGAAATCCCCCGATGTGCCGGGACCGAACTTGGTTCACGTGGATGCCTATCGTCTGACGGGCGGGGACGATGTGGAAACTCTGGATTTGGAATCGGCGCTAGAGACCGCGGTGGTGGTGGTCGAATGGGGTACTGACAAGGTGGAGGGGCTCAGTGCCCACTGCCTGAAGCTGTCCCTGTGCCGTCCAGAGAGCGCTGATGCTCCCGTTACGGGAACTATCGTGGACCTGCCCGAAGATACGACCTGTCAGGTTGTCTTTCGCAGTCTGGAAGGGACTTGGGATTTGTCAGGTTTGGTGCAGCAATGGGAGGCTTTGCGTGCGCAGGCAGATGCGAGTGTGGAATCCGGTGTTGCCCCAGAAACTTGCCAGCCCGGGGCGGATTTGTAAATAGGCTGATAGGAAAGCCGATGCCGAAAGTTTTTCAGGTGTGCCGCGGGCGTAAGGCCTTTCTGGGCTGGGTCCTCGTCCTGCTGAGCGCGGTGGTGATGAGTTTCGCTTCGCCCAGTGTCGGGCAAGCCGCCTCCGGGCCCACTCGCCCGACTGATACCACGGACGAGGTTGTTACCGGGGGTGTTCCAGGTGTGGCGGGACAGTTGCCGCGAAGCGCCAAGGGTGACCTCCCTGACGATGTCCGCGTTTGGTTTAACACCAAGGCCGATGCTTTCGGACAATCATTGCGGGAATACCTCCCCGATAGTGTAAAGATTCCCCCGGAAGCCCCGATTGAGGTGGGAACTCCGACCCAGGTAGTGACTTGGTCTGCTCGGATGCTGCGCGGCACCTACAATCCAGACAGTGCGGTAACACCGATTGACATGTGGGTCGCCCCGGTGAGCATTGATGATCGAGAACTTGGGGTAGTGGTCTATGCCTCGGACGAAAAAGACCTTTATCCCCTTTCTCCGCCAGCGCACCTAGAGACTTTGGCTCCGAAAGCTACCGCGGGGGTACCTGAACCCACCTCGAACTCGCGAGAAAATAACTCGCTGGTTGCAGGCGGGTATGTCCCGGAACCGAAAAATTCTCACTTGCCCGTCCGGTCGGAGGCTCCCGGTGCCAGCTATGTGCTGCCTGATTTAGCTCATGCTTTGCTGGCAACGTCGCCTGATTCTGCTCGTTCCAGCCGTCCCGTTTATGACCCTATCGTTCACGGCTGGTTTATGTTGAACGAGGAACGTTTGCTGCCGGTATCTAATGCGGCGCGTGCCCGCGTTGTCGGAGAGGTGACTTTGGCGCAGGTGCAAGAAGCGGTGCAGTCCTGGTGGGGAACTGTCAGTCCCACCCCCACGCCGACTGTGGAAACCCTGCCAACCAACAACAACACCTTGGTGTGGGTGGTCATCCTCGCTGTCGCCATTGTCGGTGTCGCGCTATTGGTGGTGTGGCTGACTTTCCGTTGGCAATCCCGCACGGAAGATGTCGCCGACGTACTCTCCCTGCCTGACCCGGAACTCATTATGGTGCCGACATCTGCCCCGACTTCCGCGATTCCGACTTTAGCGGTGAACGGTTCTGAGGGCGAAGCGCATTAGGATTGTCCCTGTGAGTTACCTGTTTATCGATACCTGTGCCGGGGCGGGGGTTGCCCTGGTGAATTCCGAAAAGCCCAGCGATGTGCTGGTGAAGGTGAATCCTGACGGAAAAGCCCAAGTGGAGGCCCTTTCGTCCCTGGTTACTGACGTGGTTCGAGAAGGCGGCAGACCGCAAAAAATTGTGGTTTCGCGAGGACCTGCCCCGTTTACCGGGCTGCGGGTTGGCTTGGTCACGGCTCGGACCTTAGGTTTTGCCTGGGATATCCCGGTGGTCGGGGTGGATGAGCTGCTCCTCCAGGCGCAGGCTGCAGCTCAGGTGCTTTCTGGCGCTGACTGTCCAGCTCAGACTCAGGGGCAGACGCCGCGGTGGATAGTGTCCCTGATGGATGCCCGCCGCCACGAAGTCTATGCCGGGCTGTTCAAACCCGGTTTGGCGGACGGGCGCTTGACGCAATGCGGGACCGATTGGGTTGGTCCTGCCTCCCTTCTGGAGGGCGTCGCCCAAGGGTGGGACCGCGACTTTGTGGGGTTTGCCGGGGCGGGGGTTTTCCTGGTCGGCAACGCTGCCACCCAGGTCACGGGTCGGACCGTGGAGGTACGTTTTGCCGACCTGGCGAGGGCGGCGAACTCCCTGGTGAACGGGGCGGACGGAGACTCGGAGGGACAACGGGAACTGGCTTCACTGAGTACCGAGCCGCAGTATCTGCGCCGACCGGATATCCAACAAAAGCCATAGCTAGCGTTGAATTCACTGGTGAACCATGATCCGTGACGGTTCGATTGAGGATGCGGCAGACCTGGCACGCGCCGAACAGGAGTGCTTCGCATCTGACGCGTGGGACCGGGAATCCTTGGCGTCCCTGCTGGCGCAGCCAGATATCAGCTTTCGATTGAGTTTCAGCGAATCTGAGGAATTCGTGGCGTGGGCCGTGTGGGGTTTTGGGGAAATGAGCATTCCTGTCGGCGACCTTCCTCCTGCTGAGCGTGACCAAGCGGTTACTTCCACAGCTCGGGGGGACAGGCTGATACGGGTTCTCTCACTGGCGACTCGACCGGCTTGGCGGGGAAAAGGCTACGCCAGGCAGCTGCTGACAGACGGCCTGCGCCGCGGACGAGCCCGGGGCTATGCGGGAGCAGTGTTGGAGGTCCGGTCCAGTAACACGGCAGCCCAAGCTCTCTATGGGAGTCAAGGTTTCCAGATGTGGGCGCGGTTGCCATTCTGGTTTCGAGAACCGACCGAGAACGGCCTAATCATGGTGAAAATGTTTTTCTAACTCCAATGTTTCGTAAAAATTATGACCCCGTTGGACACGCGCGAGCCCACACCTCGGGATAAATAGGGACTTTCGGCCTGAGTAACCAGGTAAATCCGCAGTTCGAGCCCCTATCCGGGGAAGTGAAATGAAACCCCTAATCCAATTCAGCCAAGTCGCGCTCAGAAAATCTTGTAGGCTCGACTTCGTGGCCAATACAACACTTACTACAGATAACAAAGCAATCAAGACCACCGTTATCATCAAACAAGCCATGGCAATAACTGGCGTGTTTTTTGTGGGGTTCGTGATTTTGCATGCCTACGGGAACCTAAAGGTGTTCCTCGGGGCAACCGTTTACAACGATTATGCGCTGCATTTGCGCACATTCCTCATGCCCATACTGCCCTATGAAGGGCTGTTGTGGATTCTCAGGGTTTTGCTGATAGTTTTCGCCCTGGTGCACATTATTTCCGCTATCGCCCTGTGGCATCGCGCCGGACTAGCGCGCGGTTCTCGCTACATGGTTAAGAAGTCGCTAGCGACTGCTTACGCGGGACGCACCGTCAGGTGGGGCGGCATTATCCTGTTGCTGTTCCTGATTTTTCACATCTCCCACTTCACCATGAAGTTTGCCAAGGTCGGCGATGCGGCCGCCTACGCTTCCCACCAGGTCTTTCTGGATCCGGCGGGCAATGTCGTTGACGCCGCTGGGCCGGGGATTATCTCCGTAATGGAAGGCAATCCCTACGCCATGATGTTTACGACGTTCTCGAATTGGTGGATGGTGCTGGTTTACGCCATCGCGGTGGGGGCGCTGTGCCTGCACATCGCTCACGGCGTGTGGTCTGCACTACAAACCATTGGCTGGTTGCGTCGCAACACCCAGTACGCAGTTCAGATTATTTCGGGCCTGGTTGGCCTGCTGGTGTTCGCAATGTTCCTGGCTCCGCCGGTGGCTATTCTCGCCGGAATGCCGATGCTGGCGTAGGGAAGGTAAGGAAAGATAATGACTGAACTGATTGACGGTTACTACACCGAAGGCGAAAAAATCGCCGATACTAGGGCGCCGATGGATGTTCCTATCGCCGAGCGCTGGTCTACCCGCAAGTTCCGCGGCGGTCTGGTGAACCCCACTAACCGACGCAAGTTGCACATCATTGTTGTCGGCACCGGTCTGGCCGGGGGCGCTGCGGCTGCCTCCTTAGGCGAGCTTGGCTACCACGTGGACGCGTTCTTCTATCAAGACACGGCACGCCGAGCCCACTCGATTGCCGCCCAAGGCGGTATCAACGCCGCGAAGGGCTACCGCAACGACAATGACTCCGTATTTCGCTTGTTCTACGACACGGTCAAGGGCGGCGACTACCGTAGCCGGGAAAATAACGTCTACCGTCTGGCGGAAGTCTCTGCCGACATCATTGACCAATGTGTCGCCCAAGGCGTACCTTTCGCCCGCGAATACGGCGGTTTATTGGACAATCGTTCCTTTGGTGGCGTGCAGGTGGCGCGAACCTTTTATGCGCGTGGCCAGACAGGTCAGCAGCTGCTGATTGGCGCCTACCAGGCTCTGAGCCGCCAGGTTAAAGCCGGCACGGTCATATCGCACGAGCGCCACGAAATGATGGATCTCATCATCAAGGACGGCAAGGCGCGCGGTATCGTGACCCGTGACCTCACAACCGGCAAGGTTGAAACGTGGATTGCTGACGCGGTGGTCTTGGCCAGCGGTGGCTACGGTAACGTGTTCTTCCTGTCCACCAACGCGATGGGCTGCAACGTTTCTGCGGCGTGGAAGGCTTTCAAGCACGGCGCTTACATGGCTAACCCCTGCTACACCCAAATCCACCCGACCTGCATTCCGCAGCATGGCAACTTCCAGTCCAAGCTGACGCTCATGAGTGAGTCTCTGCGTAATGACGGCCGGATTTGGGTACCGAAGAAAGCGGAGGACTGCACCAAGGATCCTCGTGAAATCCCCGAGGAAGATCGCGACTACTACCTGGAGCGTATCTACCCCTCCTTCGGCAACCTGGTGCCCCGTGATATCGCGTCCCGTCAGGCCAAGAACATGTGTGACGAAGGCCGTGGCGTTGGACCGAAGATTAACGGCGTGGCTCGCGGCGTCTACCTGGACTTCAGCGAGGCTATAGAGCGCATGGGTCGGGATAAGGTTTCGGAAAAGTACGGCAACCTTTTCGATATGTACCAGCGCATTACCGGAGACAATCCTTACGAAGTGCCGATGCGTATCTACCCCGCCGTGCACTACACGATGGGCGGCTTGTGGGTCGATTACGACCTGATGAGCAACATCGAAGGCCTGTACGTGGCTGGGGAAGCGAACTTCTCGGACCACGGCGCGAACCGCTTGGGCGCCTCGGCTTTGATGCAAGGTTTGTCTGACGGCTACTTCGTGTTGCCGGCCACGATTTCGGACTACCTGTCTCACGGCGCTATGCCGAAGTTGAGCCAGGATGATCCTGCCGTTCAGGAAGCTCTGGAGCGTGTCAACAGCAAGGTGGATCGTTTGATGGCCATTCAAGGCACTCAGTCGGTCGATTCTTTCCACAAGCGCCTGGGCCACATTATGTGGGAAAAGTGCGGCATGGAACGTACCGATGCGGGCTTGCGCGAAGCTATCACAGAGATTCGTGAGCTGCGCGAGGAGTTCTGGAAGGACTTGCGCATTCCCGGACGCGCCGATGAACTGAACCAGTCTCTGGAAAAGGCCTGCCGCGTGGCGGACTTCCTGGAACTCGGTGAGCTCATGTGTATTGATGCCCTGCACCGCAAGGAATCCTGTGGTGGTCACTTCCGTGCTGAATCCCAAACGGAGGAAGGCGAAGCGCTGCGTCACGATGACGAGTTCCTTTACGTGGCGGCTTGGCAATATGGCGGCTCCGAAGGGGCTGTGCCAATCCTGCACAAAGAGGACCTCATTTACAAAGATATCCAGCTGAAGCAACGGAGTTACAAGTGAACATTACATTACGAGTTTGGCGTCAAAAGGGCCCGTCCGACAAGGGCGCGCTCCATGAATATCATCTCACGGACATTTCCCCGGATGCTTCCTTCTTGGAAATGCTGGATATTCTCAACGAGCAGCTATTCGCTCAAGGTGAGGAACCAGTTGCCTTCGATTCGGACTGTCGTGAGGGTATCTGCGGGATGTGCGGTATCGTCATCAACGGCGTGCCCCACGGCCCGCACAAGAACCGCACCACCACCTGCCAGTTGCACATGCGCACTTTCAAGGATGGCGACACGATTACGGTAGAGCCGTACCGTTCGCGGGCTTTCCCGATTCTGCGCGACTTGGTGGTCAGCCGTGAAGCGCTGGATCACATTATCCAAGCCGGTGGTTACATCTCGGTCAATACGGGTTCTGCTCCCGAGGCGCACTCGGTGCCGGTTCCCAAGCCTAATGCGGACCGTGCCTTCGAGGCTGCTGTTTGCATCGGCTGTGGCGCTTGCGTGGCGGCCTGCCCGAATGGTTCGGCGATGCTGTTCACTTCGGCCAAGGTCACTCACCTGGGCTTGCTGCCGCAGGGTAAGGTCGAGAACTACGAGCGTGTGGTGGCGATGTTGAACCAGCATGATGCGGAAGGCTTCGGCGCTTGCCAGAATATCGGCGAGTGCGCGGCTGCGTGCCCGAAGCAAATCCCGCTGGATTGCATAGCGTTCTTGAACCGTCAGCTGGGCAAGGCCTTCTTGAAGGGTCGGTAAAACCAGCGCGGTAAAATTAGCCGATGAATGTGGCGCCTCGGAATCCGGGGCGCCACGTTTTTTACTCCAAAAAACCGCCTTTTATCAGGCATTTTAGGAATTAAAAAGTTCTTTCTAAAAAAACCTGTACATTCGTACCAAAAGGTTGTACACTTGTACCAACAGGTGATGGAGAGATGCCTCGGCATCCCTGCAGAACCCCCCATTGGAGCCTAGTGGGGAAGATACCAAAGTTGGCAATCCGGCTTTGCATTCCGTGAATGGAGCACGGGATGGATACGGAGAACCGACCAAAGATGGTCGGTTCTCCGCACAACACAGAAACAATAAACAAGCAGATGTGCGAGGTAGCGCATCAGACTATAAGGAGACTGATATGGCGAAAATCGTCAGTTCTTGGAACGATTTTGATCCTTTGAAGCGAGTCATTGTCGGACGCGCCGACAACTCTATGATTCCCCCGGAGGAACCGGCAACCTCTGAAAAGGTTCCTGTTGATTCCGAAATGCGCGGTATGTGGGGTATGCGCCCGCTGGAAACCGTTGAGAAGGCCAATGCCCAGCTCGATAACTTGGCGAAGATTCTGGAGGATCACGGTGTCATCGTCGACCGTCCTACGCCGCTGCAGTGGAACCAGGCCATTGGTACTCCGGATTTCCGCAACGATTCCATGATGACCTGTATGCCGCCTCGCGACATCTTGCTGACCATCGGTAGCGAAATCATGTCGGCCGCGAACTCTTTCCGCTGCCGCTACTTCGAGTACTTGGCTTACTGGCCGTTGATGAACCAGTACTTCGAGGAAGATCCGGAGTTCAAGTGGACCCAGGCTCCTCGTCCTCGTTTGACCGATAAGTCCTACAAGCACAACTACTACGATGAGAGGATCTCTCTGGAGGAGCGCTTGGAGCGCACCGCCGCTAAAGACTTCGTCACCACTGAAGTTGAGCCCCTGTGGGACGCCGCTGACGTGATGCGTCTGGGCAAGGACCTGTTCATTCAGCATGGCTTGACCACCAACCGCAAGGCTATGGAATGGTTCAAGCGCTACTACCCCGACTTCCGGGTACACGCTGTGAACTTCCCCGGCGACCCCTACCCGATTCACATCGACGCGACCTTCGTGCCGCTGCGTCCGGGCCTCATCATCAACAACCCGCACCGCCGCCTGCCCGAAGAACAGCGCAAGATCTTCGAAGCGAACGATTGGCAGATTGTGGACGCAGCGCAGCCGGCTCACACCACTCCGCCGCCTCTGTGCTACTCCTCCGTGTGGTTGTCCATGAACTGCTTGGTCCTGGATCACAAGACGGTTATCGTCGAGGCTTCCGAGACCAACCAGCTCGAGCAGATGGACAAGCTCGGCATGAACGTGATTCCGGTTCCGTTCCGCGATGCTTACCCGTTCGGCGGCGGCCTGCACTGCTCGACCGCAGACGTCTACCGCGAAGGCACCTGCGAGGATTACTTCCCGAATCAGGTTGCTGATCCGACTCTCGTCTAACTCGAGTTAGTTTTCAATCCTGAATTAACACGATGACAGTTCATGCTGGGGCTGCGGAAAGTTCTTTCGCAGCCCCAGCGGGACTATAAACGCTAATTAGCGTATTCCAATCTTTTTCTACAGCAAGACATTTATTTAGCCCCCTCAAGGGAGAGGGGTCACGGGTCAAAAATTCGCAAAGGTCGTGAGGGCAATGAGTACTGGAAATAATTATGTAATGAACACCAAATGGGGCGCCATCGCCATGTTTATTTCTGCCACAGGCATGGGCCTGGTCCCGCTGTTCAGCCGGTGGGCTACGCGCACAGATATGTTCGATGGCACTAAAGGCTTAAACGCAGGCAATAGCGTCGGTGCTCTCATGGCAACCGGACGTATGGCTATGGGCATCATCTTTTTCGTTTGCTTGGTGTTAATGACGAAAAAGGTGAAGGTTTGGAAAGAACTGAAAGTCAGCCCCGCTATCATCATGGGCGGGGTCATGATTGGGCTTTCTCTGGGGTGCTACGTGACTTCGACTCTGCTCACCACCGTTGCCAACGCGGTGCTGCTCATCTACATCGGACCGGTCGTCTGCATTGTGCTGGCACGGATTTTCCGTAAAGAACCGATGACTCTCGTCCACTACATATGTCTGGTGGCGGTGTTTACGGGGATGTTGTTCGGCAACCAGCTCATTGGCTTTGGTGACAGTGGGTTCTTCGTTGATTTTAACTTGTCGGCTTCAACCCCCGAATTCCCGCTTGCCGGAGTGGGCAACCTATTTGGATTCCTTTCCGGTATCTTCTATGGCTCATCTATGTTCTTTAATGGCTACCGCAAAGACGCGGACACGGCTGCCCGTGGTGTATGGAACTTTATTGCTGCTACGGTTGCTGCCGGCAGTTTGGCGCTGATGCTCCACCTCATCGGCACGATTGGCCACGTCCCCGGCTGGTCTTTGGATTTGCAGCTGACCCCCTTTAACTGGGTGGGTGCGGTGCTGCTGTGGATTATCTGCGGGCCTATCGCGTTGGGCTTCCTGTTAGTGGCAGGACGAAACCTGCCGGCTGCGGATTACGGCATCATCGCCTACTGGGAGGTTCCCGTGGCCCTGTTCACCGGTTTGCTGGTATTTGGGGAAGCTCTGACCATTAACACGGTTCTGGGCTTCATACTGGTAGTAGGAGGAGGAATGTACCCGAGCATCAGTATGCTGCGCGAGAGCCGGAAGAACCGGAAACAGAGTCGTGTAGATGGCGCAGAGCAACCAGAAGAAATTCTGGAAACAACCGCATCCTAGTTGTTGAGTAATCTTAAATATACCTACAGATTCGGATTTTGTTCAGGAATCAGTAAGGGATAGATATGACAGACAACAACCAACCTGAAAAAATGGAAGCTGACGATGTCATCGTACGCCGTGTGCTATCGTCATCTTTCTTGGGGAACTTTGCGGAATGGATGGACTACGGTTCCTATTCATACCTTGCCACGGTGATTGCGGTGGTATTCTTCCCGGAAGGAGATCCCAGCGTTAAACTCCTCGCGACCTACGCCGTTTTTGCGCTCTCCTTCCTGGCAAGACCCATAGGGGCATTCTTCTGGGGTTACATGGGTGACAAGAAGGGACGGAAGTGGTCCCTGACGGCTTCAATCTTGGTAATGACTGGTTCCACCAGTCTCATCGGATTGATTCCCAGTTACGCCACCATTGGTATAGCCGCACCGCTGTTGCTGTTGCTCTTGCGGCTTACCCAAGGGTTCTCCGCGTCTGGTGAATACGCCGGAGCGGCCATCTTTATCGCTGAATATGCCCCAAAGAATCGTCGAGGTTTCTATTGCTCAATGGTTCCGGCATCTACTGCTGTCGGACTCATGTGCGGTTCTTTCCTGGCGACGATTCTGACTCTGACCATGTCGGAGCAGATGATGCAGTCTATAGGGTGGCGGATTCCGTTCCTGCTGGCTTTCCCGCTCGGGGTAGTGGTGCTGGCTCTGCGGCTGCGACTGGAGGATTCCGATGTATATATGCGGATGCTAGATAATCTCAAGGAATCCGGCAAACAGATGTCTTCTCCGCTGCGTCTGCTGTTCACCAAGCACCTCAAAGAGACGCTGATTTGTTTCGGGGTTTCCTCTCTCAATGCCATCGGGTTCTACATGGTGTTCACGTATCTGCCCGTTTACATTGAAACCGAGGTGAAGCTCGGTCCGGTCGAGAGCAACGTCATCACCAATATCACGTTGATTGCCTATGTGCTGATGATATTCTCATCAGGGAAACTATCGGACAGCTTTGGGCGAAAGAAACTGATGATTGCGGCCTCGGTGTCCTTCATAATGCTGACCGTGCCGGCTTTCCATATTCTCAATACTGGTAAATTTGCTGTTATTCTGATTATTGAGCTAATTCTGGCTTATTGCCTCACGCTTAATGATGGGACTCTCTCATCCTTCCTCTCTGAGACTCTCCCTACGGAAGTGAGATACAGCGGTTTTGCCATTTCTTTCAATCTGGCCAATACGATTTTTGGTGGCACGGTTGGTTTCATCTCCACCCTGCTGATAAAGACGACCGGAAATTCCATCTCGCCAGCATACTATATGTGTGTTGTAGCGGCCTTTGCCCTCATCTGTATGGTCTTCGCGAAGGAATACAAGGATAAAGAGCTGAAGTGATGGATAGGCTCTGCTCCGCTTCGCCTCATCGTTATTGTGATGTTGCGAGCCGCGAAAGCAACCCGTGACAAAACAGTTACGGATGAACACGGAATAATCCCCTATAACTTGACAGAGACCAGGAGGCATCTCCGTCCGCTTTCACGTGGCGGAGGTGTTTCCTTGCTGGGAGACCTCATCTCCCGAGTTTGAGGAGGGACGCTGATGTCTCGTCATTATGTACTGGTTCAGCTAGGAGGTGACCATGTCGGATAGCCATGTTTCGAGTAATCCGAGCGGGCAGACCAGCGAGCCGCAGCGCTTGGAAAACCAGAACACGTTGCTGTCTTCTGCGCTGACACAGGCTCAAAGTGAGTTGAAGAATCTGCGCAAAGAGATTCAGCGGCTACAGGAGCCGCCCCTTACTCACGGGACTGTCGTGAAACTTGTCGATTCGGAACAACGTCTCGTGGATGTTTCCGTCATGGGACGTCGCTTTCGTGTCACTATCGGCGACACGATTGCGTGGGGGAGACTCCAACTTGGGGACACCGTGCTACTGAACGACAAAATGGTTGGCATCGGGAAGGAATCCGCCGCCGATACCGGCGTGAGCGCGGTCGTCTTGGAACACGTGGATACAGACCGCATCCTCGTCACGGTAAACAACGATAGCGTTCGTTTGCTGCGACTGAGTGACCGGCTCCACGGCACTCGGATACGCCCCGGCGACACGTTGCTGGTGGATTTGCACTCGGGGCTTGCTCAGGAATATCTGGCGCGACCTGAGATTGAGGGTCTGGAACTGGACGACAATCCGGGCGTGAACTGGGATCAGATTGGGGGACTCGAATCCGTCTTAACGCTGATTCGGGAAACCATAGAACTGCCAATGACCCACCCCGAGCTTTACGAAAGCTATCAGCTGCGGCCCCCCAAGGGCATTTTGCTCTACGGCCCGCCGGGCGTCGGTAAGACCATGATTGCCAAGGCAATCGCCACCTCGCTGAGCGAGATGCTCGGCAAGAAAGCCCACTTCCTCAATATTAAAGGTCCTGAACTGCTGGATAAGTACGTGGGGGAAACCGAGCGGCGTGTGCGTGCCGTGTTTTCCCGCGCCCGCGAAAAATCCGCGAACGGGGTTCCGGTCATCGTCTTTTTCGATGAGATGGAGGCCCTATTTAGGACTCGCGGCACGGGCGTCTCGAGTGACGTCGAGACAACCGTAGTTCCGCAACTCCTCGCGGAGATTGATGGGGTCGAGGAGCTGCGTAACGTGGTCATAGTCGGCGCTTCCAACCGCGAGGACCTCATCGATCCGGCGATTGTCCGGCCCGGGCGTCTCGACATGCATATTCGCATCCCGCGGCCCAATAAAGCGGCTTGCACCGAGATTCTCGGAAAATATCTGCGTGAGGACCTGCCCTATGCGCCGGGAGTAAACACCGCTGCCTTGCGTGATGAGGTCATCGACAAGGTCTTTACTCGCGATGCGGCTACAGCCATCCTGCGGGTGACTCGTAAATCCGGCAAGGAAGAGACCTGGTATCTCTCTGACCTGGTTTCGGGAGCGATGCTGGCTTCGATTGTCGAAAAAGCTAAGGCGCGGGCGGTTCAACAAGCGCTTCGCGGCGAGCCGGGTATTCGTCTCGAACACCTGCTGGCCGCGATTCGGAATGAAACTGCAGCTCACCAAGACCTGCCGGGAGTTTCAGACCCCGAAGAATGGGCCCGGATAGTGGGGCGTTCCAAACGGTTAGACCCCATTTTGGACATTACCCCGATGCAAGAGGATTGAGAGCGCCGCGGGGGACCGCGCGAAGGAGGAAACATATGCTGAGCGTGAAACGCATCATGTCGATAGAAACTGAATATGCCTTGAGCGATTTCCCCGCCGGCCCCTCTCCGGAGGCGGGGGATTCTGAAACTCAGGCCGCGCAACAGGCGGAAGTCTTGGCTCAACGCTTGTGGCGCACTTGGGCTCTGGAGGAAGCGAAAACACCGGGGGTGCCGGTGACGAACCACGTTCCCGATCCGGCAGGTGCCGCCGTCTCTTGGCGTATGCTCCCCGGAGCCGGCACTCGTTTCGACTATTCGGGAGAGCATCCGGAACTCGACGCCGAAGGTAAAGAACACCACGACTTGCCACCCGAGGCACGGACGAACGAGGAACTCGGCGCCGTCCTGACCGGCGTGAAAACTCGCTGGGTGACGAAAGTCGATGCGTTCGGTCAACACTACTACCGCGGCAACTCCACTATTGCCCCCAACGGAGCGAGGCTCTACGTCGACCACGGTCACCCCGAATACTCCGCGCCGGAATGTCTCGGGCCTCTCCAAACCGCGCTCTACGACCGTGCCGGAGATGAGATCATGACCCGCGCGGCCCAGGCTCTGCGTGACAGTACTTCCCCTGACGAGGCCGGAGCGAAAGCTCTAATCCTAAAGAACAACACCGATGCGCACGGTTCGGCTTGGGGCGCGCACGAAAACTATCTCGTAGAGCGCAGCGTGGAATGGCAGCTCTTGGTGGACCTCTTTATTCCGTACTTAGTGTCTCGCCCGATTTTTTGCGGCACGGGACGTCTCGGGCTGGGCCAAAACAGCGAAACCCCGGGTTTCCAGATTTTCCAACGCGCGGATTTCATCGAAACCGAAGTTTCCCTGATGACGACGCGGGAACGCCCCATCGTCAACACCCGCGACGAGCCCCACGCTACTCGCCGCTATCGACGGTTCCACGTCATCACCGCGGATTCTTCGATGTTCCCCTATTCCACCGCGTTACGCACCGGGACGGCCGCGCTGCTGTTGAGTCTGGCCGAGAACCTCCCCGAACGGGCTCGTGAACTCGCCGACAGGTGGGCGCTAGCGGATTCGGTAGCGGCAATCAAGGCCTTTTCCCGCGACGTCACATTGCAACAGGCCTGCCCCTTGAAGGCTGGGGGAGCAGCTACTGCGCTCGAGATTCAGCAGGGATATCTGGAGTTCATTCGTGAAGTTGGTTTTGAGGCTGGCTCTGGGGCATCTCAGCAGGCAGACAGTGAAACCAAGTGGGTTATCGAGAACTGGGAACGGGTCTTGAGCTCCCTCGAGGCAGGCTGGCGCGAATCCACTGCCCTCGTGGAGTGGTGTGCGAAACTCGCGCTCTTGGACCGTAAGCGGGACCAACTGGGCTGCGGTTGGGATGACCCCAGATTGGCCTTGTTAGATCTGAGATTTTCCATGGTTGATGAGGGCTTGTCTCTGGCTCGCGCGCTGGAGAGGGGTGGTTTCGAGCCGATGTTTGCTCTGGAGGAAATCCAACAGGCCTCTCGGGAAGCGCCGGCGGAAACCCGCGCCGGAGGACGCGCCGAGCTGCTGCGGCGTTTCCCCGACCGGCTCTGGGCGGCGTCTTGGATGGCGATTTTGGTTGACATCGGAAAGCCACAGTTGGTGCGGGTTCAGTTCCCCGACCCACACCACCCCACTCGCCAGGAAGTCCAGAAAGCCGTGGAGATTTGCACGGCCAAGCTCGGTTCCGAAAGCGAGGACCAGGGGAAATTCGTCGCGGAAGTCCTGCAAGCCCTGGGAGTAGAATTGCCTGCGGATTTGAAATATTACTCTTGGGACGAGGGATACTACGCCAGTGAGAGTTTTAAAGAGCAATTTGAGAAAGGGAAATGATGGCGAAACAGATTCAAGAAAGCCACTCCGCCAGCGAGAACGAATCGGTTGAAGAGGTCGAACTTGCTCCGCAGAATAAAATCTCCGAAGACAAACTCGATGCGTTAATCGAAGACATCGAGGACGTCTTAAACGTAAACGCCTTGAGCTTTGTCCAGAACTTCAAACAGCAGGGCGGACAATGACACGTCTCGGAAGGGTCTGTGGCCTCGAAACCGAATATGGTGTGACCAGCGTCTACGTCTACGATAATTCCGGCTCAGAGGAACCACCGCTAGACGTAGAGGCGGCCGTGAAAGAGATCTTTGCCAGTACGGAGCGAGCCGTGCGGGTTCCT